>NZ_BJUV01000007.1 GCF_007988805.1 Frigoribacterium faeni | reverse complement strand
GGGGCACATGAGCATCCCGCCACGAGCTGATCGACGAGCATCGAGATGCCACTCCCACGGTCGGTCGCGATGGGTTCGCCCGGGTCCGGTTCGGTTGTGACGCGGGGCTCCCGGCTTCAGCCCTGCACGGTGATGACCCCCGGATGGTTCACGCGATCGGAGTACGCCGGCGAAACGGGCCGCCGCCATCGAGGGGGGGGGCTCTCTCGCGGGGAGGGGGCGCGCCTCCCGGGACGTCCCCGCGTGGGCGACGCCGATCGAGGGCGGCGACCGTCGGCGGCGAAGGGCGCGAGCGATCGGCGCGACGGAACGGCCGGTCGATCGGCCGATCGATCGGCTCAGGCCAGAGGGAGCGCGCGGACCGCGACCAGCGAGACGACCGCGATGAAGATCCACGAGGCCAGTCCGACGGCGACGGCTCGGCCACCCGTCGCGACGAGCTTCTCGAACCGGATGCCCGTGCCGAGACCGAACAACGCCATGCCGAGCAGGACCGTCTGCACGATGTCGGCGATCTCGAGCACCGTTCCGGGGACCGGGACGAGCGTCCGGACGAGCACCGCCGCGAGGAATCCGACCACGAACAGCGGGACGATCGGGGGCCGGGCGCCGACGTCGCCACCCCGGCGTCGGATCACGAGGGAGGTGATCGCGACCACCGGTGCGAGCATGACGACCCGGGTGAGTTTGACGACGATGGCGATGGCGAGCGCCGATGCGCCCGCGGTCTGAGCGGTCGCGACGACCTGACCGACGTCGTGCACGCTGGCACCCGTCCACGCCCCGAACTGCAGATCGGTCAGACCGAGAGCGGAGGCGAGAGGCGGCAGCACCGCGATCGCCGCGGTGCCGCACAGGGTGACGAGGGCCACCGGCGTCGCCGCGTCGCGTCCGCGATCACGGGTCACGGCGCTCATCGCACCGATCGCCGACGCCCCGCAGATCGAGAAGCCGGCCGCCAGGAGCAGGGGCTGATCCCCGGGCAGTCGAGCCCATCGGCCGAGAGCCCAGGTCACGGCGAAGGTCGCACCGAGGATGGCGACGACCACGACGACGGTCATCCAGCCGAGTCCGGCCACGTCGATCAGGCTGAGCTTGAGCCCGAGCAGGACGACCCCGATGCGGAGCAGTCGCTTGGCCGAGAGGGTGAGCCCCGCGGCCAGCGGCCCGTCGACGGCCGGTCGGATCGGTCGGATCTGCGCGACGACGATGCCGAGCACGACGCAGCCGGTGAGGATCGGCACCGTCGGCACCAGCAGATGGATCAGCCAGGCGACCCCGAGCGCGAGTCCCGCCACCCCGACCCCGGGGATCCACGGCGCGCGTCGAGGCGCGGCGGTCGGGTTCGGGGTCACGGCGAGAGCGCTCTAGACGCGGTTCTTGGCGGGGTTGATCAGCGAACCGATGCCGGAGATCGCGACCTCGACGGTCTGACCCGCGGTGAAGGGCCCGATGCCGGCCGGTGTCCCGGTCAGGATGACGTCGCCGGGCAGCAATGTGAAGACATCGGTGATGTACTCGATCAGCTGCGGGATCTTGTGGATCATCTGCAGGGTCGACTCGCGCTGCATGACCTCGCCGTCGACACGCGTCTCGATGGTCGCGTCGGTCCAGTCGAGCTCGTTCTCGATGTAGGGCCCGAGCGGCAGGAACGTGTCGTAGCCCTTGGCCCTCGTCCACTGACCGTCGCGGTTCTGCACGTCGCGCGCCGTGACGTCGTTCGCGATCGTGTAGCCGAAGACCACGTCCTGGAAGTCCTCCGCCTTGACGCGCTTGGCGATCGACCCGATGACGATGGCGAGCTCGCCCTCGAAATCGACCTGGCCGACATCGGGGGGCAGCTGGATCGAGTCGCCGAAGCCGATCACCGTCGTGTTCGGCTTGATGAAGAGCAGCGGCGCCTCGGGAGGGGTCTGGCCCAGTTCGTCGGCGTGGTCGTGGTAGTTGAGCCCGACGCCGACGACCTTGGAGCGCGGGATCACGGGGGCGAGCAGCTTGGCCGATCGGAGCGACACCCGCTCGCCGGTCGTCTCGTAGCCGCTGTACATCGGGTCGCCCGCCAGCACGATCAGCTCGCGCTCGTCGACGATGCCGTAGCGGGGGTCCTCGCCGGGGGTGGCGAACCGTGCGATCTTCATGCGTCGAGCCTCGTCATCCATCCGTGGACATCCGGACGGCGGCCGTACTGGATGTCGGTCAGTTCGGCGCGCAGCGACATGGTGAGCTCGCCGCCCTCCGCCGCGGGAGATCCGATGTGGATCCCCTCGCCCTTCAGCTCGGCGATCGGGACGACCACCGCGGCCGTGCCGCAGGCGAACACCTCGACGATGTCGCCGCCGGCCACGCCGTCGCGCCACTCGTCGATCGTGACGCGTCGACGCTCGACCCGGTGCCCGCGCGCCTCGGCCAGCTCGAGGATCGAGTCGCGGGTGATCCCCTCGAGGATCGAGTCGCTGTCGGGCGTGACGAGCGTGCCGTCCTTCTTGACGAGCACGACGTTCATGCCGCCGAGCTCCTCGATGTAGTTGCTCTCGGACGAGTCGAGGAACAGCACCTGCTGGCAGCCGTTCTCGTAGGCCTCCTGCTGCGGGAGCAGGGACGAGGCGTAGTTGCCGCCCGTCTTGGCCGCGCCCGTGCCTCCTTTGCCCGCCCTCGCGTAGTTCGTGGTCAGCCAGATCGACACCGGCGAGACTCCGCCCGTGAAGTACGCGCCGGCCGGGCTGGCGATCACGTGGTAGGCGACCTCCTGCGCCGCGCGCACGCCCAGGAAGGCCTCGGTCGCGATCATGAAGGGCCGGAGGTAGAGGCTCGTCTCGGGCGCGGAGGGCACCCAGTCGAGGTCGGCCCGGACGATCTGCCGGATCGACTCGACGAAGTCGTCGGTGCTGAGCTCGGGCAGGGCCAGACGCCGCGCCGAGCGCTGCAGACGACGGGCGTTCGCGTCGGGACGGAACGACCAGACCGAGCCGTCGGCGTGCCGGTAGGCCTTCAGCCCCTCGAAGATCTCTTGCGCGTAGTGCAGCACCGATGCCGACGGATCGAGCTGCAGGGGTCCGTAGGGGTGCACCGACGCATCGTGCCAGCCGGCGTCGAGGCTCCAGTCGATGGTGACCATGTGGTCGGTGAAGTGCTTGCCGAAGCCCGGGTCGGAGAGGATGACCTCGCGCTCGGCGTCGTCGCGAGCCGTCGACGAGGGCGTCAGCTCGAACTGCAGTCCGAACTCGGACGGGGTGTCGCCCGAGGCGGGGGCGTTGTCGGTGGTGGTCATGATGCCCTTCGGACGGAGGAGGTCGAGGTCGAGGCGCGGACCCGGTCGGCGATGGCCGAGCCGATCTCGGACGTGCCGCGGGGGTCGGCCGAGGAGGCGCGGGTCGCCCGGTCGGCGATGTCGCCTTCGACCGCGGCGGTGACGCGTGCCGCCGCCTCGGGCAGGCCCAGGTGGTCGAGCAGCAGCGACACGGAGAGGATCGCCGCCGTGGGGTCGGCCTTCTGCTGGCCGGCGATGTCGGGGGCCGATCCGTGCACCGGCTCGAACATGCTGGGGAACGCGCCGTCGGGGTTGATGTTGCCCGAGGCCGCGAGACCGATGCCGCCGCTGATGGCGCCGGCCAGGTCGGTGAGGATGTCGCCGAACAGGTTGTCGGTGACGATGACGTCGAACCGCGACGGGTCGACGA
Source organism: Frigoribacterium faeni (assembly GCF_007988805.1). GTDB lineage: Bacteria > Actinomycetota > Actinomycetes > Actinomycetales > Microbacteriaceae > Frigoribacterium > Frigoribacterium faeni. Next base: position 124,277 of record NZ_BJUV01000007.1, on the reverse strand, counting down.
CGAGGTGGATGGTGGCGGCGTCGACGTGCTGGTAGTCGACCGCGACGTCGGGGTACTCGGTCGCGACCGCGTCGACCGTGCGCTGCCAGAGGCCGCCCGCGAAGACGAGCACGTTGGTCTTGTGCACCAGGGTCAGACGACCGCGACGGCTCTGCGCCTTCTCGAAGGCGAACCGGACGACGCGTTCGACGCCGTAGGCGGTGTTGACGCTGACCTCGTTCGCGATCTCGTGCGGGGTGCCCTGGCGCAGGGCCCCGCCGTTGCCCACGTAGGGCCCCTCGGTGCCTTCGCGGACGACCACGAAGTCGACCTCGCCCGGATCGGCGAGGGGCGACGGGACGCCGGGGTAGACCGTGGTCGGCCGCAGGTTGACGTAGTGGTCGAGCGCGAAGCGGAGCCTCAGCAGCAGGCCGCGTTCGATGATGCCGCCCCGGAGGCGCGGGTCTCGCGGGTCTCCGCCGACGGCGCCCAGGAGGATGGCGTCGTGGGACGCCACGGCCGCGAGGTCGTCGTCGGTGAGGATGTCGCCCGTCTCGAGATACCGCCCCGCGCCCAGGTGGAACTCGGTGACCTCGAACGTCGCCTCGTCGCCGACCGCGACCTCGAGCACCTTCAGCGCCTCGGCGACGACCTCGGGGCCGATGCCGTCGCCGGGGATGGCGGCGAGTCGGACGGTGCGCGACATGGGACTCCTGACGTGTCGGGGTGGAACGGCACCACTTTACCCGTGCGGACCGACGCCGCCGACGGCATGACACCCGCTCGGGGAGACCGCGGTCCCCGGTCGCGCGTCACCCGGGGGGCGGGCGCTCCGCCGCCGATCAGTCGTGCGCCGACGCGCGCCGCAGGGCGACGAGCGCGACGACGACGGCCAGCACCATGACACCGGCGCCGACCCCGGCCGTCGCCACCAGGCCCGCGTCGAACGCGTGGGTCGCGGCGTCGAGGAGCCGCTGCGCGACCGGGCCGTCGAGGTCCGCGGCTGCCGACGCCGCGCCTCCCAGCGTCTCCCGGGCCGCCGCGCCGGCCTCGGCGGGGACGTCGACCGGGACGACCAGCGTGCCGCGGTAGATCGCCGTCAGCATGCTGCCGAGCACCGCGGTGCCGAGCACCGCCCCGACCTCGTACGCGGTCTCGGACACCGCCGAGGCGGCGCCCGCCCGGTTCGCGGGGACGGCCGCGATGATCAGATCGTTCGAGATGGTCTCCGCCGCGCCGACCCCGAGGCCGACCAGGGGGAAGGCGACGACGAAGGTCCAGACCGGCGCCTCGGCCCCGGCGAGCCAGACGGCCGCGTAGGCGACCGCGGCCGCACCGAGCCCGACGGCCACGATCGACCGGGGCGCCACCCGACGCACGAGCGGCACGACGGCGAGGCCCGCCACGATCATGACGACGAGACCGGGCAGCAGCATCAGGGCCGCGTGCAGCGGGCGCAGCTGCACGACGAGCTGCAGGTGCTGCGTCGTGAAGAAGAGGAAGCCGACCAGCGCGGTGATGGCGAGCAGGTTGACGACCACCGACCCGGCGAACACCGGGTTCGCGAACAGCCGGACGTCGAGCAGCGGACGCTCGCGCCGCAGCTGCCGGCGGACGAACAGCCAGCCCGACACGACGCCGACCACGGCCAGCGCGGCGACGTCGAGCCCGGGGCCGTGCGTGGCGAGCAGCTTGATCGACGCGACCACCGGGGCCATCGCCGAGAGCGACAGCAGCACCGAGACGAGGTCGAAGGGGCCGGGGTTCGGGTCGCGGCTCTCGACCACCAGGATCGGCGCCAGCACGAGCAGCGGGACGAGCACCGGCACCGCGATGAGGAACACCGCCCCCCAGGCGAAGTGCTCGAGCAGCACGCCGCCGACGATGGGCCCGAGCGCCGAGCCGGCCGCGAACCCGCTCGCCCAGATCGCGATCGCGAGGCGACGCTGGTCGCGATCGGTGAAGGTGCTGCGGAGCAGCGACAGGGTGGCCGGCATGATCATGGCCCCGAAGAAGCCGAGCACGGCGCGCGCCGCGATGAGCGACTCGGCGTTCGGCGAGAACGCGGCGAGCACCGAGACCGCGGCGAAGCCGGAGGCGCCGATCAGCAGCAGCCGGCGACGCCCGAAACGGTCGCCGAGCGAGCCCATCGCGACGAGCAGCCCGGCGAGGACGAGCGAGTAGACGTCGACGATCCAGAGCTGGTTCGCGGCGCTCGGACGCAGGGCCGTCGAGATCTCGGGCAGGGCGAAGCTGAGCACCGTGTTGTCGATCGAGACCAGCAGCACCGGCAGCATCAGCACGACGAGGGCGGCCCACTGCCGCGCACCGGCCCGCGGGCCGGTGGTCGTGACGGGGATCGAGGAGGCGGTGGCCATGGTGCGGGATCGCTTTCGGTTCTGACGAGGGGGACGACGGCGGAAGACGGAGGCACGGGCCCCGACCGTCCAGACGGTACAGTAAACCGTCTGGACGGTACAGTAACAGAATGAGTCCCCGACCGTCAGCCCGCGAGAACATGCTCGACGCCTTCGAACTGCTCGTCGTCGACGGCGGTGAGCGAGCCGCGACGTTCGACGCCGTCGCCGCGGCCGCCGGCGTCTCGAAGGGCGGCCTGCTCTATCACTTCCCCAGCAGGGAGGCGCTCGTCGACGGCCTGATCGAGCGGCTGACGGGCCTCGTCGACGACGACGTCGCCCGGATGACTGCGGCGCCCGACGGCCCGGTCGACTACTTCATCCGCACGTCGTCGCCCGCGCCCGTCCTCGCCGAGGCTCCGTTCGACCGGTGCATCACGGCCGTGGCGAACCTCGCGACGAGCGGGCGGTGGCCGCGGGCGGTCGACGCCCTCACCGCGATGCAGGAGCGCTGGTACGACGTGGTCCTCGCCGCCGTGGGCGATCCCGCCGTCGCCCGTGTCGTCTCTCTCGTCTCGGACGGCCTCTACTTCACCCCGGGCCAGTTCGCGACGGCCGGCACCGGTCGACCGGACAGCCCGCGAGCCGCGATCGACGAGGTCGTGGCGGTGCTGCAGCGCCTCGCCGCCCCGCGCTGACCGCGGCCGAACGGCCCGCGACTGCTCAGCCGCTCAGCCGCTCGGCCGCTCGGCCGCTCGGCCCGCTCAGCCGCTCAGCCCGCTCAGCCCGCTCAGCCCGCTCAGCCCGCTCAGCCCGCTCAGCCCGCGACGATGCAGGCCGGGCTGCCGATCGAGAAGACGTCGAGCGGTGCGCCCGGCAGACCCGTCTCGGGGTCGAGCGGCAGCACCGAGATCGTGTCGGAGGCCTGGTTGGCGCAGTAGAGCACGCCGGGGGTGATCGCGAAGTGCCGCGGCCACTCGCCGCCGCACGGCGCCTCGCCGACGAACTCGAGCCGTTCGCCCGCACCCGCGAAGACGCTGATCGTGTCGCGTCCGCGGATCGCCACGTAGACGCGGCCGGCGTCGACGGCCAGGTGCGACGGCAGCACGCCCGGTGTCGACGACGCGCCCTCGAAGACCTCGACGGAGTGGTCGACGACGAGCTTCTCGCCGACCCGACGGAGTACGTGCAGACGCGCGTCGAGCTCGCCGACGACGACCAGGCGGTCGCCCAGCCAGTCGAGGTGCCGCGGCCCGGAGCCGCTCGGCAGGGGGTGGACCGCGACCTGCTCGGGGTCGAGAGTGATCGGATCGATCACGAACTCGATCAACCGGTCGGTGCCGAGATCGCTGACCAGCACGGAGCCCCACGGGGTCGGGATCGCCTGATGGGCGTGCGGCCGCTCCTGCCGGTCGAGCACGGGCCCGTGCCCGACGGGGAGGCCGACGGTGCGCGTCACCCGGCTGGGGTGCGAGGCGTCGTCGGCGAGCACGCCGACGCTGCCGCCGACGTAGTTCGCGACGACGAGCGCGCCCGAGACCGGGTCGACCGTCAGATGACACGGCGACGAGCCGCCGGAGGAGGCGCTGCTCGCCGCGACGAGGACGCCCGCCGAGACCGTGTACGACAGGACGCGGCCCTCGGCGGTCTCGGACGCGGCGTGGAGGGCGCCGTCGGCCAGGGCGAGGAACGAGGGGTCGTCGGCCTCGACGACCTGCGCGGCCTGCCAGGGCGATCCGGGCGCCGCCCGCTCCAGGACGGTGATGCCCGCCCCGCGGCCGCCGCTGGTCGCCGTGTACGACCCGACGTAGAGGCGCTGCGGCGCCGTCAAGGGCGGCGCCGAGACGGGTGCGGGGACGGCGGACGGGTCGAGGGACGGCGTGGTGGCCGGCGTCTCGGGCAGGCTCATCGGCTCAGGCCCGGCCGGAGCCGGACGGCTCGGTGCCGTTGGCGATGCGCTCGTGGTGGTGGATGACCTCGCCGACGATGAAGTTCAGGAACTTCTCGGCGAAGGCCGGGTCGAGGCGGCTCTCCTCGGCGAGCTGACGCAGGCGCTGGATCTGCACGCGCTCGCGCTCGGGATCGCTGGCCGGCATGCCGGCGGCGGCCTTCAGGTGACCGACCGACTGGGTGAACTTGAACCGTTCGGCCAGCAGGTGCACCAGGGCCGCGTCGATGTTGTCGATGCTCTGACGGATGCCGGTGAGCTCGTCGATCGCGTCGCGGTCGGTGCTGCTGAGGGGGCTGTCCGCCCCGAGGGGACTGTCGAGTGCCATTGGTCGAGCCTAGCGGGGTGGGACGAGACGGGAGGAGGCGCGCCCCGGGTGGTCGGGGCGCGCCTCCTCGGCGTCACGGTCGTGCCCGCGGGTCAGTCGACCAGCGTCAGCGTGACCTCGACGTTGCCACGGGTGGCGTTCGAGTACGGGCACACCTGGTGCGCCGCGTCGGCGAGCTCCTGACGGCGACCCGCCTCGACGTTGGGCGCGTAGATGTCGAGCTCGACGGCGAGGCCGTAGCCGCCCTCGCCGTTCCCGCCGATGCCGACGCTCGCCGAGACGGACGCGTCCTTCGTGTCGACGCCGAGCTTCTTGCCGGCGCCGTGCATCGCGCTGAGGAAGCAGGCCGCGAAGCCGGCCGCGAAGAGCTGCTCGGGGTTGGTGCCCTCGCCGGACCCGCCGAGCTCCTTCGGGGGGCGGGTGTCGAAGTCGAGACGGTCGTCTTCGCTCCGGACGTGACCGTCACGACCCCCGCCGGAGGCGTGGGCGATGGCGGTGTATGCGATTTCCAGTGTCATGGGGATCAGGCTTCTCCACCTGTCTGGACGACCGCTGAAGAGGCGAGGCGCTGCTCGAGCCCCGCCCGGACGTCGGGCCACTCGTCGGCGAGGATCGAGTACACGGCGGTGTCGCGCCACGACCCGTCGGCGCGCCGCTGCATCCGCCGCTGCAGCCCCTCGAAGGTCGCCCCGAGGCGGAGGATCGCCGCGCGCGAGCGCTCGTTGCGGACGTCGGCCTGCAGCTGGATGCGGCCGAGACCGTGCTCGAAGGCGTGACCGAGGACGAGCAGCTTCGTCTCGACGTTGACCCCGGTGCCCCACACCTGCGGCGCGTACGCCGTCCAGCCGACGTGGGCGGACTCGTTGGGCAGGTCGAACAGCCCGAGGGTCGTGGTGCCGACGAGCTCCCCGGAGGAGGCGCGGCGCACGCCGTACACGTTCGCCGAGTCCCAGAGCAGGTACCCCTCGACGAACGCGGCCCAGGCGTCGTAGCCGTCGCGGTACGCGGCCGGGCCACCGCCCCAGCCGCCGGCGAAGACCTCGGGCCGGCCGATGGCGGCGTGCAGCTCGGGCAGGTCGGCGCGCGTGAGCGGCTCGACGGTGACGAGGGATCCGGGCAGGGCGACGAGAGGCGGTCGGCTGGCTGTCATGCGGTGATTCTGCCAGCCCGCCGCCCCTCGGTCGGATCAGCCGAGCAGGTCGTGGCGCACGACGATCGCGTCGCGGCCGGGGCCCACGCCGATCGCCGAGATCCGCGCGCCGCTCATCCTCTCGACGGCGAGCACGTACTGCTGCGCGTTCGCCGGCAGGTCGTCGAAGGTGCGTGCGCCGGTGATGTCCTCGGTCCAGCCGGGGAACTCCTCGTAGATCGGCGTCGCGTGGTGGAAGTCGCTCTGCGAGACGGGCACCTCGTCGTGGCGGACGCCGTCGACGTCGTAGGCGACGCAGACCGGGATGGTCTCGAGACCGGTGAGCACGTCGAGCTTGGTCAGCACGAAGTCGGTCACGCCGTTGATGCGCGCCGTGTAGCGCGCGATCGGGGCGTCGTACCAGCCGCAGCGACGCGGACGGCCGGTGGTCGTGCCGAACTCGAAGCCGTTGGCCCGGAGGAACTCGCCCGAGGAGTCGAACAGCTCGGTCGGGAACGGGCCGGCGCCGACGCGCGTCGTGTAGGCCTTGACGATGCCGATGACCCGCTCGATGCGGCCCGGGCCGATGCCGGAGCCGGTCGAGGCGCCGCCCGCGGTGGCGGACGACGAGGTGACGAACGGGTAGGTGCCGTGGTCGACGTCGAGCATGGTGGCCTGCCCCGCCTCGAACAGCACGGTCTTGTCGGCCTCGAGCGCCTGGTGGATCTCGAGCGCCGTGTCGGCGACCATCGGCTTCAGCCGCTCGGCGTACGACAGCAGCGACTCGACGACCTCGTCGACCTCGATCGCGCGCCGGTTGTAGATCTTCACCAGCAGGTGGTTCTTCTGGTCGAGGGCCGCCTCGACCTTCTGCCGGAGGATGCCCTCGTCGAAGATGTCCTGGATGCGGATGCCGACGCGGTTGATCTTGTCGGCGTAGGTCGGACCGATGCCGCGACCCGTGGTGCCGATCTGGCGCTTGCCCAGGAACCGCTCGGTGACCTTGTCGAGGGTGCGGTGGTAGTGCGTGATGACGTGCGCGTTGGCGCTGACCCGGAGCCGGGAGACGTCGATGCCGCGGGCGATCAGCGCGTCGAGCTCGTCGAAGAGCACCTCGATGTCGACGACGACGCCGTTGCCGATCACCGGGGTGACGCCGGGCGAGAGGATGCCGGAGGGCAGCAGGTGCAGCGCGTACTTCTGGTCGCCGATCACGACGGTGTGACCGGCGTTGTTGCCGCCGTTGAACTTGACGACGTAGTCGATGCGGCTCGAGAGCAAGTCGGTGGCCTTGCCCTTGCCCTCGTCGCCCCACTGGGCGCCGATGATCACTACTGCGGGCATGGTTCTCTCCTCACGTCGGGGGAACGCACCGGCTGAGGTGCACTTGAGTCTACCGACAGGCTCCGCGCACGCGACCGGACGCGGGACGAGGAGGCGCGGTGCCGGTCTCGGGGACCGGCACCGCGCCTCCTCGGCGTCCGTGGTCAGTCGCGGGGCAGCGCCGCGAGCCGTTCGACGGTGGCGTGGGCCCCGTCGGCGATCAGCCCGTCGAGGGCGTCGAGGTAGGCCGCGGTGAAGCGCTCGTCGTCGACGAGGTCGCCGAACACCTCGCGGTCGCGGAGGAACGCCAGCCGGTCGTCGCGCTGCGTGAGCGCCGCCGCCGTCAGCCGCTCGGCCAGACGGTCGACGATGGTGATCGGGTCGCCCTGCTCGTCGACGGCCTCGGCGTACCGGGCCCAGCTCGCGACGATCGCGGCCGACCGCGTGATCGCGCCGCCCGAGGCGAGGTTCTCGCGCACCACCGGGAGCAGCCACTTGGGGATCCGGTCGCTCGACTCGGCGCAGAGACGCGCCAGGGTGTCGCGCACCTCGGGATTCTGGAACCGCTCGATCAGCGTCGCCTTGTAGCGGTCGAGGTCGATGCCGGGCACCTCGGGGAGGGTGGGCGTGGCCTCGAGGTCCATGTAGTCGCGGAGGAAGCCCGCGATCGCCGGGTCGGAGGTGGCCTCGTGCGCGTAGCGGTACCCCGAGAGGTAGCCGAAGTAGCACAGGCCCTGGTGGCTGGCGTTGAGCAGCCGCAGCTTCATGAACTCGTAGGGCTCGACGTCGTCGACCAGCTGCACGTCGGCGTCCTCGTAGGCCGGCCGGCCGAGCGGGAAGTCGTCCTCGAGCACCCACTGGAAGAAGGGCTCGGCCACGACCGGCCAGGCGTCGTCGATGCCGAGCCCGTCGCGCACCTCGGCCCGGTCGTCGTCGCTCGTGACCGGGGTGATGCGGTCGACCATGCAGTTCGGGAACGACACCGTCGCCCTCATCCACTCGGCGAGCTCCGGGTCGACGAGCGCCGCGTACGCCGAGAACATCTGCTTGGCGACGTGCCCGTTGCCGGGGATGTTGTCGCACGACATCACGGTGAACGGCTCGATCCCGCGCTCGCGCCGACGCTGCAGCGCCGCGGTGACCAGCCCGAAGGTCGTGTGCGGCAGGCCGCCCGACCGGACCGCCTCGAGGTCCGCGACGACCGCCGGCGTCGACTCGTCGAACTCCCCGGTCACGTGGTGGAAGTTGTAGCCGCCCTCGGTCACGGTCAGCGACACGATCCGGGTCTCGGGCGAGGCCATCCTCTCGATGACGCCCTCGGGGTCGTCGACCGCGAGCAGGTAGTCGACGATGCTGCCGATGACCCGCGCCTCCCTCGATCCGTCCGGGTGCTTGAGCACGAGCGTGTAGAGGCCGCCCTGGGCGTCCATCACCTCCTTCATCCGCCTGTCCTGCTCGAGCACGCCGACGCCGCAGATCGCGAAGTCGCGAGCCTTCCCCTCGGACAGCAGCCGGTCGATCACCATCGCCTGATGGGCGCGATGGAACCCGCCGACGCCGAAGTGGACGATGCCGGCGACGAGTCCGGCGCGGTCGTAGCCCGGCACCGCGACTCCGGTGGCGGCGACGGCGCCGAGGGTGTCGGGCGAGAGCACGACGGGCGTGGTGGGGGCGTGGGTGTCGGTCATGGTGACTCCTGACGTGGTGCGGGTGAGGCGATGACGGAAGCGGGGAGGCGCGGTCTACTTGACGGCGCCGAGCGAGAGTCCCTGGACGAGCTTGTCCTGGGCGGCGAACCCGGCGACCAGCACCGGGAACGACACCGCGACGGCGGCGGCGCAGACCTGGGCGAGGAACAGCCCCTGACTCGTGACGAAGCTCGTGAGGAAGACCGGCGCGGTGAACGCCTGCGTGCTGGTCAGCACGCTCGCGAAGAGGAGCTCGTTCCAGCTGAAGATGAAGCAGATCAGCGCGGTGGCGGCCAGGCCGGGGCCCGAGATCGGCACGATGATGCGGCGGAAGATCGACGGCAGGCTCGCGCCGTCGATGGCCGCGGCCTCGAGGATCTCGACCGGGATCTCGGACAGGAACGACCGGAGCATCCAGATCGCGATGGGCAGGTTCATCGACGTGTAGAGCACGATCAGCAGGCCGACGCTGTCGAGGGCTCCGAGCCGCGACGCGATCAGGTAGATCGGCAGCAGACCGGCGACCATCGGCAGCATCTTGGTCGACAGGAAGAAGAACATCACGTCGGACCACTTCCGCACCGGCCGGATGCTGAGCGCGTAGGCGGCCGGCAGGGCCAGCACGAGCACGAGCAGCGTGGAGAGGATCGACGCCGTCGCACTGTTGATCAACGGCGGCCACGGACTGGCCCCCGAGCTGGCGCCGAAGAAGTTCGCGTAGCCGTCGAGGGTGAGCGGCGCGAGGATCGACGGCGGGTTCGTGGCCGCGTCGGTCTCGCTGTGGAAGCTGGTCAGCACCATCCAGGCGACCGGCGCGAAGAACGCGAGCCCGACCAGCCAGGCGACGAGCCCGAGCAGGGCCCCGCCGGCACGACCGCGGCGACTGCGCCCTGCGAGGACCCCGGGAGCCGAGGAGGCGCGGGCCGGCCTGCTCCGTCGGGTCGCGACGGTCGCGGGCCGGTCGAGGGTGGGTGCGGTCATCGGTTCTCCTCCTTGAGAAGCGTGGAGACGCTGCGCAGGGCGAAGGTCGCGATGACGATCGTCCCGATCACGACGATCACGCCGGCGGCCGAGGCCGCGCCGTAGTCGTGCGCCTGGAAGAACTGCTGGTAGATCGTGTACGGCAGGTTCGCCGTGCCGAGACCGCCCGAGGTGATGGTGAACACCGCGTCGAAGTTCTGGACGATGTAGATGGAGCCGAGCAGGGCCGCGAGCTCCAGGTAGCGGCGCATGTGCGGCAGCGTCATGAAGCGGAAGACCTGCCACGCCGACGCGCCGTCGACCCGGGCGGCCTCGATGACGTCGAGCGGTCGGCTCTGCAGGCCGGCCAGCAGGATGAGCATCATGAACGGCGTCCACTGCCAGATGAGCGCGGCCTCGACCGCGATCAGGGGGTTGTTCGTGATCCAGTCCGGCTGCGGGGCCGTGGCGCCGAACAGGCCGAAGAGCCAGTTGAGCGCCCCGTTGAACAGGCCGTACTCGGGGTTGAAGAGCGCGTGCTTCCAGACCAGGGCCGCCGCGACGGGCACGACCAGGAACGGGGCGATCATGATCGTCCGAACGACGCCGCGGCCGAGGAAGCTGCGGTCGAGCAGCATCGCGACCACCATGCCGAGCACGAGGCTCACGAGCACGACCGTCACGGTCAGGATGATCGTCGTCAGCACCGACATCCGCATGTTCGCGTCCGTGAACACGTTGATGTAGTTGTCGAACCCGCCGAAGGCGACGTCGTTCGGGTAGAGCGAGTTCCAGTTGACGAACGACACGATGATCGTGATCACGAACGGCACCTGGGTGACCGCGATCACGAAGATCAGGGCGGGGAGGAGCGGGGCCCGGCGGGCCCACGCCCCGGCCCTGGCCAGGGTCGCCGCATCCTTGCGAGGAGTGCGGAAACCCGGGGCCGAGGGCCGGGGCTCGTGCGGAGCCGGTGCTTCGACGGTGGCGGTCATGACTACTTCTGGTACTTCTCGCTGACCTTCTCGGCCAGTCCCTGCCCGGTGGACAGCGCCTCCTCGACGGTCTGCTTGCCGGCGATCGCCGCGCTCACGTCCTGCGAGACCTGAGTGGCCATGTCGGCGAACTCGGGCACGGCGACGAACTGGATGCCGGGGGCCGGACGCGGCTGCACGCCGGGGTTGTCGGGGTCGGCGCTCGTGATGGCGTCCTCGGTCTGCTGATAGAACGGAGCGGCCGCGGCCTGGTAGTCGGGGTTGTCGTAGGTGCTGGCTCGCTTGCCGGCGGGGACGCTCGACCAGCCGATCTTCTCGGCGACGAGCTCCTCGTACTCCTTGCTCGAGGCCCACTCGACGAACTTCGCCGCGGCGTCCTGGTTCTTGCCGGCCTTCTGGATGCCCCAGGCCCAGGTGTACAGCCAGCCCGAGCTGGCGGTGTCGACGACCGGTGCGGCGGCGTAGCCGATCTTGCCCTTGACGGGCGAGTCGTCCGCTTCGAGGCTGCCGGCGGCGCTGGTGGCGTCGTACCACATGGCGACCTTGCCCTGCTGGAGGTTGTTGAGGCACTCGGTGAAGCCGGCCTGCGGGGCGCCGGACTCGCCGTGGTCCTGCACGAGCTTCACGTAGAAGTCGACGGCCTCCGTGAACTCGGGGCTGTCGACCTCGGCGTCCCAGTTCTCGTCGAACCAGGTGCCGCCGAACGTGTTGACCACGGTGGTGAGCGGGGCGAAGATCTGGCCCCAGCCGGGCTGGCCGCGCAGGCAGATGCCCTTCATGCCGTCCTCGACCCCGTCGACCTGGGCCGCGAGATCGGCGACCTCCTGCCAGGTGGGGTTGTCGGGCATCGTCACGCCGGCCTTCTCGAAGACGTCGGTGCGGTACATCAGGAACGACGACTCGCCGTAGAACGGCTCGGCGTAGAGCTTGCCGTCGGCGCCGGTGAGGGCCTTGGTCATCGGCTCGAGGATGTCGCTCTGGTCGAAGTCGCTGCTGGCCGCCACGGTGTCGTCGAGCGGCGAGAGCCAGCCGTTGGCCGCGTAGCTCGGCACCTCGTAGTTGCTGAGCGAGGCGACGTCGTACTGACCGGCCTGGCTCGAGAACTCCTGGCTGATCTTGGCGCGGACGTCGTTCTCGGGCAGCACGGTGTAGTTCACCTTGATGCCGGTGTCCTTCGTGAAGGAATCGGCGGTGAGCTTCTGCAGGTCGACCATCTGCGGGTTGTTGACCATCAGCACGTTGACCTCGTCGTCGCCGCCGGACGCCGACGATCCGCCGGCACCTCCGCAGGCGCTGAGCCCGAGGGCTGCTGCGACGCCCACCGACATCGCGATCGTGAGCTTGCTGGCTCGGTTGACTGATCTCACGGGACCTCCATTGGTCGTGACGAGCGGTGCGTCGGGTGAGGCGATGCTGGATCGCTCAGATGAGCGCGCCTCCTCAGATGTGCAGGAGTCTGACACGACTGACGCAGATGTGCAAGAGGGCTCAGATGAGACACAATGGCGTGACCTCGAGAAAGCGACAGCATGGAGCGACGAACCCCCGGGCCCGACCGCGAGCAGCGGATCCTGATGGCCGACCTGGCCCGCGCGTACTACGTGGAGGACCGCTCGAAGGTGGACCTCGCGACGCGGTTCGGCCTGAGCCGGTTCCAGGTCGCGAAGCTGCTGCGGAGCGCCCGTGAGAACGGCGTCGTCTCGATCGCGATCAACGACCCGCGTCGCCCGTCGCTCGACGACGACCTCGCCCACCTGCTCGGCATCGACCGCGTCCAGGTGGTCGACGTCGCCGACGTCACGGCCCGCCAGGGCGGCGAACGCGTCGGCACCGCGGTGATGACCGCCCTGACGCACACCCTCCGCCCGCGCACCACCGTCGGCATCTCGTGGTCGCGCACGATGGACCTCGCCGCGCGCTCCATGCCCGACCTGCCGCCGTGCACGATCGTGCAACTGGCCGGGGCTCTGCAGATCGCCGGATCGGGCACGCTGCCGCAGGTGATCGGCACCCTCGGCGGCTCCGCCGAGATCACCACGCTGCCCATCCACGCGCCTCTCGTCGTCGACAACGCCTCGACGGCACGCGACCTGATGCGTCAGCCCGAGATCGCCGAGGCCCTCGACCGGGCCGACCGCCTCGACCTCGCCGTCGTCGCGATCGGCGGCTGGAGCCGGGGCGAGTCGAGCGTCTGGGAGAAGGTCGCGGCCGGCGACCGCGACGAGGCCGCCGCCGGAGGAGCCGTCGGCGAGATCTCGGGGCGCCTGTTCAACGCCGAGGGCCGCCACGTGACCACGTCGCTCGACGACCGGCTGATCGGCGTGCGGATCGACCAGCTCGCCGCGACCCCGCAGGTGATCGCCGTGGCCCACGGCGCTGGCCGGGCCGAGGCCGTGGTCGCGGCGGCACGAGCCGGGTTCGTCACGCACCTCGTCGTGGACAGTACGCTGGCCGAGGCGCTCGTCGGACTGCTCGACCGACGCCCCTGACGCCCCACCCGCATCACCCCACCCGAGACTCGACGAGGAGTTGTCCGTGACGACCGAAACACCCACGAACCCGACGCTGGTGGCCGGAGTGGACTCGTCCACCCAGAGCTGCAAGGTCGTCGTCCGCGAGGCCGACACCGGACGCCTCGTGCGGCAGGGCACCGCGAAGCACCCGGAGGGCACCGAGGTGCCGCCCGAGGCCTGGTGGGAGGCGCTGGTCGCCGCCATCGAGGCGGCCGGCGGTCTCGACGACGTCGCGGCGATCTCGGTCGCGGGTCAGCAGCACGGCCTCGTCGCCCTCGACTCCGACGGGGCCGTCGTCCGCGACGCCCTGCTCTGGAACGACACCCGCAGCGCCCGGGCCGCCCACGACCTCATCGACGAGGTCGGCGCCGCCGAGTACGCCCGCCGGACGGGATCGGTGCCGGTCGCGTCGTTCACCGCCACGAAGCTCCGCTGGCTGCGCGACGCCGAACCCGAGAACGCCGCCCGGGTCGCCGCGGTGGCGCTGCCGCACGACTGGCTGACCTGGCGACTCCTCGGGTACGGGACCCGCGCCTCCTCGGCTCTCGGCCCCGACCTCGAGGCCCTCGTCACCGACCGGTCCGACGCCAGCGGCACCTCGTACTGGAGCCCCGCCGACGAGGCCTACGACCTCGACCTGTTCGAGCGCGCGCTCGGCCGAGCCGGCCGCGAGGCCGGCGGCGCCGATCGAGGTGACGCGTCGGGTGCCGCTCCGACGGGCGAGAGCCCCGAAAGCGTCACCTCGACGGCCGACGGTCGCGTCGTGCTCCCCCGCGTGCTGCAGGCCGAGGAGGCGGCGGGCACCACGGTCGCGCACGGTCCCGTCCCCGCGGGGCTCGTCGTCGGCGCCGGGGCGGGCGACAACGCCGGCGCCGCCCTGGGGCTCGACGCCACCGTCGGCGATCTCGTGATCAGCATCGGCACGAGCGGCACCGCGTTCGCCGTGACCGACGCGCCCGTGACCGACGGCGACGGCACGGTCGCCGGGTTCGCCGACGCCGCGGGAGGGTTCCTGCCGCTCGTCGCCACGTTGAACGCGGCCCGCGTGCTCGCCTCGATCGGCACGCTGCTCGGCGTCGATCACGATGAGTTCGCCCGCCTGGCCCTCGCCGCCCAGCCGGGATCGGGCGGCCTCTCGCTCGTGCCGTACTTCGAGGGCGAACGGACCCCCGACCTGCCCGATGCGACGGCGACCCTGTCCGGTCTCACCCTCGCCTCGACCACCCGCGAGAACCTCGCCCGCGCCGCCATCGAGGGCATGCTCTCCGCCCTCGCCGACGGGGCCGCCGCGGTGCGCGACCAGGGCGTCGAGGTGCGGCGGGCCCTGCTGATCGGCGGGGCCGCCCTCAACCCGGCCGTCCAGGCGGTGGCCGCCCAGGTGTTCGACGTCCCCGTGGTCGTGCCCTCGCCCGGCGAGTACGTCGCCGACGGCGCCGCCCGCCAGGCGGCCTGGGCCCTCTCGGGGACGCGACCCCGGTGGGGCCTGTCGACCAGCGCCTCCTTCGACCCGGAGCCGCAGCCCGCCATCTCGGCGCGCTACCGCGAGGCGCAGGCGCTGGGGTCGCTGTCGCGGCCGTAGGGGGCGCGGGGGCGGGCGGGTCTGCGCACGCGCTGTGCGTGCGGCGGCGGGCCCGCGTCTGAGCGTGCCGCGGCGGGTCGGCGTCTGAGCGTGCCGGGGCGGGCCCGCGTCTGAGCGTGCCGCGGCGGGTCGGGTTCACCGGCGGCGGGTTGACGTCATGGGCGGCGGGTCAGCGTGGCGGCGGCGGGTCCGCTTCACCGGGGGCGGGTCAGCGCTGACCCGCCGCCGACGACCGCCACCCGCCGCGGCCGGGAGAGCTGGGCCCGCCGCCTAGAATCGAGGCATGCCAACGGAAGCCGGGTCGGCGCCCTCGACGATGACCGAGAACTACCTCAAGGTCATCTGGAAAGCCGACGAGTGGGCCGCCGCCGGCGCCGAGACGGGCATCACGACGAACGAGATCGCGGCGATCCTCGGCGTCGGCGCCTCGACCGTGTCGGGCAATCTGCGCAAGCTCGAGCGCGACGGCTACATCGACTACGAGCCGTACCGGCGCATCGCCCTCACCGACACCGGCCGTGCGATCGCCGTCGCCGTCGTGCGGAGGCACCGCCTGATCGAGACCTACCTCGTCGAGCGGCTCGGCTACTCGTGGGACGAGGTGCACGACGAGGCCGAGGTGCTCGAGCACGCCGTCAGCGATCGGCTGCTCGAGGCGTTCGACGCGGAGCTCGGCCGTCCCACCGCCGACCCGCACGGCGACCCGATCCCCGCGACCGACGGCACGATCGTGCGACCGCCGGCCCACCAGCTGGGCGAGTTCGCCGAAGGGGAGTGCGGCTTCGTCGTCCGGGTGTCCGACGACGAGCCCGAGCTGCTGCGCTACCTGAGCTCGCTCGACCTGCGGGTCGGCGCGCACGTGCGCGTCGGCGAGCGCCGCGACTACGCGGGGTCGCTGCAGGTCGTGTTGACGGACGCGCACGACCGCCCGCTCGGCACCGTCGAACTGGCCGGGCCGGCCGCGGCGTCGGTGTGGGCCAACTCCGAGCCGCACGCGCACGCCTGAGTCCCAGGGCGCCGTGGGCGCCGCGGGTGGCGCGCGCGGCGCGGGTGCCGCGCGCGGCGCGGGTGCCGCGCGCGGCGTGAGCGGCGTGAGCGGCGTCAGCGCAGCGGGCTGCATGGGTGCCGCGGGCGGCGCCGGACGCGACGGGACGCAGTCAGCGCCTCCCGGCCCGCACCCCTTTGCGTACCGAACCCGACAGGACGCAGCCCGCGCCTCCTGGCCCACACCCCTTTGCGTACCGAACCCGACAGAACGCAGCCCGCGCCTCCCGGTCCACACCCGCTTCGCGTACCGAACCCGACAGAACGCAGCCCGCGCCTCCCGGTCCACACCCGCTTCGCGTACCGAACCCGACCTATGCCTGCGCGACACCCCGAAAAGGCGCCTTCATAGCCTGGTCCGCCTTGCCGTTGTCGCGATTTGCACAACCCACGGGACGAAGCCCGCGCCTTTCCGCTCACACCCGCTTGCGTACCGAACCCGACAAGACGCCCCCCGCGCCTCCCCGGCCACACGCGCTTCGCGTACCGAACCCGACTTCTGCAGACGCAACTCCTCGAAAAGACGCTTTTACAGCGCCCTCTCCTCCCTTGTTGTCGCGATTTGCACGAAGGGGGGCGAGCAGGGCGGGGCGGTCAGGGGAGGCGGGCGCCGGCGGGGTCCGCGAGGAGGCGCGCGAAGGCGAGCTCCGCGGCGCCGATCGTGAGGCGGTCGGCCCCGAGCTCGGCCCGGACGATGCGGAGGTCGTCGGCGGACCCGGGCAGCGCCTGCACGGTCACGCCCGAGAGCAGACGCTCGGGCTCGGCGGCCAGCAGCGACCCGAGGAACCCGCCGAGCACGATCAGCGACGGGTCGAAGACGTTGACGACGTTGCGCAGGGCGATCGACAGCTGATCGACCTGCCGATGCACCTCGACCCGCGCCTCGGAACCGGGAGCGGACGCCGCGAGTGCGGCCGCGAGCTCGTCGGCCTGCGAGCGGTCGAGCCCGGTCGCGGCGAGCAGCGCCGCCTGGCCCACCTCGGTCTCGAGGCAGCCGGTCGCACCGCAGTGGCAGAGCCGACCCACGCTGTTGACGAGGGTGTGCCCGATCTCCCCGGCATAGCCGCCCGAGCCGACGAGGGGCTCACCGCCGACCAGGACTCCCCCGCCGACACCGCTCGCACCGCCGTTGAGGAACACCAGGTCGTCGACGCCGCGGCCCGCACCGAAGCGCCCCTCGGCCACCGCGGCGGCCGAGGCGTCGTTCGCCGCCCGGGCGGGCAGCCCGGTCGCCTCGGCGACCAGCTCGGCGAACGGCTCGTCGACCCAGCCGAGGTGCGGCGCCAGCCGCACGAGACCCCCGTCGGCACGGACCAGACCGGGGACGGCCAGACCGACCCCCACCTCGACCACGCCGGGCGAGTCGACCCGGAGACCCTCGATGACGCTCGCCGCGATCGCCGCAGCGCCCTCCGCCGTCGGGACGCCGTCCGTCTCACGCCGGACCCGCGACCGCACGACGCCGTCGAGGCCGACGACTCCGACCGTGACGGCGTCGATCTCGGGGTTGACCGCATAGGCCACGACGTCGCGGCTGGCGGCGACCATCGGGCTCGGCCGCCCCACGCGGGCGACGCCCACCGGGTCGGTCTCGACGACGAGGCCGCGGTCGACCAGCTCCCCCACCAGCGCGGCGATGGTCGAGCGGTTGAGGCCCGTGGCCTGGGTGAGGGCCGAGCGCGATCGGGGGCCGGCGGCGTGCACCAGACCGAGCAGCGTCGACAGGTTCGCCTGGCGCACCCCGTCGGCGCGCGCCCCGAGTTCGATCGTCACGTGGCCTCCCGGGCCGAGCGTACCGGCTCGCGACAGCCGACCCGATATCGAGGAGGGACGGCGTCAGCCCCAGCCCTGGCCGAAGCGCTCGAGGTGCGGAGCCGGCCGCCCTGCCGCGGAGGCGGCGGAATCCACCGACACCGCGCCTCCTCGGCTGGTCACGACGAAGTCGGCGGACGTGCCGTCCGGCGTCGTCACCGTCACCGTCCGCTCGGCGTCCGGCCCGGCCACGACCCGGAGCGTCAGACCGTCGAGGTAGTCGTGGTCGGGGCGGTCGTCGCGAGCGCCGAGCGGGATGACGGCCCCCTCTCGGAGGTAGAGCGGCAGGCTCATGACATCGTGCGTCTCGGTTCGCCAGACGCCCGAGCCGGCGTCGACGACCTCGCCCGTGAACCAGTTCGTCCAGCGCCCGGCCGGCAGGTAGACCTCGACCGTGCCGTCCGCGGAGAACACCGGGGCGACGAGCAGGTCGTCGCCGAGCAGGTACTGGGTGTCGACGTGCGCCGCGCCGCGGTCGCCCGGGAACGCCAGCGCCATCGGACGCATGACCGGCAGACCGGTGCGAGCCGACTCGAGCCCTGCCGCGTAGAGGTAGGGCATGAGCCGCAGCTTGAGCTTCGTGAACACCCGGGTCACCTCGACGGCCTCGTCGTCGAACGCCCACGGCACGCGCACCGAGCTGCTGCCGTGGAACCGGCTGTGGCTGGAGAGCAGGCCGAACGCCGTCCAGCGCTTGTAGACGTCGGGGTCGGGGGTGCCCTCGAAGCCGCCGATGTCGTGGCTCCAGAACGAGAAGCCGCTCATCGCCAGCGAGAGACCGCCGCGCAGGGTCTCGGCCATCGACTCGAAGGTCGACGTCGAGTCGCCGCCCCAGTGCACCGGGAGCGCCTGGCCGCCGGTCGTCGCGGAACGGGCGAAGACGACCGCGTCGCCCTCGCCGCGCACCTCCTCGAGCACGTCGAAGACGGCCTTGTTGTAGAGCTGCGTGTACCAGTTGTGCATGCGCTCGGGGTCGGAGCCGTCGTGCCAGACGACGTCGGTCGGGATGCGCTCGCCGAAGTCGGTCTTGAACGCGTCGACTCCCTGGGCCTGCAGCTCGCGGAGCTTGCCCTGGAACCACTCCGTCGCGTCGGGGTTCGTGAAGTCGACCAGGCCCATCCCGGCCTGCCAGAGGTCCCACTGCCAGACGCTGCCGTCGGGGTTCCTCACCAGGTAGCCGGCGTCGGCCGCCTCGCGGAACAGCTTCGAGCGCTGCCCGATGTAGGGGTTGATCCAGACGCAGACCCGCAGGTCGCGCTCGTGCAGTCGGGCGAGCATGCCCTCCGGGTCGGGGAAGACCCGAGCGTCCCACTCGAAGTCGCACCACTGGAACTCGCGCATCCAGAAGCAGTCGAAGTGGAACACGCTGATCGGCATGTCGCGCGCGGCCATCTCGTCGACGAACGCGGTGACGGTCTCCTCGTCGTAGTCGGTCGTGAACGAGGTCGAGAGCCAGAGCCCGTAGGACCAGGCGGGCACGTGGGCGGGGCGACCGGTCAGGCGCGTGTAGCGGTCGAGCACGTCGGCCGGCGTCGGGCCCGCGATCACCAGGTAGCGGAGGGTCTCCCCCGCCACCGAGAACTGCACCCGCTCGACCGACTCCGAGCCGATCTCGTACGAGACGTGGCCCGGGTGGTCGACGAGCACGCCGTAGCCGCGGTTCGTCAGGTAGAAGGGCACGTTCTTGTAGGCCTGCTCGCTCGACGTGCCCCCGTCGGCGTTCCACACGTCGACGGTCTGGCCGTTCTTCACCAGCGGCCCGAAGCGCTCGCCGAGGCCGTAGACGAGCTCGCCGACGCCCAGCGAGAGCTGCTGCGACACGTAGCTCGGGGCGAGGACGCGCCCGGTGCCGGCCCGCGCGTTGCCGAGCATGGCCCCGTCGACCTGCGCGTCGGCGGCGACCCGGTGGTAGCCGACCGACTTGTGGCCAGAGCGGGTGAGGACGGTGTCGCCGTCGCGGAAGGCGAGGTCAAACGGCGCGCCGCGACCCACGGTGGCGGTGAGGCGCCCCGAGGTCAGGGTCGCGCCTCCCTCGGTCTCCTCGACGACCCCGACGCCCGCCGGTCCGCCCTCGGCCCCGACCAGGTCGAACCCGATCTCGTCGCGCCCGCCGGCGAAGTGCGTGACCTCGACGGCGATGACGCCCTCCATCGGCGAGCTCAGGGCGACCGTGAGGGTCGGCCGGTTGAGGGTGTCCCCGCGCGAGGCGATCACCTTGGTGGGCGCGGTGACCTCGATCGAGCGGCCGTCCGAGCGGGGCTCGACGTCGTAGGCCTCCTGGGCGAAGAGCGACTCGACCCCCGGTCGGGTCTGCCAGAAACCGTCGGTGAACTTCATGTGGTGCCTTTCGGAGTGGAACGCGTCACTTGACCGCGCCCGCGGTGATGCCGCGGGTGAGGGTGCGCTGGAAGATGAGGAAGAACACGAGCGTCGGGATGAGGCCCAGCAGCGCCGACGCGCTGGTCGTGGTGACGTCCATCAGGCGGTCGCCCTGCAGCGCCGTGATGGCGACCGGCACCGTCTGGTTGGAGTTCGAGACGAGGAACGTCAACGGGATCAGGAACTCGTTCCAGGTCCAGATGAAGAAGAAGATCGCGAGCACCGACAGGGTCGGCCGGCTGATCGGCACGATCACCCGCCAGAGGATCTGCCACCGGCTGGCCCCGTCGAGCGACGCGGCCTCGAGCACCTCCTTCGGGAACGTGCCGTAGACGCTCGACAGCAGATAGGTGCCGAAGGCGCTCTGGATCACGGTGAAGATGATGATGACCGCCCAGATGTTGTCGTAGAGGCCCACCTGCTTGAACATGAAGTACAGCGGGTAGAGCAGCGCCTCCTGCGGCAGCATGTTCGCCAGCAGGAACAGGAT
The DNA here is from genome assembly GCF_007988805.1 of Frigoribacterium faeni. Lineage (GTDB taxonomy): Bacteria > Actinomycetota > Actinomycetes > Actinomycetales > Microbacteriaceae > Frigoribacterium > Frigoribacterium faeni. The sequence continues at coordinate 103,753 of NZ_BJUV01000007.1, read as the reverse complement.
GATGATCCAGGTGCGGCCGCGCACCCGGCCGATGCCGAGCGCGTAGGCGTTGAGCACCGAGATGACGACGGCGGCCAGGGCCACGACGCCCGAGATCACGAAGCTGTTCCAGAGCTTGGCCGGGAAGTCGACGCGCTCCCAGAACGCGACGATCCCGTCGAGGTAGATGGCCGTCGGCAGGCTCAGCGGGCCGCCGTTCGTGTAGTCCTGCGGCGACTTGAACGAGTTGACCAGGATCAGGAGGAACGGCAGAGCGACCAGCACGCCGAACGCGATCGCCGCGCCCAGGATGACCCAGTCGGCGACGGTCTTCTTCCTCTTGCGCTGCTTCGCCTTCGGCAGGCGCGGTGAGGGGATCGACGACCGGGTGCGGCCGTCCTCCACGGGCGGGACGAGGGTGGTGGCCATCAACGTTCCCTCTCGGCTCGTTCGACCCGGTTCTGGGCCTGGATGAAGAAGATGGTGATGACGACGATCACCAGGGTGAGGGCCGTCGCGATGGTCGCGCCGTAGCCGACCTGCTGGCTCTGGAAGAACTCGCTGTAGGCGTAGTAGCTCGGCACGATCGTCGAGTCGCCGGGGCCGCCGCGGGTGAGCGCGTAGATCGGCCCGAAGACCTTGAGCGCGGCGATGGTGCAGGTCAGGACGACGACGAAGATCTCGGGGCGGATGATGCTGACCGTGATCGCGCGGAATCGCTGGAACCAGCCCGCGCCGTCGAGCTCGGCGGCCTCGTACAGCTCGGGGTCGACCCGCTGCAGGGCGGCCATGAAGATGACGACGGGGTAGCCGAGCTGGACCCAGACCATCACTACCATGATGCTGAGCAGCGCCGTGTCCGGGCTGCCGAGCCAGTTGTGCTGGAGGGCGCCGAGCCCGATCGCGTCGAGCACGGTGTTCAGCGCGCCGTTCTCGGGTCGGAGGATCCAGCCGATCACGATGGCCGCGATGGCCACCGGCAGGATCTGCGGCAGGTAGTAGGTCGCCCGCAGGAACGACGCGAGACGACCGCCGAACTTGCGGCCGATCAGGTCGAAGAGCATCGCCGCGAGCAGCAGGCCGAGCACCGTCGGCACCACGACCATGGCGATGATCAGGAACACGCTGTTGAGGAACGACGTCCAGAAGCGATCGTCGACCAGCAGCTCGCGCCAGTTGTCGAGGCCCGCCCAGGTCGGCGGTCGGATGCCTCGGTAGTCGGTGAAGCTGAGGTAGACGTTCCAGATCAGCGGCACGAGCACGATGACCGTGAACAGCACGAAGCCGGGGATCAGGTACAGCCAGAAGCCACGGCGGCTCGCACCCGGCAGCAGGCTCTGCTCGGGCGGGAGGGCGGTGCGGGGCGGGCGGCCCTGCCGCCCCGTGGGGGCCGGGACGGTCGGCGTGGTGCGCCGACCCTCCCGGCTCTCGCGCGCCTCCTCGGTGTCGACGGAGGTCATCGGACTACCGGCCCGTGATGTCGTCGACGCCGCTCTGGTACTGGTCGCCCAGGGTGGTCAGCATCTCGGACGGCGACGTGGTGCCATTGACCAGCTCCTGCGTCCCGGCCACGAGCTGGTCGTAGAAGGTCGGCGTGGGCCAGTCGGGGTAGAAGGCCAGGCCGTCGCGCTCGACCAGCGTGTTGAAGTTCGCGATCAGCTCCTGGCTCTTGGGGTCGGTGATGTCGGCCGGGTCCGCCTTGACCGGGACCCCGCCGTTGTTGCCGATCAGGTTCTGGATCTCGGGTCGCATCGTGATGTCGATGAACTGGTACGCGAGGTCCTTGTTCGCGGCGTTCTCGGGCACGACCCAGAGGTTGCCGCCCGAGCCCGGTGCCATCTCGCTGCCCGGGAACAGGAACGTGCCCCACTCGAAGCCGGTCGCCTCGGTGACGGCACGTCCGTACCACCACGAGCCGGACACCATGATCGGCGCCTCGCCCTTCATCCACGAGACGCCCATGTCCTCGGCCTTGATGCCGGTGACGTCCTTGGAGATCCAGCCGTTGTCGACGTACTCCTCGAGCTTGTCGGCCGCGTAGCTGAGCTCGGGGCCCTGCCAGTCGACGTCGCCCTCGTAGAGCTGGTAGTCGTCGACGAACGAGCGGTCGGCCTGGCTCAGGGCGAGCTGGTAGAAGAGCTGACCGAGCGGGTACTCGGCGCCGGCCTCGGCCAGCGGCGTCACGCCGTCGTCGGCGAAGGTCTGCAGCGCGGTCTCGAACTCGTCGTACGTGGTCGGCACCTCGACGCCGTACTCGTCGAACATGTCCTTGTTGTAGTAGACCTCGACGTACTCGCCGTAGTTCGGGATGCCGTACCAGCTGCCCGAGCCCATGATCCCGTTCTCGTCGTACTTCGAGGTGGTGGCGATCGACGGGGCGAGGTCGTCCTCCCAGCCGTACTCGGCGACGGCGTCGTCCATGTTGGCGAGCAGGCCCTGGCTGGCGAGCAGACCCGCGGTCGCGTTGCCCTTGTTGTACTCGAGGATGTCGGGTGCCTCGTTCGAGTTGAGCACCTGGCTGGCGGTCGAGCGGATCTGCTCGAAGCTCTTCTCCTCGAACTCGACCTTCGCGCCGGTCTCCTCCTCGAAGACCTCGATGGCCTCGTTCCAGGCGATGCCCATGGCGCTCTCCTGGCCCTCGAAGTGCCAGAGCTTCAGGGTGTTCGGGTCGGATGACCCTCCGCCGGCGGAGCAGCCGGCCAGCAGGGCGGCGGTGGCCGCGAAGGCCGTGCCCGCCGCGAGGATGCGTCGTGTGTTCATCGTTCTACCTCCTTGTAGAGTGCCCGCGCTCGGGGTGTCGAAGCGTTTCGACGATTGACGGCGAGCGGCGGTGCGGGTGTCGTGCGGTGATGGTGCGAGATGTGACGGTGGTGCGGGTGCGTCGGTGCGGTGGTGCGGTGGTGCGGGACGGTGAGGTTCAGGAGGCGCGGGCCGGCTCGATGACCGACCCCTTCGCCAGGTAGGTGGGCGCGATCAGCTCGACGCCGGTGTCGGTCCGGCCGTCGATGCGCTCGAACGCGGCGTCGACCGCGCGGGAGCACATCTCGTCGATCGGCAGCGGGATGGTGTCGAGGGCGGGGTCGAGCTCGTCGGCCGCGTAGCTCGCGCAGGCCGCGAGCACCGAGAGGTCGCGGGGGATCTCGACGCCCAGGCGTCGGAGCCGGTGCAGCACGGCCTCGGCCGTCGGCTCGCTGCAGTGCAGCACGAGCGCCGTCATCGCCGGCAGCCGCTCGCGCAGCTCGTCGAGGGCCCGGGTCGCGGGCGCCCGACCCAGGTCGGTGGCGATCGTCAGGGTCGCGACGTCGCGCTCGGCCGCACGAGCGGCGAAGGCGTCGTCGAAACGGCGGATGAAGCCGGTGTCGCGCTGGTTGTACGACGCCGGGTGCCCGATCACGCCGATCGACGTGTGCCCGAGGTCGGCGAGGCGGTCGACGCCGAGCTCGGCCGCCGACCGGAAGTCGAGGTCGATGCAGGCCAGGTCGTCGACGTCGCGCGGGATGCCGATGAAGCCCGCGGGCAGGCCGAGCTCGCGGACGAGGTCGACGCGCTCGTCGACCGTCGCGACGCCGAGCGCCACGACACCGTCGACGAGCGAGCTGGACGCGACGCGGCGGATGCCCGAGACCTCGTCGTCGGTGGCGAGCAGCAGTACGTCGTAGTCGCGGCGGCGCGCGGCCTCCACGACGGCCGTGACGAACCGCATCTGCGTGGGCTGGTGGTTGTCGGCGCGGATCGGCGCGCTCAGGGCGAGGATGTTCGTCCGGGTGCCGGCCAGCATGCGCGCCCCGGCGTGGGGCCGGTAGCCGAGCCGCTCGACGGCGTCGGTGACCCGCTGGCGGGTGCTCGACGCGATCGAGCGCTTGCCGGAGAGCGCGTACGAGACCGTCGAGATCGAGACTCCCGCGGCCTGCGCCACGTCGTGGATCGTCGCCATGGTGCCCACGCCCTCTCGTCGTCGTCGATGGTCGTCCTCGTGTCCGCGAAGCGCTTCGACGAGGTTCGTGTCGTGACACTACGACAGCGGGCGGCCCGTGCGCAACCGGTTTGTCGCCACGGTCAACAAATGCGGCAGAACACTCGACCGCACGCCGTGCGGCGTATAAGTTGGGGCTGACAACAATCGCGACCACCGCCTCCTGACGGATCGCGACCTCGACCACGAAAGGGACACCGATGTCCGTCACCCCCACCCGCGAAGACAAGTTCTCGTTCGGCCTCTGGACGATCGGCTACACCGGCGCCGACCCGTTCGGCGGACCGACCCGCCCCGACCTGGACGTGGTCGAGGCCGTCGAGAACCTCGACCGTCTCGGCGCCTACGGCCTCACCTTCCACGATGACGACCTCTTCGCCTTCGGCTCGACCGACGCCGAGCGTCAGAAGCAGATCGACCGTCTCAAGGGCGCGCTGGACGCGACCGGCATCGTCGTGCCGATGGTCACCACCAACCTCTTCAGCGCGCCCGTCTTCAAGGACGGCGGCTTCACGTCGAACGACCGCGGCGTCCGTCGCTTCGCCCTGCGCAAGGTGCTGCGCAACATCGACCTCGCCGCCGAGCTCGGCGCCGAGACCTTCGTCATGTGGGGCGGCCGAGAGGGCGCCGAGTACGACAGCGCCAAGGACGTGCAGGCCGCGCTGTCGCGCTACAAGGAGGGCGTCGACATGCTCGCCCAGTACGTGACCGACAAGGGCTACGGACTGCGCTTCGCCATCGAGCCCAAGCCGAACGAGCCCCGTGGCGACATCCTGCTGCCGACGCTCGGCCACGCGATCGCGTTCATCGACACGCTCGAGCGACCCGAGCTGTTCGGGGTCAACCCCGAGGTCGGGCACGAGCAGATGGCCGGCCTGAACTTCACGGCGGGGATCGCGCAGGCGCTCTACCAGGGCAAGCTGTTCCACATCGACCTCAACGGTCAGCGCGGCATCAAATACGACCAGGACCTCGTCTTCGGCCACGGCGACCTGCAGAACGCGTTCTCGCTCGTCGACCTGCTCGAGCACGGCGCCCCGCAGGGCGGGCCCGCCTACGACGGCCCGCGCCACTTCGACTACAAGCCGTCGCGCACCGAGACCATCGAGGGCGTGTGGGAGTCCGCCGCCGCCAACATGCGCATGTACCTGCTGCTGAAGGAGCGCGCACAGGCCTTCCGCGCCGACCCCGAGGTGCAGGAGGCGCTGGTCGCCAGCCAGGTCGCCGAGCTGTCGGTGCCCACTCTCGCCGAGGGAGAGGGCTACGAGGCCCTGCTCTCCGATCGCGCCTCCTACGAGGACTTCGACGCGGCGGCCCACTTCGGCGGTCACGGCTACGGCTTCGTCCGCCTGCAGCAGCTCGCTCTCGAGCACCTGATGGGCGCTCGGGGCTGAGGCGGACGCGCCAGCGTTCGCGCCCCGAGCGCCGACGCGCTCCAGCGCGTCGGACGCGGCTGAAAGCGGAAGCGCCAGCGTTCGCGCCCCGCGCGTCGGACGCGGCTGAGGCGGACGCGCCAGCCGGCCGCCGAAACACACGACGGGCCGCCCACCGATTCAGGTGGGCGGCCCGTCGTCGTGCGCGAGGAGGGCTAGACCGTCTCGACGACGTCCACGACGGATCGCGGGGTGGAGGCGACGGGCACGACGGCCGGCACCTCCCGCTCGTCGGCGACGCGACGGGCGTCGACGCCGTCGAGGGCGGCGTGCACTCGCGGCGCGACGGCCTCGGCCCACTTGCGGTGCATGGTCGACCACGAGAAGAGGTCCTGGACGAACATGCCGTCGAGTTCCCAGGTGGGGAAGGGCACGTGGTCCACACCGACCAGGTCGCGGGCGAGGCGCTCGGTGACCGCGTTCAGACGGTCGATCTGGGCTGCGATCAGTCGCTTGGCGACGGGCGGGATGGAGCGGAAGTCGCCCATCGGGGGGATCGCGGCGAAGACGACCGCGCAGCCCTCGCCCGCCTCGTCGCGGACCTTGGCGATCAGGAGGCGCAGATCGCGCTCCCAGTCGTCTGCGCTCGTCACCGACAGGACGTCGGCGATGCCGAGGAAGACCACGGCGGCGCTCGCACCCTCGGCCAGGAGGGTCGGCATCGTGGCCGCCGTGCGGGCGGTCAGGACAGGGGAGGTCAGCTCGGACCACGAGAGGCCACGTCCCCGAGCCCGGGCCACGCGACGGGCGGTCTGGCTGGAGGTCGTCATCCCGTGGCTCAGCACCCCGAGTCCGGAGACGGCGACGCTGCCGATGAAGGCGATCCGCTCGGGGTTCGGTCCGGCGATGGGCGCGCATCGTTCGTCTCGCGGGAAGATCGAGGCCGAGACCTCTCGGCGGTACATCTCCATGTGGAACGCGAAGAGGGGCCGGCCGGCGGCCAGCAGCAGCGCGGGGAGCCGGGCGGACCGGACGACGGTGTCGTCGCGTCGAATGGGGGCCATGGAGGAATCCTGAGGTCGGGCTCGTGATCGAGCGGGGATGGAACCTCGCGGTGAGGTTCCTCAGAGTCTGTTGAACACGACTTCCGCGGGGGACGCGCGTTCGTTTACGGGATAGCTTCCGCGCAGGCGGATTCGTTTTGTGGATGACGATTCGCGGAGGACAAGAAATGCTGATCAGAAGGCCTATCGACCGGACCCGGCCCCGGGCCGGCTCGGTCGGCATGGCGCGGACGACCCCTGGACTGGGGGTGTGTCCCGTCGGGGAGCCGAACGTGTCGCACCCCTCTGGCGCGCTCGGTCCGCGCATGTACCGACCCGTCGGGGTACATGCGCGGGCCCCTTCCGTACCCCGGCTTCGTTTGATGGACACCGGTTCGGAGCCGTGCACGGATGACGGACACGACGAACGGTCTGCCAGGGTTGCCCCATGCCTCCCACCGCCGCGCCCCTCCGCTGGTACCCCTCCGGCGCACGGCCGACGACCGGCCCGACCCTGCTGTGGCTGCACGGCGGAGGCTTCTTCCGAGGCGGCCTCGATCAGCCCGAGGCGCATGACGTCGCCCGGGCGCTGGCCCGACGCGGACTGGCCGTCGTGACGGTCGACTACCGGCTCGCGCCTCCGCCGGGCCTGCCCTGGGTCGGCGCGCGGGGCGGACGACCGCGAGGCCGGTTCCCCCTGGCGCTCGACGACGTGCTCCGCGCCTATCACCAGGTGAGCGCCCGCACGTCCGGAGGAGTGCTCCTGGGAGGTGCGAGCGCGGGGGCCTGCCTCGCCGCCGGAGCGACCCTCCGCGCCCTCGACGAGGGGGCCCGTCCCGCCGGGGCCGTGTTCGCCTACGGGTTCTTCCACGCCGCGCACCCCCGAGTGCCGGACGCCGGGCGGCGATCGCGCGGTCACCGCCGACTGACGCATGCACCCTGGGCCCTCGACGCGGCGAACCGCAACTACGCCGGTTCCCGCCGGGCCCTCTCCGATCGCCTCACCTTCCCCGGCGGCCACGACCTGGACGGGTTCCCGCGCACTCTCGTCGTGGACGCGGAGCACGACGACATGAGCGCATCCGGAGGCCGGTTCGCAGCCGAGCTCGCCGCCTCGGGAGCCGCCGTCGAGCACCACGTGCTCCCGGGCACGAACCACGCCTTCTTGAACCGACCCCGTCTCGACGCGTTCGACGTCGCCGTGTCGCTGATCGCCGACTGGGCTTGCGCGCCTTATTCGATATAGGTAGCTTTAGCGACATGGACCCCATCACCCGCGTCACCGCGCCGACCCTCGACGTGCTCACGGCCCTGCTGGGCGGCGGCGGGCCCACCTGGGGGCTCGTGATCATCCGCGAGACGGGCCGCCTCCCCGGAACGGTGTACCCCGTGCTCGAGCGTCTCGAACGCCTCGGCTGGTTGACGTCGTCATGGGAGGACGACGCCGAGCGCGCAGGCCCACGGCGCCGCTTCTACGACTTCACCTCCGAGGGGAGGTCGGCCGCGCAGGACCTCGTGGCGGCTCGTGCCACGCCGACCGTCCCGACGCGGTCGGCGCCGGCGATCACGCGCGGCGGGGCGGTGACACCGTGAGCCGCATCGAGCGAGGCGTCGCGATCGTCGCCGAGAACGTCGAGGAGGCGCTGCTCCAGCTGGCCGTCGTGCTCTCGACCGCCGCGCACCGCGATCACCGGCGGGAGCAGTGGGCCGCCGACCTGCGCGACGCCGACGAGCTCGGCATGGCCCGTTCCGCACTCGTCGCGGGCGCGCTCAGCACCGCGATCCTCCACCGCCGATCACCTCGACAGACCATCACGGAGAACCTCATGACCACGTCCGCTCCCGCCATCCGCCCCTCCCCGCACACCATCCCGACCGTGCCCCTCCTCGTCGTCACCGCGCTGCTGTCCATGCTCGCGAGCTCGTTCGCCCTCGTCCTGCTCGGCTCCTTCATCGGCACCCCGGCCCGCCACGTCGCCGCAGGGGGGATCGTCGCTCTGGCGTCCCTCGTCCCCGCCGTGTGCGTGGCGACCGGGGCGCTCCTGAGCCGGGCGCCTCGGCGCGCGCGCCGCCTGGGCGCCGTCGCACTGCTCGCCCTCGGCGTCACCTGGGCCCTGATCCTGCAGGGGCCCCTGCGGATCGACTACTGGCTCGGCGCCGGCCTCGTCGCCTCGGCCGCGACCCTCGTGTGGCTGCTCGTCCAGGGCGTCCGGGGTCCCCGACTCGGTGCGGCGGTCGTCCCGCTCGCCCTCTCCACCCTGATCCTGCTGCTGCTCTCGTCGGTCGTCATCAGCGGGATCTGGTCGACCATCGGCCTGTCGTTCATCCTCGTGAACCTCCTCCCGTTCATCGCGGCGGCCCTCGCCGGCGCCGTCGCGACCCGCGCCCCCATGACGCGGACGCTCCGACCCGCCGGGTAGCCTGTCGCCGGAGGGCGCCCGGGTGGGAGCGCCCCGTCGACTCACCAGGGGGAACCATGAGACCACGACGCGTCATCGACTCCATCGGCGTCGGGCTGCTCCTCGCCGTCACCCTCGCCGGATGCACCGCGTCCGCCTCCGTGACGCGCACCGTGACCCCGGACGCCTTCGAGCGCGTGGTCGTCGACGCCCTGTCGTCCGTCTCCGACGCCACACCCGAGGTGGACTGCGGCGACGACCCGATCGCCGTCGAGGACGGCGCCGAGGTGCACTGCGACGTCAACACGGCCGGCTACGACGTCGTCTACGACTCGGTCGCGACGATCAGCACGGACGGCGGCGGCGACTACCACGTCGAGGTCCAGGTCGACGACGAGCCCGCGCCGTGACCCCCCTCCCCGACGACGGCTCCCGCAGAGACGAGCGGCCGGACGACGCCCTCCAGGACGCCCGGCAGCTCTTCCGCTCGGGCGACGGGGACGAGCCCCCGACCGTCACCCCCGCACCGCGACAGGGGCGCGACACCGTGGACGCGGTCGTCGCGGTGGGCCTCGGCGCAGCGCTGCTGGCCGGTGCGGGTCTGGTGATCCTCGCCATCGCCTCCGTCGTCGTCCCGTTCCTGCTGTTCATCCCGCTCGCCTTCGGCTGATCGGGTACATGCATCTTGCACAGACGTGTGCAAGATCGTAGGATCGGTGGGTGACCACGACCTCCCCCCGCACGCGAGCGCCCCGACGCGACGCCGCCGCCAACCGCGAGGCGCTGATGGCGGCCGCGGTGCGCCTCCTGAACACCGATCCGACCGTGCCCCTCGAGGCCATCGCCGCCGAGGCGGGGCTGTCCCGCCGCAGCGTCTACGGCCACTTCGCGACCCGTGACGACCTCGTGCGCGAGGTCACGCTGCGCGGCGCCGCCCGCGTCGGCGCGGCCGCGCTCCCCCCGCGCAGCGAGGATCCCGCCGTGCAGCTCGCCGCGCTCGGGGCCCGTCTCTGGGTCGAGGTCGAGCACGTCCGCGTGATGGCCCAGCTCACGGTCCGCGGCCCTCTGATGCACGTCGTCGGCGACGCGCTCGCCCCGCTTCGGGCCTTCGTGCGCGAGACCGTCCAGCGCGGTGTCGACGAGGGCCGGATGCGCTCGGACATCGACGTCGTCACACTCTCGCACCTGGTCGAGGGGGCCGCCCTCTCCGTGCTCGACGAGGCGACCGCCCGCGACCTCGGTCGCGACGAGGGGCATCGGCTGGTCATGCTCGCCGTCCTGGCGATGGTGGGCCTCGGCTGGCGCGAGGCGGACGAGCTCGTCCGCCGGAGCCCCGAGCTCGCCGTCGACGCCGGCCCGCACGCCGCATCGACGGACGGCGGCGAAACCGGCACCAGAACCAGCACCCGCACCGACGCAGAGACAGAGACCCCCGCATGAGAATCGACCTGCACGACGTCGCCATCGGCGAGGGCCCCGGGGCCGACCTGCCGCCGATCACCGTGAGCGCCGATCAGGGCGAACCGGGCTTCGTCGCCGTCGAGACCGAGAACGCGCCCACCGTGGCGAGCCTCGTCGCCGGGGGCCGGATGGCCGCCGATCACGGCCGGGTCCTGATCGACGGGAGGGACGACGCCGCCGCGATCCGCGCCTCCTTCGCCCTGGTCGACACCCCCGGCGTCGCCGAACCGTTCGGCTCGCTCACCGTGACGCAGGTCGCTCGCGAGGAGCTCGTGCTGGCCGGGCTCCGCAGCGACCGGGCGTCGATCGCCGACCTCCTCGGGTCGATCGGCCTCGACGAGCACCGCCGCACCCGCCTGCACGCGCTGCCCACCGACCTCCGGGTGCGCCTGCTCTGCGAGCTCGCGGTGCTCCGCCCCGAGGTGCGCGGGATCGTGCTCACCACGCCCGAACGCCACGGCGGCGACGTCGCGGCCTGGCTCGCCGTGGTGCACGACCTCGTCGCCCGCGACTACACCGTCCTGGTCGTCACCAGCTACGCGGCCCTGGCCCTGGCCACCTCGGCTGCGGAACCGCTGCCCGAGCCCGAGCCCAAGGTCGAACCCGAACCCGAACCCGAACCGATCCTCTCCGTCGGCGACCCCGCCGGTCCCGACACCGACACCCCCGACGCCACCGCCGCCGTCGCTCCTTCGACACCCGAAAGCGACCGCTCGTGAAGATCGTCACCCTCGTCCGTTCCGAGCTGCAGCGACTCACGTCGACCGGGCTCGCCCGTCTCGCGCTCGTCGCGCTGATGACGGTGCCCCTGCTCTACGGCGGCCTCTACCTCTGGGCCAACCAGGACCCCTACGCGAAGCTCGACCAGGTCCCGGCCGCGCTGGTGAACGCCGATGCCGGCAGCGAGGTCGACGGCGCGGCGGTGAACTACGGCGACGACGTCGAGAACGAGGTGCTCGACGGGGGCGACTTCGACTGGCACCAGGCGACCGCCGAGGAGGCGCGGGCCGGCCTCGAGGACGGGACCTACGACTTCACGTTCACCATCCCCACGGACTTCAGCGCCGACCTCGCCTCGGCGTCGGGAGACGACCCGCAACGGGCGCAGATCGTGCTCGCCACGAACGACACCAACAGCTACCTCTCGACCACGATCGCCGAGCAGGCCGCGAAGACCATCCGCGCCTCGGTCACCGAGCGGGTCGGCAAGGAGGCCGCCACGCAGCTCCTCGTCGGTCTCTCGGACATCCGCACGAACCTGGGCGACGCCGCCGACGGCGCGGCGCAGCTGAACGACGGGCTCGGCACCTCGGTCGGCGGTGCGGACCAGCTCGTGGCCGGCGCCGAGGACGCGGAGTCGGGCGCCGACCGGCTCGCCTCCGGGGCGTCCGACGCGAAGGCCGGGGCCGACCGACTGGCCGCGGGCGCCGCGAGCGCCGCCACCGGCGCGCACACCCTGGCCGACGGGACCGCCTCCCTCAGCACGGGCGCCGCCGCCCTCGACGCGGGACTCCAGCAGCTGCGCTCGAGCACCGCCGATCTGCCGCAGCAGACGCAGACCCTCGCCGACGGCGCCGCGCAGGTCGCGGCGGGCAACGACCAGCTCGCGACGACCGTCTCGGGCGTGGCCGCCGACAGCCAGGCCGCCGCCGACGCCCTGCCCGCCGCGCAGGAGCAGGCCCGGGCCGACATCGCCGCGGCCCTGGCCGCGCAGGGCTACGACGCCGACCAGATCGCGGCGATCGCGGCGACCTTCGCGCCGGTCACCGACGACCTCACCACCCGCCTCACGGACGCGAACACGCAGCTGCAGACGCTGAACGGCTCGGTGGGCCGGCTCGCCGCGGGCGCCGACCAGGTGTCCGCCGGCACGGCCGCGCTCGCATCGCAGACCCCGGCGCTCACGGCCGGGATCTCCGACGCGGCCGACGGATCGACGCAGCTGTCCTCGGGGGCCGCGAGCGCCGCCTCCGGAGCCTCCGATCTCGCCACCGGCCTCGACACCCTGAGCTCGGGGGCGACCACGCTCGACGACGGACTCGGCACCCTCGCCGGCGGAGCGGGCACCCTCGCCACCGGTCTCGGCACGCTGAGCGACGGCACCACCTCGCTGCACGACGGCCTCGTCCAGCTGCGAGACGGCAGCACCACCCTGAGCGACGGCCTGCAGAACGGTCTGGCGCAGATCCCGGCGAGCACCGAGCAGAGCCGCGACGACCAGGCCTCGGCGATCTCCGACCCGGTCGCCGTCTCGGACGACGCCCTCACGAGCGCGGGGACCTACGGCGCCGGGCTCGCCCCGTTCTTCATCAGCCTGGCCGCCTGGATCGGCATCTACGCGCTCTTCCTGATCGTCAAGCCGCTGTCGAAGCGCGCCATCACCGCGGTCAAGGCGCCGGGCCGGATCGTCACCGCGGGCTGGCTCGCCCCCGCCCTGCTGGGCGTGGTGCAGATGGTCGCCCTGTTCGCGATCGTCACCGGGCCGCTCGGCTTCGACGTGGCGCATCCGTGGGGCATGGTCGGCCTGATGGCCCTGGCCTCGGTCACCTTCGCCGCGATCATCATGACGCTCAACGTGCTGCTCGGCAGCGTCGGGCAGTTCCTCGGGCTGGTGCTGATGGTCGTGCAGCTGGTCACCGCCGGCGGCACGTTCCCGTGGCAGACGCTGCCCGCCCCGCTGGCCGCCCTGCACTTCGCACTGCCGATGAGCTACGCCACCGACGGCCTCCGCCAGCTGATGTACGGCGGCAGCCTCGCGACGGCGGGGGGCGACGCGGGGGTCCTCGCCTGCTGGCTGCTGGGCGCGCTCCTCGTGTCGTACCTGGCCGCCGCGCGCATGACGAGGAGGCGCACCCTGCGCGACCTGCGTCCGTCGCTGATCGGCTGACGCCGGGCCCTGCGGGGCGGCATGACCCCGGGAGGCGCGGGTCGGGTTCGTCCCGACCCGCGCCTCCTTCGCGTGCATCTCGTCTTGACGTTCCACATGTCGGTAAACAAAACTGTCGTGATGCACACGATCACACCGTCTCCACGACCCGCCGTCGTCGCCTACCCGATGCACGGCCAGGCCAAGTTCACGGCCGAGGGCTACCGCACCCGCGACGCCCACCTGATCGAGTGGATGGGGCGGCTGACGGGCGGCCGGGGCGGCGTGGCCGTCGTGTCGCGGCCCGAGCCGGCCGTGCTGCGGCTCGCTCACGCGGTGCGTCGCAGCCGGGCGCCCCGTGGGGCCGCGGCCGACACGACGAGGGGGGTCGCCCCGGGCACCCACCCGGTCGACACGATCACCTGGCGACTGCCCGATCCGCGGGACCGACGCCGCTGGTGGCCTCGCTCGGCGGACGCCTACCCGCGACTCCCCCAGGGCTGGCGCGACGTGCCCGCCGTCGTGTGGAACCCCTTCACGGCGCTCGCGCTGCCGCACGCCAACCCGTTCGTCACGGGGCGGACGACCGTGCTCGATCTGCTCGACGACTGGAGCGTGCACCACGCGTTCGCCGGGATCCGCGCCGACGTCGAGCGCGCCTACGCCGCCGCCTTCGCGTCGGCGCACCATGTGACGGCGAACGGCGAGGGCACCGTCGCCCTCGCCCGTCGATTCGGACGCGACGACGTGACGCTGCTGCCGAACGGCTGCGACCCCGAGCGGTTCGACCCGACGAGCGCCGCGTCGGGGCCGTTGACGGTCGGCTACGTCGGCAAGATCGGCCGACGCCTCGACCTCGAGGGCATCGCCGCCTGCGCCCGGGCCGAGCCCGACGTCCGGTTCGTCTTCGCGGGGCCCGTGCTCGACCCGGGCTTCCGACGCCCCCTCGACGCGCTGCCCAACGTCTCGCTGCTCGGCGACGTGCATTACGATGACGTCCCCGCGCTGCTCCGGTCGTTCGACGTCGGCTGGGTCCCGCACCGTGTCGGCACCTCGGGTCGCGGCGGCCTCGCCGGCGGCGAGGTGGGCGGGGACATCATCAAGACGTACGAGTACCGCGCGGCCGCGCTGCCGGTGCTCACGACCCCGGTGGACGGCTCGGACTGTCGGGGGCTCGACGAGGTGCACGTCCTCCCGCTCGACCGGCACGCCGACCTGCTGGGCCGATGGCGTCGCTCGGGGCCTCGTGTCGGACGCCGACCGTCGCCCCTGCCCGCCGCCGCCACCTGGCGACCGAAGTCGCTCACCCTCCTCGACCTGCTCGGCGTCGAGACCGGCGCGTCCGCCGGCCACCTCGTCGGCGCTCCGGCGGGCGCCCCCGTCGGCGCTGCGGCGCGCACCCCCGTCGGCGCCGGTCGGACGACCCCGTGAGGGTCGCGCTGGTCGCCGCTCCCCTCGCCGCCCGGAGCGGCATCTACCGGTCGGCTCACGACCTCGTCGCCGAGGCGCGGTCGCGCGGCCTGCCCTGGACGGCCCTCCTCGGCGTGCGGCCCGAGGCCGCCGGGCCCGCCCTGCGCGCCCCCGGCGTGGCCGAGGTCGTCCTCGATCGCCACGGACTCGACGTCCTGCGCGACATCCGCCGCGTGGTCCACGCCGACCGCGGCGTCCGATCGGCCGACGTCATCGTCTCCCTCGTCCCGCAGAGCGACATGATCGTCGCGTCGTCCCGCGGGCTCGCCGACCGCCTCCGCGTGGCCTGGATCAGAGGGCTGCCGTGGCCGGCCGCCGGCGAGCAGGGCGGACTCCGCACGTCCCTGCTCCGCCGGCTCGAATCACGGGCGCTGCGCGGGCTCGACGACGTCTGGGCGACGTCCCCCCTGCTGGTCGACCAGGTGTCGGCGGCCCGGCAGGCCGCCCTGGTCCCGGCGGGCGTCCCCGGTCTGCCCCGCACGAGCCGTGGCGAGCGCGGCGACGGGCCCCTCGTCTGGGCCGGCCGTCTCTCCATCGAGAAGGGAGCCCGCGAGTTCGTCGACCTCGTGCGGCGGGTCGGCGGCCCGGCCCGTCTGCACGGCAGCGGCCCGCTCGAGGACGAGCTCCGCGCCGACGCCCCGACGGGCCTCGAGTGGGCCGGCTGGGTCGCTCCCGACCGGCTCTGGCACGACGCCTCGGTCGCCCTCACCACCTCCCGGCGCGACGCCTTCGGGCGGAGCCCGGTCGAGGCCGCCACGGCGGGCGTGCCCGTGATCCTCAGCGAGGGCACGGGCGTGGCGGGTTCGCTCTTCACGGATGCCGAGCTCCACCGGCGCTTCGTCCTCCCCCTCGGCGACCACGCCGCCTGGGACGCCGCCGTCCGCGATCTGCGAGGCGACGCCGACCTCCGACGCCGGGTCTCGGATCACGTGCACGACACGGCCTCGGCACTGACCACGCCGCGCTCGCTCGACGCCGCGCTCGACCGTCTCGACTCCCTCCGCCCGACCACCCGCCCCTCCGAACCGACGGCCGTTCCATGACACTCCCCGCCTTCCTCGGCGCCCTGCGCCGCTCCGCCCTCCTCGTCGTCTGCGTGACGCTCGTCGGTCTCGCGCTCGGAGCCCTCGTCGTCGCGATCACGACCCCGCGGTACACCTCGTCCGCCCTGCTGTTCGTGTCGGTCCGCCCGGCGATGACGACCACGGCGGGCGAGCTCGTCCAGGGGAACGCCGCCGCGCAGCAGAAGGTCCAGTCGTATCTCGGCGTGGTGACGAGTCCTCGCGTGCTGCAGCCGGTGGTCGACGGACTCGACGACGGCACGGACCTCGCCGCCGTGACCGCGCAGATCACCGCCGAGAACCCCGCGAACACGGTCAATCTGCGTATCGAGGCCGTCGATCCCGACCCCGCCCGGGCAGCTCGACTGGCCGGCGCGGTCGCCGAGAGCTTCCGCACGGTCGTCGTCGAGCAGCTCGAGCTCCCCGCCCCGGGCGGGACGAGCCTCGTCGGCGTCGAGACCCTGGCGCCACCGGTCGTCGCGACGAGCCCGTCGTCGCCCGAGCTCGTGCCCCATCTGCTGCTCGGCGGCCTCGGGGGCCTCTCCCTCGGCGTGACGGCCGCGACGCTGCGCGCCCGACTCGACACGCGGATCCGCACACGGGCCGACGTCGAGACCGTCATCGGCGGTCCCGTCCTCGGCACGCTGGGCTTCGACCGCGACGCCGACCGGCGCCCGCTCGTGGTCGCCGCCGACCCGCGCAGCCCGCACGCGGAGTCGTTCCGCTCGCTGCGCACCAGCGTGCAGTTCATCGGCCTCGACCGGAGGGCCGGCTGCCTCGTCGTCACCTCGGCGCTCCCGGCCGAGGGGAAGACCACGACGGTCGCCAACCTCGCCATCGCCCTCAGCGAGGCCGGCTCCCGCGTCGTGGTCGTCGACACCGACCTGCGTCTGCCCCGCCTCGCCGACGTCATGGCGCTCGAGGGCGCCGTCGGAGTCACCGACGTGCTGCTCGGACGAGCCGACCTCGACGACGTCCTGCAGCACTGGGGCTCCGGCGGCCTCTCCGTGCTCCCCGCGGGCACGCTCCCGCCCAACCCGAGCGAGCTGCTCGGCAGCAACCGGATGGCCGACCTGCTGGCCGAGCTCGGACGGCGCTTCGATCACGTCCTCCTCGACGCCCCGCCACTGCTGCCCGTCACCGACGCCGCCGTGCTGAGCCGCCTCGCCGACGGCGCGATCGTCGTCACCGCCGTGGGCCGCAGCACCCGCGGTCAGCTCGCCGCCGCGCTCGACACCCTGCGGTCCCTCGACGCCACGTCGTTCGGCGTCATCGCCACGATGCTCCCCACGGGCGGGGCGCAGGCCTACGGCTACGGGTACGGCACGGCTGTGCAGACCGCACCGACGGACGACCGCGGCGAGCCCGCCGGATCCACCGCGGGCGTCTGAGTCCGCGCGGGTCGCGCGCCCGGCCGACCCGCGCCTCCTCGGCATGCGCCGATCCCGGGGAGCGCGGCGGAGTCAGCGACGCGCTCGGCGGGTCCGACCCGAGCCCTCGACGAGGCGGCGGAGCTCGGTCTCGTAGGCGGAGCACACCTGACGCCAGCCGTAGCGCTCGCGAGCGCGCCTCCGGGCGGTGTCGCCGATCCGGCGCGCCAGCCCGGCGTCGTCGAGGACGGTCAGGACGCCGGCGGCGATGGCCCCGGGCTCCGGCGGGACGAAGACGGCGGCGTCGCCGAGCACCTCCCGGTTGTAGACGGTGTCGCGGGCGACGACCGGGGCACCGCACATCATGGCCTGCACGAGGGCCGGATTCGTGCCGCCGACGCTGTGCCCGTGGAAGTACGCGCCCGCGTTCCGCCACAGGGCGTGGAGGCGGCGGTCGTCGCGCAGGTGCCCCAGGTGCCGCACCCGCGGGGAGTGCTCCGCGAGCTCGGCGACACGGCGATCGAGCGCGCCGCCGTACCCGCTCGACCCGACGAACACGACGTCGTGGCGTTCGGCGATCCGCTCGGCGGCCTCGATGAACTCGTCGACCGTGTTCTCGGGGACGAACCGGGCGACCAGCAGGGCGTATCGGCCGGCCTCGAGCCCGGACTCGACCGGGTCGGCGAGCGGCTCGTCGGCCCCGTACGGCACGAAGACGCCGTCGACGCCGAAGTCGTCGCGCCACCGGCGGGCGATCTCGCGCGCATCGCAGACGATGCGGTCGGCCCAACGAGCGGTCGCTACCGCCCCGAGCCGGAAGATCAGGCGGGCGAGGCGACCCCATTTCGCCCGCTCCCACTCGATGCCGTCGACGTTGACCAGGGTCGGGATGCCCCGCACCCGCAGGAGGGGGAGCCAGAAGCCGTTCGCGCAGTTCATCACGAGCACCACGTCGGGCCTCCGCCAGGCGGCGTCGACGACCGCGGTCAGCCCGTGGGTCAGCGTGCTGAGCGACCGGGTCTCGAGCCCGCGGGTCACGCGTCGCACGATGCGCGGATCACGGCCGTCGCGGCCACCGGTCCCGTGGGGCGAGGCGGGGCCGGTCGAGCGGACGGCGTCGTCGGCCGAGCCCCCCGCTCGCCCGTAGACGGTGACCTCCCACCCGGCGTCGGCGAGCGCAGGGGCCAGCCGACGGACGGCCGTCTCGAATCCGCCGTAGAAGCTCGGGTACCCGCGGGTGCCGATCACCGCGACGCGGAGCCGTCGGCCCGGGGCGGCGGGCGCCGCGCTCTCGTCGGTCGACGTGGGCGCGGGGTGGTCGTGCGGGGTCACGGGGATCCTCCGATCCGGTGGCGGGCGGGGTCGACGGCGGACCTGCCGGCGAGACCGGCCGCACCCGCCGCGAGGACCGTCATCGACGGCCAGAACACGTAGTCGAAGGTGACGAGCATGCCGACGAAGACGGCGGTGAGCGACCGGGCGAGCGGATCGCGGCTCGTCATCGAGACGCCGATCACCGCCACGAGCAGGACCACGCCGACGACCCCCTGGGTCGCGAGCGTCGTGACGAGCTGGTTGTCGAGCACCCAGAAGCCGTCCTGCGGGAACAGGCCCTCCTGATAGAGCCGCTCGACCGTCCCCACCCCGCTGCCGAAGACCGTCTCGCCCGGCGGACGGCCGAGGAGGCGCGGGACGGACTCGACGGTGCCCGCCCGGTTCTCGTACGATCCGGACGAGAGGAACCGGTCCGACGCGACGCCGACCTCGTCGACGAACACGACGACGGCGACCGTCGCGCCCAGCACCGCGGCCCCGGCCCGCACGACGCCGCGCCCGTGCGCGCCGACGACGACGAGCACGGCGAGCGCCAGCACGGCCGCGAGCACGATGCTGCGGCTGCCCGACAGGAGCATGCCGACGACGAGCGCGACGACCACCGCGGCGCGGAGGGGCGACGGGAGCCCCCGACCCGAGGCGACGACGATCACGAAGGCCACGCAGAGCACGACGCCGAACGTGATGGGGTGCCCCACGGTGCCCTGCACCCGCTCGAGGTCGCCGGGCAGGAGCGTGTTGACCAGGACGTACGAGTCGAGCTTGCGGGCGGACAGGCCCCACGGCACGGGGAGCCCCACGACGAACTCGACGAGTCCGAGAGCGACCTCGACGAGGGCCAGCGCGACCACGCCCCACCCGAGCACGAGGAGATCGGTCGCGGTCGAGCGCAGCACGCACCAGGTCGCTCCGACCGAGAGCGCCCCGACGCGCAGGGTCAGTCCCAGGGCGTCGGGATAGCCGATCGTCGTCGTGACGGCGGCGACGCCGAACGAGACCGCCGTCAGCCCGACGATCGTCCATCCGCGGCGCCCGATCACCGGCCCGGGTCCGAGGGCGGCGAGCGCCAGGAGAGCGATCGCGCCGTAGATCGCACCCGAGCGGACCGACTCGGGAGCCGCGGTCGAGGCGGTGCCCACCAGCATGGCCGCCACCACGACGAGCGTCGCCCCGCGTCGGGCGGGCCCCGGTACGAGCAGGGCCCCGACGACCACGGCGCATCCGGCGACGAGCGCGCCGACGAGCGACAGGGCGGTCATGACCCGGCCCCCGAGGAGGCGCGGTGCCGGCGGACGAGCGACGGCACCACGACGAGGGCCTGCGTCACCGCCCCCACCGCCTCGGCCGCGGCGAGGGCGGCGAGGGCGCCGGTGGCGCCGCCGAGCGCCCCGCCGCACAGCACCCCGGGCACGCCGACGAGGGCGGCGGCGAGAGCCGCCGTCGTCGTCCGGCGGACCCGGCCCAGCGTCACGAGGGCCAGCCCGAGACCCCGCGAGACGCAGGTGAGGAGGACCAGGACGGCGGCCGCGCGGATCGACGAGGGCTCGGCCTCGACGACGCCGGTGAAGAGGACGTCGACGACGGGCGGCAGCCCGACCAGCACGACCCCCGCCGCGAGGACGCCGAGGGCCGTGTTGAGCAGCAGCGACACCGTCGTGCGCCGAACCGCCTGCGTCGCGTCGGGCACCCCCACCCAGACCTGCAGCCGCTGCGGGAGCACCGCCGCCACGGCGAGCCCCGACCGGGTGAGCCGGTCGACGGCGCCGAAGGAGGCGACCGAGCCGGGTGCGACCGACTGGAGCAGGGCGGCGGGCAGCGACTTGTACAGCGCCGTGACCCCGCGCCCCGCGGTGACGACCAGCTGGGCCCGGACGATCGAGGGCACCGCGGCGAGGCGGTCGCGCCGCGGCCAGGCGACGACGGCCACGGCCCGCGAGGTCGCGATCGCCGTGGCGATGGTCGCCGCGATCGTCGCCGCGCCGTACGCCTCGAGCGGCCCGCCGAGGGCGATGACCCCGGCCGCCCCCACCGCGAAGACGACGCGCGGCAGCGCCTCGCAGACCAGCGTCAGGAGCGGTCGCCCGAGTCCGACGAAGAGCCAGGTCGGGCTGAGCGACCCGGCCGCGACGCCGACGGTCAGCAGGATCGCCGCCGCCCGGTGCTCGTCGACCAGGAGCGCCACGGCGACGACCGCGACGGGCGCCAGCACGGCGAGGGCCGCGAGCCGCGAGGCCAGCGCCTCGTGGTGCACGTCGACGTAGCGCCCGGGGTCGCGCGACACGCGCTGCGGCCCGACGACGACCCAGCCGAGCTCGGCGACGACGGCGGTCGCCGCGCCGATCGATAGCGCCACGGCGCACGCGGCCCATCCGGCGGCGCCGTACCGGCCCGTCACCGCCGGCACGACGGCGAGCGGTGCGAGCGCGGCGACGACGGGCGAGGCGCCGTAGAGCAGGAGGGTGCCCAGCTGGCCCAGGAGGCGCGTCACGACGAGCGGCCCGGCCCGCGCAGGTGCGCCTCGAGACCGGCGAAGCCCCTGTCGACGAGCTCGTCGAGGGCGGGCGCGACGAGGTCCGCCCGGATGGTGCGGGGCACGACGCCGACGAGGGCGCCGGCCAGGGCGTGGGCGTCGCCCGGCTCGGTCTGCACCAGGAGCGACCCGGCGACGACCTGCAGCTCGGCCAGGGCGGGGCTGCGCTGCGTCACGACCGTCCGGCCGCAGGCGAGCCCCTGCCAGACCTTGTTCGCGACGACGGACCGAGCCTTGGCGGAGTCGCCGAACACGCCGAGGACGACGTCGTTGGCGCCGATCGCGTCGACGAGCGCGCTCTCGGGGACCGCGTCGACGAACCGGCAGGCGGCTCCGAGACCGAGACGATCGACGAGGCGCTCGATCCCGTCGCGGCGCGGTCCGCCGCCGATGAGCGTGAGCCGGACGGCTCGGCGGGGCAGGACGAGAGCCAGCGCCTCGAGGACGAGCTCGGTGCCGTGGAGCGGGATGTAGTTGCCGTAGTAGAGGACGCGGAGCGTCTCGCTCGGCGGGGCCGGGGGTCGATCGCGAGCCCAGCGGGGCGCGCCGACCGGCAGCGCCACGACGGGCGCCGCCCGCGACACCCGTCGGAGCTCGTCCGCCCGCATCTCGGTGTCGATCAGGACGAGGTCGGCCAGCCGCAGGGCGAGCCGGTCGAGCACGAGGAGGCGCAGGGCGGCGGGCGAGCGGGGGGCGACGGACCGCCAGTCGACGACCGCCGTCTCGTGCAGGCCGACGAGCCGATCGACGACGAAGCGGGCGCCCCGGAGCCGGGAGACCAGCCACCCCAGCGGAGCATGGCTCACCCTCATCTCGGCCAGGACGACGACGTCGACGCCGCGCGAGCCGAGCCAGAGGCCGCGGAGGTCGGCGGCCGCCCGTCGCACCCTCGACCCGGTGCGACGGCGGGCGACGACCTCGACCCGGGCCCCGAGGCGCTCCACGAGGTAGGCGCGGATGCGGGTGTTGCGCGGGTAGGCGGCGTCGTGGACGCCGTAGTAGAGGACTCTCACGCTGCAGGTCAGAGGACGACGACGTGGTCGCCCGTCAGCACGTGACGGGTGTCGAACGTCGGCACGCCGTCGAGCACCGCCAGGTCGAGCCCGTCGTGGTCGGTGACGACGACGGCGGCGTCGACGTCGGCGACCACGGTCGCGCTCAGGTCGACCCGGCGGATCCCCTGCGGCCAGTCGCGCTCCGACACGTGCTCGTCGACCGCCACGACGACCGCCCCGCGACGGAGCAGGAGCTCGGCGATCCGGAGAGCCGGCGCCTCGCGGACGTCGCCGGTGTTCTTCTTGTACGCGAGACCGACGAGCAGCACGCGCGACCCGCGCACCGAGCGGGAGCAGTCGTTCAGCATCGCCTGGACCCGGTCGACGACGTGGTCGGGCATGTGCTCGTTGACGTCGTTCGCCAGATCGACGAACCGGAACGGTTCGCCGAGTTCGCGCCTCACCTGCCACGAGAGGTAGCTCGGGTCGATCGGCAGGCAGTGGCCACCCACGCCGGGCCCCGGGGTGAAGCGCATGAAGCCGAACGGCTTCGTGGACGCGGCGTCGATGGCCTCCCAGACGTCGACCCCGAGTCGATGGGCGAACACCGCCAGCTCGTTGACCAGGGCGACGTTGACGTGGCGGAAGGTGTTCTCCAGCAGCTTGGTGAGCTCGGCCTCACGGGTGCCCGACACCGGGACCGTCCGGAGGACGAGGTCGTCGTAGAACGCCGTGACCGCGGCCAGGGAGCCCTCGTCGATGCCCGAGACGACCTTGGGCGTCTCGACGAACCCCCAGCGGCGGTTGCCCGGATCGATCCGTTCCGGGCTGTACCCGACGTGGAAGTCCGCGCCCGCCTGGAGCCCGGACCCCTGCTCGAGCAGGGGGACGAGGAGGTCGTCGGTGGTGCCCGGGTAGGTCGTCGACTCCAGGACGACGAGAGCACCCGGACGGAGTCGCCCGGCGAGGGAACGCGCCGCGCTCTCGACGAACGACAGATCGGGCAGGCCCTCTCGCAGAGGCGTGGGGACGGTGACGACCGCGATGTCGAACCCGTCGCTCGCGTCGTCGTGCTCGGCCGTGGCCAGATACCGGCCCGACAGGAGAGCCCGGCGCAGCACCTCGTCGGGGACGTCGTCGACGTACGAGCGGCCGGCCCGCAGCGCCTCGACGCGGGGCACGTCGAGATCGACCCCGACGACCCGGTACCCGACCTCGACCGCTCGCATCGCCAGGGGCAGGCCCACGTAGCCCTGACCGACGACGACGACCTTGATGCTCATGCTCTCGCCCTCCCAGCGCCCTCGGATCAGGGCGCTGGGTCGATCTAAGCACAGTCGATATGGAAATCGGAGAATATTACATGAGGGCTACTTCAGCGAGGGGACTCGATGGCCTCGACGGCCGACGGGTCGGCATCCCTCAGGAAGGCGTCGAGGCGCTCGACCTCGGCCGTCTCGCCGATGGCCGCGGCCCCACGGCGGAGCGCGAAGAGCGACCGCAGAACCCCTCGATTGGGCTCGTGCGACCACGGGACCGGTCCCTGCCCGCGCCAGCCCGCGCCACGGAGCGCGTCGAGCCCGCGGTGGTAGCCGACCCGGGCGTACGCGTACGCCTCGAGATGCTCGCCCCGCGCCTCCGTCTCGTCCGACAGCAGCGCCCAGGCCAGCGACGACCGCGGATGCGCGGCGGCGACCTCGGACAGGGTCAGCGTCTCGAGATCGGCGAGGACCTCGGATTCGGCGGGGAGGAGTGTCTCGGGCACGCCGAGCAGGTTCTGGGAGGACATGCCAGCCAGGCTAACCGGCCCGCCCGACGAAGAAGCGCGACCTCTTCAGGCATTCACGTACTTCATGTAAAGTATCTCATGTTTACCGTCGATCCAGGAGGACCATGTCCGATCCGCTCGTCTCGTTCGTCATCCCGGCCATCGCCGTCGACTCCTACCTGCTCGACGCCGTCGCCTCCGCGCTCGCCCAGACCTGGACGCGCCTCGAGGTCGTCGTCGTGCTCGACGGCGCGACGGGAGGCGAGCTCGACCTGCCCGCCGACCCGCGCCTCCACGTCGTCCGGCTTCCCGAGAGGTGCGGCACGCCCATCGCGCTCAACGCCGGCGTCGCGGCCTCGCACGGCGAGCTCGTGGCCCGCCTCGACGCCGACGACCTCGCCGCGCCCGACCGGATCGAGCGACAGGTCGCCGTGATGCTCGCTCGACCCGAGCTGGTCGTGCTGGGGTCGTCCGTCACGGTCGTCGACCACCACGGCGAGCGCATCCGGCACCTGGCCGCCCCGGTGGGCGGCGACCTGCGCCGCACCCTCGTCACCCGCAACGTCCTGACCCATTCGGCGACGATCTACCGCCGTGACGCCTTCGACCTGGCGGGCGGCTACGACCGCCGCTGCATCCGCATGCAGGACTACGACCTGTGGTTGCGACTGGCTCTGCTCGGCGAGGTCGACAACCTCCCCGAAGCGCTCACCTCCTACCGGGTGCACGAGGGGCAGCACTCGCGCCGCACCCCGCCCTGGGGCGAGGCGAGCCGCACCGTCCTGGCCTCACGACGCCGGCTGGCTCGGCGGCTGGGTTCCCCGGCCGCCGCCCAGAGGATGCGCGACGCCGTCTGGACGACCGCTCAGTTCGCCCGGCACACGGGACTCCGTCGCCCCCGCTACCTGGGCCGGCCGGCGGGCGGCGACCGACGGGGGACGCTGCTCGTCACCACCTCGGACATCAGCCTCGACGTGATCTACCACGGGCAGATCCGCCACTGGGCCACCCACGGGGTCGAGCCGCTCGCGATCGCCGCGGGCGACACCGGTCGGCTCGCGGAGGTGGGCCGGCGCGAGGGCGTGGCGACCCACGCCCTGCCCCTCGCGCGCCGCCCCTCACCCGTCGACGACCTCAGGGGCCTGGTGGCGCTCGTCCGGCTGCTCGTGCGACTCCGTCCCGCCCTCGTCGTCTACGGGACCCCGAAGGCCGCCCTGCTGACCGCGCTCACCTCGGCCCTCACCCGGGTCCCCCGCCGGGTCCACGTGCTGCACGGCCTACGCCTCGAGACCCAGACCGGGGCGGCACGGCGGGTCGGCCTCGCCGTCGAGCGTCTCGTCGCCCGCGTGTCGACCGAGACCGTCGCCGTGAGCCGCCCGCTGGTCGAGACCTGCCGGGAGCTCGGCATCCCGATCGACACGACGACGGTCCTCGGCGAGGGCTCCGTGGGCGGCGTCGACGTGGCCCGCTTCGCCCTGGCCGCTCGCGACGACGGGCTGCGGGCCGCGCTCCGGGCTCGGCACGGCATCCGCGACGACGAGCCCGTGATCGGCTTCGTCGGACGGATCACCGCCGACAAGGGGATCCCGACCCTCGTGGCGGCGGTCGAGGCCCTCCGGGATCGCGGTCTCCCGGCGCACCTCGTCCTGGTCGGGCCCGACGAGGGCATCGTCGAGCTCCCCGCTGCGACCCGGCGCCTGCTCGACGGCGAGGGATTCCATCTGCACGGTCCGGCCGAGCACGCGACCGAGGTCATGTCCGGCTTCGACGTGTTCTCGCTGCCGTCCCGCCGGGAGGGCCTCGGGACGGTGGTGCTCGAGGCGAGCGCCTCGAGCGTGCCCGTGGTGGTCAGCGACGCCCCGGCCCTCACCGACGTCGTCGAGCACGGCGTCACGGGCCTCGTCACCCCGCGGGACGACGTCGACGCCCTCGCCGACGCGCTCGAGGCGCTGCTCGTCGACCGCGAGCGCGCCGAGGCGATGGCAGCCGCGGCCCTCCGGTCGGTGGGCGAGCGGTTCGATCAGGCCGACGTCTGGCGGCGAGCGACGGAGCACCTGCTCGGGCACCTCGAAGCCGCCGGCGTCAGAAGCGGTGCCGCCTGATCCAGGCGTGCATGACGACGGCGGCGGCGGCCGAGGCGTTGATGCTGCGGGTCGAGCCGAACTGCGAGATCTCGAGCGTGGCGTCGGCGGCGGCGACGGCCTCGTCGCTGAGCCCCGGCCCCTCCTGTCCGAACAGCAGCACGCACCGCTCGGGCAGGTCGTACGTCTCGATCGGGACCGAGCCCTCGACGTTGTCGACCGCGAGCACCGGCAGGCCCTCGTCGCGCGACCATGCCAGGAACGTCTCGACGTCGGGATGGTGCATCACGTGCTGATAGCGGTCGGTGACCATCGCCCCGCGCTTGTTCCACCGCCTCCGGCCGATGATGTGCACCGTGTCGGCCGCGAAGGCGTTGGCGCTGCGCACGATCGACCCGATGTTCATGTCGTGCTGCCAGTTCTCGATCGCCACGTGGAACGGGTGACGGCGCTCGTCGAGATCGGCGACGATCGCCTCCATCGTCCAGTACCGGTATCGGTCGACGACGTTGCGCGTGTCGCCCTCCCGCAGCAGGTCGGCGTCGTACCGGTCGCCCTCGGGCCAGGCGGACTCGCCTCCCGGCCAGGGGCCGACGCCGTGCGTGGCGAGCACCGGCTCCGCCTCGGGCGCCGCACCGTCCGGGCTCGCGGTCGGTTCGGGGGCGTCGTCCTGGGGCACCTGACCAGGGTAGGGGCTCCGCCGTTCAGGAGGCGCGCCTCCCGACCTCCTGCACGGTGCGCCGGGCGGGCGCGCGAGGGGCGACCAGGGCACGTCAGTAAGGTGTGGGCATGGCAACCCGCGACGAAGTCGAATGCTGGCTCACCGACATGGACGGCGTGCTCGTGCACGAGAACCACGCGCTTCCCGGCGCTGCCGAGCTGATCCAGCAGTGGCAGGACGAGGGCACGCCCTATCTCGTGCTCACCAACAACTCGATCTTCACCCCGCGCGACCTCGCAGCGCGCCTGCGCGCGTCAGGGCTCGACGTGCCCGAGGAGCGCATCTGGACGTCGGCGCTCGCGACCGCCGACTTCTGCCGATCGCAGATGCCGGGCGGGTCGGCGTTCGTGATCGGCGAGGCCGGCATGACGACCGCGCTGCACGAGGCGGGGTTCATCATGACCGAGACCGATCCCGACTACGTCGTCGTGGGCGAGACCCGCAACTACTCGTTCGACGCCATCACGAAGGCCGTGCGGCTGATCCGCAACGGCTCGCGGTTCATCGTGACGAACCCCGACGCGACGGGGCCGAGCGCCGAGGGCGTCCTGCCAGCGACCGGGGCCATCGCGGCGATGATCCAGGCCGCGACGGGCAAGTCGCCCTACGTGGTCGGCAAGCCGAACCCGATGATGTTCCGTTCGGCGATGAACCGCATCGGGGCCCACAGCGAGAACACGGCCATGATCGGCGACCGGATGGACACCGACATCATGGCGGGCATCGAGGCCGGCCTGCACACCATCCTCGTCATGACGGGCATCAGCGACCAGGCGGAGATCGAGCGGTATCCGTTCCGGCCGAACGAGATCCTGCAGGGGGTCCACGAGCTCGTCCGGGCCGAACCCGTCGAGTCCGACGTGGTGCCGTCCGAGGTCTGACGACCGGCCGACGAGATGGCCCCGCCCGGCCGGCGGGTCCGGGCGCGGAGGCCGTCGGGCACCCCTCGGATCAGAGATCGACGACGACCGCGCCCCACGACAGCCCGACGCCGAAGCCGACGAAGACGACCTTCTGACCGGGAGCGATCTGCCCGTTCGCCAGGGCCGCCTCGAGAGCGATCGGGATCGACGACGACGTCGTGTTGCCCACGTCGCTCATCTCGACGACGAAGCGCGCCGGCTCGACGCCGAGCTTCTTCCGCAGGGTCTCGAGCATGAACGCGTTCGCCTGGTGCAGCACGAAGGCGTCGACGTCGACGATGCCGACCCCGGCTCGGTCGAGGGATCTGCGGACGACGTCGGCCACCACCCTCAGCGAGAAGGTGAAGACCTCGGCGCCGTTCATGTAGAGGTCGTGCCCCGTGGGCTCGAGTCCGCGCGCCTCGGGCATGGCCGCGGGCGCGAACCCGGACGCGTCGGCCAGGCCGCCGCCGGGCACGATGAGATGCTCGGCGCCCGAGCCGTCGGTGCCGTAGGCGAAGCCGGTGAGGGCCGGTGAGGACGCCGACGCCGTCACCAGGGAGGCGCTGGCGCCGTCGCCGAAGATCGTGCGCAGCTGCCGGTCGGCCGGGTTGAGGTAGCGGGTGAGCGTGTCGCTGGTGAGGAGCAGGACCGTCGTCGCCTGACCGCTCTCGATCAGCGCCTTGGCCAGGCCGAGGGCGTAGACGTAGCCGGAGCAGCCCATCGCCAGGTCGAGCGATCCCGCCGACGCGGGCAGGCCGAGGCGGTCGTGCACGAGGCACGAGGTCGACGGCATCGCGAAGTCGGGGCTCTGGGTGCAGAGCAGGAGGTAGTCGATCGAGTCGCGGTCGATGGCGTTCTCGGCCAGCAGCCTCTCGGCCGCCGCGACCGCGAGGTCGGACGCGGTCTCGCCGTCGACCACGTGGCGCCGGTCGATGCCGGTCTTCGCCGCGATCCGGTCGACGACCGCGGGAGCGAACTCGCGATTCAGCTGCGCATTGTCGACGACGGTCGGCGGCACGTACGACGCGACGGCACGGAGAGCCGCGTACGGGGCGGGAGCCGAGGAGGCGCGGGTCGGGGTCATCGTGCGGCTCCGGTCAGGAGGGTGGCGGGCGTGCCGAACACGGTCGTGCCCGGCTTCACTCGTCGGAGGACGACGCTGCCGGCCCCGACTCGGGCGTCGGCGCCGACCTCGACGCCGGGCACCACGATCGCGCCGCAGGCGACGAACGCCCCGTCGCCCACCGTGACGTCGCCGAGGAGCTGCGACGCGCCGTTGAGCGTCACCACGTCGCCGACCGTGACGTCGTGGCCGAGGACGGCCGCGGTGCTGAGCCACGCATGCCGTCCGACGACCACGTCGGTGGAGACGACCACGAACGGGTAGACGACGGAGCCGGCGCCGATCGACGAGCCGGGCAGCAGCACCGCGGTGTCGTGGACGAACGTCGTGAACCGCGCGCCGACGGCCTCCAGCCGTCGGACCACGGCGGTCCGGGAGCGGGATCCGCCGATCGTGCAGAGGACGATGTCGCGGTCGGCGGGGCGGTAGTCGTCGACGGTCGAGACGACCGGAGCGGGAAGACCCGGACGGTCGACGACGTCGTCGACGAAGACGATCTCGACGACCTGCTCGGCCTCGACGAACCGGGGCGACGAGCGGACGAGCGCGTGGACCTCGCGCCCCGCTCCCCCGGCGCCGACGAGGACGAGACGACGCCCCCCGCGGGTGGGCGCGGAGTCCACGGTCACGCGCCGACCGGGCTGGTCAGCGCCTGGACGTCGGCGAGGGTCACGCAGCGCCCGAGCGCCGCCGCGTCGACGATGACGCCGCACACGGAGTCCGCCTCGGCGATGAACATGGCGCTCGAGAGGGAGTCCCAGCCGATGTCGGCGAGACGATCGGTCATGCTCAGCGCGCCGGGTTCGGCGTCGACGAGATCGGTGGCCAGGGTGAGCAGATCGGTGTCGTTCATGTGTCCTCACGAGATCGGGAGGCGCGTCTGCGCCCGTCTCTCATGCTACCCGTGACACTTGTATTTCACAATATCAATCCTCAGTTTCTGGCCGAGGAGACCAGGAGGACGGTGGCCGGGAGGACGGTGGCCGGGACCCTGTGCCGTCAGGCTCCCGGAGCGAGGTCCGAGGTGAAGGGCTCGCCGCTCGATCGGTCGACGAAGCAGGCGTACGACGTGTCGCCGCTCGCCCACTCGGTGTCGGACAGCGGGTAGTTCGCCGCCACCTCGATGTCGCGGTAGTCGGCCGCCGCGGTGAGATCGAGCGCCTCGGGCGACGAGCAGAGCGTCGAGAGACGCGCCTGCAGGGCCTCCGCGCCCGGGTAGTCGGCGTCGTCGAGCTCCCCGACCACGGTCACCTGAGCCGCGTGCGGCTGATCGCAGGCGACGACCTCGTACTCCTGCTGCCAGGCGTCGGCGGCCTCCGCGAGGCACTCGCCGCCCCGCAGGTCGCTCCACGGGTGCGTCCCCGCGGCGAGCGGGCCGGTGGGCTGGGGAGCGGCCACCTCGACGGGGACCGCGGTGACCGTCTGCGTCACCACGGCGGCGGCGGGCTCGTCGACCGCGTCGGCCGCCGTCGACGTCGCGAACGCGGCCCGGCTCAGGAGGAAGACCGCCACGAGGGCGAGCACCACGACGACGGCTGCGGCGACCGCCAGCAGGACCTTGCGCTCGCGAGGCCAGTTCTCGATGCCGCCACCCGAGGAGGCGCGGTGCGGGGTCGATCCCGCGCCGCGCCTCCTCGGACCGGTCGGCCCGGCGGCGTCGTCGGTCGCCCCGTCGGGAGCGGACACCGACAAGCCCGGGAGCTGGTCGGCGCCCGCCTCCGACGACCGGGGCCGACTCGAGGACGGCTCGTGACCGGTCAGGGGCACGGGCTCGGCATCGAGGGCGGACCGCGCGCTCACCGGAAGGACGGACGTCGCGGCGTCGTCCACGGGCTCGTCGTCGAGATCGGCGTCGGCCGTGGAGAGAGGAGGGAGAGCGGACTCGTCCGCGGGCGCTCCGGTTCCGGGGTCGAGGTCGGCGGACAGCGACCAGGAGCCGCTCGGCATCGGCTCGGCCTCGACGGCGGGCTCGGGCTGACGGACGATGCCGAGGATCTCGGTGAAGGTCGGCTCATGCTCCGGCTCACGGTCCGGGCCGGCGGTCGTGCCGTCGACCGGGTCGGTCGCACCGGATGCCGGCTCGGCGGGCGGACCGGAGGCGGGCGGAGCGACGGCGGGCGGGGGAAGCTGGCCGGCCGCCTCGGCGAGACGCCGCTCGCGACGGGTCATCTCGTGATGCTCCTCGACCCACCAGGGGTCGGCCGCGGACGTCGCCGCCTGACCGGGCGCGGGCTCGGGCTCGGGCTCGGGGACCACGACCGCCTTCTCGGGATTCGTCGACGACGTGTCGGGAACGGGCTCGACGGCGACCGGCAGGGGGACCTCGGAAGCGGGGTCGACGCGGTCGGCGGGCGGCGCCTCCCCGGCTGCCGCGAGCTCGGACTCGTCCCGTGGCTCGTCGGGAGGTGCGGGCGCCGGGTCGCGCTCGGAGTCGGCCGCGGCGGCGTCGTCAGTCGGGTCGGGGTCGCGGACCGGGTCGGGGTCGCGGACCGGGTCGAGGTCGCGGGCCGGGTCGGGGTCGTCGGCGGGGAACTCGAACGCACGGGTCTCGACGGCGGGCGTCACGACATCGTGGGCCAGGGTCGGCGGCAGGGCGTCGGCGGTTCCCGCGCCGAGATCGGCGGGGACGGGAGGAGGCGCGAAGGCGAAGGGGTCGCGCTCGGCCTCGGATTCGGGCTCGGGCTCGGCCGGAAGCGCGTTCCAGTCGAAGGTCCGCGGCTCGGCCGAGATGTCGGCGGCCGCCGCAGGCGTCGTCAGGATGGCGGTGAAGGGGCCGGGCACACGATCGTCGCCGTCCGGGTTCCGATCCGGCTCGGAGGCGGGCGACCCCGGGGCGCCGGCCTGGTCGTCGACGACGTGCTCGAAGGCCTGCGTCGGCTCCCCCGATGCCGGCGGCTCCTCGGGCCGCGACGGCTCGGCGGCCGGGTCCGGCACGGCCGGGTCCGACACGACCGGACCCGTCACGTCCGAACCAGTCACGTCCGGGCGCGGCGCGTCCTCCGACGGAGTCGGCGGCGCCACCGCATCGTCGGCGCCCATGGCGGCACGCAGAGCGGTGAGGTCGAGAGCCATGGGATGCCCCGAGCTCCGGGGGACGTCGGACTCGGGGGTCGGTGCGGGAGGCACGGCGAGCGGAGGCTGCGGAGCCTCGCGACGCGGCACGACGGGGACGACCGGGACGGCCGGCCGCGGATCGACGACGGGGGCCTCGGCGGTGCGCGGTGCTCCGGCGCGCGGAGCTGCCTCGTCGAGGTCGTCGTCGTCGGCGTCGGCGTCGGCGTCGGCGTCGGCGTCGGGATCGAGGTCGGCGTCGGCGTCGGGATCGGCGGCGGAGAACTGCGCGGCGAGCCAGTCGCTCGGGTCGCGGTCGGCCTCGTCGCCCCTCGGATCGCCACTCACGGCCGCAGCCCCAGGTCGTCGAGCCCGATCGCCGCGTAGTAGGGGTAGCCCGCCGCCTCGATCACCTCGCGGGCGCCCGTGCTGCGGTCGACGACGACGGCCACGGCGGCGATCTCGGCGCCGACCGCCTCGAGGGCCTTCGCCGCGGCCAACGGGGATCCGCCCGTCGTGGAGGTGTCCTCGAGCACGACGACTCGTCTGCCGGCGAGATCGGGGCCCTCGACCTGCTTGCCGCGACCGTGGTCTTTGGGCTCCTTGCGGACGACGAACGCGTCGTAGTCCTCGCCGAGCGCGACGCCCTGGTGCAGGACGGCCGCGGCGATGGGGTCGGCGCCCATGGTGAGCCCGCCCACCGCGAAGACGTCGGGGACGTCGGCGATGAGGTCGACCATCACCCGGCCGATCAGGGGCGCGACACGGTGGTCGAGGCTGACCTTGCGGAGGTCGATGTAGTAGCTCGCCTTCTTGCCGCTCGTCAGGGTGAAGTCGCCGTGGAAGACGGCTTCGGAGCTGATGTAGTCGATGAGCTGGGTGCGTGCGTCGGTCACGACCCCCATGGTACGACAGAGCCCTCCACAGCCTCCCGGGGCGGGCTCCCGCGCTCGGCGACGAGGCGGGTGGGGACCGGCACCGCGCCTCCCCGGTAGCGTGGCCGCCATGCGAGTCGCCACCTACAACGTCAACTCCGTCCGCGCCCGAGTGGGGCGGGTCGTCGACTGGCTGGTGCGCGAGGACATCGACGTCGCGGGCCTCCAGGAGATCAAGTGCAAGCCCGAGCAGTTCCCGTTCGACGCCTTCCGCGAGGCGGGATACGAGGTCGAGCTGCACGGCCTCAGCCAGTGGAACGGCGTCGCGTTCGTCAGCCGTCTGCCCATGGAGGACGTCGAGATCACGTTCCCCTCGCAGCCCGGCTTCGCGAAGGGCCACGACGGGCCCGACCAGCCCAAGGAGGCCCGCGCCATCGGCGTCACGGTCGAGGGCGTGCGACTGTGGAGCCTCTACGTGCCGAACGGTCGCGAGCTCGACGATCCGCACTACGCCTACAAGCTCGACTGGCTGGCGAAGCTCGCCGCCGAGACCGAGGGCTGGCTGGCCGAACGGCCCGACCAGCCCCTGGCCCTGATGGGCGACTGGAACGTCGCTCCGCTCGACACCGACGTCTGGGACCTCTCCGTGTTCGAGGGCCACACGCACGTCAGCGCACCCGAACGCGCGGCGTTCACGCGCTTCGAGGAGATCGGGCTGACCGACGTCGTCCGGCCGCGCCTCCCCGAGGGCTACACCTACTGGGACTACAAGCAGCTGCGGTTCCCGAAGAACGAGGGGATGCGGATCGACTTCATCCTCGGATCGGCCGCGTTCGCGGATCTCGTCACGGCCGCCGCGATCCACCGCGACGAGCGCAAGGGAGACGCGCCGAGCGACCACGTGCCGGTGGTCGTCGACCTCGACCTCGAGACCGAGCTCGACGACGACCGTCCGATGATCTTCTGACGATCATCCGGCGGAGGGCGCGCGGACGGCGCTATGCCAGCAGGGCCGCGATGACCACGAGCACCGGCACGGCCACGATCGTGGTCACCAGGACGGTGTCCCGCGCGACGACGACGCCCGTCTGGTAGCGCTGGGCGTAGTTGAAGACGTTCTGCGCCGACGGCAGACCGGCCAGGACGACCGCGACGAAGAGCTCGTGCCCGTCGAACCCGAAGACGAACGCCCCGAGGAGCCAGGCCACGAGCGGCATGACCACGAGCTTGAGACCGGTCGCCAGGGCGACGTCGATCCGGCCCTCGCGCGCCTGCAACGGGCGCGAGCCGTGCAGCGACATGCCGAACGAGATCAGGACGATCGGCACCGCCGCCCCGCCGATCAGCGCGAACGGCTGCAGGACGGGGTCGGGGATCTCGATCCCCGTGACCGCGACGACCACCCCGAGCGCCGAGCCGATCAGCAGCGGGTTCGTGAACGGCCGGGCGATCGTGCGCCCCAGGCTGCTGCCCCGGTTGGTCGCCGTGTCCATGACGGCGAGCACGATCGGCGTGAGCACCAGCAGCTGGAAGAGCAGCACGGGAGCCACGAAGGTCGCGCTGCCCAGCACGTAGGTCGCCACGGGGAGACCGATGTTGTTCGCGTTGACGTACGCACCGCCCATGGTGCCGATGGCCGTCTCGGCGGCGCTGCGTCTCAGCACGAATCTCAGCACGACGATCGAGATGACGGCGGCGGCCAGGGACGCCGCCGCCGACACGACGAGGAGGCGCGAGAACAGCAGGTGGACGTCGGCCTGCGAGATCGTCGTGAACAGCAGGCACGGGGTGAGCACGAAGAAGACGATGCGGGACAGGACGTGGTGCCCCTGGGGACCGAGCAGGTCGATGCGGCCGACGACGTAGCCGGCGGCGATGACCGCCCCGATGATCCCGAACCCGATCAGCACTCCGCCCATGCACCCATCATGGTGCAGGCCGCCAACGAGGCGGTGCCGGATCGACGTGCACGGTGGTGTCTGCGAGGTCGGCGTAGAGCGCGGTCACCTTGGCCAGCGACTCGGGGTCGATGCCGGAGACGAGCGTGGGCGTCGTCCGCAACGACCGGACGGACGCGGTCGGATCGAGGCGCTCGGGGCTGAAGCCGACGGAGAAGTCGCGGCCGGCCGAGAGTCCGCTCCCCTGCTCGAGGAGGGGCACGAGCACCTCGGCGGTGGTGCCGGGCGGCGCCGTCGACTCGAGGACGACCGTGGCCCCCCGTCGCAGACCGAGGGACAGCGAACGGGCGGCCGACTCGAGGGAGCCGAGGTCGGGCACGGAGTCGCGCAGCTCGATCGGCACGGTGACGACGGCGAAGTCGAAGCCGTCGATCCGGCCGAGATCGCCGTCGACGGCGTAGCGGCCGGAGTCCCGCGCGGCGCGCACGACGACATCGGGCACGTCGTCGACGGCGGAGGCGCCCTCCCGGGGCGCGGCGACCCGCGACGGGTCGATGTCCACGCCGAGGACGTCGAAGCCGGCCTCGACGGCGCGCATCGCGAGGGGGAGGCCGACGCGGCCCTGTCCGACGACGATCAAGCTGGGGTGGGAGTCGATGAGCATTCGGGCCTCTCGATGGGTGACGTGTTCGACGGAGGTGTCGACCGCCGGTCGCGGGCGGGCGGCGGGTTCAGCGGCGTTCCGCCGGGGACACCGAGGGAGACCGCTCCGACGCCGGGGCCGGCTGATCGGACGCCCCCTGGAACTCGGTCATCGTCGCCGCCCCCTCGGCGGTGATGCCCTCACGACGGAGCACCACCCGCACGGTGCGCAGGACGATCCAGGCGTCGAGGAACGGCGACGCCTCGTCGACGTACCGGACGTCGAGGGCCAGACGGTCGTCCCAGCCGAGGGAGTTGCGGCCGGCCACCTGCGCCAGCCCGGTCAGCCCGGGCGCGACCTCGTGCCTCCTCGACTGCTCCGGGGTGTACCGGTCGAGATAGAGGGGCGGGAGGGGACGGGGGCCGACCAGGCTCATGTCGCCGACGACCACGTTGAACAGCCCGGGCAGCTCGTCGAGGCTCGTGGACCGCAGCAGCCGTCCGAACGGGGTGAGCCGGTCGGCGTCGGACACGAGCCCCCGCGACTCGTCTTGCGCCAGCATGCTGCGGAACTTCCACAACCGGAAGACGCGACCGCCGCGGCCCACGCGCTCCTGCCGGAAGAAGACGGGCCGCCCGAGCCTCGCGGCGACGGCCAGGGCCGTCGCCAGCATGACCGGGGCGAGCACGACGAGGGCGGCGACGGCGAGCACGAGGTCGGCGGCCCGTCGGAGGCGGACACCGGCGCGGCCGGGACGACGACCCCGCGTCGGCAGCACGCGAGGACCCTGGGGCCCCGAGGAGGAGCGGGTCGTCTCAGCCACGGACGCCCGCCTCGTCGAGGGCGGACTCGAGACGGCCGCACACGCAGTCGAGATCGTCGTCGCCCAGCGCGGACCCGCTGGGGAGGGTGAGTCCGTGTCGGAAGAGCTCCTCGCCGGCCCCGGTGACGTGCCGTCCGTTCGACCGGAAGACGGGCTGCAGATGCAGGGGCTTCCAGAGCCGACGGGTCTCGATGTCGTCTGCGGCGAGCGCCGCCCCCACGGACGCCACCACCGCCGGATCGTCGAAGACGACCGAGGTCAGCCAGGCGTTGTCGGCCGCGTCGAGGCCGTCGTCGTGCAGGATGCGGACGCCGTCCCGCCCGTTCAGGAGGGCGCGGTACCGGTCGCGGACGCGATGACGGCGCGCGATCATCGAGTCGAGCCGACCGAGCTGGGCCCGTCCGAGGGCGGCGAGGATGTTGCTCAGCCGGTAGTTGTAGCCGATCTCGGCATGCTCGTAGTGGGCCACCGGCAGTCGGGCCTGGCTGGCGACCCGACGAGCTTCGACGGCGATCTCGGCGTCGTCGGTCAGCAGCATGCCGCCGCCCGAGGTCGTCATGATCTTGTTGCCGTTGAAGGACACGGCCGAGGCCCGGCCGAACGAGCCGGCCGCTCGACCACCACGGGCGGCCCCGAGCGACTCGGCGCTGTCGCACAGCACGGGCACGCCGTGCGCAGCCGCGACGTCGAGGATGCGCTCGAGGTCGGCCACACGCCCGTAGATGTCGACGGGCACGACGGCGGAGACGACCCGGCCGGCGGCGGCGAGCCCCGTCAGCGCCTCGTCGAGCAGATCGGGGCAGAGGTTGCCGGTGTCGGGGCGGCAGTCGACGAAGTAGGGGGTCGCGCCGGCGTGGACGGCGGCGTTGGCGGTGGCCGCGAACGTGAACGTCGACGTGACGACGAGGGATCCGGGTGCGACCCGGAGGCCGCGGAGCCCCAGGTGGAGGGCGGCCGTGCCGGACGAGAGTGCGACTCCGTGTCCGACGCCGACGCGCTCGGCGACCTCCCGCTCGAAGGCGTCGACCTCCGGACCGAGCGGGGCGACCCAGCCCGAGCGCAGGGCCGCGTCGACGGAGGCGCGTTCGGCGTCGCCGACGTCGGGTGCGGACAGATGGATTCGAGTCGTCATGGGTCTCCCGGATTATGTGACATTCGGATATTACACCTGACGTACACTCATGTCGAGAGCGTGGACGATCCGATCGTCGGCGTCGATCACGTCGACCCCGCGGAGGAGTCGTCGGATCAGGACGGCGTCCGGCAGAATCGAGCCCGTGACGCGCCTCCACGACCCCTCAGCCCATTCGTTCGCCTCCGACAACTACGCGGGCGCCCACCCCGAGGTGCTGCAGGCGATGCTCGACGCCAACGGCGGGCACGTCGGCTCGTACGGTGCCGACCCCTACACCGAGCGGCTGGCCGAGGTCGTGATCGAGACGTTCGGCGAGGGGACCTCGATCGACCCCGTCCTGACGGGCACCGGCGCGAACGTCGCCGCCCTGCAGGCCCTGACGCCCCGCTGGGCCGCGGTGATCTGCGCCACGACCGCGCATGTCTACACCGACGAGGGCGGGGCCCCCGAGCGGCTCGGCGGCATCAAGCTGCTGACCGTGCCCACCCCCGACGGCAAGCTCACGCCCGAGCTGATCGATCGCCAGGCCTACGGCTGGGGCGACCAGCAGCGACCCCAGCCCCTCGCCGTGACGATCACCCAGAGCACCGAGCTCGGAACGGTCTACACGCCCGACGAGATCCGCGCGATCACCGACCACGCGCACTCCCTGGGCTTGCGCGTCCACCTCGACGGAGCCCGTCTGGCCAACGCCGCCGCCTCGCTCGACGTCTCGCTCCGGGCCCTGACCCGCGACGCCGGCGTCGACTCGGTCTCGCTCGGCGGCACCAAGAACGGCCTGGTGCTCGGCGAATCCGTCGTGACCTTCACCGAGGAGGCGCGGACCGGTCTGGTCTTCCTCCGCAAGATGGACGCGCAGCTGGTCTCGAAGATGCGGTTCGTCTCCGCGCAGTTCCTGGCGATGCTCGACGGCGACCTGTGGCGGCGATCGGCCGCGACGGCGAACGCGATGGCCACGCGTCTCGCCGCGGGCCTCGCGGCCCTGCCGGGGATCGCGGTCACGCAGGCCGTCGACGCGAACGCCGTGTTCGTCACCCTCCCATCGGAGATCGTCGAACCCCTCCGCTCCGTCCACCACTTCTACGACTGGAACCGGGCGACGGGCGAGGTGCGCCTGATGTGCTCGTTCGACACCACCGAGGACCACGTCGACCGATTCCTCGCCGACGCACGAGCGCTCCTCTCCTGACAGATTTGTATTTCACATGTGACGTGTTTATGATGATCCCTCACCGTGAGGAGTCATCATGTCCGCCGTCCCGTCCCTCCCGTCTCGCCGCTCGGCCGGCACCGGCCGCACCACCGCCTCAACGCCACGACGCCCCGGGCTGAAGCCCCTGCTGACCGCCGCGCTGATCATCCTGCTCGTGGCGCCGCTGGCGACCGATCCGGCGACGGCCACGCCCGCCGGAGACGCCCCGTCGGCGGTCCCCGCGGCGGCTGCCGCCTCGATCGACGCCGTCCCCGGCGGACCTCGGTCCACGGACATCCGCCTGAGCGAGGACGACGCCTCCACCACCGTGCTCATCCACGGGATCGGATCCGCCGCGGCCGAGCAGGTGCGCGAGAACCGCTCGTACCGGCACAGCGACCTGCAGCCGACCGCTCGCTTCGCCCGAGCGGGCGATCGGCTCACGATCACCGTGCCCGACGGAGCGCCGCGCATGACGGTCGGCATCGGCCTGACCGGTGTCTACGCGGCGCACAACGGCGGTGTCGAGAAGGGACTCTGGCGAGCGGACCTCCACCCCGGGACGAACGAGCTCACCGCGCCGCAGGACGGCATGGTGCATCTGATCAGCACAGCCGACGGCGGTTCCGCCGACGTCGTCGTCGTCGGCGGAGAACCCGTGCCGGCTTTCGTGCAGGGGCGGACGACCACCGCACAGCTCCACTCCGAGATGGACCGTCTCGCCTCGGCCCCGTTCGTGCAGATCGTCGGAGATCGCTTCTTCGGCGACTTCCAGAAGCCGACGACCGGCCCGTACATCGCCGCGGCCGACACCGCGCTCCGGGTGTCCGAACTCGACGACTTCATCCGCATCACGAACGACACGTACGGCCTGTCCGACGACGGCACGGGCGTCGCCCGCAAGGCTCCGCACCGGATATACATCGCCTCCGCCGATTCGAGCAGCGGCTACGCCAACGCCTCGAACGATCGCATCATGTTCCAGGTGAGCTCCGGTGCGGCAGCCGATCTCTTCCGCTCCCCGCGTTGGGACCAGTGGGGCTTCTGGCACGAGGTCGGTCACACCTATCAGACACCCACGTTCAACTGGAACGGCCTCGGCGAGGTGCTCGTCAACCTCTCGGCGCTGCACATCCAATCGGACTACGGCTGGACGACGAGGCTCGACGGGCAGGTCGCCGCCTACGACCGGATCTTCGCCGAGCCCGTCGACGACCGGGACTTCCAGGCACAGGGAAGCGTCTGGGGCCGCCTGTTCTTCTTCGACCACCTGCGCCGCGCGTTCGGCGACGACTTCTACCCGCGGGTGAACCAGGAGCTGCGCGTGCTGAAGGCGCGCGGTGAGCGTGTGCCCACGACGGACGAGCAGAAGCGTCAGCTCTTCGCCGCCACGACCGCGCGCGTCGCCGACCGCGATCTCCGGGAGTTCTTCCGCCAATGGGGCATCCCCCTCAGCGCGGAGACCGAGGCCGCCATGGCCCGGCTTCCCGAGCTCGAGGAGCCGATCTGGCTGAACCGGCTCTCGGGCGAGCTGATCCGCGAGTACGAGACGCCGGCCTACAGCATCCCGCAGGGCCCGCTCTCCCCCGTCGGGGAATCGGTCACGGTCGGCCAGCGCCGACTCGCATCGATCCCCGATCTCTCCGGGCTGAGCAGCTCGGACGGCGTCGGCACCGTCGATCTCGCCGATCACTCGATCCGCGCCGTTCGCCCGGGGACCGGCGTGGGGGCGGTCGATGTGACCGTCGTCAACCACGCCGGGGTGCGCGAGTTCTACACGACCCCGGTCACCGTCCGGGCCGGTGACTCGTTCCACTACGTCGGGATCAGCGGCCGCGACATCGCTCGCCTCGCCTACGCCCCCGCCACGAGCGAGCTGCGCCTGTTCGCCTCGTCGG
This sequence comes from Frigoribacterium faeni, assembly GCF_007988805.1. Classification (GTDB taxonomy): domain Bacteria; phylum Actinomycetota; class Actinomycetes; order Actinomycetales; family Microbacteriaceae; genus Frigoribacterium; species Frigoribacterium faeni. The sequence goes on along the minus strand of NZ_BJUV01000007.1, from coordinate 63,785 downwards.
GCTACCCCGCCCATGATTACTTCCCCGGCCAGGAGTACGTCGGGGCGACGGTCTACGACGAGCGCGGCGACGAGAGGGCGTCGTTCTCGGTGCAGGGCCAGCAGACCGCTCACGCGGCGGCCGCCGCGTTCGACGGGACGACGGTCGGCGACGGCTGGTACGTCGTCGTCCGCCACCGCGAGGCGAGCACCCGTCTGGTCTGGTGGGCCGACGACGTCGAGCAGCCGCGCAGCACCGCGACGACACGCACGCTCCGAGTCGACGGCTCGAGACTCGTCGAGGCGTCGTCGGTGCCGGGCACGGGAGCGACCTCGACGACGGCGACCGGAGCCGTCGGTCGGACGACCGGCCTGGCCCGCATCGAGGTGAGCCCGGCCCGTCACGGCATCATCACCGTCGACGCCCCCGCCGGCACCGCCATCGCCGACGTCCAGGTCCGCCGAACGCGGGACGATCACCGCTGGACCGCCATGGACTACTCGTACGACGACGACCGTCGCACCGTGACCGTGACCAACAGGACCGGCGCGGGCACGATGACCTTCGGGCCGGGCGCGGACAACTACCTCGCCGTCTCGTTCGCCATCGACCCCGACGCTCCCGCCGATGCGGAGCTGAGCGACGGGTGGGCGGCGATCACGTCGCTCGACGGATCGACCCTGCTCGCCAGCACCCCGATCTCCGTCCGGACCGACCGGGTCGAGCCGATCACGGCCGTCCCCGCCGACGGCACGGTCGCTCTGACTCAGGGAGGCACGGGCGAGGTGCCGTTCGCCGTCCAGATCCGTCCCTCCGTCGAGTCGCTCGCCGGCGCACTCGAGCTCACCGCGCCCACGGGCACGCGCTTCGCCGACCATCAGGAGGCGCTGGTCACCGAGCTGCGCCGGCCCGGCGGCGAGTGGGTCGCCACCGACGCCATCGTGGTCGACGGCGCCGTCCGCAGCGACTCCGGCGCCACCCTCACGTTCACCGTCCGCTCGACCAGCGGTCTGGGCCTCCCGGCGGGGACGCAGCTGCGCTGGGCCCCCTCGGTCACCGTGCCGCGGGACCTGCCATCCGGGGGCGGCTCCCTCGACTGGGTCCTGACCGGCACCGTCGACGGGGCGACCGTGACCGCCCGGAGCTGACCGCGCCTCCTCGGGGAGGGCCGGTCGACCCGGGCGGACGGGTCGCTCCGACCGGCCGAGGCGCGGGAGGGCGCGGTCGAGACGACGGGAAATACTCACGGCGGATCGCGTGTTGCGATGACCGTGGCCCGACGTCGCGCCCGACCGTGTCCGTCCCTCCCCCAGAAAGCCGGCTCCATGTCGATCTCCGAGTCCACCCTCCCCTCCACCGTCCGCACCGCGGAGACCGCCGCCCCGATCGTGCGCGAGCTCGAGACCCGCTGGAGCCCGCGGTCGTTCGACCCCACCGCCACCGTGAGCGACGCGCAGATCGACGCTCTGCTCGAGGCCGCGCGCTGGGCGCCGTCGGCCAGCAACACGCAACCGCGTCGGTTCGTCGTCGCGCGTCGCGGCAGCCACCACTTCGACACCGTCGTGGGCGCGCTCATGGGCTTCAACGCCGCGTGGGCCGTCAACGCCTCCGCCCTGATCATCGCGATCGCCGAGACCTCCTCCGTCGATGGCGACGTCCGCGCCTACGCCGAGTACGACCTCGGCCAGGCAGTGGCCCACCTGAGCGTCCAGGCCCAGGCCGAGGGGCTGCACACCCACCAGATGGCCGGCGTCGAGTGGGACACCATCGTCGCCGCATTCGACCTCGCGGAGAACCTCAAGCCGATGACCATCACCGCGGTGGGCGTCGTCGACGCCGCCGACAAGCTCGTCGAGGCCCTCGCGGAGCGCGAGGTCGCACCGCGCACGCGCCTGCCCCTCAGCGAGCTCGTGCTGGCGCGCGACTGACCGGCGGCCCGTCGGATCGGTGACGACCCGACGGGCTCTCCGTGGCCGTCGCCGTCACGTCGCCTCAACCGAGGAGGCGCGCGTAGAGGTCGAGGTGGGCGGCGACCATCCGCTCGATCGAGAAGCGCTCGCGCAGGGGTCCGGCGTTCTCGGCGAATGCCTCCGACACGCGCTCGTAGTCGCGCATCAGGTCGAGCGTCAGCGGCAGCAGCCCACGCACGTCGGGCACCTCGAGCAGGGGATGAGCCGCCGGCAGCTGCTCGACGACGCCGCCGACCCGGAACGAGATCACGGGCAGAGCCGAGAATCCGGCCTCGGTGACGACGGTCGGCTGCGCCTCCGTGCGCGACGCGAGCACCAGGAAGTGGGCGTCGAGCATGCGCTGCCCGAGCTCCACCCGGGTGGCCGGGCCGACGAAGCGGATCGCATCGGCCACGCCGAGCTCGACCGCGAGCCGTTCGAGCTCGGGGCGGAGGGTCTCGCGCTGAGACACCACGTCGAGCTCCACCCGGACGCCGGCCCGGCGGAGATCCGCCACGAGCCGCACGGTCAGGTCCACCCGCTTGAGGTCGATCAGCTGCCCGACCGACAGCAGACGCCAGGGCCGCCCGTCGGCCGGACGCCGACGGGGGCGGGCGGGGAAGTGCGACTGCTCGACGCCGTTGGCGATGACGTGCAGCCGGTCGCGGTCGACCGAGGAGGGCACGAGCTCGCGCTCCGTCTCGCTCATCACGACGAGCGCGTCGCTGTGCCGGTAGGCGCCCTCGAGCACGCGCTGCTGCCGACGGGACGACGGCGCCTCCGTCTTGTGGCGCGTGAAGACGACCCGGGACCGGGTCGGCGCGAGCAGGCGGACGCACGACCTCGTGAGGTGGTTGAGGTGCACCACGTCGTAGCCGCGCCACGAGTTGTGCAGCGCGGGGGCGACGGGCGTGGCGTCGACACCGGCGCGCAGCAGCCCGTCGAGGAGGAGCGACTCGCCCGACTCCTGCAGGTTGCGGGCTCGGAAGTCGTCGGGCAGGCCGAAGATCGCGGCGTCGAGGAGGACACGCATGGGGGCTCCAGTCGGGGTTCGGGTGGTGAGAAGGGGATGAGCGGTGAGCAGGGGATCAGGGCGACGGCGCGGGCGCGAAGAGGCCCTGTCGGCGCGCGAGGTCGGACCAGCGCAGCGAGTCCGCGATGCCCTCGTCGACGGTCAGCCGCGCCTCCCACCCGAGGAGCTCGCGAGCGAGGGAGACGTCGGCGAACGCGCCCGCGGTGTCACCGGCGCGGGCGGCCCCGATCTCGACGCGGGGCAGGCCGCCCGCCACCCGACCGAACGCCTCGACGAGCTCCAGGACGGTCGTGCCCTGGCCGGTGCCGAGGTTCACGGCACGGAAGGGCTCCCGCTCGTCGACGACGTCGTCGAACCGATCGACCACGAGGGCGTGGGCCTCGGCGAGGTCCCAGACGTGCACGTAGTCGCGCACCCCCGAGCCGTCGCGGGTGGGCCAGTCGGTGCCGGTGACGACGAAGGGCTCGTCCGCCCGCCAAGCCGAGATGAGCTTGCCCAGCGCGTGGCTCGGTGTCGGGACCTGCAACCCCGTGCGGAGACGAGGGTCCGCCCCGATCGGGTTGAAGTAGCGCAGGGCAACGGCCCGCAGGAGGCCGGCACCCGCACCGGCTGCGAGGACCCGCTCGATGACCGCCTTCGTGTCGGCGTACGGGCTCGGCGGCGCGAGCGGGGAGCCCTCGGCGACGACCCCGTCGGCGGGCGTGTCGTAGATCGCGGCGGAGGAGCTGAAGACGACGCGGTCGATCCCGTTTCGGGCCAGGCCCTGCAGCAGCGACACCGTGCGGGCCACGTTGCTGTCGAAGTAGCCGAACGGGTCGGCGACCGACTCGGGTACGACGATCCGGGCGGCGCAGTGCACGACCGTCGTGATGTCGGGGTTCTCGCGGACGATGCGGTCGATCAGGTCGGCGTCGGCGATGTCACCGCGGTAGAACCGGTGCCGCGCGGCGAAGACGGGGGTCCCGGTGGAGAGGTCGTCGAGGACCACGACCTCATGTCCGCGGTCGGCGCAGGCCGACGCGACCGTGCTGCCGATGAATCCGGCACCGCCGGTGATGAGGACCGTCACGACCGCCCCCGTTCGTCTGGCCCAATTCCGACCAGATCGGTAGAACAGCTCATTGTTTATTCACCTTCGATGATCGATTCGAGCCCATGAGGCTCGCGCCCCGCACCAGCGCGCAGGCGATGGCCCCGGCCGGCACGGAGAGGTACAGGAGGTATTCGGCGTCCCCCGCCGCCGTCGACACCGCCGCGAGGACGCAGAGGGACACCGAGACGACGGTGGCGGCGACGTCGCTGAGCACCCAGGCCGCGAGACGCCCCCGAGCCGCGCACACCATCGACAGGCTCGTGGCCGTCCCGCGCACGACCGCCGCGGCCAGCAGGACGACCCCAACGGCCGCGACCCCGGGGTACCGCTCGGCCAGCGGACCGAGCGCGAACCACTGGACGGCACCGGCCGCGACGGCGGCGAGGACGCACACGCCTCCGACCCACGCCACGAAGACGTCGGCCCGGAGGACCGAGCGGCCGGTCGCCGGATCGACGACCAGTCGTCCGACGAGGTTCTTGCCGAGGTACACCGGCACGAGCAGCACCAGCGCCGCGAACCGGTTGGCCACGCCGAAGGTCGCGACGGCCTCGAGACCGCCCACGGCCTGCAGCGACCAGAGCAGGACCCACGGCGCGATCTGCCCGAGGGAGGCGGCGCTCACGCCGGTCAGCGTCACGCGTCGGTCGTGCCGGGTCCGCTCCGCGTCGGATGCGGCCTCGGAGACCCGAGGGGGCGCCGAGGACGCCACCCCCGCCTCCTCGGTTCCCGGCATCGGGCGGTCCCGGCGGACCGCGCTCCCGCGCCACGCCGTGACGACCAGGGCGACGAGGGCGATCGACGCGTCGAGCACGACCAGACCGGAGGCTGCGCCGAGCGCGCCGCCCGCGAGCCCGCCGACCACCGCGAGCAGACCGCCCGCGAGTCCTCTCGACGCGTCGATCACCGCCGTGGCGACCGTGCGACCCGCCCCGGCGAGGGTGCCGACGACCGTGTCGGTCACGGTGATGCCCGCCGCCGCCGCACCGATCACGAACGCGACGCCGGCCTGCTCGGGGTGCCCGTAGACGAACGCGAGACCGACCGCGACGACCACGCCGTCGACCAGGGCGACGAGCGCGAACCAGCGCCGGCGACCACGGAGGGAATGACCCACGGCGTCGAGGACGCCGTCGGGGGCGCTCGTCGTGCCGGCACCGACCGCGACGTCGCGACGTCGAGCGGTCGAGGACGCCGCGGAGACCGCGAACGCCGAAGCGCTGAGACTGGCGACGCCGAACACGAGCGCCTGCACGAGCGAGAAGAGTCCGAACTGGGCCGGCGAGACGACGAGGGCGAGCGCGGTGAGCGCGAGGAACTGCACGCCCTTCCCGGCGAGGCCGGAGACGGCCGCCACGGCGGGGCCCGACCAGGAGGCGCGTGCGGGCCGCGCGCTCACGGCCCGACCCCGGAGGAATCGAGTCGCGCGCCCTTCGCGCGGACGGACGAGAGCCACCACGCCAGGGCCACGGCCGCCGCACCGAGGAGGCAGGTCGTGACGGTGATGCTGGCGGACTGCCGCACGGTCGCCAGCACGGCGGTGTAGACCACCCCGTACACGGCAGCCACCGTGGGCGATCCGAGACGACGGCCGTCCCATCGACCGAACAGCAGCCCGAGGGCGACGAAGAGGACGGCGGACCCGACGGCGCCGAAGTTGAGGAACGCCTCGGCCACGATCGAGTAGCCGATCTCGTAGTGCTCGACCCGTTCGCGGAGCATCGTTCCGATCAGCCTCGGGTCGACGGCCGAATAAGGGCGGTCGACACCGGCGACGAGCTCGCCGAACCGGATGGGACCGGCGACGAAGGTCTCGCCGAGGCGGGGGGACTCCCCGTTGTCGAACCAGGCCACGGTCTCGATGACGGGGCGGAGGGTCGATCCCATCTCGACCGTGGCCGCCAGCGGCGAGCCGGCGATCTCGACGAGGCCCGTCTCGGCCAGCCCTTCGTCACGGATCTGCTGCACCCCGTTGACCAGCACGAGACCGGCGACCACCGCGACGACCGCGACGACCTGACGGGGCATCGGACGCGATCGCGCCAGGACGGCCACCAGCCCGACGATGGCGTAGAGCGCCGACGAGCGCGAGCCCATCACCAGCGTGCTGGCCGCGAAGGCGCCGAAGAACGCGAGCCCGACCGTGCGGACGACGGACGGCGCACCCGCAGCGACGAGCGACGATCCGATCAGGATGCCCATGGCCCCGACGGTGAGGGACGGATTGGAGGCGATGGTCGCGTCGTAGAGCCGCTTGCCGCCCTGGCCCAGCAGGAGCTGCGGCTCCATCAGAGCGATCGTGCCGAGCACGTAGACGACCGTGGTGACCACGATCGTCGTCCCGACGGCAGCCAGGGAGGCGCCCATGCCGTCCACCTCGGGTCGGGCGGGCCACCGAGCGGAGAGGGCCGGCCCCGTCGTCCGCCGAGCCAGGAGGAGATACCCGGCGGTGAAGGCGAGCATGGCCTGCGCGACGAGCCACACGGCTCGGAGGACCTGATCGCTCGAGACGAACCAGAGCGCGACGTAGCCCACGTCGTCTCCGGGCATCTCGGCATCGAGGAGCCGGAACGCCGGAAGCGGGACGTGGAAGATCGCGAGTACGACGAAGAACATCGGACCGCCGCTCCAGAGACCGAGCGGAGCGGAGACGACGAGCACCGTCGTGCATACCGCGGCGGCGCCGACCGCGGTCGCGAAGGCCGCCGCCTCGGCCCCGACGCCCGTCGGCACCCCGTGCGCGAAGGTCCACACCAGCACCGTCGCCACGGCCAGGACGGTGGCCGCGCGGCGCGCACTCAGAGGGGTGGATACGGACATGCCCGAAATGTTAGTATGTCGCGTTCATATTAGCAATGGAAATCCGAGGATTCGTCTCTGCTCTTGTGATGCATTCTCAGTTGTGTTGGAATATCTCATATTCAACGTCCGGTCACTCGCAGGGAGCACCGTGAACCCACTCACCTTCACCACCGTCGCCAAGAAGAACTGGCCGCTGCTGCTCGCGTCCTTCGTCGTCGGCGCCCTGGGCGGGGCCGGCCTCGCCACGGTCCAGGCCCCGATGTTCACGTCATCGACGCAGGTCTACGTCTCCGTCGATCTCGCCGTGAGTCAGAGCGCGAACGATCTGCTGCAGGGCGGGAACGCCGCCGAGCAGCGCGTCCGTTCGTACCTCGACCTGGTCACCAAGTCGACGGTCCTCGACCCGGTCGCCGACGATCTCGGGCTCACCGCGGCCGATCTCCGTCGGCAGGTCTCGGCGTCGTCGCCCTCGCGCAGCGTGCTCATCGACATCTCGGCGACCGACCCCGATCCGGTCCTGGCCCGCGACATCGCCGATCGGGTGCGCGAGCGCTTCCGGGACGTCGTCGAGAACGAGATCGAGCGTCCGGCGGGCTCGGGGGACTCGTCGGTGACCCTGCTCGTGACCGAACCCGCCGAGATCCCTGAGACCCGATCGTCGCCCTCCCTGCGCACCAACGTCGTCATCGGCGCCATGCTCGGACTCCTGCTCGGGATCTCGCTCGCCGTGGCGCGCCTCCTGCTCGACACGCGCCTCCACGGGGTCTCCGACGTCGAATCGTCGTTCGCGCCGCCGGTCGTCGGCTCGGTGCCGTTCGTCAAGGGCACCTCCGAACGCCCGCTGATCGTGCGCCACATGCAGCACGGCCGGGCGGCCGAGGCGTTCCGCACGATCCGGGCCAATCTCCGGTTCATCGACCACGGCGTCGCGAACCGGGCCTTCGTCGTGAGCTCGGCGCAGCAGTCCGAGGGGAAGTCCACGACGGTGACCAACCTCGCGGTCGTGCTGTCCGAGACGGGAGCCCGCGTGGCGCTCGTCGACGGCGACCTCCGTCGCCCTCGGGTGGCCGACATCATGGGGCTCGAGGGCGCCGTCGGCCTGACCGACGTCCTGATCGGCCGGTTCGAGCTCGACGACGCGCTCCAGGAGTGGGGCACGCACGGGCTCGCCGTGCTGCCCGCGGGCAGCATCCCCCCGAACCCCAGCGAGCTCCTCGGCTCGTCGCAGATGCAGCTGCTGATCGAGACCCTGACCGCGCGCTACGACTACGTCCTGATCGACGCGCCTCCCGTGCTGCCCGTGGCCGACGCGACCCTGCTCGGCGCCGTCACCAACGGCATCCTCATGGTCGTCGCATCGAAGAGGTCCCGGCGCACGGACCTCGCGGCCGCCCTCCGCGCGTTCGACATCGCAGGCATCCGCTGTCTCGGCGTGGTCGTGACGATGACCCGCAGCAAGAAGAAGTCGACCGACGCCTACGGGTCGGGCTACTACCGCGAGGCGCCCGTCACGACAGGCGTCGGGGTGTCGGGAACCGCGGCGCTGGGCCTCGACGACGACTGACCGTCGACGGCGCACCTCGTCCAGCCGGGTTCGACAGACTGGTGGGCATGAGCATCTGGGTGAAGATCTGCGGACTGACGACCGTCGACGCCGTCGAGACCTCCGTCGCGGCCGGTGCCGACGCCGTCGGCTTCGTCCTCGCGCCGGGAAGCCCTCGGACCCTCGACGCCCCGAGCGCACGACGGCTCGCCGAACGCGTGCCGCCCACGGTCGAGACGGTCGGGGTGTTCCGGGGCCAGCCCCTCGGCGAGGTCCTCGACCTCGCCGTCCGGTCGGGTGTGCGGTCCGTCCAGCTGCACGGCGACGAGACGCCGTCGGACGTCGCGGCGGCCCGCGCGGCGGGGTTCCGCGTCATCCGAGCCGTCGACGCCGGCGCCTACGCCGCCGAGCCCGAGGAGGCGCGGGTCGCCTTCGCCGAGGACGCCCTGCTGATCGACGCGGCGGACCCCGGTGCCGGGGCGACGTTCGACGCCGCCCCGCTCCTCGCCGCTCCACCCCACCGACCGTGGATCCTGGCGGGCGGACTCGCCCCGGACAACGTCGAGCGCCTGGTCGGCGAACTCGGGCCCGTCGGGGTCGACGTGAGCTCGGGAGTCGAGTCCTCGCGCGGAGTGAAGGACCTCGGGCTCATCCGCGAATTCGTGGCCGCCGCCCGTCGGCTCTAGCAGCGCCGCTCCTCAGGGCAGGTCGTCGAGGATGGCGGCGTCGGGCTCGACGACGTCGTGGCGGACCACCGTCAGACCGTCGCCATCGGGAGCGACGTCGACGCGGACCGTGTCCCCGTCGACGATCTCGCCGCCGAGCAGCGCCATGGCCAGCTTGTCGTCGATCTGCCTCTGCATGAGCCGTCGCAGCGGCCGGGCCCCGTAGATCGGGTCGTGACCCCGCTCGGCCAGCCACGCGCGGGCGTCGGGAGTGACGGCGAGCGACAGCCGACGGTCGGTCAGGCGGCGGCCGAGTCGGTCGACGTAGAGCGAGACGATCTGGCCGAGGTCGTCGGCGGTGAGCGTGGAGAAGACGACGATGTCGTCGAGCCGGTTGACGAACTCGGGCTTGAAGGCCTGCCGCACGAGCCCCTGCACCAGCTCCTCCTTCTCGGGGTCGCTGAGGGCGGGGTCGGTGATCACCTGCGAACCGAGGTTGGAGGTGAGCACGAGGATGGTGTTGCGGAAGTCGACCGTGCGCCCCTGCCCGTCGGTCAGGCGACCGTCGTCGAGCACCTGCAGCAGCACATCGAAGACCTCGGGGTGCGCCTTCTCCACCTCGTCCATCAGGACCACGCTGTAGGGGCGCCGCCGCACGGCCTCGGTCAACTGTCCGCCGGCCTCGTAGCCGACGTACCCGGGAGGCGCGCCCACCAGGCGAGACACGCTGTGCTTCTCCCCGTACTCGCTCATGTCGATGCGGACGAGAGCTTTCTCGTCGTCGAACAGGAAGTCGGCGAGCGCCTTGGCGAGCTCGGTCTTGCCCACGCCCGTGGGCCCGAGGAACAGGAACGATCCGGTCGGACGATCGGGGTCGCTGATGCCCGCGCGCGTGCGTCGGACCGCCTCGCTGACGGCCGCGACGGCCGCCTTCTGACCGATGAGGCGCCTCCCGAGCTCGCTCTCGAGATGGAGCAGCTTCTCGGTCTCGCCGCTCAGCAGACGCCCGACGGGGATGCCGGTCCAGGCGGCGACGACCTCGGCGATGTCGCCGTCGGTCACGCTGTCGCTGACGAGCCGGTCGCCGGACTTCTCGAAGGACTCGGCGTCGGCGAGCCGCCTCTCGATGTCGGGGATCCGCTCGTAGCTGATCCGGGCGGCGTCCTCGTAGCGCCCCTCGCGCAGAGCGCGGTCGGCGTCGATGCGGGCCTCGTTCAGATCGCTGCGGAGCGTTCCGACTCCCTGCAGCGCCGCCTTCTCGGCCAGCCACCGCGCGTTGAGGTCGTCGTACGACGACTGCTGCTGGGCGATCTGGTCGCGCAGGGCGATCAGGCGCGCCTTCGAGGCCTCGTCCGTCTCCTTCTTCAGCGCCAGCTCCTCGATCTGGAGGCGGACCAGCCCTCGGTAGAGCTGATCGAGCTCGACGGGCGACGAGTCGATCTCCATCTTGAGACGCGAACCCGCCTCGTCGACGAGGTCGATGGCCTTGTCGGGCAGCTGCCGGCTGGGGATGTAGCGATTGGAGAGCGCGGCGGCGGCCACGAGCGCGCCGTCGGTGATCGTGACTCCGTGGTGCGCCTCGTAGCGCTCCTTGAGCCCTCGGAGGATCGCGATGGTGTCCTCGACGCTCGGCTCGCCGACGTAGACCTGCTGGAAGCGGCGCTCGAGCGCGGCGTCCTTCTCGATGTACTGGCGGTACTCGTCGAGGGTCGTGGCCCCGATGAGGCGCAGCTCACCGCGAGCGAGCATGGGCTTGAGCATGTTCGACGCGGCGACGGACCCCTCGCCGCCGCCGGCGCCCATCAGCGTGTGCAGCTCGTCGATGAAGGTGATGACCTGGCCGTCGCTCCGGGTGATCTCCTTGAGGACGTCTTTGAGGCGCTCCTCGAACTCGCCACGGTACTTGGCCCCGGCGACGAGGGCTGCGAGATCGAGGCTGATCAGCCTCTTGTCCTTGAGGCTGTCGGCCACGTCGCCGGCGACGATCCGCTGGGCGAGACCCTCGACGACGGCCGTCTTCCCGACGCCGGGCTCGCCGATCAGGACCGGGTTGTTCTTGGTGCGGCGGGTGAGCACCTGGCTGATCCGCCTGATCTCGGCGTCGCGTCCGATCACCGGGTCGAGCTGACCGCTCCGTGCGATCGCCGTGAGGTCGACGCCGTACTTCTCGAGCGCCGACTTCTGCTTCTGATCGGAAGCCGGAGCACCCTGCATGTTCGCCATGTCGAAGCCTTTCGCAGAACTTGAGTTGATCGGACTCAAGTTTACCCGGGGATCACCGTTTGGCAATGCGGGTAGAGCAGAACGAATGTCATTGATAACGTGGAATATCCGTGCAGACATCTGTCATTCGCACGCCCTGTCCGCCCGTCGCCTGCGCGACCTCCACGAAAGAACCTCATGACACATCGATCACGCCTCCGAGCGGCCATCGCCGCCGCGGTCGCGGCCGTGACCCTGCTCGGAGGGCTGGCCCTCCCCGCGGGGTCGGCCGCTGCGGCCGGGGCGACGGCCCGGTCGTTCACGACCCCGCTCGCGTTCTCGAACCCCTCCGGCGGGTTCATCTCCTACAAGGCCGGACCGAGCACCGGCTTCTGGAAGCAGCGCAGCTTCAGCGCCACCACGCACACCACCTACGCCGCGGCGGCGGCGGCCGCCGACTCGGTCGTCCTGCCCGACGCGGGTGGCGGCGCCGCCCAGGTGCGACTCGCCGGCGGCGACTGCCTGATGCCCTTCGGCGGCAGCGGGGGCGGCGCGACCCTGTCCGCCTCCCCGAAGTACTGCCTGGTCGCAGCGAACACCTGGTCGGTCACCACCGAGGGGCGGGTCGTGTTCAGCCTCCTGTCGAAGGCCATGGGGCCCACCCAGGCCGCCGACAAGGGCCAGTGGCCGTACACCGGGCTCCGCCCCCTGCTCCTGCCCGGCGGCGGGTACCCCCTGGCGGACCCCCGGTTCCGCGCCGAACCGCTCGTGGTCCGGGTGGACCGGGTCAACGACATCGCCCGCACCGCCGTCCTCGGCGGCACCGCGACCAAGGGCGCCGAGATCCGCGCGCAGGGTCGGCAGACGACCGCGAGCGCCGCCACCGGGGCGTGGTCCCTGACGGTGACCGGCCTCGCCGTCGGGACGAACCGGATTCCCGTGACGCAGCGCGTCGGCGGTGTCGACCAGGACACCGTGACGGCCGTCGTCACGGTCACCGACGGCGGGACCGTGGTCCCGGCACCGTCGGCTCGGGTCGACCTCGTGCGGGGCGGACGCAGCGACGTGCCGTTCATCGTGCAGAACCGGGCGACGCGCACGAGCATGACCGGTGTCGTCGAACTGACCGCGCCCGAGGGATCGACCTTCACCCCCGAGCAGACGACCGTCGCCGCCGAGACGAACCGGACGGGCGAGGGGGCGACGTGGACTCCCGACACCCGGCTCGATCTCACGAACGGCCGACCCGGCGACGACGGGCGGAGCCTCAGGTTCGACCTCGCCTCGAACGGAGGCACCCTGGCCGCGGACGAGTACTACCGCTACACGCTGTCCGTCGACACCCCCGCCTCTGCGGCGCCGGTCGCTTCGGAGATGTCGTACGTCTACCGGGGCGACAGCTCGGCGGGCGACTACCGAGCGGTCGGCAGCACGCCGACGCGCGTCGTCGGGGCGGCGACCATCGACACGACCGTCGGGGGCGCGGTCCCCGGCGGCACGACCGACTGGGGGCGCAGCGACGTGCGCGCCCCCGAGGTCCGCGGCCCGCTGACCCTGACGGCTCCGACGGGCAGCCGGCTCGCCGACGTGGAGGCGCGGCGCACCACCGACGACGCCCGACAGACGAACTACCGGATCGACTACTCCGCCGACCGACGGACGGCCACCATCGACGGTCCCGCCGACCTGACGGACGCCTTCTGGGGTGCCGACCATCAGTACGCGGCCTTCCGCCTGACACTCGACGACGACGTCCGCCCCGGGGACGTCCTCGACGGTGGGGCCGCCCTGGTCCGCAGCGCGTCCGGAGCGGCATCGGCCGAGGGCTCGTTCGACGTCAGGGTCGACGACTCCGCTCCGAGCCTGACGGCCGAGGTCGTGCTCGACGACGACGTCACCCGGCCGGCCACGATCTCCGGCGTCGGCGACGCCGACGGGACGGTGACCGTCCGCGAAGGGGACACCGTCCTGGGGCGGACCGCGGTCGTCGCCGGGACCTGGTCGATCACCCTGCCGTCCTCGATCGGTCACGGCGACCACACCTTCGTGGTCGAGCAGACCGTCGGCGACCGACCCTTCGGCCGGGCCGAGGCCCGGGTCGACCTGGGATCCGCCGTCGACGTCATCGAACCCGAGAACGGCAAGATCGTGCCGGGACTCACCACCGTGCGCGGCACGGGAGCGGCACGGGCGGAGATCACGGTCACCGCCGACGACGACGTCGCGACGGCGACGGTGGCGGACGACGGACGGTGGGAGGCACGGGTCGAGATCCGCCCCGGCCACACGGTCGTCCCCGTCACCGCCTCGCAGCACGCCCGTGGCGACCTCGTGACGACGGACGCGGCGCAGGTCGTGCCCGACGGCCCGCAGGAGCTGCGCGGCGTCGTCGTCACCGAACCGTCGTCGCACTTCTACACGCCCCTGGCGGACACGACCGTCCAGGGGACGGCGACGCCGTACGCGACGGTCGAGATCCGCGCCCAGTGGGGCGCCGTGCTGGCCACCGCCGTGGCCGACGTGAACGGGGACTGGGCCTTCGATCGGGCCTTCGGTCCGTCCGCGCGGTACGCGTTGACGGCCACCCAGAGCCTCGTCGACGGACGCGGTTCCACCTCTCCCGTGTTCGAGCTGTTCGCCGACGGCTCGTTCGTGCCGCTCGTCGTGACCAGCCACAGCGACGGGGGCACCTACGTCCCCGGCACCGTGACCTTCGCCGGGCGGGCCACGCAGGGCGCCTACATCGAGGCGCGCAACCAGTACGACCGCGTGCTCTTCTCGACCCGCGCCTCCCAGGTCGCCGGGGCGTGGACCGCGGAGACCATGCTCGGCCCCGTCGCCGCCTACGAGATCACGATCACCCAGAAGGCCCCCGACGGCACGACCGGGCGGATCACCCTCGAGCTCGTCCCCGAGCTGGACTTCGTCGACCTCGCGGTCACCAGCCACGTCGACGGGCAGACGTATCGCCCGGGCAGCGTCGCCTTCACCGGCACCGGCACGCCCACCGCCGCCGTCGTCGCGACGAACCAGTGGAGCCAGCCCATCGGCGAGGCGACCGTCGACGCCCAGGGCGAGTGGTCGTTCAGCCGCGAGCTCGGACCCAGCGCCGACTACGACGTCACCTTCACCCAGACGTTCCGAGACCGGAGCGACGTCGTGACGCTCGAGCTCCGGGCGCCGGTCTGGCGTCCGCTCGCCCTGACGAGCCCCGTCGAGGGCGACCGCTACGCACCGGGCGAGCCGAGCGAGTTCGTCGGCACGGCGACCCCGTACTCGACGGTCACGGCCACGACGGCGGCCGGCAACGTGCTGTTCTCGGTCGAGACCGACGTCGACGGCGTCTGGCGCAACACGCGCGCCTACGGCCCGGACAACGTCTACCGGATCGACATCGCACAGCAGGCCCGAGACGGACGGACCGACTCCCTCGACACCTTCGTCTGGGCCCCCGATCTGCCGTGGGCACCCCTCACCGTGACCAGCCACGTCGACGGCGAGACCTATCGGCCCCGTGAGCTCGAACTGCGCGGCACCGGTGCACCGGGCGCCGTCGTCGAGATCACGAACCAGTGGGGCACCGTGATGGGACGCCCGGTGGTCGACGCCGACGGCGCCTGGTCTCTGCGACGGGTCTTCGGCCCCGACGCCGACTACGCCCTCCGGCTCGTCATGACCCGGGACGATCAGACGGACGAGATCGGACGCTTCGAGCTGCGAGCCCCGGTCTGGACCGAGATCGAGCTCGTCGCCCCCGCCCCCGGGGAGGGCTACGGCGATGGCGAGGCCTTCACCATGACCGGTCGGGCGACCCCGTTCGCGATCGTCCGAGCCACGACGTCGCTCGGCGGGCAGCTGTTCGAGACGGCGGCGGACCGCGACGGCATCTGGTCGAACACGAGGTTCCACGGTCCGTCGTACGCGTACCTGATCGATCTCACCCAGGAGAGCGCCGCCGGGGTCACCGGCGACCACCCCCGGTTCCGCTTCGCGCCCGCCGACTTCCCGGCCGAACGGTGACGGATCCGGACGGGCTCATGCGACACACGACCACAGAGAGAGGAACCCCCATGAAGAAGAGCATCGCCCGCCCGCTGGGTCTCGCGACGGCCCTCGTGCTGGCTGCGGCCCTGAGCGGCTGCACGACCACGGACGACACCGAGGCGACCGGCTCGCCGAGCCCCTCCGTCGAGTCGGTCGAGGCGACCGAGACCGTCTACGACGAATGCGTCGACGGCGTCGCGACGATCCTCTCCGACGGACTCGACGGGCCCTTCGAGTTGGGCGACTGCCCGGCCGTGAGCATCGTCGGCGTCGAGGGTCGCATCACGCTCGGCGCGGTCGATCGGCTCGTCGTCGAAGGAGACCGCAACGCCATCGTCGTCGACCAGGTGACCCACGTCGCCTTCGGCGGCGCGGACAACACGGTCGAGCACCGCGGCGGAGAACCCGAGGTCGTCGACGACGGAGACGGGAACACCGTGACCGCCGTGGAGTGATCCCTCCGACGTCCTCCCCATCGGTGTCGCGCATTCTCAGAACATGTGTCATTAATAAGTCTCGTGAGAATCACTCCGACCGTCGATCAGAAAGACACCCCCTCCATGACACGACTCCCCACGGCGGCGAGCGCGATCGCTCTGACCGCGCTCCTGGTCGGCGGCGTGCTGACGCCATCGGCGCAGGCGGCGACGCCCACCCCGCTCCCCTTCGTCAGCGCACTCGCCTTCCGCACGACCGGCGGCGACTACATCGCCTATCGAGAGAGCCCCGAAGCGGATACGGCGGGTCGACACGCGTTCCGGGCCACGCGCCACGCCAACGCCGCCGACGCGCTCGCCACGGCCACCCGCGTGACCCTCCCCGACCCCGGCGCCTCGGCCGCACCGGTGAGCCTGCCGACCGGCGACGGCTGTCTGGCCCCGCTGCCGACCGAGTCGGAGCCCACCCTCATCGCCTCGCCCGAGGCCTGCACCGATCCGTCGGCGACCTGGCGGGTGACCCGCGACGGCCTGCTCCGCCAGAGCGACGACGGGGCGGTCAGGCTCGGCGGGGTCCAGGCGGCCGATCCGGCGGTCTGGCCAGGCACGGGCCTCCGGCCGTCCCTGGCCGGCGGCGGCGCACCTCTCGCCGATCAGCGGTTCGACCGTCGCTCGATCGACGCCCGGATCGCCCAGGTGAACGACATCGCCCGGACCGCCGTCGTGGTCGGCACGGCGACGCCCTACGCGGTGATCCGGATCGGCGGGATCACCGCCGACGTCCGCGGCAACGGCACGTTCCAGCTCACGGCGACCCGGCTCGCACCCGGGAGCAACTCCGTCCACGTCGAGCAGATCGTGGCCGGCGACCTCTTCGACGCCACCACCCTCGTCGCCGACGTCGTCGACGGCGGGCGCATCACCGCGGTCGCGGGCGACACCGTCGACCTCGAACGCGGCGGTGACACGGCGGTGCTGTTCGGCGTGGGCATCCGGGACGCCTTCGCCCGCCTGGAGGGGACGGCCGAGGTCACCGCGCCCGAGGGCACGCGCATCGCACCCGGGCAGCGGGTCCTGAGCGCCGATCGGCGCTCCGCCGGAGGGACCTGGGCGGCCGATCCGGGTCTCGACCTCACCGACGGGACCTTCTCGACGGACGGACGCCGCGCCTCCTTCGAGCTGTCGTGGAGCGACGACACCACCTCCCTCCCGCGTGGCGGCGAGGTGCGCTGGTCGGTCGCGGTGAGCACACCCGCGTCGGTGGGCTTCGGGGTCTCCGGCACGGGGACGCCGTCGGACTTCCGCGCCGTCGGCTCCACCCCGGTCACGATCACCGTGCCACCGCGCGAGGTGACCGCCGAGGTGACGGTCCCCCGCGAGCTCGGGCCGCGGGCGACCGTGTCCGGGGGCGGACACGACGGCGCCGCGATCGAGGTCAGCACCGAGGGACGGACCCTCGGCTCGACACGCGTCGTCGACGAGGCGTGGTCGCTCGAGATCGACCCGGCCATCGGACCCGGGCGACACGCGCTCGACGTGACGCAGAGCGTCGACGGCGCACCGGCCGGCGCCGCCCGCGTCGAGGTCGACCTCGGGGCCGCCGTCGACCTGCTGACACCCGCCACCGGGCAGGTGCCGCCCGGTCTCACGACGGTCTCCGGCACGGGCGCGGACGGCGCCGAGGTGACCGTGGCGACCGACGACACGACGGTGGTCGTGCCCGTGGCCGACGGCACCTGGTCGGCTGAGGTCGAGCTGGCCCCCGGCCACGCCGAGACGGCCGTCGTCGTGAGTCAGCGCGCTCGCGGCGACGTGCGCTCCTCCGACGAGGTGCGGGTCGTCCCCGACGCCCGGCAGGAGATCGCCCCCGTGGCCATCGGCGGGCCCGCCGACGGGTGGTACCGCGAGAACGTCGTCACCTCCCTGTCGGGCTCGGCGACGCCCTACGCCCGCGTCGTCGTCCGCAACCAGTGGGGCAACGAGGCGGGCCGCGCCTCGGCCGACGCCCTGGGCCGCTGGTCGATCGATCGCACCTGGGGGCCGACCGCCGTCTACCGTCTGACGGCGACGCAGACGCTGGTCGACGGGCGCGGCTCCGTCTCCGCGGAGTTCACGCTCCTCCCGCTCGGGTCGTTCCGCCCCCTCGCGGTCACCAGCCACGCCGCGCGCGACACGTACGTGCCCGGCACGACGATCTTCAGAGGACGTGCGACACCCGGCGCCTGGGTGACGGCGACCAACCAGTGGGACCGTCGCCTGTTCGCGACCCGTGCCTCGCAGACCACCGGCGACTGGAGCGCCCCGGCCGAGCTCGGTCCCGTCGCCGACTACACGGTGCGCGTCGCCCAGACGGCGCCGGACGGCCAACCGGACCAGATCAGGATCGCGCTCAGCCCGGTCATCGGCTGGGTTCCGACGACGGTCACCAGCCACATCGACGGCGGCGAGTACGTGCCCGGGCCGGTCACCCTCGAAGGCGCAGGCACCCCGCGGGCCTCGATCGTCATCACCAACCAGTGGGGAGGGTCGATGGGCCGCACCACCGTGGGATCCGACGGACGCTGGTCCGTGCGACGCGACATGGGTCCCCGGGCCGACTACGCCCTGACCGTGACGCAGACCCGAGGCGGAGACGGCGACACGATCCGGCTCGGACTGCGCGCACCCGCCTGGCGGCAGCTGCAGCTGATCAGCCCGGAGGTCGGCGATCGCTACCGACCGTACGAGCCGACCGAGTTCCGCGGCGTCGCCACACCGCACACGGAGGTCGTGGCCACCACCGATCTGGGCGCCGAGCTGTTCCGCACCCGGGTGACGGCCGACGGCAGCTGGTCCACCGTCCGCGCATACGGTCCGGTCCGCACCTACGCCATCACCCTCACGCAGGCCGCGACGACCGGCCAGGGCGACGACGTCCGCTTCGTCTGGGCACCCGACATCCCGCTGGCCCCGATCGAGGTGACCACGCACCGTGACGGCGACACCTACCGCCCGGGCCCGCTGGTCCTCGGGGGCACGGCCACGGCGGGGGCGAACATCACCGTCACGAACCAGTGGGGCGGCGCGATGGGCACCGCCGAGGTCGGGGTCGACGGCCGCTGGGCGGTGCAGCGCGACTACGGACCGCGGAGCGACTACGCGCTGACGATCGTGCAGGAGCGCGCCGGCGAGACGGATCGGACGACCCTGACGCTCAAGGCCCCGGTCTGGCGCGGCCTCGAGATCGTCTCCCCCGCGCCCGGGGAGGGCTACGACCGAGACGCCGACACGACGTTCTCCGGGCGGGCGACGCCGTTCGCGACCATCGAGGTCGTGACGACCTCGGGCACCCGCATCGCGACGCCCGTCGCCGACGCGGACGGCGACTGGACCTTCAGCCGCCGGTTCGGGCCCGAGCACGTCTACTCGCTCGAGTTCACCCAGAAGGCCGCCGGCTTCGACGCCGAGACCCTGCCCGTGTTCCGGTTCGGGCCCGCCGAGGCCGTCGGGCATCCCAGGGCGTCGACCGACGAGCGCTGACGACACGAGCGCCGAGGCCGCTCGGGGCGACGCCGTCCGCACGGAGTCGCCCCGAGCAGGCCACGGTCCGAGGACGGGTGCCCTCTCACGCCGGGAGGCGCAGACTGGCCCGATGCTCGACGTGACCCTGGCCCGCCGGCTCCACGACGCCGGCCTCCGCTGGCATCCGACCACCGGCGATCGCTTCGTCATCGACCGCGGGGAGTTCGTCGGCGACGTCTTCACCATCAGCGAGATGACCATCGAGGCCCACGAGCATCCCACGGGGACGGTGCTCGGCTTCAACGGCACGACCGAATGGGCACTCGACTCGGTCTCGGCCGACCAGTCGCTGTGGCTGCCCCGCGAAGACCAGCTGCGCGGCCTCCTCGCACGGTCGTTCCGCTCGCTCAGCCGGGAGGTCGACACCCGCGACGCGGCCGTTCGCGGCGGCGAGCAGGAAGCCGGGTCGCCCCGGTACGAGGTGCGTGTCGTGTTCGGCGAGCACGACGAGCGCGTCTTCGTCGCCGCGGATGCCGAGGACGCCTACGCCAGGGCCCTCCTCGCTTACATCGACGCCTCTCTCGCGCTCTGACCGGCACCCTCCGACCGGCGCGCTCCGACCTTCGGTGGGCCTCCGGGCGGGCCCGCGGCAGGACTCAGCGGCGGGTCGAGACCGTCACGGTGAACTTGGGCGTGCGCGACACCTGCCGGGTCGGTCCGACGGTCCGCTCGAGGACCGAGCGGTAGCCGAGGTGCGAGTTCCACACGCACCAGAGCTCGCCGCCTGGCGCGAGGAGCCGCGCCGAGGCGTCGAAGAGCTTGTGCGCGATGCCGGCGTGCACCGTCGCCCCGACGTGGAACGGCGGGTTGAGCATGACCAGGTCGGCGGAGCCCGCACCCAGCGAGGCGCCGGCGTCGTCGCGCCGCACCTCCACCCGGTCCCCCACGCCGTTCGCGGCGGCGGTCGCCTCGGCCGACGAGACCGCCGCCCATGACTGGTCCGTCGCGACGACCGACCAGTCGGGATGCCCGAGAGCCCACGATGTCGCGAGGACGCCGGTGCCGCAGCCGAGGTCGACGGCGAGGAGCCCCGGGCGGGCCGCGGGCGCCTGTGCGCCGTCGAGCGCGGCGAGCAGCGCCCTGGTGCCGATGTCGACGGAGGCCCCGGCGAACGCCGCACCGTGGGCGACGACGAGCAGCTCACCGTGACGGGCGGTGCGCGGCCAGGTGGGCGCGCCTCCTCGGATCGGGCCCGTCGCGGTGAGCACCCGCGACTTCTGCCGCGCCAGGCCCGCCCGCACGGCGGTGAAGCGGCGACCCAGCACGTCGTTCATGGCCGTGCTCATGTGCTTGACGCGACCGCCCGCGAACACCTCCACGTCGGGGTGGGCATGCGCGGCGATCAGCTCGGCGGTCTCGTCGAGGGCGTCGAGCCCGCGCGGCAGCTGCAGCAGCACGACCCGCGCCCCGGCCACGAGCGCGGAGTCGAGGGCGTGCGTCTCGACCACGGCCGTCGACCCCAGGCGCTCCGCGTTCGCGGCGAGCGCGAGCTCGCCCGACCGGCCGTCCTGGTGGACCCGCAGCGGATGGTCGCCGACCAGCGCGGCCGCGCCGAGCGTCAGCGCTCCGTAGCGGTCGCCGATGATCGAGACCCGCGTCGGGTGGGCGACCAGCGCCTCCTCGGCGGTGTCGAGCAGGAGGCGGTCGGTGGCGTCGTGCGCGACCAGCTCGGGCGCCTCGACGTCGGGCCATCGGCGGAGCCGGTCGAAGTCGATCACCCGCACACGCTACCGGTGACGGCCCACCGGCATCGTCCCGTCAGAGGATCCCGGGAGGCGCGACCCGCGTCGGGCGCGGCAGGGTCGCCACGAGGTGCTCGGCGAGAGGCACCGTCCACGCGATGTTGGCGGCGATGCCGAGGTTCGGCTCGTCGTCGGGCTGGTGCAGCCGGTGGAGGTCGTTGAAGGTCAGGAACGCGCTGGGCACGCCGGCCCGGTGGAACGAGGCGTCGTCGGTCCCGACGGTCGGCGGGAACCGCGTCACCAGCTCGAGGTCGGGCCGCGTCCCGGCGGCGTACGCCATCAGGGCGTCGCGGAACGCGGTCGAGAAGGCCTCGGGGCCGGCGAACGCCTCGACGAACGAGCCGCGGCCCAGCCCGTCGATGTTCAGCACGTAGTCGATCGCCTCGAGGTCGGCAGCCGACGCCGCGTCGAGGTGGTGGCGGGAACCGCCGAGATGCCACTCCTCGGCGGTGAAGAAGACGAGCCGGACCGGGACGGCGGGGGCCTTCGCCGCCCAGCGTTCGGCGAGCTCGAGCAGGGCGATCGTGCCGCTGCCGTTGTCGTAGGCGCCGACGGTGTTGAAGAACGTGTCGTAGTGGGCGCAGAGCAGGACCGTGCCGCGGGCGGGGTCGGAGCCGCCGTCGGCCGCGGCGAGGTCGACGATCAGGTTGTCGCTCACGGCCGCGTCGACGGGCCCGCTGTCGACCTCCGCCTCGACGACGACGGGCCTCCCGTCGTCCAGCCACTCGGTCAGCTGCAGACCGTCGAGTCGTCCGATGGCCAGGTGCGCCACGTCGAGGTCGGAACCGGCCGGCAGGGGTTGAGGAGCCGCGGGTCCGCCGTCGCGCGCGTGCAGGTAGGCCACCGGCCGGCCGGCGTCGTCGCGGACGACGAACTTGCGCCAGACCATGGAGTCGCCCCAGAGGCCCTGCGGTCCGACCGACTCGACCGTCCCCCGCACGGCGCCGTCCGTCGACCCGCTCCAGAGCATCGGCCAGGCCGGCAGCTCGCGCTCGATCGGGGACCGGACGACGAGCCGGTGCACGGTCCCGGGCTGCCAGCCGGGCAGCGCGACCGACTGCCGGTCGACGGACAGTCCGACCGCGGTCAGGCGCCCCTCCAGCCAGTCCGCGGCGGCGGCGATGCCCGGCGTCCCGTGGAACCTCGGTCCGTGCTGCACGAGCGCGACGAGGTCGTCGTACGCGCGGGCGACGTCGGGGTCGGTGTCGGGAGCGGAGGCCGAGGAGGCGCGGGTCGAGGTCATGGGGTTCCTTGCGAGAGAGGGTCGGGTGCCCGGTCGCGGGCATCGGGCGGACGAGCGCGCCCGGGAGAGCGCGCGGCGGCGGGGCGCGGGTCAGGGACGCGCGGGCAGGGAGGCGACCACCGCCTCCTCGGGGATCCCCAGGAGGTGCTGGGCGATCCGGGCGACGTCGGCGACCGGGCCGCGGAACCACCAGGTCGTGAACCGGTCGGTCACGGGGTCGGGGCGGGGGCCGAGCACGGGGGTGCCGCGCGCCTCGACCTCGGCGAAGCCGCCGAGACCGCCGTCGTCGTCGTAGAGGTGCAGCGCGTCGCCGCGACGGCCGGGCGAGGGGTCGGGCTCCTCCGAGTACTCGGCGGACGCGTCGACCGGGCTGCTGCGGACGAACAGCACGAGGTCCGGGGCGGTGTCGTCGGCACCGGACCCGTCGGCCCAGCGGAGGTGACCGGCCCGACCCGTCACCTGCGGGGCCGCGAAGCCGATCTTGAAGCGGTCGGCGCCGGTGAGCGACACGGCCACTCCCCCGGCGACCGGGCGCAGCAGCTCGCCGACGGGCTCGTAGTAGTCGGTCACCTGCACGCCCAGCGACGCCGCGACGAGCGCCGTCCCGCCGCCCCTGACCTGGTTGAGCACCCACGACTCGGCCTCCTGCGCGCCGTCGGACTCGAGGTCGAGGCGCACCTCGGTCGTGTAGCCGGCGTACCGCACCGCCGAGGACGTGCCGCCGTCGCGGAGGTGCCGGAGCGGGTGGGCCGCGGGACGCACCCGGAGCCGCAGGCCGACCCGGGCGGACCCGGTCGGCGCGGTGAACGACTCCAGGTCGACCGTCCGGTCCATCGTCACCTCGTCGCCGACGCGGCTCAGCGCGTGCCGCCCCGGATCGAGCGAGGGCGGCATCGTGTAGCTGCCCCAGTAGTCGGCCCGATCGGGGATCATGTACGCGATCTCGGGGCCGACCCAGAGCCGGTCCCCGCCGACGTTCCACTCGCCGCCGTCGAGCAGGGCGCGGAACGCCGCATCGGACCCGAAGGCGTCGGGCAGCCAGTTCTCGGGCGCGCCGCCGTCGAAGAACGGGCCGTAGACCCGCCCGCCGTACGACGACACGACCACCACGGCCTCCGCCCCCACGCTCACGCGCTCGAAGGCGACGCCGGCGCCGGTCAGCCGGGCCTCGACCGCGGCGAGATCGACCGCGACGTCGACCCGCAGGGCGGCGGTCGCGGCGGTCGCAGCGGATGCGGCGGTAGCGGACGTGCCCGAGGAGGCGCGGCCCGTCTCGCCCCTCATCGCGCCACCTCGACGTACGGACTCGCGTGGAAGGCGTCCTCGGCGACGAGCATGTCGCGGAACCACCCGTCGAGCTCGGCGTCGGTCACCGGTGCCGGCAGGTCGTCGAGCAGCTCGTGCAGGAACGCCACCTGGGCCCGGAACCCCGGCGTCGTGTGCAGGTCGATCCAGCGCTGCACGGCGGCGGGTCGCTCGACGGCGAGGGCAGCGGCCTCCGTGCACCAGCGCAGATAGAGGGTCTCGGCGGCGGCGAGGCTCGCGATCACGGCCGGGTAGCCGCCGTCGGCGAGCGCGGCGACGACGGTGGTCCGCAGCACGGAGGCGTGGTCGAGCACGGCCGTGGCGGCGGCCCCGTCGACGGGCCGGTCGGCGAGCGACGCCGCGAAGTACGCCTCCTGCGGACCCACGAGGTCCGCGACGGCGTCGGCGTGCCGGACCGCGAGGCTCCACTCGGGCTGCTGCCAGAGGCAGTACCCCGCGAGGCGGGCCGCGGTGCGGACGAAGGCGTGCTCGGCCACGAGATAGCGGGCGAAGGTCTCGGCGTCGACGCTGCCGTCGGTCAGCTCGGCGAGCAGCCGCACCGAGGCCGACGCGCGCAGGGCGTCGTCGCAGCGGGCGACCAGCGCCGCCGCGCGGCCGGCCGCCGGTGCGCGGCCCGCCGCGGGACGGCTCAGCGGCTGGTCAGCCATGCGACGATCCCCTGGAACACCTTCGCGTAGCCGCTCCACTCGTCGCAGAACGCCGGCGGCGCCCAGTGCGGCGAGCAGTCGCTGGTGAACACGGCGGTGCGGCCGGCCCCGGCCTCGCCGACGACGACGAGCGGGTCGTCCCCGAGACGGGCGAGCTCGACGGCCCCCTCCTTAACGACGACGCGGTTGTAGCCGAGCAGGGCGGGCCACTCCGTCCCCGCACCGCCGAGGGCGGGGTGCTCGGCGTCGAGCACGGTGGCGACGACGCCGGCCGGGCGCTCCACGCGGTCGTCGCCGATCAGCAGATCCACCGGCAGCACGTCGGCGATCTCGGTGCGGGCGTACCCGGCACGGCCCTGCCAGCCCGAGAACGACAGATAGCCGCCCACCATCAGCAGCGCGCCTCCTGCGGTCACCCACTGCGCCAGCTCCTGCACCCGGTCGCGACCGGGGATGCTGCGCTCGAACACGTCGGGCGCGAGCTGGAGCGAGTTGACGCCGATGTCGGAGAGCACCACGACGTCGTACTCGGACAGCGCCTCCTGGGTCTCGGGGAACCCGGTCGACACGAGGTGCGCCGGCAGGTGGACGACCTCGTGGCCGCCGGCCTGGAGCGCCGCGCGCAGCTGGGCGACGCCCTCGGTGTACGAGTGGGCGGTGAACTCGTCGACGCCCTTGGTGTGGGTGGTCGCGGTGATCCAGCTCTCGCCGGCGATGAGGATGCGGGACATGGTGGTGCCTTTCTGTGGAGACGGGAGACGGGAGCCGAGGAGGCGCGGCGCCGGTCGCGGACGCGGGCGTCGGCGGGTCGGTGGGGCCCCCGGGTCAGCTCGTCGAGCGGGTCAGCGCCGCGCCCTCGAACAGGTCGCGGACGTTGCGGGTGTTGACGCCCCGGACGACGTCGGCGTCGAGGCCGAGGTCGAGCAGCCGGTCGAGGAAGACCGCGGGGATGTACGAGAGGCCGTTGCCGCCGTGGCGCCGCAGCATGCTCTTGAGGAACAGGTCGTGGCTGAAGAGCAGGCGTCCGCCGAATCCGGCGCCGATCAGGCGGGCGATGGCGGCGGCCGTCTCGACGGGTGAGGGCGATTGCCCCTCGCCCGGCAGGGAGAAGCGGTACGGCATGCCGATCATGTCGAACTCGAGCCACACGCCGCGCTCGGCGAGGCCGCGCTGGTAGTCGGGGTCGCCGCCCGAGGGGTCCATGTGGCAGAGCACGACCGCGGTGGGGTCGACGCCCTCGTCGCGCAGCACGACGTCGAGCACGCGCCCGCCGTGCCGGACGAAGCCCGGCAGGTGCACGAACATCGGCAGGCCCGTCTCCCGCTGGAGTCGGCAGGCGGCCCGCAGCGAGCGCTCCTCGCGCTCGGTGAATCCAGGCGAGACGCCGATCTCGCCGATCACGCCCGACCGGGGCCGACCGGAGACGGCGGGGTCCGCGTCGTACTGCTCGATCAACCGGGCGGCGAGCGCGTCGATCGGGTCGCTGCCGGTGACCGCCGGGTGGAACCTCTCGAGGTACCAGCCGCCTCCGGTGACGACGTTCACGCCGCTGCGGCGCGCGATCCCGGCCAGGCGACCGGGGTCGCGGCCCTGGCCGTCGCTCGTCAGCTCGATCACGGTCGAACCGCCCAGCCCGCCGAACGCGATCAGCTCGGCGACCGCGTCGTCGTCGCCGTCGAGCACGCAGTTGTCGCGGCAGGCGAGCGGACGGTCGCGCAGCAGCCACGCGATGTCGGCGGTGACGGGGGCGTCGAACAGCTCGGGGAAGTCGGGATCGGGCTCGAGGCCGCCCTCCTCGATGCTGTTGATCAGGTGCTCGTGCGGCAGCGTGAAGCCGAGCGCGTCGCTCGGCACCGGTCCGAGCACCGTCTGCACGTCGACGACGCCCGTCTCGGCGACGCCGAACCCGCCGACGCGGCTCACGACGTGACCCGTCGGCGCAGCAGCTCGGTCAGCGAGCCGCCGCGCAGGTTGATCCAGATGACGATGATCAGCAGGCTGCCGGTGACGATCGGGACGATGTACGGGCTGAGGCCGAGCAGCGTCAGGCCGTTGGTGATGACGCCGGTCAGCACGGCGCCGATGGCGGTGCCGATGACGCTGCCCTTGCCGCCCAGCAGGTTCGTGCCGCCGATCACGACGGCCGTGATGACCGTCATCGCGAAGTCGACGCCCGAGTTGGCGTCGCCCGAGCCCAGACGGGCGGCCGTGATGATGCCGGCGGCTCCGGCCGCCGTCCCGGTGAGCACGAGGGCCATCATCTTGACGAACCGGGTGTCGACGCCGGCCCGGCGCACGGACTCCTCGTTCGAGCCGATGCCGGTGACGTACTGGCCGAACCGCATCCGCTGCAGCGCGACGATCCCGACCACGACGGCGATCAGCGCCAGCCAGGCCGGGTAGCCGAGGCCGAGCAGGCGCCCCTGGCCGATCTGGGCGAAGATCAGGCCCGAGCCGATCGCGACCGAGTAGCCCTTGGTGATGAACAGCGCGATGCCGCGCACGATCGACATCGTCGCGAGCGTGACGATGAACGACGGTATGCCCTGGTAACTCGAGAACCAGCCGTTGACCAGGCCGCACAGCGCGCCGACCGCGAGACAGATCACGATGACGAGCACGGACTCCATGCCGGTCCGCAGCAGGCTGGCGCCGACGACGGAGACGAGGGCGAGCGTCGAGCCGACCGAGAGGTCGATCATGCCCGCCGTGATGACGAAGGTCATGGCGACGGCGACGATCAGCGCGGGGGCCACCTGCACGGCGACGTTGCGGAGGTTCGTCCCGGTGAGGAACGTCGGGGTCGCCACCGAGAACGCGACGATCACGACGAGGGTGACGACGAGCATCAGCAGCGTCGACTTGTTGACCCGCTGCAGGGCCTGCCAGCGCCGCTGGCTCGTGCGGGTGGCCGGCCCGGGGCCGTGTCCGCCGGCGGGCCCGTCGGCTCCGCCGCCGTGGCCGCCGTCCGGACCGGTGGTGTCGGTGTTCGATGCGGTCGCTGCGCTCATGCGGCGGCGCTCCCTTCTCGCGTGATCATGCCGACCAGCGACTCGATCGTCAGGTCGTCGATGCGGGCGTCGTCGACGCTCCGCCCCTCGTACATCACGGTGATGCGGTCGCAGACCCGGAAGAGGTCCTGCAGGCGGTGGGTGATGAGGATCACTCCGACGCCGCGCGCCGCCACCTCCTTGATGAGGCGCAGCACCGACTCGACCTCGGTCACGGCGAGCGCGGCGGTCGGCTCGTCGAGGATGAGGATGTCGGGGTCGACGCTGGCCGCGCGGGCGATGGCGACCGACTGCCGCTGTCCGCCCGAGAGCTGCGAGATGAGCTGGTGCGTCGAGGTGACCCGCACGCCGAACTCGCGCAGCACGCTCGTGGCCTCCTCGTGCATCCGGCCGATGCGGAGGAACGGTCCGACCCGCGGCTCGCGCCCCAGGAACAGGTTCGCCGCCACGTTGAGGCTGTCGCAGAGCGCGAGGTCCTGGTAGACGATGCCGATGTCCCGGGCCTGAGCGTCGCTCGGGGAGTGGAACCGCACCTCCTCGCCCTTGATCCGGATCGCGCCGCCGTCGTGCTGCACCGACCCGGCGAGCACCTTCATCAGGGTCGACTTGCCGGCGCCGTTGTCCCCGACCAGACCGAGCACCTCGCCGCGGGCGAGCGTCAGGTCGACGCCGCGCAGCACGTCGACGGCGCCGTACGACTTGCGGATGCCGCGCAGGTCGACGAGCGGAGCCGTCGTGTCGTCGCGACGGTCCGACGAGGAGGCGCGGGTCGGGTCGGTCACGGAGGCGCCGGTCGTCGCCGGGATCGCGTCGGGGGTCGTCATCAGCCCTCCAGGTAGTACGAGAAGTCGGCCAGGTTGTCGGGCGTGACGATGGTGATCGGCACGTCGATGGTCGCGGGCACGTCGCCGGTCCCGCAGGCCAGGTCGATGGCGGCCTTGGCGGCCTCGTTGCCGAAGCCGAAGGTGTCCTGCTGGATCACGCTGTCGACGAACCCGGCCTCGAGGCCCTCGACGGCGGCGGCCGAGAGGTCCCAGCCGACGATGCTGACGCGGTCCTGCGCGCCCTGGCTCTTGACGGCCGCGATGGCGCCGTTGAGGGCGGGCTCGCCGGTGGCGTAGATGTACTCGAGCTCAGGGTCGCCGGTCAGCAGGTTCTCGGCCGCCGTCTGGGCGTCCTCGTTGACGTTGCGGCCGTCGACGACCGTGCCGATGGTCATGCCGCCCGCCTCGACGGCGTCGACGAAGCCGTCCTGGCGCTGGATCTGGATGGCGCTGCTGAGCGCGCCGACGATGCCGATCTCGCCCGTGCCTCCGGTGGCCTCGAGGAACGCCTCGCCGAGCTGCGCGCCGCCGTCGACGTTGGCCGTGCCGACGTAGGCGTCGATGGCGTCGGGGTCGTCGACCGAGCCGTCGGCGGCGACGACGGGGATGCCCGCCGCCTTGGCCGCGGTGAGGGCCGGCACGAGCGCCGTCGCGTCGACCGGGTCGACGATCAGCGCGTCGACGCCGGACGCGACGAGGTTCTCGACCGCCGTCACCTGGGTGGCGCTGTCGTTGTCGCCGCTGACGATCTGGAGCTCGGCGCCGGCCTCGTCGGCGACGTCCTGCGCGCCCTGGTTCATCTGGGTGAAGAACGCGGTCTGCTCGTTGATGTCGACCATGCCGAGCTGGAGGGGGCCGCCGTCGTCGGACGTGCACGCCTCGGGGACGTCGGTGGGCGCGGGTCGGGTCGCGGCGCCGGACGCCTCACCCGAGGCGGAGCCGGTGGCGGTGGTCGAGGTGGAGTCGCAGCCGGCGAGGGTGCCGACGGCGATGAGGCCGACGGCGAGGGCGGCGACGGAGCGGGTCGAGAGCATGAGGGGCCTTCCTGGAGAGGACGAGGGTGGGGCATGCGGAGGAGCGGAGGCTCGGGGTCCGATCGCCCGCCATGGGGGTGGATGGCTTGGCAATCGATTTCCCGGGTGGGGTGAGACCACAGTGACGCCCGGGTGTTACGGGCGCCGACACCCTTCTGTTACCAGCATGTAAAAGACGGATGGTCGCGGGCAATCGATTGCCACTCAGCGCGACGCTACGATGAACCGACCCACCCGCCCGCCGTTCGGCGACAACGCGAGGAGCCCATGAACGCCGTCACCATCTCGGACGTCGCCGCGCGGGCCGGCGTCTCGCAGGCGACGGTGTCGCGGGTCATGTCGTCGTCGCGTCGAGTCGGGCGCGAGGTCGAGGCCCGAGTGCGCCGCGCCGCCGACGAGCTCGGCTACAGCGGCAACGGCATCGCGCGGGCCCTGCGCACCCGTCGCACCGACACGGTCGGCATGGTCGTGCCGAGCATCCTCAACCCGTTCTTCACGACGCTGGTCGACAGCATGGAGAACGCGCTGCACGCCGAGGGCAAGCAGCTCTTCCTCTGCGACTCGCGTCAGGACCCGGCCGTCGAGGCCGAGCAGCTGCGCTCCCTGATCGAACGGCACGTCGACGGCATCGTCGTCAGCCCCGTGCACGACACCGAGAGCGCCGCGGCCGTCGCCCGCTCGGCGCGGGCCGTCCCCCTCGTCCAGCTCGACCGGCGCGTCGACGTGCCCGGCACCGACTGGATCGGCCTGGACGACGCCGAGGCGATGAAGCTCGTGATGGAGCATCTGAAGGAGGCGGGGGCCCGGTCGGTCGCCTTCGTCACCTCCGAGCTCACCAACTCGTCGACCGCGCTGCGGCTCGAGGGGTTCCGCCGCTGGGCGGCCGACCTCGGACTGCGGATCGTCGACGACGGGGTCGTGCTCGGCGACTTCTCGGTCGACAGCGGCGACGAGGCCGCACGGCGGCTGCTCGCCTCACCCGACCGGCCCGACGCGATCGTCTGCGCCGACGACCTCATCGCGATCGGCGTGCTGCGCGCGGCCCGTGAGACGGGCGTCGCGGTGCCGTCCGCTCTGCAGGTGACCGGGGTCGACGACATCGTCTTCTCGTCGTACGTGACCCCGGCGTTGACGACCCTCGCCCAGCCCACCGACCGGATGGCCGCCGAGGCGCTCCGGCTGCTCTCGCTGCGCGGCGGGGCCGACGAGGGCGGGGCCGGCGCCCGGGTCTCGTTCGCGCCGACGCTCGTGCGGCGGCAGAGCACGCGCTGACCCCGCGCCGAGCCGCGCCCGTCGCACGCCTCGGCCCGCGGCGCTCCGGCGTTCCGGCGTTCCGGCCCTCCGGCCCTCCGGCCCTCCGGCCCTCCAACACTCCGGCACTTCGGCACTTCGGCACCAGGAGATGGGCACAGCGCCAGGGCTTCTTCTGGCGTCGTGCCCGTCTCCTGGTGCCGTGACGCACGGCGAGACTCAGGGCGCAGGAGGCGCGGCGTGGCCGAGAGCCGCCGCCTCGAACAGCTCGACCGCGTCGAGCACGGCCTGGCGCGAGACGGACTCGTCGACCCCGTGCACCACCGTCGGGTCGCCCGGACCCCAGACGACGACGGGCACGTCGGCCTCGAGGTGCCGCACGAGGATCGACGCGTCCGTGAAGTACGACGCCGGACGCTGCGAGACGCGGGCGCCCTGCCCGGCGAGCCAGGGGTGGTCGCGGCGGGTCCACACGGCGGCGAGGTCGAGGTCGACGGAGACGTCGACCACCTCGGGTTGCGCCCGCCACCACGCGGTCAGCGGCGTCACGTCGTCGCGGGCGACCCGGTGATCGACCCGGATCTCGCAGCGGTCGGGCACGATGTTCGGCACGCTGCCGCCGGCGATCACCCCCACGTTGAGCGTCTCCGCGCCGAGCTCGGGGTGCCCGACGAGCGGCGGCCCCGATTCCTCGAGCCGGGCCAGCAGGCGGGCCATGTCGAGCACCGCGTTGCGACCGCGGTCGGGGGTGCTGCCGTGGGCCGCGAGGCCGGCCGTGGCGACGGTCAGCCAGAGGGCTCCGCGGTGACCGAGCACGATCTCGTTGTCCGTGGACTCGGGGACGACCACCGCGGCGACCGGGAGCCCGGACAGGAGGGTCGCGCCGGCCGGGGCGCCGAGGCAGCCGATCTCCTCGCCGGTCGTCACGACGAGCGCGACGGCCGTCCCCCGGGCCAGCGCGGATCGGACGGCCACGACGGCCGCGGCCAGTCCGGACTTCATGTCGGAGGCGCCTCGACCGACGAGCCGGTCGCCGACCCGCGTCAGCGAGAACGGATCGGTGGACCACGCGGAGGCGTCGGTCACCGGCACGACGTCGGCGTGCGCCGCGAAGACGAGCAGCGGGGTCGCGGGGTCGAGGCCGGCGGGGGCGACGAGGAGGGCCGCCGGAGAGCCGTCGGGGGCGGGGGCGAAGGCGACCCGCGCCTCCTCGACGCCCTCGAACTCGGCGGCGACGCGGAGCAGCACCTCGGCCTCGCCGGGCGACCCGCTGGTGGAGTCGATCGCGACGAGGTCGCGCAGGAGGTCGAGCACGGGCGTGTCGGCGGAGTCGCTCATGCGGTCACGCTAGCGGCCCGGGCCTCCCGGCGCGGCGCTCAGCGGAGCGGACGCCAGACGACGACGGAGGTCTGGCGTGCCGGCCGGGTGCCGTGCTTGAGCGGCACGACGCCGCTCTCGCCAGCGGCGAAGACCCGGCTGCCCGGGCGGTTGACGAGCTCGTCGGCCAGGGCGCGCTCGAGTTCGCGGACCCGCGACTGCAGAGCCGTCACCTGGTTCTCGAGCTCGAGGATGCGCTTGATGCCCTCGAGCGATACGCCCTCGCCGCCGAGACGCGCGATCTCGCGCAGCTGCACGACGTCGCGCATGGAGTAGCGCCGCGATTTGCCCGCCGTCCGCTGCGGGACGACCAGCCCGAGCCGGTCGTACTGCCGCAGCGTCTGGGCGTGCATGCCCGCGAGCTCGGCCGCCATCGCGATGGCGAAGATCGGCGAGGTCTCGTCCATCGGCCAGTGAGCCGCGGGGTCGGTGCGGTCCATCATCGTCACCTCCGGATCGTCGATAGCGGGTCGGGTGCTGCTCGGGCTCGGGGTCGTCTCCGGGTCAGGCCCGTGCGCGGGCGATCAGATCGTCGCGGGGGTTCTCGGACGGCAGCGCGGCCGCCAGGGCCTCCACGGCCTCGCGCGCCTTGTCGTTCAGGTGCGCGGGGACCGCGACCTGGACCGTGGCGAGCAGGTCGCCGGTGCCGGCCTTGGTCGAGACGCCGCGGCCCTTGACGCGGAGCACCCGGCCGCTCGGCGTGCCCGCGACGACGCGCAGCCGGACGGGGTCGCCGCCGAGGGTCGGCACCTCGATCGTCGCGCCGAGGGCGGCCTCGGCGAACGTCACGGGCACGTCGACGCGGAGGTTCTGACCGTCGAGCTCGAACACCGGGTGCTTGCGCACCGCGATCGTCAGCACCAGGTCGCCGGCCTCGCCGCCGTCGGGGCTCGGTTCTCCGCGACCGCGCAGACGGATCTTCTGACCGTCATGCACGCCGGCGGGGATCTTGACCTTCATCGGCTTGCCGTTGGAGGCCTGCAGCGAGATGGTCTCGCCGACCACGGCCGTCTGGAAGTCGAGCGTGGTCGTGGCGGTCATGTCGCGGCCCTTCTGCGGACCGCCGAACCCGCGGTAGCCGCCGCTGGTCTGACCGAAGCCACCGCCACCGCCGAACATGCCGCCGAAGATGTCGTCGAAGCCACCGCCGCCGCCCTGGCGGAACTGAGTCCGCTGGCCGCCGCCCTGACCGAACATGCCGCCGAAGACGTCCTCGAAGCCGCCGCCGCCCTGACCACCGCTGCCGGCCGTGAATCGCGCACCGCCGCCCATCGCTCGGACCTGGTCGTACTCCTTGCGCTGCTCGGGGTCGGAGAGCACGGAGTGCGCCTCGCTGACCTCCTTGAACTTCGCCTCGCTGGCCGCGTCGCCCGGGTTGGAGTCGGGGTGGTACTTGCGCGCGAGCTTGCGGTAGACCTTCTTGAGCTCGGCGGGGGTGACGTCTTTGGAGACGCCGAGAACGGCGTAGAAGTCCTTGTCGAACCAGTCCTGACTCGCCATGCGGCACCTCCTTTCATGAATCTAGGCCACCCCTGACGGGCGGCCGGACAGAATGTGGGAGGCGGTGGGCGCCCTCTCGGGGCGCCCACCGCCCGGTGCGACCTGCGTCGCGGGTGATGCCTACTGCGGTGTGTGGACGGCGACCTTCGCCGCGCGGATCACGCGGTCGCCGATCGTGTAGCCCGGCTCGATCACGTCGGCGACCGTGTTGACGGTCACGTCGGCACTCGGGAGCTGCACGAGCGCGTCGTGCCTGGTGGGGTCGAAGACCTCGCCCTTCGCGCCGACCTGCGCGAGCCCGAACTTGTCGAGCCCTCCGCGGATCTTCTGCGCGATGACGGTCATCGGACCCTCGGCGAGGTCGCCGTGCTGCTCGGCACGGGCCAGGTCGTCGAGCGCCGGGAGCAGCGAGCGGACGACCTCGGCCACGACGGCCTCGCGGTTGGCCTCGCGGTCGCGCTCCACCCGACGGCGGAAGTTGACCAGCTCGGCCTGAGCCCGCAGCATGTCCTGCCGCATGTCGGCGACGAGATCGCGGCTGGCCTCGTCGAGGATGGCCTCGTCTTCCGCGCTCATCTCGGCGGCCGCCTCGGCAGCGCCCTCGGGCGCCTCCGCGTCGCTCGGGACCTCGACGTCGGGCGCCTCGGCCGAGGGGAGGTCGTCGACCCCGTCGACCGCCGCGGTGCCGCCGTCCTCCGACGGCACCTCCGCGGTCGACTCGGACCGGACCTCGCCGGTCTCGGGGTCGAGACGACGCTTGTCGCGCACGACCGGCTCGGGCTGATCGTCGTTCTCGGGACGGTTCTGCTCGTCAGTCATGCGGGCCCCTACTTCTTGTCGTTGTCGTCGTCGTCCACGACCTCGGCGTCGACGATGTCCTCGTCGTCGGCCGGGGCCTGGTCGTCGGCGGGAGCGCCCTCGGCACCGGCGGCACCGGGCGTGCCGGCCTGCTCCTGCTGGTAGATCGCCTGGCCGAGCTTCTGCTGGCTCTCGTTCAGCTTGTCGAAGGCGGGCTTGATGGCCGCCTCGTCGTCGCCGGCGAGGGCGGACTTGAGCGCGTCGACGTCGGCCTGCACGTCGCTCTTGACGTCGGCGGGAAGCTTGTCGTCGTTGTCCTTGATCAGCTTCTCGATCGAGTAGACGAGCTGCTCGGCGTTGTTGCGGGTCTCGTTCGCCTCGCGACGCGCCTTGTCTTCGGCGGCGTGCTCCTCCGCCTCGCGGACCATGCGGTCGATGTCGTCCTTCGACAGCGACGAGCCGCCCGAGATGACCATCGACTGCTCGGTGCCGGTCCCCTTGTCCTTCGCGGACACGTGCACGATGCCGTTGGCGTCGATGTCGAACGTGACCTCGATCTGGGGCACGCCACGCGGAGCGGGGGCGATGCCGGTCAGCTCGAAGGTGCCGAGGTTCTTGTTGTCGCGGGTGAACTCGCGCTCGCCCTGGAACACCTGGATGGCGACGGACGGCTGGTTGTCGTCGGCCGTGGTGAACGTCTCGCTGCGCTTGGTCGGGATGGCCGTGTTGCGCTCGATGAGCTTGGTCATCGCGCCGCCCTTGGT
Source organism: Frigoribacterium faeni (assembly GCF_007988805.1). Lineage (GTDB taxonomy): Bacteria > Actinomycetota > Actinomycetes > Actinomycetales > Microbacteriaceae > Frigoribacterium > Frigoribacterium faeni. The sequence goes on along the minus strand of NZ_BJUV01000007.1, from coordinate 28,960 downwards.
CTCGATGCCGAGGCTGAGCGGGGTGACGTCGATGAGCAGGACGTCCTTGCGCTCGCCCTTCAGCACGCCTGCCTGGAGAGCGGCGCCCACGGCGACGACCTCGTCCGGGTTGACGCCCTTGTTGGGCTCGCGGCCGCCGGTCAGCTGCTTGACGACCTCGGTCACGGCGGGCATGCGGGTCGAGCCGCCGACCAGGACGACGTGCGAGATGTCGCCGACCTTGACACCGGCCTCCTTGATGACGTCGTTGAAGGGCTTCTTGGTGCGGTCGAGCAGATCGGAGGTCCACTGCTCGAACTGCGAGCGCGAGATGGTCTCGTCGAGGTTGAGCGGGCCGTCGGCCGTCAGCGTGAGGTAGGGCAGCTGGATGCTGGTCGAGGTGCTCGACGACAGCTCCTTCTTGGCCTGCTCGGCGGCCTCCTTGAGGCGCTGCTTCGCGATCTTGTCGGTCGACAGGTCGACGCCGTTGTTGTCCTTGAACTTCTTGATCAGGTGCTCGACGATGCGGTTGTCCCAGTCGTCGCCGCCGAGGCGGTTGTCACCCGAGGTGCTGCGCACCTGGATGGTCGAGAAGTCGTCGTCCTTGCCCACTTCGAGCAGCGAGACGTCGAAGGTTCCGCCACCGAGGTCGAAGACCAGGATGAGCTCGTCCTCCTTGCCCTTGTCGAGGCCGTACGCGAGAGCGGCGGCGGTGGGCTCGTTGATGATGCGGAGCACGTTCAGGCCCGCGATCTCGCCGGCCTCCTTCGTGGCCTGACGCTCGGAGTCATTGAAGTACGCCGGCACGGTGACGACCGCGTCGGTGACCTCTTCGCCCAGGTACTGCTCGGCGTCGCGCTTCAGCTTGCCGAGGATGCGGGCGCTGATCTCCTGCGGGGTGTACTTCTTGTCGTCGATCTCGACCTTCCAGTCGGTGCCGACGTGGCGCTTGACCGACGCGATGGTGCGGTCGACGTTGGTGACGGCCTGGCGCTTGGCGGTCTCGCCGACCAGCACCTCGCCGTCCTTGGTGAACGCGACGACCGAGGGGGTCGTGCGGAGACCCTCGGCGTTCGCGATGACGGTGGGCTCGCCGCCCTCGAGGACGCTGACGACCGAGTTGGTGGTTCCGAGGTCGATTCCTACTGCACGTGCCATGTGCGATTTCTCCTTCGTGGTGCGGTGATGCGGAAACTTGGGGGGCCGGCCTTGAGTCGGCCAGGCTCAACTTTACTCGGACCGTCGCCGAGGTCAAGCTGTGAACCTGAAAGTTGAGCCAGAACCACTCAAGTCTCGAACGGGGGCCGCGGGTCGAGGAGGCGCGGCTCCCGCCGGACACCGCCGCCGACTAGGTTGACCCCCATGACCGCAGCGCAGACGCTCGCCGACACCGCCCCGATCCCCCGTCGACGCGTGATCTCGTGGGCGCTCTGGGACTGGGGCTCCGCCGCGTTCAACGCGGTGGTCACCTCGTTCGTGTTCAGCACCTATCTGGCCAGCGGAGCCTTCGTCGACCCCGACGTCGTCGCCGCGGCGGGCGACGACACGCGCAATCCCGCCCTCGTTCTGGCGAAGTCCGAGAACGCGACCGTCATCTCGACCGCTCTGACGATCGCCGGCGTGCTGATCGCCCTGCTCGCGCCCGTGCTCGGCCAGCGCAGCGACGGCTCCGGACGCCGCAAGCTCTGGCTCGCGATCAACACCGGCCTGGTCGTGCTCGCGATGGCCGCCATGGTCTTCGTGGCGCCCGCCCCGGGCTACCTCGTCTTCGGCGCGGCCCTGCTCGCCGTCGGCAACCTCTTCTTCGAGTTCGCGAGCGTCAACTACAACGCGATGCTCGTGCAGGTGTCGACGCCGAGGACCATCGGCAAGGTGTCGGGATTCGGCTGGGGCCTCGGCTACGTCGGCGGGATCGTCCTGCTCCTGCTGCTGCTGGTCGCGTTCCTGCAGAGCTTCGGGGTCGAGGGCCGCGGCGGCCTGCTGGCCGTGCCGACCGGCGCCGAGGGAGGCTCGTGGGACGTCCGCTGGGCCATCGTCGTCTCCGCCGCGTGGTTCGCCGTGTTCGCTGTGCCGGTGCTGCTCTCGGTGCCCGAGCCGCCCGCCACCGCGGCACGCGCGCGGGCGGGGCTGTGGCGCTCGTACCGCCTCCTCGGGTCCACGATCGCGAAGCTCTGGCGGACCAACCGCCAGGTGCTGCTCTTCCTGCTGGCCAGCGCGGTGTTCCGGGACGGCCTGGCCGCCGTGTTCACCTTCGGCGCGATCATCGCCGCCCAGGTGTTCGGCTTCACGCCGAGCATGGTCATCTACTTCGCGGTCGGCGCGAACCTCGTGGCCGGGATCGGCACCTTCGTCGGCGGCTGGCTCGACGACCGGCTCGGGGCCAAGACGATCATCGTCGGGTCGCTGATCGGCCTCGTGATCGCCGCCTTCGCCGTGCTCGCGATCGGCACCGCGACGAACCTGTTCTGGGTGTTCGGCCTCGCCCTCGCGCTCTTCGTCGGGCCCATCCAGTCCGCCAGCCGTTCGTTCCTGGCCCGGATCACGCCGCCGGGGCGCGAGGGCGAGATCTTCGGGCTGTACGCGACGACCGGGCGGGCGGTGAGCTTCCTGGCACCGGGCCTGTTCACGCTGTTCGTCTCCGTCACCCACGACACCCGGTACGGCATCGTCGGCATCGCCCTGGTGCTGCTGGCCGGACTCGTGCTGATGCTCCCGGTCAAGGCGGTGCAGCGCTCGATCGACTGACCTCAGGGCGGACGACCGGCGCCCGCCTGCGCCGCCGGCGCTGCCGGCGCCGCCGGTGCGCATCGTGCACGTTCATCCGCCTGCACCACTCCTCTCGTATTCGAATGTAAGATTTCGGTTGGCCGCCCCGATCGGTCCTCCCTTTCCGTCTCATCCGAGAGAAGACATGAAGAAACTCACGACTGGGCTGGCCTCCGCCAGCCTCGCGGCGCTCGCCCTGGGCGCCATCACCCCGGGGGTCGCCGCCGCGAGCCCCGCACCGTCCCCCTCGCCGACCGCCGATGCCGGAAGGTCGGCCGGGCCTGCAGCACCGATCGTCAGCCGGATCGAGAAGCACGGCGCCGACCGGATCGCTCTGCTCGGAGTCGCCCCGTGGGCCGAGCAGGTCCGCATGCAGTTCGACGGCGGCGGGAGCGTCGAGCCTGTGACCGACGGCCGGTACACGTTCCTCATCGACAAGACGCACCTGGGCAAGACCGCCACCCTGACCTCCTTCGCCGGCGGCATCGAGGGCGAGTCCATCGATGTGGCGCTGACCCTCGACGAGGACGCCGCCCCCGGCATCATCCCCGTCATGCCGCGCGTCCTGGGCGTCTCGAAGGACTCCCAGGGGGTGTTCGTCATCGAGGGCACGGTCACGTACGACCCTCTGCAGTTCGACCAGCTCGAGGTGACCGCATCCACCGGGGGCATGCCCATCCGCAGCGTGCCCGACGTGAACGGGACCTTCACCCTCACCATCCCCGCCGAATTCGCCGGTCGGCAGATCGGCGTCCAGGCTCACCTCGGCAACAAGTCCAGCGCCGTCGACACCATCGACCTCCTCGAGACCCGGCCCAACACGGCGTCCGACACGCACCCGCTGGCCATCCTCTCGCCCTGGGCCGGAGCCGAGCTCGCCGAGCCCGCCGTCACCTTCTCGGGCGTGGCGATCCCCAACTCGCAGATCGTCGTGACGAACGACGCCGAGACCGACCAGCGGTTCGCGACGCTCTGCGAGACGAACGTGCTCGCCAACGGCAAATGGACCTGCGACTCGCCCCGCCTCCCCGACGGCGAGTACTCGGCCACCGTCACCGAGAAGCCGACCTGGTCGTCGGTGACCGAGCAGACCGAGGGCTCGTCGTTCTCGATCGTCCACGGCGACTGGAAGCCCGCGGCCCCCGCTCTCCCGCACCTGTCGTCGATCACAGACTCGGGCGACCACCTGATCGTCCGAGTCGTCATCCCCGGAGCCAGCCGGGCCTCGCTCGAGGTCGGCGAGCACCGCGACGAGCAGCAGGGCATCAACGGGCGATTCTCGTTCTGGGTGGAGAAGAGCCTCGCCGGCCAGACCGCCACCGTCGCCGGCCTCGTCGACCAGTCCGTCGGCAAGGCTCTCGACATCCCCCTGACCCCCATCGCCGACACGATCACCCCCGCTCCGCTGACGGCGCCGGTCATCCACCACGTCGCCGACGAGGGCGGCCACGTCTACCTCGAGGGGACGACCGGCTACGCGCCGTTCGAGTTCTTCACGCCCGGCGTCATCGCGAAGAAGGACGGCAAGCTCATCGGATCGACCGAGCTCACCTACAACGGCGCGTTCATCCTGCGCCTCGATGAGGAGTACGTCGGCGACGAGATCGAGCTCTTCTCGACGCGCAACCTCGAGCTGTCGACCGCGACCGAGCTCGTGGTCGCCGAGACGGAGAAGAACTCGGCTCCGGAGACGTTCCCGCTCGAGGTCACCTCGCCGGCCGACGGCGCCACGGTCCCCGCCACGTCTCCGACCTTCACGGGCGAGGGCATCCCCGGCGCGAAGGTCCGCGTCGAGGACACCACGGCCGCCGACAAGGCGCCGGTCCTCGTCTGCGGCGCCGACGTGCTGGCAGACGGCACCTGGAGCTGCGAGGCCGAGAAGCCGCTGGCCCACGGCGAGCACACGACGACCGTGACGGAGGCGCCCTTCTGGGTCTCCGCAGGGACGCCGACGACCACCCGGGGCTTCACCATCGGTGACGCCGACTCCGACGACGAGGCCCCGATCGTCGTGACGACGCCCGCCGACGGCAGCACCTTCCTGGCCGGCAGCGACGTCACCTTCACCGGCACGGCCACCCCCGGCGCCGACATCGCCCTGCACCTCGGCTACGGCCTCGCCCCCGTCATCGGCACGGCCGACGCCGAGGGCGACTGGAGCGTCTCCCGCTGGCTCGGAAACGCCCCCTACACGGCGACCGTCATCCAGTCGAAGAACGGCAAGCAGCTCAGCGGCGCCCACACCGGACCGACCATCACCCCGGCGTCCTGACGCCCTGACCCGTCGGACGACGACCGAGGCCGACTGAGGGTCTCACGAGCCCCGGAGAGCGCATCTCGCCTCTCCGGGGCTTCGTCGTCCCATGGACACGACAGACGAAGCCCGACGTCCCGCGCCAGTCGGGGCGCCGCCGACGGCGATCGGAGCTGCACCTCGGCTACGGCCTCGCCCCCGTGATCGGCGACGCCGACGAGGACGGCGACTGGACCGTCATGCGCTGGCTCGGCAACGCGACCTACACCGCCACACTGACCCAGACCAGGAACGGCCGCCAGATCGGCGGGTCGTACAGCGGGCCGACGATCACCCCCGCCGAGTGATCCGGAGGTCGCGCCGGACCCGCCACTCGACCGGCTGACGCGACGAGACCCCGGGCGAGCGACGTGCTCGCCCGGGGTCTCGTCGCGTGGCTGACGGCCGCGGACCGGGTCGGGCGCCGGGCCCCGTCAGGACGCCGGATCGGGAAGCGGCTCGCCTGCCCGCAGCGCCGAGGTGATCTGCTCGAGGCCGACCTCGTCGATCGTCAGAGAGGACTGCCCGTCGGCGGAGATCGCGCCTCCACGGGTCGGGAGCGTGACGGCATGGAGACCGCCGGGAGTCAGGCCGCGGGCGCTCCAGCCGATCTCGGCGAGCCGGGGAGGGGTGAGCGAGTCGTCGACCGCCAGGTGCTCGGCCATGACGCCCACGAACGTCGAGACTCGGGACGGGTCGGTCAGCGTGCCGCGGCTGACGACACCGTGCGCCAGGGCCTCGACGAACGCCTGCTGATTGCGGACCCGCTGGTGATCGGCGTCGGCGAACGAGTACCGCTCACGCACGAAGGCGAGGGCCGCGTCGCCGTCGAGGTGGTTGAGGCCCTCGCGGAACCCGTGTCCGCCCGCGGAGAACGCCCGCTCGGAGACGACGTCGACACCCCCGAGCGCCTCGGTCATGCCCCGGAAGCCCTCGAAGTCGATCTCGGCCACATGGTCGACCCTCACCTCGAGCAGCTGCTCGACCGTCTGCACGGTCAGCGGGACGCCGCCCCAGCTGTAGGCCGCGTTGATCTTCGCCTCTCCGTGCCCCGGCACGTCGACCCAGGTGTCGCGCATGATCGACAGCACCTCGATGCTCGACCGGTCGCCGGGCAGGTGCACGAGCATCATGACGTCCGACCGACCGGCGTCGCCCCGCCCCCGGGTGTCGGACCCGAGCAGCAGGACGTTCAGCGCGCCGTCGGCGTCGACACCCGGACGACCGTCGTACTCGGGGAGGGCGCCGACCACCGTCGTCGCGCGGTCGTCGAAGGTGGACGCCAGGTGCACGAGGTAGCCGAACCCGAGCAGCGCCGCGACGACCGGCACGCCGACCAGGACGACGAGAGCGACGACCGTCGTCACCACCCAGGGGCGCCTCCGCCGGCGCCGCTCGGCACGACGCCGCTCGCTCCGCGTGGTCACGGGTTCGAAGCCGAGCGACGCGAACGCGTCGGGGCCCGCGGCCTCCGTCCCGGCGTCGTCGGATCCGGCGCCCGAGGGGCGGCCGTCGGCGGGGCGGTCGCCGGTGGGGGCGCTCACTCCGCGCCTCCTGCGGTCTCGGCCGCGTAGGCGGAGCCGAGCTTCGAGACCACGAACTCGGGGAAGCTCTGGGTCGACGCGTCGTAGAGCGAGCCGTTGACGAGCACCGTCGGGGTCCCCGTGATCGACTCGACCGAGTCGTAGGGCAGCGGGCCGGAGAGCGCGCGCTTCGTCGCGGCGGCCACCCAGCCGGCGAACCGCTGGTCGGCGATGCACGCGGTGACGGCCGCCGGGTCGTCGAGCTCGGCCGCCGAGGTGACGACCGAGGTGAGCTCGTCGTCGTCGAGCCCGCGCGAGCCGCCCTCGGGCTGCGCCTCGAAGAGGGCCCGGTTGACCGACCAGAACCGGTCGGGCTCGAGATCGGCCACGCAGGCCGCGGCGGCCGCGGCCCGGGTCGCGTACCGGGTGCCCTGCGACGTCGAGTCGGTGATGGCGAGCGGATGGATCTGCACGGTGGCGGCGCCGGACTCGACCAGGCCGCTCAGGTAGTCGGCGTTCTCGAGCTCGAACTGCCGGCACGACGGGCAGTGGTAGTCGATGTAGATCGCGATGTCGGCGACGTCGGACGCGTCGGGGGTGGCCGAGGTCACGGGCTCGGCGTCGGCCTCCCGGGCGGGCGAGCGCTCGACGACGAAGCCGGGACCGACGCGGACCCCGTCGGATGCCGCGTTGGCCGGCCCGGGGCCGATCGGCGCCGAGGCCGACGTGACGAGGACGAGCGCGAGGGTCGTCACGATGGCGAGCGCGGCGACGGCCACCCCGCCGCGGACCAGGAGGGTCGCGGTGCGCTCCCGTCGGCGCGCCCTGGCCTGCGCGGCGCGGGCCTTCTCGCGGGCCGCCGCGCGACGACCCGTGTTCTCGGGACTGCTCTGCGCCGGACCCTCCGACGGGTCTCGTGCGTCGTTCTCGCCGATCATGAGGCCTCCGTGTCGCTGGATAATTCCTCACATCATATTTCAGCCGATCGGTCATCTCAACACGGCCGCCCCGCCTCCGTCGGGAGGACGACGACACCGTCGGGGGCCAGCCCTAGGCTTGCGAGCGTGACTGCCTTCGACGACGACTACGACATCCGCACGTTCCCGGCCGCACTCGGACCGGATTCGACCGAGGCCGAGCCCCGCGCCGACGAGGCGACGGGCGCGTGGGTCTCGGCCGAGGCCCTCGGGTTCCACGAGACGGCCCTCGACGCCGCCGCCGTCGGGCGCACCGCGCGACGGCTGGTCGCCGACGGGCGCACCGAGACCGGCGTCCACCTCCGCGAGCCCCGCGACGGATCGCTCGAGGCGGACGGGTTCCCGGTCGCCACCTTCGAGTCGTTCGTCAAGACGGTGAACGTCGGCGGCGGCCGGCTGCTCGACGCGCACCTGATCTCGGGCGTCACCGTCCAGCCGACCCACCGACGCAAGGGGATCCTGCGCCGCATGATGACCGACGACCTCGCGCGCGCCGCGAGCGGCGGTCTCGCCGTCGCGGCCCTGACGGCGAGCGAGGGCTCGATCTACCGCCGCTTCGGCTTCGGGGTGGGGGTGCGCGAACGGACGATCGAGATCGACCCGCGCCGTGCCTCCGGCCTCATCAGCGAACCGGAGGGCACGACCGAGCTCGTGTCGCGCGCGACGCTCGTCGACCTCGCTCCCGCGGTGTTCGCCCGCTTCCACGCCCGCACGCCCGGCTCGATCGACCGGCACGAGGGCGCCTGGAACCGCATGCTCGGTCGCGAGCGACCCGACGGCACGCCCGATCCGGCCGTCCGCGGCGCCGTGCACCGCGACTCGGCGGGCGCCGTCGACGGCTACGTCTCGTACCGGGTCGAGGGCTCGGACGAGGCGCACACCCTCGTCGTGCTCGATCTGGTCGCCGCGACGGACGTCGCGTACCTCGGCCTGTGGCAGCTGCTGCTGTCGATCGATCTGATCGCCTCGGTGCGGTACGCCGACGCCCCGCAGCACGACCCGCTGAGCCATGCGCTGGTGAACGGCCGGGCCCTGCGCGTGACCCACGACGAGGATCACGTGTGGTTCCGCGTGCTCGACACCGTGGCCGCCCTGCAGGCCCGACCGTGGTCCGCCGACGGCGTCGTCACGATCGCGGTGGGCGACGCCCTGGGCCACGCGGCGGGCACGTTCCGGGTGACGAGCGAGGGCGGCAGCGCGACGGTCAAGCGCGCGGCGGTGCGACGGGCCGACGTCGAGCTCGACGTGGCGACCCTCGGGTCGCTCTGGCTCGGCGGCGTCGACCCGGTCACGCTCGCCGCCGCGGGCCTGGTGCGCGAGCGGCGCAAGGGCGCCGTCCAGACGCTGCGCGCGATGCTCGCCCCCGATCGGCCCCTGCACAGCATCACGGGCTTCTAGCCGGAACGCAGGAGGCGGGGGTCGGCCGACCCGCGCCTCCTGCGCTCCGGGGAGCACGGCGCCGCCGCGGCACGCGACGACGCCGTGGTCTCAGACGGCCGAGCTGCGCTCGAGGCCGTTCGCGCGGGCCACCCCGCCGTACCAGCGGGCGCTCGGCTTGGGCGTGCGCTCGAACGTGTCGCGATCCCAGCCGATCAGCCCGAACGTCGGGCGGAATCCGCTGGCCCACTCGTAGTTGTCGAGCGCACTCCAGTGCTGGTACCCCAGCACCTCGATGCCCTCGTCGATGGTGTCGTGGATGTGCTCCAGCGCACCCTGCGTATAGGCGATGCGCCGGGTGTCGTCGGCCGTCGCGATGCCGTTCTCGGTGACCATGACGGGCACGTGGCCGGACAGCTCCCACGCGCTGCGGATGCCCTCGGCCGCGGCCGGCGGGTGGAACTCCCACCCGGTCAGCGTCGTCTCGAGCCCCTCGGCGACCGGCCGGGGCCCCTCGGGCCCGACGAAGGTCTGCGTGTAGGCCTGCACCCCGACGAAGTCGTCGCCCGCGGCCATCTCGCTGTACCAGTCGTCGCGGACGTAGCCGTACTCGCGCGTCTTCTCGGCGGCCCCGGGCTCGTCGACGGCCTTGAAGGCCTGCGTCGCGACGGTCCAGCCCGACTTGAGCCCGGCGACCTGCGAGAGCACCTCGCGGCTGCGCCTGTGCGAGGCGAGCAGGGCGTCGGCCACCTCGAGGTCGGGGTTCGGCAGCCCGTAGGCCACCAGGTTCGAGGCGTCCTCGCCGCCGGCGAGCATCGCGGCGATGTTCGGCTCGTTGATGGTGCAGACGTACTCGACGCCCTCGGCGACGACCGGCAGCGCGAGCTCGGTGTAGCGCGCGAACAGGTCGGCGGCGTCGGGCGCCCGCCAGAAGCCGTCGCGCTCGAACCAGCGCGGCACCGTGAAGTGCATCAGAGTGACGATCGGCTCGATGCCGAACTCGTGGCAGGTCTCGACCATGCGGCGGTAGTGGGCGACCTGGGCCTTGCTGACGACGCCGCGCTCGGGCTCGATGCGGGCCCACTCGATGCTGAACCGGTAGCTGTTCAGCCCCAGCTCGGCGAGCAGGCGGATGTCGTCGCGGAACCGGTGGTAGCTGTCGGCGGCGTCACCGCTCGGCTCGACGATGGTCGTGCGCGGCGTATGCTCGTGCACCCACCAGTTGCTGTTGACGTTGTTGCCCTCGATCTGGTGCGCCGCGGTCGCGGCACCCCACAGGAAGCCGTCGGGGAAGGTGAGCACGGAGTGCTCCTTTCGGTGGTGATGAGAAGGAGGTCAGGAGGCGCGGGTCGGGTCCGCCACGGACCCCCAGAAGTCGGCGAGCAGGGCCGCGGTGGCCGCCGGCTGCTCGATCTGGGGCGAGTGCCACGCCCCGGCGATCACCTCGTAGCGGGCGCCGAGCCGGTCGGCCATGTCGCGCTGCCAGGGGATCGGCCAGGCCGCGTCCCACTCGCCGTGCGCGACCAGGACGGGCACGCCCGTCGCGGCGAGCGCCTCCGTGGTGTCGTCGGCGAGCTCGAGGATCTCGCCGCCGGCGACGACGCTGTGGGCGCTCGTGCGCGCCATGCGCATCCGCAGGAACGCCGGCTCGGGATCGAGCTCGGCGTCGGCCAGGCCGAGGGTCGCCGGGTTCGTCGCGTCGAACAACGCCGACGTCCCCTTCTCGGCGACGAGGTGCCGCTCGAGGTGCTTGCGGTCGGGCCAGCCGTGCGGACCCGAGCAGAGCATGGTGTACGAGGCGAACAGGCCGGGGTCGAGCAGCACCGCGGCGCGGCCGATCACCCCGCCGAGACTGTGGCCGAGCAGGTGCACGGGGCGACCGTCCGCGAGGAGCGGGGCGATGCGGGCGATGTCGCGCGCCTCCTCGGCGAGGCTGTGGTCGGCGAGCGACGGAGGCGCGACCGAGTCCGCCTGACCCCGCCGCGTCACCGCGACCACCTCGAATCCGGCGTCGCGCAGCAGCGGCATCGTGACGCGGAAGTCCTCCTTCGAGCCGGTGTAGCCCGGGACCACGAGGACGGTGCCGCGGGACTCCCCGCCGGGGACGACGCGGTAGGCGCTCAACCGGCCGACGGGCAGGTCGATCGCGACCGTGTCGACCCCGGGGGCGACCGGGAGCTCGCCGAAGACCGGATGCGGGGCGAGGTCGCGCAGGGTGCTCAGAGCGCACCACCCCCGGGGCGCGGGTGCACCTCGGTCGCCGCCTCCTGCGCGCGGCGCCGGGGGTTCGGCACCGCGTCGAGCAGCCTCACCGTGTACGGATCGGTGGGCCGCTGCAGCACCTCGGCCGTGTGACCGCGCTCGACCACGGCGCCCTGGTGGAGCACCATGATGTCGTCGGTGATCAGGCGGGCGCTCAGCAGGTCGTGGGTGATGTAGAGCATCGAGACGCCCCACTGCTCGCGGAGGTCCTCGAGGAGGGCCAGCACGCCGGCCCGCAGCGAGACGTCGAGCATCGAGACCGGCTCGTCGGCGATGATCACCTGCGGGTCGCTCGCGAGGGCGCGGGCGATCACGACGCGCTGACGCTGCCCGCCCGAGAGCTGGTGCGGCAGCTTCGCCGCGAACTGCTCGACCGGCGTCAGACCGACCGTCTCGAGCAGCTCGAGCACCCGACGCCGCGCCTCCTGACCGGTCAGTCCCGTGTAGTTCACGACCGGGCGGGTCAGCGTGTACTCGACGGTGTGCAGCGGGTTGAGCGCCGCGTACGGGTCCTGGAAGACCATCTGCACGTCGCTGCGGAAGCTCCGCAGGGCGCGGCCCCGCAGCGTCGTCACGTCGGTGTCGCCGAACGTGACGCTGCCTCCGGTGGGCTTCTCGACGCCCGTGACGAGCTTCGCGATGGTGCTCTTGCCCGAGCCGCTCTGCCCGACCAGGGCCAGCGACTGGCCGGGCTCCAGCGTGAACGACACGTCGCGGACGGCCCGGACGGGGTCGTCCCCCCGCCGAGGAGGCGCGTAGGTCTTGGACACGCCGCTGACCGTGATCGCGTGCTGGGCGACGCGCTGCCCCCGGGTCGCGACCGTCGGCACCGAGGTGGTCGTGTCGACCCGTCGGTCGCCGCGCGCCCGACGGACCGAGCGGTCCTCGAACCCGGGCAGCGAGACGACCTCGGCACGGGGATCGGCGTAGTGCGAGAGCAGCATGCGCGTGTAATCGTCCTGCGGGTCGGCGAGCACGCCGGCCGAGGGGCCGTCCTCGACGATGCGGCCCTCGTGCATCACGAGCACCCGCTGGGCCGACTCGAGCACGATGCCGAGGTCGTGGCTGATCAGCACGGCCGTGAACCCCTCGCTCCTCTGCAGCGAGATGATGGTGTCCATCACGGCGTGCTGCACGAGCACGTCGAGCGCGGTGGTGGGCTCGTCGAACACCATCAGCTGCGGCTCGAGCGAGAGGGCCAGCGCGATCGAGACGCGCTGGCGCATCCCGCCGGACAGCTCACCGGGGAACCGCGCGAGCACACCGGGGTCGAGCTCGACCTTGGACACCAGCTCGGCCGCGCGGCTGTGCCAGCGGTCGCGCGGCACATGGCCGTGGGCCTTGAACACGTCGACGAAGTGGTTGCGGATGGTGCGCACCGGGTTGAGCGCGTTCATGCCCGACTGCAGCACCATCGCGAAGCCGCCCCGGCGCTGCTGACGCAGGGCCTCGGTGTCGAGGTCGCGCACGTCGGCGCCGTCGAACCGGATGCTGCCGCCGTTGGTGCGGGCCGGCGGCTTCTGCAGCCGGGTCAGCGCGTAACCGAGCGTCGACTTGCCCGAGCCGGACTCGCCGACCAGGCCGACGAACTCGCCCCGCTTCAGCTGGAACGACACGTGGTCGACCGCCTGCACGGGTTCGGCGCCGGCGCTCTCGTAGACGACGCTGAGGTCGCGGACGTCCAACAGGACGTCGTCGGAGGACGAGGAGGCGCGGTCTGCGGTGGTGAGGTCCGTGGCGGTCATGCGCGCGCCTCCTTCTTGGTTCGCTTGGCTCCGCCTTCGCGGAGGCGGGGGTTGCCGACGGCGTCGACGCCGAAGTTGATCAGGGTCAGGCTCATCGCCAGCAGGGCGATGCAGAGGCCGGGGGCGAAGAGCAGGATCCACTGGCCGGTGAGCAGGGCGTTCGAGTTCTGCGCCCAGTAGAGGATCGTGCCCCAGCTGACGATCGACGAGTCGCCCAGCCCCAGGAACTCGAGGCCGGCCTCGGCGAGGATCGCGCTGGTGGCGGCGCCGAAGAACGAGCCGGTGATCAGCGACGTCATGTTGGGCAGGATCTCGCGGAACACGATGCGACCGGCGCTCTCGCCCGAGAACCGGGCCGCGGTGACGAAGTCGCGCGAGCGCAGCGACTGCGTCTGACTGCGCAGCACGCGCGCGCCCCAGGCCCAGCCCGTGATGACGATCACCGCGAGGATGACCGCGATGCCGCCGTTCTGCAGGTAGGCCGCGATGACGATCATCAGGGGCAGCCCCGGGATGACGAGGAACAGGTTCACGATGAACCCGACGACGTCGCCGCCGAAGCCCTTCATGTAGCCCCAGCTCAGTCCGATCGCGACGGCGACCAGCGTCGACAGGACGCCGGCGACGACGCCGACGAACACGCTGATGCGGGCGCCGTAGATCAGCTGGCTCAGGACGTCCTCGCCTGCCGCGGTCGTGCCCATCCAGTGGGCCCAGCTCGCATCGGCGTTGCGTTCGAAGCCGTTCTCGCTGCCGCCGTAGGGCGCGATCAGCGGAGCGAGGATCGCCACGAGCACGAAGACTCCGAAGATGACGACGCCGATCTTCGCCTTGGGGTTCGACCAGATGGTCGCGCCCATGCGGGCGATGGTGAGCCAGCGACTGGGCGCCTTCTGCTCGGCGGGGCCGGTGGGGGGCGCGCCCTCGGGCAGGTGGACGGACACGGTGGAGGTCATCGGCGGGTCCTTGGGTCGAGCACGCCGTACAAGATGTCGACGAGGAAGTTGGCGACGAGCACGCTGACCGTGATCATCAGGAAGAGGGCCTGCATCAGCGGGTAGTCCTGGCCGATGACGGCGTTGAACAGCAGGTAGCCGATGCCGGGGTAGCCGAACACCTGCTCCACGAGGATCGAGCCGCCGACCACGCCGCCGAGGGCGAGGCCGAAGCCGGTCAGGTTGGGCAGGATCGCGTTGCGGGCGGCGTAGCGCACGGCGACCGTGCGGCCCTTCAGACCGTTGGCCTCGGCGAAGGTGACGTAGTCGTCGCCCAGCGTCGAGATCATCGCGTTGCGCATGCCGAGGATCCAGCCGCCGAGACTCGTCAGGAGGATGGTGATGGCCGGCAGCACCGCGTGCTGCAGCGCGTCGCCGATGAACGCAGGCGTGAACCCGGGCGTGGTCGTCGCGCCGTAGGCCCCCGTGGTCGGGAACCAGTGCAGCACGTAGCCGAGGAAGAACAGCAGCAGCAGGGCCGTCCAGAAGTACGGGAACGTGCTCATGAAGCTGCCCGACAGGGTGGGCAGCGAGTCGAGCCAGGTGCCGCGCTTCCAGGCCGCCGCGACGCCGATCAGGGTGCCGAGCACGAACGCGATGATCGTGCAGACCCCGACGAGGATCAGCGTGAACGGCAGCGCCTGACCGACCAGGTGGCCGACCGTCTCGGGGAAGAACGTGTAGCTGGTGCCGAAGTCGAGACGCACCACCTGACCGAGGTAGCTGACGTACTGCTGCAGCACGTTGCCGCTCGGCACGCCGAGCTGCGCCTCGATCGCGGCGCGGGTCGCATCGCTGACGGGTCCGTTCTGCGAGAGCTTCGCGATCGCGGCGTCCGTCGGACTGCCGGGCATCAGCCGCGGCAGGATGAAGTTCAGCGTGACGGCGGCCCACAACGTGAGCACGAACAGGCCGAGTTTCTGGGCTGCGTACTTCACTTGTCGTCCCCTTCGTTCGAGACGCGCTTGAGCTTGGTGAAGATCAGCAGCGGCGCCTGGTCGTAGTTCTGCGGGGCCATGTAGGGGTTCTCGGCGGATGGCCAGCCGGTGAACTTCGAGTCGTTGAACAGACCCCAGAGACCGCCGTAGTACAGGCCGATGACCGGGAGCTGGTCGTAGACGACGTTCTGCAGCTCGTAGCCGAACCGCTTCTGCTGCTCGGGATCGGTCGTGGCCTTCCAGTCGTCGAGCAGCTGATCGACCTCGGGGTCGCTGAAACGCTCGAAGTTGGCGGCGGTGGTCTCGCCGACCGGGGTCGCGAACTCGCTGTTGAGCAGGTTGTTGAAGGCCTGGTAGACGTTGCCGTTGCCCATGCCGCCCATCGCCATGTCGAACTCGCCGTTGGCGATGGCCGACTGGTAGCCGGCCGGCTGGGGAGCCTGGATCTGCACGTCGATGCCGATCGCGCCCAGCTGGCCCCGCACCTCCTGCACCGCGCGCAGCCAGTCGGTGTAGCCGTTGGCCGTCAGGATGGTGATCCTCAGCTGCTGCCCGTCGGGGCCGACCATCCGGTCGCCCTGCTGCGTGTAGCCGGCCTCGGCGAACGCGGCCAGGGCCCCGTCGACGTCCTGCTCGAGGATGCCGTCGTTCGGGATCGACGGATCGAGGTCGTCCTCCTGGTTCGGCAGGATGAGACCGGTCTGACCGGCCGGCTCGAGGTAGCCCTCGGTCGCCGACTCGGCGATGGGGCCGCGGTCGAGCGCCAGCGCGATGCCCCGTCGCACGTTCACGTCGTCGAACGGCGCCTTGGTGAGGTTCGGCACGAGCCCGATCACGCCGCCCGGCGGGAACCAGAACCGGTTGTCGGGGCTGGCGGCGCCCCAGGTGCCCTCGACGTCGCTGATGAACGAGTACGACCAGTCGTAGCCGCGCGTGACGGTGTCGAGCTGGTTGTTCGTCGCGGGGAGGATCAGGTGCTCGATCTCGATCTTCTCGGCCTGCCAGTACGACGGGTTCCTGTCCATCGAGTACTGCTGCGGCGAGTAGTTGCCGAGCGTGAAGGGGCCGGTGCCGACCGGGTCGGGGTTGCGGAACGTGGTCGGGTCGTCGACGGTGCTCCAGAGATGCTCGGGCACGATCGTGGTCTGGCCGATGATCTCCATCGCCGGCACGTCGTCGGTCTGCAGGTGGAAGACCACGTGGTCGCCCTGCTGCTCGATGGTGTCGATGTGCTGCCAGGCGCCCTTGAGGTCGAGCGTGGGGTTCGCCTTGATCAGGTCGAACGTGTAGACGACGTCGGCCGGGGTCATCGGGGTGCCGTCGGACCACTCGACGCCGTCGCGGATCGTCATGTCGATCGTGCGCGCGTCGGGCAGGTCGGTCCGGCTCGCCAGCCAGGGCGTGATCTCGCCGTCGAGCGGGTTGATCTCGAGCAGCGGCTCGTAGATCCACGTCGAGGCGGTGCGCTTGTTCGTGAGGAACGGGTTGAAGTTCCGCTCGAACTGCGGGTTGCCCTTGTCGGCGTTGATCAGCATGGTGTCCGCGCCGATCGAGGGATCGGGTTGGCTGCGGATCTGGATGCTGCAGCCTGCCAGCAGCAGGGCCGCCGCCGTGGCGGCCGCCGCGGCGCGCCACAGCGCGCGGGGTCTTGACGTGTGCTTCATCGCCACGGTTCTCTCATTCGTCGTCGAGGTGAGTCTGACGAGTGTAAGCGCATACATGGCGTGACGGCAAGCGTGCGGCGCGTCTGCTCCCGTGCCGGGCGGCGGGTTCCGTGCACCGCGGGCGGGTCGGCGCTGACCCGCCACCTGTGCAGCGGACCCGCCGCCCGTGCAGCGGACCCGCCCCGCACCGAGAGAGCCGGGTCCGGGGCCGGGGCGGACCCGGGGCCCGGGCCGGGGCGGAGCCGGGCCCGCGCCGGGGCCCGGGTGATTCGAAGTCGAGACATCCGCAGGCGCCGCACACCCCGAGCCGCCACAATCGTGAGCGGGCCGGGCCCCGACCCGGTCGCCGAGGAGGACTCCCATGGTCACCGCGTCGCAGACCGTCGCCCTGGCGCGGACGCTGCCCGACGTCGCCGCGCACGCCGACGACATCGCCGCCGACTTCTACGACCGCCTCTTCGCGGCGCGGCCCGATCTGCTGCGCGACCGGTTCAATCGGGGCGAGCACGCGCAGGGCCGCCAGGCCCGCGAACTGGCCCGCACCGTGGTCGCCCTCGCCGAGGCCGTGATCGACGCCGCCCCCGGCAGCGGCACGAGCACGAGCGCCCGCGCCGCCGCGACCCTGCACCCCTCCCCCCACCAGGCCGGCGCTCCCACGCTGGCCGGGTCGACCGCGGCCGAGATCACCTCGCGCCTGGCCCAGCGCCACGCGGCGCTGGGCATCCGTCGAGGCGACTACGACGTGTTCGTGGGTCATCTGCGGGAGGCGACCCGCGCCTCCCTGGCGGACCGCTTCGACGCGGAGGCGGACGACGCCTGGACGGCGCTGTACCGCCAGGTGACCGACGAGGTCGCGGCGAGCGTCGCCGACCTGTACACCCGGGCCGATCTGGAACCCGACGAGGAGTGGCGCGAGGCGATCGTCACCGAGCACCGCATCGAGGCGGAGGACGTCGTCGCCCTCACCCTCGTCTCGGCCGACAGCGAGGCGCTGCCGGGATACCGGGCCGGGCAGTTCGCGTCGGTTCAGGTCGAGCTCGCCGACGGCGCCCGCCAGATCCGGCAGTACAGCCTCCGCGGCGGCCACGACGAGCAGTGGCGGATCAGCGCTCGCGTGCTCGACGGGGGCGGGTTCGCGCCCGACGGCGAGGTGTCGAACCACCTGCTCCGCGAGGTGCGGGTCGGCAGCGTCGTGCACGTGTCGCCGCCGATCGGGTCGCTCACCATCGACCAGCTCGACGACGCCCCGCTGCTGTTCGTCTCGGCCGGGATCGGCTGCACGCCGGTGCTCGGCATGCTCGACCACCTCGCCCGCACCGACCCGTCACGGCAGGTCACGGCGCTGCACTTCGAGCGGACGCCGGAGCGGCACGCGCACCGCGCCGAGCTCGAGGCCCTCGTCGCGTCGATGCCGGACGCCACCCTGCGGGTCAGCTACACCCAGGGCTCGCTGTCGGCGCTCAGCGCCCTGGCCGAGGCGTCGATCGACGGCCCCGGCGTCTATCTCGACCCGATCGACCTCGGCACGGTGGCCCTCACCCCGCAGCACCGGGTGTTCCTCTGCGGGCCGGTGCCGTTCATGGCCATCGCCCGCGCCGCCCTGATCGAGCACGGGGTCGAGGCGGACCGGGTGCACTACTTCGTGTTCGGGCCGGACGACGGCAGCGTCACCGGCATCGACACCGGCCAGCGCGGCTGACTCGACCCGCGACCCGCGCCGGTGCGGGATCGAGTGGTCCGAAGATGCTCGTCGTCAGCCGACGAAGAGCATCTTCTGACCACTCGATCGGGATGAGGAGGGGGCGCGAGGAGGAGCGGGGCGGGGAGACGAGGAGGCGCGGGGCGAGGGAGCGAGGAGGCGCGGGTCAGCGCGCAGGGCAGCTCTCGCGCAGCAGGACCTCGACGGGCAGGGTCACCCGCTGCGGAGGCAGCCCGGGGTCGGTCAGGCGGCTCACCACGGAGCGGACGGCGACCCGGCCGAGCTCGCCCATCGGCTGCCGCACCGTCGTGAGGCGCGGGGCGGAGAACCGGCCGGCCTCGATCCCGTCGAAGCCGGTCACGAGCACCCGGTCGGGCACGTCGACCCCGGCCCGGGCGAAGACGTCGAGCACGCCGAGCGCCGACTGGTCGTTGGCGCAGACCACGGCGTCGGGTAGTCGTTCGCCCGAGACGAGCAGAGCCTCGGCGGCGCGGCGGCCTCCGACCCGGCTGAACTCGCCCCGCTCGACGCGCACGCGCACGGCGGCGCCGGACCCGTCGGCGGCGCCGGTCGCCACGGCCTCGTCGAAGCCCCGGTGCCGGTCGGCCTCGTCGGGCGAGTCCGACGGGCCGGCGACGTACACGAGGTCGGTGGCGCCGTGCTCCTCGAGGACGAACGAGGTGAGAGCGCGCATGCCCGCGGTGTTGTCGACGCTCACGTGATCCAGCTCGTCGCCGGGCCGTGAGTCGGCGAGCACCACCACGGGGATCCGACGCGAGACGTGCGCGAGCAGGTCGGCCGGCACGGTCTGGGCCAGCACGGCGAGGCCGTCGACCCGGCCGGCGATGTCGTTGAGGATGACCTCGCGGCTCGAGCCGCGTCCGGCGGCGACCATGAGGGCGAAGCCGCGGCGCCACGACTCCACCTCTGCGCCGCGCAGCACCTCGTCGAAGTAGAGGTTGGCGGGGTTGGACCAGTGCCGCGCGGTCGTGAGGGCCGAGGGCGAGTCGATCCGCGCCTCCTCGCCGGCACCGAGGCGATCGTCGCCGAGGCGGTCGTCGATCAGGGGGATGCGGCTCGAGTCGGTGAGCGAGGCCCAGTCGGGTTCGGGCTCGTCGATCGCGTCGTGCCCCGGGAGGAACAGGCCGAGCACGCCGTGACGCCGGCCGGCCAGCCCCCGGGCCGCGCCGCTCGGCACGTAGCCGAGCGCGCGCACCGAGCCGAGCACCCGGGTGCGCGTCTCGGGTCGGACGTCGTCGGGTCGGCGGAGCACCCGCGACACGGTCGCGATGGAGACGCCGGCGTGCGCGGCCACGTCGTAGACGGTGGGGGCCTTCGTCACGGGGTCCTTCCACGGGGAGCGGTCCGGACCATCCTAGGCACGACGACGGGGAGGCGCGGGTCGCCCCGCGCCTCCCCGTCGTCGTCGCCCGGACCTACGGAGCGACCGGCAGCTCGAGCACCTGGCCGACGGTGATCACGTCGGGGTCGGTCACGGTGTCGAGGTTGGCGCCGGCGAGACGGGTCCAACCGCCCTCGATGTCGAGGTCGGCCGAGATGAGGTCGAGGCTGTCTCCGGCCTCGACGGTGTAGGTCTCGCCGCTGCTCTCGACGGCGGCGATCTCGGGCACGGCGGGCGCGACCGGGGCGGCCGGGGTCGCCGCGACAGGGGCCTCGCTCGTCGACCCGGTGCTCGACTGGGTGGCGGGCGCGGGCGCCGCCTCGGGAGCGGCGGCGGGCGCCGGTGCCGGGGCCGGTGCCGGCGCCGGTGCGGCGCCGGTCGTGCCGCTCAGCCCGAGCTGCGCCGAGCACGACGGCCAGGCGCCCCAGCCCTGCGAGGCGAGGACGCGCTCGGCGACGGCGATCTGCTCGCCCTTGCTGGCGTTCGCCGCGCTGCCGGTGCCGCCGTTGGCGGCCCAGGTGCTCGGGCTGAACTGGAGCCCGCCCGAGTAGCCGTTGCCCGTGTCGATGGCCCAGTTGCCGCCGCTCTCGCAGTTGGCGAGGGCGTCCCAGGTGGAGACGTCGGCCGCGCTGGCGGGTGCTGCGGCGAGCCCGATGCCGGCGCCCGCGAGGGCGACGACGGCGGCGGATCCGAGCAGATTGCGGGTACGTGTGGTTCGTGACATGTGTTGCGCTCCGTCGAGGTCACCCGAGCACGGCGCGACAGCGCTCGTACCGTTGCCCGCCTCTCACCAGATCGGTCGGATGGCGGCGACCGCAGCCCGGGCAACGGGGTGACGTGCGGTGCCGTCGTGGCCCCCGCACGACGGCGGGTGCTGGCCACGAGCCCCTGAGCGGGACGACGGCCCACCGTAGCCACGAGCCCCGGATCAACCAACTCGGACCGGTCGGTCTGCCGGAGGCGCGGACCGGGTTCTCCACAGCCCGATCGGCACGCCCATGGGCTCGGTCCCGTGAAGGTCAACGTTCACTGGGAATCACCGTCGGCCGCGCCGTCCGAGTCGGGATCACCCGACAGGACGCCGTCGACGGCCAGCCGTTCGCCGAGGGCCGGCGCCATCGCGACCGCGAACGCCCCCGAGTAGTGCACGTAGTCGATCTTGACCACGTCGTCGCCGATGAACGCCGGGCAGACGTCGTCGACGCAGGTGAACTCCCGAGCGTCGACCCAGGGCTGCCCACGGTCGGCGGCGAGCGCGCCGATCGCCGCCGCCCGCTCACGCCAGGGCCCTCCGACGCGGGTGAGGCAGTCGACCGGCGAGCCTCCGGGCCGGTAGCACTCGCGCATGCTGGCCCCAGGCGGTGGCGGCGAGAGGTGGACGACGCGGCCGACGTGAGGATCGATGCGGTCGAGGTAGCGCCCGAGGCCGTCGGCGAACTCGGCGACGGTCGCATCGCGGCCCTCGCCGGCGAGCGGCATGGGCTCGTAGGTGTTCTGCACCACGACGAGGTCGGGCTCGAGGCTCTCGATCAGTCGGAGCGTCTCGGCCCGGTGATCGGCACAGGCCTCGGTGTCCTCCGTGTCCCAGGCGAGGTCCACGAACGAGCAGGCGAAGCCCGCGCGGCTGACGACCCGCAGCTCGCCGTCGGACCGTTCGGTCAGTGCCACGAACGAGTCGAGCTGGTGGGCGGCCGTCGAGTCGCCGACGAGCACCATCGTGGTCGCGGCGTCGGCCGCCCCGAAGGTGCACCGCTCGGCCGGGGCCACGGTGACGACGTCGCCGCAGGGCAGGTTCGCGCCCCCGGGGATGACGCCGTCGATCGGCGGATCGAGGTCGGGCCAGGTGGTGGCCCCCAGGGCGGCGATCGTCTGCTCGCGGAGGGCCGTGCGCAGCGGGCCGAGCTCGCCGCCGGTCGCGCCACCGGCCCCGTCGTCGCCCCCGGCGGCGCCGTCGCCTGCGCCATCGTCGCCACCCGCGCCTCCGGAGCCGTCGCCGGTGGACCCGCCGACCGACCCGCCCGTCCCGGCGGTGATCACGGGGGGCGCCGCGATCGGCTTGACGTTGTCGGCGGCCAGAGCGATCACGGCCATCGTGACGACGGCGAGCGCCCCGACGGCGGCGATCCGCTGTTCGCGGTGGCGCCCCGGAGTCCGCGGCCGATCGCGTCGCCGCAGCCGGGCTCGGAGATCCCAGGACGCCGCCATCGCGGGCTTCTCGATGAGGTGATGCCCCACGATCGCCGTCGAGAGGGCCGCGACGTAGACGGCCGCGGTCGCCTCGGGCGCGACGGCGCGGATGACGACCAGGGCGGGCCAGTGCCAGAGGTAGAGCGAGTAGCTGATGTCGCCGAGGTAGGCGGCGACCGGGTTCGTGAGCGGCCACGGTCGACGCGCGCCCGGCACGGAGCCGCCGGCGATGACGGCGACGGTCGCCACGACGGGCACCGCCGCCCACGGCCCGGGGAAGCCCCAGCTCTGGTCGATCATCAGCACCGATGCGACGATGACCGCCGTGCCGATCCAGCCGAGCGCGGTCCCGAGCGCAGGAGGCACGGATCGCCAGAGCCCGACGGTGACGGCCAGCAGGGCGCCGGCCCCGAGCTCCCAGGTGCGGGTGAACGTCGAGTAGTACGCGACGACGGGGGCGTCGGCGGACTGGACGACGGCCCAGAGGAAGGAGCCGGCGCAGACCGCGGCGAGGACGACGCCGAGCGCGCCGCGCAGACGTCGGCCGGCGAGCACGGCGGCCGCCAGCACCAGCATCGGCCAGACGAGGTAGAACTGCTCCTCGACCGACAACGACCAGAAGTGCCGGAACGGCGACACCGGGCCGTCGGCGGCGAAGTAGTCGACGCCTCGCGCGGCCTCGTGCCAGTTGGCGAGGAAGACGGCCGACCAGCCCGCGTCGACGGCGGACGAGACGAGCCTCGTGGTCGACAGCAGGGCGGCCACGGCGCCGAGCGTGACGACGAACACGACCGCCGCCGAGGGCATCAGACGCTTGACGCGACGGAGGTAGAAGCGGCGCATCGAGATGCGACCGGTGCGCTCGTGCTCGCGCAGGAGCAGCCCGGTGATGAGGAACCCCGAGATGACGAAGAAGACGTCGACCCCGACGAAGCCGCCGCGGGGCCACCCCGAGACGTGCTCGACGACCACGGCCACGACGGCCACGGCGCGCAGACCCTGGATGTCGAGGCGCTTTCCGGCCGATGCGGGCTTCGCCCCGCGGGCGCCCGGGGGGCGCGGCGCACCCGGTGCTCGGCTCTGCTGCGACATGGACCCTCCTGACGACGACTCGAAGGGAATGCTACATGCTTTCATACCTCATGCCTGCGTGATCCATGACCATGGCGCTGTTATCCACAGGCGTGGGTGACGAGGGGTGCATGGGGAGGGATCGTCGCCGAACGGCGGGGGATGAACGGAGCGACGGCGGGCGCCCGAGGGCGCCCGCCGTCGCGGTGGATCGATGACGCGGTCAGTCGGTGGTGCGGTCGGCGACCGAGCCGACCCGCGCCTCCTCGGCTCGTGGACGACGACGGCGGACGGCCGCGGCGACCGTGAAGGCGAGTCCGGCCAGCACGAGGGCGGCGGCGGCCCCCATGACGGGCGTCGATTCCGAGCCCGTGTAGGCGAGCGCGGTCGGGCCACCGGCGGGGACGACGACGGGCGGGACGTCGCCGGCGGGGACGTCGACGGCCGGGGGCGCCGACGGATCGGGCACCGCGGCGGCGTCGCCGACGACGGAGAAGCCGACGGCGGGGCCGGTCAGGGTCACGCTGTCGTCCGCCAGGAAGCCCTGACCCGCGACGATGTAGTCGCCCGCCGGGACCGACGTGAAGTCGATGCTCCAGTCCCCGGCCGCGTCGACGAAGGTCTCGCCGAAGGTGAGCGAGCGCTCCGGGTCGAAGGGCGTGGACGCCGGTGCGGCCAGGGCCGCTGCGGCGGAGTCCGCCGTCACGGAGACGTCGTCCGAGCGCAGCATGTCGCCGCCGGACGTCGCGAGGACGACCTGGATCCGGGCGGCCGGAACGCCCGTGCCGGTGACGGCGACCGTGCCGGGCTCGAGCTCGGCGCCCTGAGCCGGCGAGGTGACCACGGGCCCGGCCAGCGGAGCCGTGACCGTGACGAGCACGGTGAACGGCGCCGTGGTCGCACCGCCCAGAGGCGAGAGGACGGCCGGGCCCGTCGGCGTCTCCGGGGGGACGGTCACGATGGCGTCCAGGTCTCCGTTCTCGTCGACGGACACGGAGTCGAGGGAGGCGACGGGCTGCGTGCCGCCGTCGGTCGCGATCGACAGCGCGAAGACGTCGCCCGGGGTGAGATTCGCGCCCCGCAGCCGGAACGGCACACCCGCCTGGATCGTCCCGTCGGCGACGGCGGCAATCGGACCGAGGTCGAGATCCTCGGTGACGGCGGCGAACGCGTCGACCAGGCCGGCGCCGTAGAGCTCGGTGTCGCCGAGGTCGGTCGCCTGAGAGGTCAGCAGCGCCTGCAGCTCGGCGGGGCTCGCGTCGGGGTGCACCGAGGCCAGCAGCGCAGCGACGCCGGCGACGTGCGGCGACGCCATCGAGGTGCCGCTGTAGACGTCGTACCGACCGCCGAAGACCGTGCTGAGGATGGCCGAGCCGGGGGCGGCGATGTCGATCTCGCCCTCGCCGTAGTTCGAGAACGACGACTTGGCGACCGACCCGTCCGGCTGTTGAGCGACCGAGGCGACGGTCACGACGCCGTCGACGCCGGCGGGCAGATCGACGCAGCCCTGCGAGACGTCGCGGTCCTCGATGATCCGCGGACCGGACACGTGGTTCCCCTCGGCGTCGTAGACGCCGTCGTCGGGGCTCGTCGACTCGGTGGTCTTGTTCGCCAGGTCGTAGTCCTCGTTGCCGGCGGCGGCGACGTTCAGCACGCCCTGCTGCTGCGACCAGGCGACGGCCTTCTCGACGGCGTCGAGCGCGGGCTGCTGCTCCGGCTGACCCTCGCACCAGAACGCCCACGGGTCGACGTAGTAGCTGTTGTTGGTGACGTCCATGCCCTCGGCCGCCGCCCACATGAAGCCGCAGAGCGCGTACTCGGGGTAGATGAAGCCGTCGTAGTTGACGACCTTGACACTGGCCAGGGTGACGCCGGGCGCGATGCCCGTGATGCCCTGACCGTCGGCGTCCGCGCCGATCGTGCCGGCGACGTGCGAGCCGTGCGACTCGCTGTCGTCGACGGGGACCCATGCCGAGACGTCCTGGTCCGGGATGCCGTTGACCGAGCAGCCGACGGAGGCGGCGGGGTCGACCTGCGTGGCGAGGTCGGGGTGCGTGATGTCGATGCCGCTGTCGAGCACGCCGACCAGCACATCGCTGTCCCCGGGCTCGATCGAACGCGCCTCGGGGGCGCCGATCGCGGTCATGTCCCACTGCTGCGACTCGAGCGGCGCCGCGGTCGCACCGCCCTCGGCGCGCGGGCGGTCGATGGCGAGCGTGCCGCCGGCCCAGCCGGTCGGGACGGCGCCCTCGGTGACGGCGGCCTGACGCGTGGGTCCGGCCGACTGCACCCCCGAGGAGGCGCGGATCGCGTCGAGGAACCCGTCGTCCGTCGACTGCGCGGTCACCACCCCGATCTCGGGGTAGCTCATCAACACGACGCCGCCGGCCGCCACGACGGCGTCGCGGGCGGCCGCGGTCGCGGGCTCGGTCGGGTCGACGTTGACCACGTAGTTCATCAGCTCGCCGGCGGCGAGCGCGTCGGCTCCGGCCGTCTCGTCGGTCGCGGCGGGCGTCTCGGCGGGGGCGGGCGCGTCGGGGGCGTCCTCGGTCGCGTCCGCGACGGGCGTCTCGGCGGGGGCGGGCGCCTCGGCGGCGTCCTCGGTCGCGTCCGCGGCGGGCGCCTCGGCGGCCGGGGTCGACGCGGGCGTCCCGCTCGGATCGGCGGGATCGGCGGCCGGCGTCGAGGCGGCTGTGTCGGAGGGGGCGGGAGACTCGACGACGGCGCCGGTCTCGGTCGTCCGCTGCGCCTCCTCGGCCCCCGTGGTCGTCGGGGCGTCGGCGCCCGGCTCGGCCGCGAAGGCGGTGACCGGTGCGAGCACGAGGGCTCCGGCCAGGGTCAGGGCGGCGCCGAGGCGCACGCGCCGGCGTCGGGTCGATGTGATCACGTCTGCTCCTGTCGTCGCGACGGGAGAGAGTGCGGCCCGACCCCCGGGACGGACCGCCGCCCGAAGCGGAGTTCTGCTCAGACTAGGGCGCGGCGCGGCTCCGCGCACCTGTCCACAGGCCTTCTCGCCCCGCCTCCTCCTCCACCCCGGACGGGTGGGCCGTGTTACGTCCGGTTGCCCGGCCGCCCGCGGCTCCCGGCCCGGCTCCGTAGCATCGTCGGATGGCCACGACCGACACCATCTCGAACCTGCTCGACGAGCGTCGGACCTTCCCCGCGCCTCCCGGGCTCGCCGCTACCGCCAACGTCTCGGCCGCCGAGCACGAGCGGGCCGCCGCCGACCCGGTCGCCTTCTGGGAGGAGCAGGCGCGACGCCTCGACTGGCACACTCCGTGGCACACCGCCCACACGTGGTCGCCCGTCACCGAGGGGCCGGACGGCGAGCTGGCCGTGCCCGAGGCGACCTGGTTCGCCGGCGGACGCCTCAACGTGGCCGTCAACTGCGTCGACCGGCACGTCGACGCCGGGCGCGGAGACAAGATCGCCCTGCACGTCGAGGGCGAGCCCGGCGACCGCCGCGACATCAGCTACGCGCAGCTGCAGCGCGAGGTGATCAAGGCCGCGAACGGGCTTCGCTCGCTCGGCGTCGGCGAGGGCGACCGGGTCGTCGTCTACCTGCCCGTGATCGCCGAGACCATCGTCGTGACGCTGGCCATCGCGCGGATCGGCGCGATCCACTCGCTCGTCTTCGGCGGCTTCTCGGGCGAGGCGCTCAAGTTCCGGGTGGAGGACACGGGGGCGAAGCTGCTCGTCACGACCGACGGCCAGTTCCGCCGGGGAGGCGCGGTGCCGGTCAAGGCGAACGCCGACCACGCCGTGAGCGGCGAGAACGAGATCGAGCACGTGCTCGTGGTCCGCCGCACGGGCGAGCAGACGCCCGACGTGCCGTGGACGGAGGGGCGCGACCTCTGGTGGCACGACGTCGTCGACCCCCAGCCCGACACCGACTCACCCGAGTCCTTCGACGCCGAGACGCCTCTGTTCATCATGTACACGAGCGGCACCACCGGCAAGCCCAAGGGGCTCGTGCACACCAGCGGCGGGTACCTGACGGCCGCGAGCTACACGCACTGGGCCGTGTTCGACGCCAAGCCCGACGACGTCCACTGGTGCACGGCCGACCTCGCCTGGGTCACGGCGCACACCTACGAGATCTACGGGCCGCTCTCGAACGGGCTGACCCAGGTCATCTACGAGGGAACGCCCGACACCCCGCATCCGGCCCGGCACCTCGAGATCATCGAGCGCTACGGCGTCACGACGTACTACACGGCGCCGACCCTGGTGCGGACGCTGTCGTCGTGGTTCCCCGACGGGCTGCCCGACACCTACGACCTCTCGTCGCTGCGGCTGCTCGGCACCGTCGGCGAGGCGATCAACCCCGAGGCATGGGTCTGGTTCCACCAGCAGTTCGGGCGCGGCGAGTGCCCGATCGTCGACACCTGGTGGCAGTCCGAGACCGGGGCGACGGTCATGGCCCCGCTGCCCGGGGTCGACACCCTGAAGCCCGGGTCGTCGCTGCGCGCCGTGCCCGGGGTGTCGACGGCCGTCGTCGACGACGACGGGGTGCGCGTGCCGAACGGCTCGGGCGGCTACCTGGTCGTGCAGCGGACGCCGCCGTCGCTGGCGCGCACCGTCTGGGGCGACCCGGAGCGGTACCGCGACTCGTACTGGGCGAAGTACTGGCGTCAGGGCTGGTTCTTCTCCGGCGATGGCGCGAAGTACGACGCCGACGGCGACATCTGGGTGCTCGGTCGCGTCGACGACGTCATCAACGTCTCGGGCCACCGCCTGTCGACCATCGAGATCGAGTCGTCGCTCGTCGCGCACCCCCTGGTGGCCGAGGCCGCCGTGGTCGGTGTCGCCGACGACCGCACCGGACAGGCGATCGCCGCGTTCGTCGTGCCGGCCGTCCGCCCGGCCGGCGGCGCGGTCGCCGACGCCGGCGACGCCGCCGAGCCCGACGTGTGGGCCGAGGCCTCCCCCGCGCTCTCGGCGACGCTGCGCGCCCACGTCGCCGACCAGATCGGACCGATCGCCAAGCCGTCGACCGTGCTGGTCGTGCCGGATCTGCCCAAGACCCGCTCGGGCAAGATCATGCGGCGCCTGCTGGGCGACATCTCGGACGGGCGGGCGCTCGGCGACACCACGAGCCTGCAGGACGAGACCGTGCCCGGCCGGATCGCCGCCATCCGCGAGCGCGCGCTGCGCTGAGGGCGGCCCCGGGCGGGGGCGGGACGCGGGGGTGGTGCCGCACAGCGCGGACTGGTTGGCTGGGGGCATGTCGATCTCTTCCACGGCCGAGAAGGCCGAACTGCTCCGCTCGCTGCACATCCCCGGCGACCCGCTGATCGTGACGAACGTGTGGGACAGCATCACGGCGCGCGTCGTCGCGGGCGCACCCGGCGTGAAGGCCCTGGCCACCGCCTCCCACTCCATCAGCGAGGCGCACGGCGTCGAGGACGGCGAGGGGCTCGACGTCGACGAGATGCTCGCCGCCGCGCGCATCATCATCCGCTCGGTCGACCTGCCCGTCTCGGTCGACTTCGAGAAGGCCTACGCCACCGACGCCGCCGGCACCCTCGACAACGTGTTCCGCCTCATCGAGGAGGGCGCGGCCGGCCTCAACATCGAGGACAGCATCGGCCAGGCCAAGGCGCCGCTCTACGACCTCGACACGCAGGTCTCGAAGATCGCCGCCGCCCGCCAGGCCGGCGACCGGGCCGGCGTGCCGATCGTCATCAACGCCCGGGTCGACGCGCTGGCCGGCGACCCGGACAGCTTCGACGACGCCGTCGCCCGCGCGAACGCGTACCTCGCGGCCGGAGCCGACTGCGCCTTCGTGCTCGGCCTCGGCACCGAGGACCTCGTCAAGGCCGCCCTCGACCGCATCGACGGCAAGATCAGCGTCATCTCGGGCGCCGACTCGGTGCCGCTCGCCCGCCTGGCCGAGCTCGGGGTCTCGCGGGTCAGCTTCGGCCCGAAGTCGATGGGCCTGACGCTCTCGCACCTCCGCGACGCGGCGACCACCCTCACGGCGCGCGGCGACTACCCCGCCGAGCTCGGCTTCGCCTTCTAGGCGCGGCGCTGCCACACCCCGAATCCCGCGCTACACCCGCTTCCGTCGGGGTGTAGC
>NZ_BJUV01000006.1 GCF_007988805.1 Frigoribacterium faeni | reverse complement strand
GGGCGCCGTCGAGCCGCACCAGCCGGTCGAAGACGCGCTCGCGATCGGCGGCGGGCACCCCGGGGCCGTCGTCGGACACCAGCACCGCCACCTCGTCGCCGTCGGAGGCGTCCAGCCACAGCGTGACGCGCCCGGTGCCGCCCGTCGCACGGGCGGCGTTGTCGACCAGGTTGCCGACGATCTGCGAGACGCGCCCGGCGTCCGCCGCGACCACGACCGGTCCGTCGGGCAGCACGGCGCGCAGGTCGAGCGACGGACGGCGCAGACGCTGCCGCTCGACGTCCGCGAGCAGCGCCGCACCCAGATCCACCGAGCCGACGTCGAGCGTGATGCCCTGATCGACCCGGGCCATCAGCAGCATGTCGTCGATCAGGCGCGAGGCGCGCTCGGCCTCGCGCACCACGTGCGTCGCGAGCCGCTCCCGCTGGTCGTCGGTGCCCGGCGACCGCACGAGGGTGTCGGCCGCGGCCCGCATGCCGGCGACGGGCGTGCGGAGCTCGTGCGCGGCGTCCGACACGAAGGCGCGGACCCGGGTCTCGGCGTCGAGGGCCGCGCGCTCGGCGCCCTCCACCCCGTCGAGCATCTCGTCGAAGGCGACCGCGACGCGGCCGATCTCGGTGTCGCGCCGGGCCGGGCGCAGCCGCCGACCGCGGTCGCCCGACGCGATCGACCGGGCCACGCCCGTCATGTCGTCGAGGGGCCGCAGCGTCGCCCGGACCACCAGGGCGAGGCCGATCGCGGCGATGGCGAGGAACGCCGCCGAGGCGCCGATCATGACCCAGCGCAGCTGCGTCAGGGTCTCGCCGACCGAGCGCGAGTCGGTGGTCAGCATGATGGTCGACCCGTCGCTCAGCCGCGAGACGAGCGTGGTCACCTCGTCGTCGG
Organism: Frigoribacterium faeni; assembly: GCF_007988805.1. Taxonomy (GTDB): domain Bacteria; phylum Actinomycetota; class Actinomycetes; order Actinomycetales; family Microbacteriaceae; genus Frigoribacterium; species Frigoribacterium faeni. The sequence goes on along the minus strand of NZ_BJUV01000006.1, from coordinate 133,427 downwards.
AGCGCACCTCGGTCGACGTCACGGTGACGGCGTCGGACGAGGAGGCGCCGGCGCCGTTCCCGGCGTCGGCCCCGGTCGACGAGCCGGTCGCGTCGGTCCCGGTTCCGGCGCCCTCGTCGGTCGTCCCTGCTCCGGGGACGGCCGCGGCGTCGCCGTCGGCACCCGCGCCTCCTCGGCCGGTGCCGGTCGTGTCGCCCGGCCCGCCGCGTCCGGGCCCGCCGTCGTCGAGGGAGGGCGGGCCCTCGCGCAGCTGCTCCGGGCTCGGGCCGGCCACGATCGCGTCGCCGTCCGCGTCGCGGATGACGACCGACAGCCCCTGGGCCGACAGGCGCGAGGCCAGCTCGTCGTCGTCGACCGTGCCGACCAGGGCGGCCGCCGCGGCGGCCCGGTCGGTCAGCCGGTCGACGACCTGGGCGCGCAGCCGCTGGCCGAGGGTCAGCTCGACGGTCACGGCGAGCGCCCCGAGCAGCACGGCGAGCAGCACGAGCACGGCGACGACGGTGCGGACGCGCAGCGAGCCGGTGCGCAGACGGCGCGAGCCGGTGTCGGGGGCCGGCGCCGCGCCTCCCGGGCTCGTGCCGTGCTCGGGGTGCGGCCGGGCGCCCGTCGACAGGGTGGGCGGACGACGGAGGCGCATCAGGCGCTCATCCGGTAGCCGAGGCCGCGGACGGTGTGGATCAGGCGCGGGCCGCTGCGCTCCATCTTGCGGCGGAGGGCGCTGAGGTGCACCTCGACGAGGTTGGGGTCGTAGTCGTCGTAACCCCAGACCTGGGTGAGGATCTGGGTCTTCGAGACGGTGCGGCCGCGGCTCTCGGCGAGGAAGCCGAGCAGCCGGAACTCGGTGGCGGTGAGGTCGAGGGGGACCCCGGCGCGGGTGATGCGGGCGGCCTCGGGGTCGACGACGAGGTCGCCCACCTCGATCACCGAGGGGATGCGGCCGCGGCGTCGGAGCACGGCGGTGACCCGGGCGATCAGCTCGGCGACGGCGAACGGCTTGACGACGTAGTCGTCGACGCCCTCGGAGAAGCCGCGCAGGCGGTCGTCGACCTCGTCGCGCGCGGTCAGCATGACGACGCCGGTGTCCGAGGAGGTGCGGATCACCCCGGCGAGGCGGATCCCGGAGGCGCCGGGCAGCATCCAGTCGAGGACGACGAGGTCGGGGACGAACGAGCGCAGCGTGTCGACGAGGTCGGCGCCGTCGGGCAGGCCGTGCACGGCGAAGCCCTCGGCGCCCAGCGCGGTGACGACGGCGGTGCGGATGGTGTCGTCGTCGTCGATCACGAGGACGCGGGCGGGGCTCGGCATTCTCCGCACGGTAGGGCGCGGGGGTGGAAGGAGCCTATGGATGCGGTGGGGAGCGGGTGTGGGTCCGCGGGGCGGCGGGGCGGCGGGGCGTTGGTTCGGGCGGGGCGGGGCGGTTCGGGCGGGGCGGTTCGGGCGGGGGCCGTCCGGCCGACGAGCGCGGATCGTCCGCCGCCGATACGCGGAACCCGTCGACCGGTGCGGGATGATGAGGCCGTGCACAGACTCGCGGGCCACGCCGCTCTCCTCTCCTCGACGCTCGCCGTCCTCCTGCTCGCCGGATGCTCCGCGCCGGAGCCGGCGCCGGAGCCGGCTCCGGCGGTCGACGACGGGTGGTCGAGCCGCATGTCGCAGGTCCTCACCGATCCCGCGGGGCAGGGCGGGGCCGACGGCAGCCTGACCGCGGGCGTCGGTTCGGACGACGGCTCGGACGACGGCTCGGACGATCAGGATGGTGTCGCCCGGGTCACGCTGGCCTCGGTCCGCGGAGGCGAGTACGACGTCCTCGGCGTCTGCCGGAACGCCGACGTCGTCCGTCTGACCGTCGAGCGTCTCGGGTCGGACGGCGAGCCCGAGGAGATCTACGGCGAGACGGACATCCCGTGCGGGGCCACGGTCCGCCTTCCGGTGACGATCGGTCAGGGTGGTGCGACCATCGAGGCGACGGGCCCGGTCGGCGCGGACTGGCACGCGACGATCGTCACTCCGGACTGGCAGCCCGGGCTCACGACGTTCGGCTGAGCCGGCCGGCCGCGGTCGGCCCGCGTCGGACCTCGTCGTTCCGGGCTTAAGCGCCGCTTCAGATTCGCTTCCGAGAGTGGTGCGAGCCGGCGGGAACGTCCCGACCGCGAGCCGCCCGTCGAGGGGCTCGCCCGGCACCCACACCTGGAGACACCCATGGCGAAAGACATCACCCCGGGATCACCCGGCGACGACTCCGGCCGCGAGCCCACCCCCGAGCAGGACGACGCCTGGACCGAGCGCCTGCGCCGCGAGGACGAGGACGCCCGCGCCACCACCGAGCTCCCGCCCGCCGCACCGGGCGGCGCTAGGGCGGCCACGACTCCGATCGCCGCCGGGAGCGACGACCGGACCCGCGAGCTGCCCGCCGACGGGACCTCGATCTTCGCGGCCGAGGGCGCGGCGGGAGCGGGCGCCGCGCGCTCCGCGGCGTCGGACGCGTCGGGTCCGTCGGGTCCGTCGGATGCGTACGGTCCGTCGTCCTCGCGACGTCGTCGCCCCTCGAAGCGGCTGCTGATGGGGATCGGGATCGCCGCCGCCGGTCTCGCCCTGGTCGGCACGAGCACCGCGGTGGCCGTGTCCAACGCCGGGAACGGGACCAGCGCCTCCTCGAGCTCCGACTCCGCCGCGGACGACGGGTCGGGTCGCGGCGACGTCGGCCGGCAGGGACCGGATGGTCGCGGATCGGACGCGGGCGAGGGCGCGACCGACGGCCCCAGCGGCGTGCCGACGCCTCCCGCGGCGGGCGACGAGTCGGACGGCGACGCGACGGGACCCGACGGCCAGGCGCTGCCCGAGGCGCCCGCGCTCCCCGACGGCCAGGCGCTGCCCGAGGGCGGCCCGGCGGACGGCGGACCGGCCGACGGCGGACCGGCCGACGGACCGAAGGGCGGCCCCGCCGGACACGGACCCGGCGAGCGCGGCGGACCCGAGCACGACGCCGAGGGCGAAGCGGGCGACGGCGACGACTCCGACCGCCCGACGCCGCCCACCGACGCGCCGACGCCCCCGACGCCGAGCGCCACCCCCGAGGCCGAGTCGGGCTCGACCGCCTGACCCCGGACGCCTACCGCGATCGAGTGGTCGGAAATCGCTCTTCGCCGACCGCTGAAGAGCATCTTCCGACCACTCGATCCGGCGCCGGAAGCGAGAGAGCGGACGCGAGCGGACGACGCGCCCGGGAGGCGCGGTGTCAGCCGACCGCGCCCGTCACCACGACGGTCTGCCGCGACCACGTGTCGGCGCCCAGCTGAGCCAGCATGAACCGCGCCACGTCGGAGCGCGCGACGTGGACGCCCGCGCCCTCCGGCAGGCGCTCGCCCACGGCCAGCTGCCCCGTGGCGGCGTCGTCGGTGAGGCGGGTCGGGTAGACGAGCGTCCAGTCGAGGTCGCTGCCTCGCACCTCGGCGTCCGCGATCTCCTTCGCCGCGTAGACCCTGCCCAGCACGGTGTGGAAGAACATCCTCTGCAGGACCCCGGCGTCCCGCTCGCTGTCGCCGACGCCGAACGCCGAGCACACGATCAGCCGCCCCACCCCGGCCGCCGTCATCGCCGACAGGAGCACCCGCCCCACGTCGACCTCGATGGGAGAGCGGAGGTTGCGCGACCCGATCGCGTTCAGCACCGCCTCCTGACCGCGGACCGCCTCGGCGACATGCGACACGGTGGTCGCGTCGCCGATCACGATGTCGACGCCCTCGGTCACGTCGAGCGCCGTCGCGTCGCGCACGAGGACCCTCACCTCGTGGCCGGCGGCGAGCGCCGCCCGGAGCAGATGCGAGCCGACCCCTCCGGTCGCACCCAGCAGCAGAACCTTCACGGCGCCTCCTCGTCTCGGAGACCAAGCCAACACCCGCCGGCCCGGACACGTGTCGGAGGGCTCCCCGCCCAGAACACCAGGTGATGGGCACAGCGCCAGGAGAAGGCCTGGTGCCGTGCCCATCTCCTGGTGCGGTGCGTCGCGCCCCGACCGGCCCCGCCCGCTGCGCCCGGGCGACCCGCAGGGAGTGTTCATCTGCGCGACGGTGGTGCCCTCGGGGGCGCGCCGTTACCCTGTGTGCATGTCCGAACTGCGCCTCGAAGAACTGTCCGCCGCCACGGTCGTCGCGGCCAACAACCTGACGCTGAAACCCGGTCAGGAGCAGTACGTCGCCCCGGTGTCGCACTCGATCGCCGAGGCGTACGTCAACCCCACCACCGCCTGGCCCCGCGTCGTCGTCGACGCCGAGGGCACGGTCGTCGGATTCATCATGGGCAACTTCGACGCGTCGAGCGACGACGAGGCGCTGCGCAGCTGCATCTGGCGCATGAACGTCGCCGCGGACTCCCAGGGGCGCGGCATCGGCCGGTTCGCCGTCCACGCCCTCGCCGAGGAGGCACGAAGCCGCGGCTTCGACCGCCTCACGGTCATGTACGAACCCGGCGACGACGGGCCGGAGGAGTTCTTCGCCCACATCGGCTTCCAGGTGATCGGCGACACCCCCTACGGCGAGCACTTCGCCGGGCTGACCCTCGAGTCGTCCAACGCGGCAGCCGACGAGCAGGGGCTCGCGCGGGCGTGACCGCGGGCGACGCGGGCGCGGCCGAGCCAGGCGGCGCGGGCGTGAGCGAGCCCGGCGGCGCGGGCGTGAGCGAGCCCGACGACGCGGGCGTGAGCGCCGCTGCCGGCGACCCCTCCGACTTCGTGTCGCAGGTGATCGCGGTGGTCGAGTCGATCCCGGCCGGGCGTGTCATGACCTACGGGTCGGTGGCGGCCGCGCTCGGCTCGCGGGCGTCACGCGGCGTGGGGCAGGTCATGGCCTACGCCGGATCCGAGCTCCCGTGGTGGCGGGTGATCCGCGCATCGGGGCACGCGCCTCGCGACCACGAGCAGCGCGCGCTCGAGATGTACCGGGTCGAGGGCACTCCGCTGCGGTGGTCCCGGGCGGGTGCGTTCCGGGTCGATCTCGAGCGCGCATCCTGGTCTCCTTGACGGCTCGCCGTCCATGATCACCCTGCGGGATGAGACGGACGCCACCGCAGGACGATCCGCGGCGCGCGTCGACGCACTTTGCTCGGACCATGCCCTCGATCACCCGCCTCGTCGCCGCGGCCGCGCTCGTCTCCACCCTCTCCTTCGGCCTCGCGGCCTGCTCGCTCGCCGGCTTCGGCTCCGACGAGAAGGCGTACGAGTTCGACCGCTACGGTGACGCGCCGAAGGCGGGCACCCGGTCGTTCGTCCTGGCCGGGTGGGTGCCGTCGGACGCGACCGCGATCCGCGCGGTCGCCAAGCGCGAGCATCCCGAGGAGGCGGTGCTCACGTTCACGACGCCGACCTCCCTCGGCGACGTCCCCGGCTGCACCCCCGCCGACCCGATCGACACGACACCGCCCCTCGCCGCGGCGTGGTGGCCCGACGACCTGCCGACGTCGGGGGTCGTCTGCGGCGACTGGTCGGCCGTGGCGGGCGACGACGGCGCCGTGTTCGCCTGGCGGGTCGCGACGGCGCCGGCCTGACGCGGGTCGCGACGGCGCGTGCCCGACGCGGGACGCGACGGCGCCGGCCTGACGCGGGTCGCGACGCCGGGCCGTTCGCCCGGCCCAAACGCGCAGGGGCGTCAGCGGGTCCAGTTGTAGGGCGTGGTCGTCGACACCGCGATCAGGCCGGAGCGTTCCAGGATCGGACGGGAGTCGTCGGTCGAGTCGCTGTGCACCAGCGTCTTGCCCAGGGCGACGGCGGACCTCGCCCGGGCGGCGGTGAGGGCGCGGTAGATGCCGCGGTGCCGGTACGCCTCGAGGGTGGCGCCGCCCCAGATGCCGACGAAGTCCGTGCCGGGAACGGGCTCGAGGCGGCCGCCGCTGACCATGCGACCGTCGACCTCGGCCACCCAGAGCTCCATGCCGTCGCCGCGCGCGAGGCGTGAGAGGAGGGCGTCGGCCATCCGGGCGTCGACGGCCTCGCCGAACGCCTCGTCGACCATGGCGCTCATCGCCCGGACGTCGCTCTCGGTCGTGACCCGGCGCACCGTGACGCCGTCGGGCGTCTCGCCCAGCTCGCAGAGCGCGGAGAGGGGACCGATCATGATCGACTCGGGCTCGTCCGGCTCGAAGCCGTGCTCGACGAGGGCGTCGTGCAGACCGGGCGCGTGGTCGTGCCCACGCGTCTTCCACTCGACCCGGGTGATCTCCGCGTCGGCCCGGAAGCGGGCGACGGCTCCCGCCACGAGGTCGCGGACGCCGTCGGCGTCGGCCCCGCCGAGGTCGCGGTAGGTGACGAAGCCGCGCCCGCCGGCGAACGTGACGAGTCGGAGGGGGCCGAGCCGCGTCACGCTGACCGCGCTCGGCGTCTCGGCGTCGGTGCGGAGTTGTTCGTCGTAGGCCTGCAGGTACGTCGTCGTGTCTGACATCGGTGACACGCTAGCGGAGGACGCACCCGCGACGGGCGGGTCCGCCGCATCCGGTCCGCCGTGGCCGGCCGTCTCCGGCAGATCCGCCCGTCCCCGCTCCTCCACGTCAGACCAGCGAGTCCCGCCAGGCCGCGTGCAGCTGCGCGAAGCGGCCCGTGCCCGAGATGAGGTCGTCGGGGCTGCCGTCCTCGACGACGCGCCCGTACTCCATCACCAGCACCCGGTCGGCGATGGCGACCGTCGAGAGCCGGTGGGCGATGATCAGCGCGGTGCGGTCGGCGAGCAGGGTCTGCAGCGCCTCCTGCACCATGCGCTCCGAGGGGATGTCGAGTGACGCCGTCGCCTCGTCGAGGATCAGCACGCTCGGGTCGGCGATGAACGCCCGGGCGAACGACAGCAGCTGGCGCTGCCCCGCCGACACCCGGCCGCCCCGCTTGTTCACGTCGGTGTCGTAGCCGTCGGGCAGAGCCATGATGAACTCGTGCGCGCCGACCGCGCGGGCCGCCCGCTCGATGTCGTCGCGGCTCGCGTCGGGCTTGCCGAGCGCGATGTTGTCCGCGACGGAGCCCGAGAACAGGTACGCCTCCTGGGTGACCATGACGATCGCCCGACGGAGGTCCTTCGGGTGCAGGTCGCGCAGATCGACCCCGTCGAGGGTGATGCGCCCCCTGGTCGGGTCGTAGAACCGCGAGATGAGCTTCGCCAGGGTCGACTTGCCCGCTCCGGTCGAGCCGACCAGCGCGATCGTCTGCCCGGCCGGCACCGTCAGGTCGAACTCGGGCAGGACCACCGTGTCGGCGTTGTACGCGAACTCGACGTCGTCGAACTCGACCCGCCCCGTGGCATGCCACAGGTCGACCGGCGCCGTCGGGTCCGGGACGCTCGGCTGCTCCTCGAGCACGCCCGAGATCTTCTCCAGCGCGGCCGACGCCGACTGGTAGCCGTTGTAGAACATCGCCATCTCCTCGGCGGGGTCGAAGAACCGCTTCGCGTAGAGGGCGACCGCGAGCAGGGCGCCGATCTCGAGCGACCCGTCGATCACCCGGAACCCGCCGACCAGGACGACCGCCGCCAGCGTGGCGTTGCCGATCAGCACCAGGCCGGGGTCGAACGTGCCGAACAGCGTGAACACCTTCGAGTTGGCCTGCCGGTAGTCCTCGACGTAGCCGCCGTACTCCTTCTCGTTGCGCGCCTCCTTGCGGAACGCCTGCACCGCGCGCATGCCGGTCATCGTCTCGACGAAGTGCACGATGACCCGGGCGCTGGTCACGCGGGTCGCCCGGAACAGCTTCTGCGAGCGCACCTGGAACCAGCGGGTCAGCGCGACCAGCGGCACGAGCGCCACGGCGAGCACGAGGCCGCTCTGCGGGTCGAGCGCGACGAGGGCGATCGCCGTGAACACCATGTACAGGAGCCCCGAGACGAGCTGGTTGATGCCCGAGTCGAGCAGCTCGCGGATCGAGTCGAGATCGCTGGTCTGGCGCGAGATGATGCGGCCCGACGTGTAGGTCTCGTGGAACTCGAGGCTGAGCCGCTGCGTGTGCAGGAACAGTCGCTTGCGCAGGTCGATCAGGATCGCCTGGCTGATGCGCGCCGACAGCACCGTGTACTGAGCCATGAGCACGGCGCCGATCACGCCGGTCACGAGGTAGACGGCGACGACGAGCACGGCCGGGGCCCAGTCCTGACGGTCCATCAGGGCCGGCAGCGCGCTGTCGATGCCGAAGGCGATCAGGGCGGGGCCGGCGACCTGCGCACCCGTGCTGATGACGACGATGACGCCCATGACGACCAGTCGCCACCGCAGCGGGTGCACCAACGAGCCGAGGAGGCGCAGCGAACGACCCCGCAGCCGCTTGCTCTCGTCGCGGGTGAAGTCGTCGCGCTCCTCGCCGCGGACTCCCTCGGTCGTCGATCCGCGCCCGACGCGCTTCTCGGCGGGGGTCCGGCCGTCGAGCGGCTCGTGTCCGCCGTCGTGGTCGGGCACGTCGTGGCGGTCGCGGTCGTCGCGGTCGTCCGGTCTCTGGTCGCTCATGCGAGCACCTCGTCTCGGGTGGTGGTGTCGTCGTCGAGCGACGAGATGACGTAGCGGTAGTGCTCGTTCGTGGCGAGCAGGTCGGAGTGCGTGCCGACGGCGGTCACGACCCCGTTCTCGAGCAGGGCCACCCGGTCGGCCAGGGTGACCGTCGACGGACGGTGCGCGACGATCAGCGAGGTGGTCGACGCGAGGACCCGGCGCAGACCCGCCTCGACCCGGGCTTCGGTGTCGACGTCGAGCGCCGACAGCGGATCGTCGAGCACGAGCACGGCGGGCCGAGCCGCGATGGCGCGCGCGAGCGCGAGACGCTGACGCTGTCCGCCCGAGAGGCTGAGCCCCTCTTCGCCGACCCGGGTGTCGACGCCCTCGGGCAGACGGTCGACGAAGTCGGACTGGGCGATGTCGAGCGCCTCGCGCATCACGCGGTCCGCCTCGACCGGATCGTCGGCGAGGTCGGGCCGCCCGAGCAGCACGTTGTCGCGCACCGAGGCGCTGAACAGCGTGGCGTCCTCGAAGGCCATCCCGATGTGGCGGCGCAGCTCCTCCCGGGTGAGGTCGCGCACGTCGACGCCGTCGAGCAGCACCTGCCCGCCCGTGACGTCGTAGAGCCGAGGCGCGAGCGCCAGCAGGGTCGTCTTGCCCGAGCCGGTGAGGCCGACGAGGGCCATCGTCTCGCCCGGCTCGAGCACGAGGTCGACCCCGTTGACGAGGTCGGCGAACTGCGCGGGCGAGTCCTGGTAGCGGAAGTGCGCTCCCCGGAACTCGAGCCGCCCGTGCGGTTCGGTGATCGTCTTCGGGTCCTCGGGGTCGGTGACGGTGTTCGTGCTGTCCGTCACCTCGAAGAAGCGGTCGACGGCGGTGCGGGTGTCGAAGGTCATCGACAGCAGGAACCCGATCGACTCGACCGGCCAGCGCAGCACGGTGGCGGTCGCGAAGAACGCGAAGAGCTGCCCGACGGTGAGCTGCCCGTCGGCCGCGAGGTAGATGCCGCCGAGCAGGCACAGGGCGAACGCGACGTCGGGCACGAGCAGCAGCCAGAGCCAGAGCTTCGAGATGGCCCTGGCCTTCTCGATCTCGGTGCCGCGCAGGTCCTCGGCCTGCTTCGCGAACTCGCGCAGCGAGTGCTTGCCGCGCCCGAACGCCTTCAGCACGCGGATGCCGTGCACGCTCTCCTCGACGCTGGTCGCGAGATCGCCGACCTGGTCCTGGCTGCGACGAGCGACCAGCGAGTACCGCTTCTCGAAGGCGAGGCTGACCACGAACACGGGGATCGACGCGACCACGAAGATGAGGCCGAGCACCCAGCTGTAGAAGAAGAGCACGACGAAGCCGACGACGATCGTCAGCAGGTTGACGACGAGCAGCACGATTCCGAATGCGAGCCAGCGGCGGATCAGGCTGAGGTCGCTGACCGAGCGGCTGAGCAGCTGACCGCTCTGCCACCGGTCGTGGAACGCCACCGGGAGGTCCTGCAGCTTGGCGTACAGCGAGTTGCGCATCGAGGCCTCGACGAACGTGCTCGGGGTCAGCACGAGTCGGCGGCGGGCGGCGATCATGACCGCCTCGACGATGCCGAGACCCAGGACGACGGCGAAGGCGGGCCAGATCTGGGCCCGGTCGCCGCTCGACAGCGGCCCGTCGACGAGCAGCTGGAGCACGACGGGGATCAGCAGGGCGACGACGGCCGCGAGCAGCGCGGCCACCATGCCCAGCACGATGCGCGGGACCGCGGGCTTGGCGTAGGGGTACAGACGGGCGAGCGAGCGCAGGGTCGACGGCTTGCGCACCTGGTCGTCGGGAGGCGTGGGAGTGGTGGTGGTTCGTGACATGGCTGATCCAAGTGTCGTGATCTGTCAGAGGGCGCGGCAGGCGCAGCTGTCCCCTGGGGAATGTGTCGTGATGTCGGCGGCCTGTGGAGGCCGCGTCGGGTCGGCGCGTGTCGCCGACCTGGCTGGTCGTCGAGCGGGGCGGGGCGTCAGTCCGCCACGGACGCCGAGGCGTCGCCGGCCGGTGTCTCCGAGGAGGCGCGGGAGGCGAGATCGCGGGCGTCGCGGGCCACCGTCGTGGTCGGTGTCGTCGTCGTCATCCTGTCCTCCTGCGTGTCGTCGTCATCGAGACGACCCTCTCGGGCCGGCTGCAAGCAGCCTTACAGGATAGGTGCGGAACGACGTCCGCCGCAAGACCGTCCTGTTCGGATCGGCGCACGCGGTGCGGTGCACGCGCCCCGGTCCAGCGCTCGGAACGCGGTGCGGTGGGCCTCACGCGTCAGGTAGCGTGCGGAACGCGACGCAGCCCAGCGCAGCGCAGCGCAGCCCGCCGTCGCTCAGTGGAAGAAGTGCCGCTCGCCCGTGAAGTACATCGTCACGCCCGCTGCCGTGGCGGCGGCCACGACCTCGTCGTCGCGGATCGACCCGCCCGGCTGCACGACGGCGGTCACCCCGGCGTCGAGCAGCACCTGGAGTCCGTCGGCGAACGGGAAGAACGCGTCGGACGCGGCGACCGACCCGCGGGCGCGCTCCCCCGCGCGGTCGACGGCGAGGTGGCAGGAGTCGACGCGGTTGACCTGGCCCATGCCGACGCCGACCGAGGCCCCACCCGACGCGAGCAGGATCGCGTTCGACTTGACGGCCCGCGAGGCCTTCCACGCGAACTCGAGGTCGGCTCGCGTGGCGGCGTCCGCCTCGTCGCCCGCGACGAGGGTCCAGCCCGACGACGAGAAGCCGTCGAACCCGTCGGCGTCCTGCACCAGCAGACCGCCCGAGATCTGCTTCACCTCGCGGACGTCGCGGGCGTAGTCGGCCGGCAGGGTCAGCAGACGGATGTTCTTCTTGGCGCTGAGGATCTCGACGGCCTCGGGCTCGAACGCCGGCGCGATGACGACCTCGGTGAAGATGTCCTTCACCGTCTCGGCCATGGCGCGGGTCACCGGGCGGTTCGCCGCGATGACTCCGCCGAACGCCGAGACGGGATCGCAGGCGTGCGCGCGACGGTGCGCGTCGGCGATCGCGTCGACCGCGTCGGGCGAGGCGACCGCGATGCCGCACGGGTTCGCGTGCTTGATGATCGCGACCGCGGGCTCGGCGAAGTCGTACGCGGCACGCAGGGCCGCGTCGGCGTCGACGTAGTTGTTGTACGACATCTCCTTGCCGTGCAGCTGCTCGGCCTGCGCGATGCCCGAAGCCCCAGGCGTCGCGTAGATCGCGGCGGCCTGGTGGGCGTTCTCGCCGTAGCGGAGGGTGTGCTGCAGCTCGGCCGAGAGGGTGACCACGGGGTCGAAGCCGGCCCGTGCCTCCTGGGCGTCCGATCCCGCCGAGGAGGCGCCGGTCGCCGTGGCGGCCGCGTCGCCCTCGACCGGTGCGCCCACCTCGGCCGCGAAGTAGGCCGCGACCGCCGTGTCGTACGAGGCGGTGTGGGCGAAGGCCTCGCCGGCCAGGCGCTGACGCTGGGCGAGCGTCGTGCCGCCCCGGCCCAGCGACTCGACGACCTGGGGGTAGTTCGCGGGCGAGACGACGATGGCGACGTTGGCGTGGTTCTTCGCCGCGGCGCGCACCATGGCCGGGCCGCCGATGTCGACGTTCTCGATGACGGTCGGCGCGTCGGCGCCCGAGGCGACCGTCTCGACGAAGGGGTAGAGGTTGACGACGACGAGCTCGAAGGCGGCGATGTCGAGCTCGGCGAGCTGCGCCTCGTGCGACTCGAGGCGCAGATCGGCCAGGATGCCGGCGTGGACGGCGGGGTGCAGGGTCTTGACCCGGCCGTCGAGCGACTCGGGGAACCCGGTCACGCTGCTGACGTCGGTGACCGCGTGCCCGGCGTCGCGGATGGTCGATGCGGTCGAACCGGTCGACACGATCTCGACGCCCGCAGCGGCCAGGGCGTCGGCCAGCTCGAGCAGCCCGGTCTTGTCGCTGACGCTGATCAGTGCGCGGGTGACGGGCACGGCGTCGCGGTGGCGGTAGAGGCTGGGGTCGATGGCGTGGCCGCTCATGCGGTGGGCTCCTGTTCGAGGTCGATCGTTCCGTTGGCGATGTCGAGCACGGTCTGCACCAGCAGCTCGCGTTCGACGATCTTGATGCGGTCGTGCAGCGAGGACTCGTCGTCGCCCGGCAGCACCGGGATCCGGCGCTGCGCCAGGACGGGCCCGCTGTCGACGCCGTTGTCGACGACGATCACGGACGCCCCGGTCCGGTCGACGCCGGCGGCGAGGGCGTCGCGGACGCCGTGGGCCCCGGGGAACTCGGGCAGGTAGGCGGGGTGGGTGTTGATCAGGTTCGGCGCGAGCGCCTCGACGACGCGCGGCGGGACGAGCCGCATGAAGCCGCTCAGCACCACCAGGTCGGGCTGCCACTGCTGCACCTGCGCGAGCAGCTCGTCGCCCCAGGCCTCACGGTCGGCGAAGCTCGAGAACGGGACGGAGAACGTCGGGATGCCGAAGGCGTCGGCGTGCTCGAAGCCGTCGGCGTCGCGGTCGGCCCCCACGGCGACGACCCGCGCCGGATACTCGGCGTCGTGCGCCGCTTCGAGCAGCGATCGCAGGTTCGATCCGCCGCCGGAGATGAGCACCACGAGCTTCAGCACCCGGCAAGCCTAGCGTGGCGCCCCGCCGACCCGATCGCGTGCGGGCGCGTCTGTGGACGGCCGAGGATCAGCGGGTGACGCCGTCGATCCGATCGGTGGCGTCGGGGTCGGGCGTGTGCTCGCCGGGTGCGGCCGAGGCGGCCCGGTCGCCGACGGACGACGCGCCTCCTGCGCTCTCGCCGACGCGGGGGGTGCCGAACTCGCGGGGCGCCCGCGGGCTGGATCCCGAGGTCGACGTCGCCTTCTCGGAGTCGTCGCCCGCCGTGGCGCTCCCGCCGGACCGACCCGCCGCCTCACGGGCCCTGGTCACGACCGAGGCCCCGAAGGAGGCGCGGGTCCGGTCGCCGGCGCCCGTCGCGAACCGCGGCGGGGTCACGATCAGGGCGAGCACGGCGGACACCGCGACCTCGAGAGCGGCGAACCCGCCGACCAGCCAGGGGTCGGGACCGACGTCGACGAGGCGACCCGGCCCTGCCGATCCCGCCGACGCCCAGGCCGCCGCGCCGAGGACGATGCCGGCGGCGAGCCCGCCGCCGACTCCGACGAGCACACGGCGCAGCACGTCGTCGGCCCCGGTGGAGGCGAGCATCGACTGGATGCGCGGTCGCATCAGGGTGGTCACGACGAAGGCGGCGACCACGGGCACGAGCAGCCCGACGAACGCGAACGGCAGATCGGCGGTCGGCAGCGCTCCGAGGAACGGGACGGCCGGCATCGGCCCCACCGTGGTGCCCAGAGGCGACACGGCCGACCCGGTGCCGAGCGCGAAGCCCGGCCCGACCAGCCAGGACGCCGCCCAGACGACGATGTTGGGCAGCAGGGCGAGCTGGCCGAGGGTGAGGGCGAGGCCGCCGAGCAGGCCGCCGTGGGCGCCTTCGTAGAGCGTGATGATCTGGGCGAAGTGCGTGAGGAGCAGCAGCGCGACCAGGACGGCCGCACCGGCGACGACGATCGCCGCCGTCGCGAGCCCGATCCGCAGGCCGCCGCCGGCGACGATCCGGACGGTCTGCGGCACCCGGGTGATCGCTCGCGTGCCGAACGCCGACACGGGGTCGGGGCCTTCGCCGCGACGGCGCCGGGTGACCTCGGCCATGCCGATCACGGGGACGGCGTAGACGAGGGTGGGCAGCAGGGCCGCCTGCCAGAGCGAGGGGCTCGCGAGCTCGTGCTGCGCGGTGGCGGCCAGCCCGAGGGACAGCAGCGCGAAGGTCGCGATGGTGGTCAGCAGCCCGATGGACCGGTGCTTCGTCTCGGCGATGGCCCGGCCGGCGCGGATGCCGAGGAACACCGTCAGGGCGGAGAACCCGAGCGCCGCGATCGTGACGTGGATGGGGGCGTCGGCGCCGGCCACGCCCGAGGCGTCGGCTGCGGCGCCGCTCAGCTGCAGCGTCAGGTCGACGCCGTGCCCGGCGAGCCAGGTGTCGACGGAGGCCCGCCAGAAGATCACCCAGTCGAGCTGCAGACCGTACTGGAACGCCCAGAGCAGGCTCATGACCGCCACCGGCAGTCCCACGCCGATGCCGACGACGAGCAGGGCTTCGAGGGCGGCGAAGACGGCGGTGACAGGGCGGTTCATCGGGACGACTGTACCGGGGGCCGACGACACTCCCCTGGTGCCCCGCCGCCGCCGCGCGCACGAGAACGGGCGTGCTCGTCGGTCGCGGGCGGTGACGACCGCCCGGTCTCGACGAACACGCCCGTTCAGGAGGCGCGGGTCGGCTCTACAGCGCCGCGTAGACCTCGCGGAGCAGCGCGGCCGTCTCGCTCGGCGTCTTGCCGACCTTGACGCCGGCCGCCTCGAGGGCCTCCTTCTTGGCCTGCGCGGTGCCGGCCGAGCCGGAGACGATGGCGCCGGCGTGGCCCATGGTCTTGCCTTCGGGTGCGGTGAAGCCGGCGACGTAGCCGACGACCGGCTTCGTGACGTGGGCCTTGATGTAGTCCGCCGCACGCTCTTCGGCGTCGCCGCCGATCTCGCCGATCATGACGATCGCCTTCGTGTCGGGGTCGGCCTCGAAGGCCTCGAGGGCGTCGATGTGCGTGGTGCCGATGACGGGGTCGCCGCCGATGCCGATGGCGGTCGAGAAGCCGAGGTCGCGCAGCTCGAACATCATCTGGTAGGTCAGGGTGCCCGACTTCGAGACGAGGCCGATCGGGCCCGATCCCGAGATCGACGCGGGGGTGATGCCGACGAGCGATTCGCCGGGCGTGATGATGCCGGGGCAGTTCGGGCCGATGATGCGGGTCGCGCCGCCCTTCGACTTCGCGAGCGCCCAGAACTCGGCGCTGTCCTGCACGGGGATGCCCTCGGTGATGACGACGACGAGGGGGACGGCGGCCTCGATGGCCTCGACGACGGCGTCCTTGGCGAAGGCCGGCGGGACGAAGACGATGGAGACGTCGGCGCCCGTCTCGGCGACGGCCTCCGCGACGGTTCCGAAGACGGGCAGCTCGACGTCGCCGTGCGTGACCGTGGTGCCGGCCTTGCGCGCGTTGACGCCGCCGACGACCTGGGTTCCGGCCTTGAGCATGAGGGCGGTGTGCTTGGTGCCCTCACCGCCGGTGATGCCCTGGACGATGACCTTGCTGTCTTTGTTGAGGAAGATCGACATTGTTCTGTTCAGTCCTTACTTCGAGGCCAGCTCGGCGGCCTTGTCGGCTGCCTCGTCCATGGTCGCCACGACGGTGACCAGCGGGTGGGCCGCCTCCGCCAGGATGCGTCGACCCTCGTCGACGTTGTTGCCGTCGAGGCGCACCACGAGCGGCTTGGTCGCGGTGTCGCCGAGGATGCCGAGTGCGGCGACGATGCCGTTGGCCACGGCGTCGCACGCGGTGATGCCGCCGAAGACGTTGACGAACACGCTCTTGACCTGCGCGTCGCCGAGGATGACGTCGAGGCCGTTGGCCATGACCTCGGCGCTCGCTCCGCCGCCGATGTCGAGGAAGTTCGCGGGCTTGACGCCGCCGTGGGCCTCGCCGGCGTAGGCGACGACGTCGAGGGTCGACATGACCAGGCCCGCGCCGTTGCCGATGATGCCGACCTCGCCGTCGAGCTTGACGTAGTTGAGGCCTGCGGCCTTGGCCTTCGCCTCGAGCGGGTCGGCCGCGTCGGCGTCTTCGAGGTCGGCGTGGCCGGGGTGGCGGAAGTCGGCGTTCTCGTCGATCGAGACCTTGCCGTCGAGGGCGACGATGTCGCCCTGCTCGGTCAGGACCAGCGGGTTGACCTCGACGAGGGTCGCGTCCTCGCCCTTGTAGACGTCGTAGAGCTTGACGAGCACAGGGGCGACCTTCTCGACCAGCTCGGCGGGGAACCCGCCGGCGGTCGCGATCTCGGTCGCCTTCGCGAGATCGATGCCCGAGCGGGGGTCGACCTCGATGCGGGCCAGGGCGTCGGGCTTCTCGACGGCGAGCTGCTCGATCTCCATGCCGCCCTCGACGCTGCAGAGCGAGAGGTACGAGCGGTTGGCGCGGTCGAGCAGCACCGAGAAGTAGAACTCCTGGGCGATCTGCGCACCACCGGCGATCATGACGCGCTTGACGACGTGGCCCTTGATGTCGAGCCCGAGGATGTCCTTCGCGGCGGCCTCGGCGTCGTCCGGGGTCTTGGCCACCTTGACTCCGCCGGCCTTGCCTCGACCGCCCACCTTGACCTGGGCCTTGACGACGGTGACGCCACCGAGCTTCTCGGACGCGGCCCGCGCCTCCTCAGGGGTGTCGGCCACGATCCCCGGCAGCACGGGGACGCCGTACTGCTCGAACAGGTCTCTGGCCTGGTACTCGAAAAGATCCACGCTGTTCTTCCAATCCGCATCGCTGCGCCATTGCTTCGCTCGGTCGTGCCGACGTGTCGGCTGGGGCCGCGTCGCCGCCGATCCGAACCATCTCGACGTCGTGACGACGGGCCGCGGCCAGCCTAGCGCGGCCCCCTGCGGGGTACGTCAACCGTCATGCGACCTGTGAGCAGAGGCCCGTTCCGCGACCTGGGGAGGAGTAGACGAGAGACCACCCCGACAGACGCGAACGGAGACAGACATGTCGAAAGAGAACAACCTCAAGACCCAGGAGCTGATCGGTCAGATCCTCACGGCTCGTGAAGTGGACCGCCTCGGCGAGGGGTTCCACGCCGACGTCGTCGACCACGATCCCGCCCCCGACGCTCCTGCCGGGGTCGAGGGCATCAAGGCCTTCTGGTCGGAGTTCTTCACGGCCTTCCCCGACGTCGACCTCGCCGTCGAGACCCTCGTCGCGGACGACGACCACGTGACCGCGGTCTTCACGATCTCGGGCACGCACACCGGCCCGTTCCAGGGACACGAGCCCACCGGCAAGTCCTTCACCGTGCGCGGCATCCAGGTCGGCCGCTTCGACGACGACGGCCTGCTGGTCGAGCGCTGGGGCGCCACCGACGAAGCCGGCCTGCAGCAGCAGCTCGGCCTGGCCTGATCCGACCGACCACCCTTTCCCCATCTCGAGAGGACACCTCATGAGCGACACCAACACCCCCGCATCGTCGGGAGACCAGCCGTACGACCAGGCCGACGAGTTCGCCGAATCCGAGCAGATCGCGACCAACGACGCCGTCGCGGGCGAGACGGTCTTCCCCGGAGTCGGCCAGGGCAACGACGGCCCGACCGGCGGCGCACCCCGTGAGGGCGCACCCGAGTCCGCCGAGAACGACCTGGCCGGCGAGGACATCGATCTCGACGAGACCGAGTAGCGCCTCCCGCACCTCGCCGATGCCCCCGTCGCCGCTGCGCGACGGGGGCATCGCCCGTTCCACACCCCCGGTCCCGGCATCCTCCACCGGGGTGCTGAGCTCCGAGTGATCCACAGGCCGAGGAGGCACGGGTCACGACCGCGGGACCCTCCCGCCATCGTCGTCCCATGACATCGACGAACGGCCTCCTGAGGCCCCCCAGATCACGCATCCTGACCGCCCTGCTCCTCGTCCTCTGCACGGTGGCCGCCATCCTCCTGGCGGCGGCGCCCGCCGTCGCCATCACCCCCACGGGCAAGGGGACGGGCCATCTCTGGAACGGCGACGGGGTCTCCTGGCTCGGCACGTACCGCTTGCCCGACGGTCGCCAGGCATTCTGCCTCGAGGCGGGCAAATCGTCACCCGTGGGCAACGAGTACGACACCCGCACCGGCGCCGACGTGTTCGGCGTCTCGACGGCGGACCACGCGCGACTCGCCTACATCGCGCGGACCTGGGCCGGCACGAACGATCCGAACACGGCGGCCGCCGGGCAGCTCGCGGTCTGGACGATCACCGGCCTCAACGGCCACGACCAGCGGTACTACGCCGGACGCGCCAACGACCAGTGGCCGGTCGTGCTGCGCCGCGCCAACGAGATGCTGGCCGAGGCCACGGCGACGGCCTCGCGCTCGGTGTCCGGTTCGGCGGCGCTCTATCTGCGGGACGACGGCACGGGTCTCGTCCGCGCCGACCTGACCGTGGACCGCGTCGCGGACGGACCCACGAAGCTGGACCCCGCCCACCGGGGCACGGTCACGCTCGAGGGCGCCGTCTTCGAGGACGGCCGTGCGACGGCGACGCCTCGCAACGGGGAGGCGATCGCCTTCCGCGCGACGGGCGTGGACCCCGTGGTCACGGTCAAGGCGAAGGCGAAGGCCGAGTTCACCGGCCTGCCCTACGGACGCATCATCACGGTGGGCAGCAGCGCCGCCGGCTCGCAGATGATCCTCTTCTCGGGCGGCACGTCGGTCACCGCCGCCGGCAGCGCGAGCACCGAGTCGCGGTCCCCGCTCCCGTTCCAGCCGACGGTCGCGACGGTCGCGAGCGACGCCGTCGCCGAGCCCGGTGCCGTCGTCACCGACCACCTCACCCTCGGGGTCGCACCCGGTGACGGGCTCCTGTCCGAATGGGGCCGTCATTCGGCGGGAGGCCGATGGGCTCCCGTGCCGGTCACGGTGCGGAGCTCGCTGCTCGGGCCGTTCGACGCTCCCGTCGTCGAGTCGGACGAGTGGCCGGAGGACGCACCGGTGGTGTGCGAGGTCGAGGTCGTCGCGACCGAGGGCCCCGGCGAGTACGACACCCCCGGATGCGAGCTCCCGGCGGGTGGCTACTACACCTGGGTGGAGTCGATCGACCCCGCCGACACCCCCGAGGAGCTGGGCGGTGACCGGCTCCGGGCCTGGCGGTCCGCGTTCGGGACTGCCACCGAGACCACGTTCGTCCCGTGGGCTCCCACCATCGAGACGGCGGTCGTCGGACCGCAGGAGGTGATGACCGGCACCTGCGTCAGCGACGCCCTCGTGACCACGGGCACCAACCCCGCGTCGGCGCCCTTCGAGGTCGAGTCGATCCTCGTGGGGCCGTTCCCGATCGACCAGGTGCTCGTCGAGGGCGACGACCTCGGACCGATCGCCGACCTGGACCCCTCGCTCGTGGCCGGCCGGGTCACGACCACGGTCGACGGCGACGGCCGAGTGGAGTCGCCGTGCGTGACGGTCGAGCGACCGGGCCGGCACGTGTTCGTCTTCTCGTCCGCGGGTTCGGAGCCGGACGAGTCGGAGGTCCAGGTGATCCCCGCCTTCGAGGACTCCCTGGTGCACGAGACGGAGATGGTCGTCGCCGTCGAGCCGGAGGTGCCCGAGGTCCCCGAGGTGCCCACGGCTTCCGAGCCGGAGCCGGAGCCGACGGTTCCGGCGGCCCTGGCCTTCACGGGAGGCGCGGACGGCGCCCGCACGGCGGGGATCGCCGCGGGAGTGGTCGGCACCGGACTGGCGCTGGTCCTCGGAGCGCTCGGTGTGGGGCTCGTCCGCCGACGCGCGGCGGCCGCGCTCGAGGCTCCCGAGACGCCCGGCCTTCCCGACGTGCGGTGAACCGAGGTGCGGGCGGGCGGGCCGCCGCCCTCCCGCTCGCACCGGTCTCAGCCGAACGGCACGCGGACCTGGACCACCTCACCCGCCCCGACGTTCACGTGAGCGATGCCGAGTCGGCGCGCACTCGAGAGCGAGCTCTTCGGCAGGGCCGCACCGACGACGTCGCCGTCGACCGCCGACTGCGGGCTCAGCACGGCGCCGCACCGATTGCGCCGGATGTCCGCCACCCAGCCCCCGAACCCCGTCGCCAGCTCGGCCGACGACCCCGCCACGACCAGACCCTGACCACGATCGGAGCATGATGTGACGAATCTCGACAGCCAGGTCGACACCGGAGCGTCGCGGAGGAGGTCGGCGTCGTCGATGACGAGCACGCGCCTGCCGGGCCCGTCGTCGAACCACGGCGCGACGTCGGCCTCGGTGGGCCTCGCTCCGGTCAGCACGGTCAGGACCCCGTGAGCGCCGTCGAGACGGCGCAGGGGCGATGCTCGCGGCGCCATCACGACCACCTCCGCGTCGACCGCGACGAGCGACCTGATGATGCTGAGCAGGAGCGTGCTGCGTCCGCTCCGACCGGGTCCGCCGATCATGAACGTGCCCGAGCCGTCGGCCAGGTCGGGGCCGACGGCCGTGAGCTCGTCTCCCCCGACGCCCACGAGGGCGAAGAGTCCTCCCGTGCCGGTCACGCGCCTCCGCGCCCAGGCGTCATCGAAGCCGAGTGGGCCGTCCAGGCGGTCGAGCCGGAACGGCCGACGCGCGGAGGCGAGACCGGCGTCGTGCTCGGAGGCGGCGGCGCCGAGTCTCGCGAGGTCGGCGGCCTGAGCCCGGCCCGACGCGTCCGGCCCGATGAGCGCGATCTGCAGCTCCACCCCCGAGTCGGCGACGAAGGCCCGCCCGTCCGAGACGTCGTCGGGCACTCTCCGGGGGTCGAGGCCGGCCAGCGCGTAGTCCGAGCGATCGGCCAGGCGCAAGATGACCTTGCGGTCCACGAGGGTCGAGAAGCGGCCGGTGATGAGCTGGCGGTCGCCGGTGACGACGAGATGGAGTCCGACGCTCGCTCCCTCTCGGAGCAGGGAGGTCACCTGATCGACGAGGTGACCGCCGTCGAGCTCCCCCAGGGCGGAGACGAACCCCTCCCATCGGTCGATCAGCAGCACGAGATGCGGCAGGCGTTCGGCGACCGCCGCACCGCGTCGTTGTTCGACGACCCCGGCGTGACCGCCGGACGCGAGGATCTCCTGACGACGGTGGCACTCCCGGACGAGTCGGGCGAGCAGACGGCGCGTCCGCTCGATCTCGGTCCGTTGGACCACGGCGCCGGCATGAGGCAGCTGGACGAGCGGCAGCAGCGCTCCGCTGCCGCAATCGAGCCCGTAGAGGTGCACGTCGGCCGCCGAGGTGCCGCTCGCGATGGACGCCGCGAGCGCCCGGAGCGCCTGCGAGCGCCCGCTCCGCGCCGAACCGGCGATGAACAGGTGCCCGTCGAGGTCCAGGTCGAGGACGGCCGCGGCGCGCGACTGCCGGTCGGGGTGGTCCTCGAGACCGAAGAGCAGCGGGGCGAGCGCACCCGGCTCGTCCGCCGTGGCCCGTGGTCCGCCTGTGTCGAGACCCTGGCGGCGGATCTCCTCGAGGGTCACCGCGTCCGGCAGGGCGTCGAGCCAGGGGCGGTGCGGCGGGGCTCCTCCCCGATCGACCTCGGCCGCGGCGATGGCGGCGACCAGCTGCACGAGGTCGGTCTCGTCGGCGCGGTCGACCCGCGCCTCCTCGGGAGGTCCGGGTGGCGGGTGGCCGAGCGAGCCCGTCTCGACGACGGCACCCCACAGCCGGCGTGCCACGGGCGCGACGGCGCCCGGTGCACGTCCCCCGACGCGGCCCGCCTGGAACGGCAGGAGGGCGCCGGCGCCGAGGCGGGCGAAGGCCCGGCCCGGGTTCGCCTTCGAGATCCCGGCCGCGTCGGAGGCGTCGATCACGTCGGTGCTCTCGGCGGCGTCGGTCACCCGGAGGGCGATGCGCAGGTTCGTGTTCGCGCGGATGTCTCCCGTGACGACGCCGGTGGGGCGTTGCGTGGCGAGGATGAGGTGGATGCCGAGAGAACGCCCCCGTTGGGCGATGTTCACCAGGCCGGTCACGAAGTCGGGCAGTTCGCGGGCGAGGCTGGCGAACTCGTCGATGACGATCACGAGACGGGGCAGTGTCGGCGCCGTCGTCGAGCCGTGGCCGGGGTCGAGGTAGTCCTCGATGTCCTTGGCGCCGGCGTCCGCGAGGAGGTGCTCCCGGCGGCGCAGCTCCGCGCCGAGCGAGTCGAGTGCGCGCTCGACGAGGTGGGGGTCGAGATCGGTCACGACGCCCACGGTGTGCGGCAGGGCCGCCAGGTCGCGGAATGCCGCGCCTCCCTTGTAGTCGATGAGGACGAAGGTCATGGCGTCAGGAGTGTTCGACGACGCCAGCGAGGCGACGATGCTCTGCAGGAGCTCCGACTTGCCCGATCCCGTGGTGCCCGCCACCAGACCGTGCGGGCCGTCGACTCGGAGGTCGAACGAGAACGCACCGTCGAGGCCGTGCCCGATGACGACGCCGGTGGTGGGAGAGGTGACGTTCCAGCGAGCCCGGATCGACGCGGCGGTGGGGGTGTCCAGGTCGAGGACGTCGAGGAGGCGCGAACGAGTCGGCAGGCCCGCCGCATCGTCCTCCTCGCCGACGTCGACCAAGGGGGAGAGGCCCCGGGCCACCGCGTCGTGCCAGCCGGCAGGGAGGAGGTCCGCCCGGACGCTCTGGACGCCGGTCGACCGATCGACCGCGACGGTGTGGCTCGAGCGCCCGCAGGTGACGACGGCCAGGCACTCCTCGGGGAGCGAGCGAGCGTCCGCATCGAGGCAGATGGCGTAGACGCCCACGGCGGGGCCGTCTCGGACGAGGGGGACGAGCCCGGGCAGGGTGCGGAGGCGGCGGGCCCCGTCGACGACCACGACGATGTCCGGCCCCGTGGTCACGTCGTGGCCGGGGCTCTCTCGGACGGCGCGCTCGCGTGCGTCGACGAGCCTGCCCAGCTCGGCCAGTCGGCGGGCGACCGTGGCGGCGTCGACGCCGACCCGCACGGTGCGGTCGGCGCTCTCGCCGCCGCGGGCGTGCGGGACCCAGCGCAGCCACGACCAGCTGTCGACCCCGTCGGGGTCGGTGAGCACCACGATCTCGACGTCCCGAGGGCTCTGCAGCACGCAGAGCTGGGCGACGAGCCAGGTGGCGAGTGAACGCGTGTCGGCGGTGCGGCCGGCGAGGCCCACGACGCCGTGCTCGGTGAGAGTCACGCAGACGGGCACGTCGAGGGCCGCACGGGCGACGACGCGGCGGTGCTCGAGTTCGGCGGGGTCCTCGACCGTGACTCCGGACGGTACGTCGGCGGTGCCGATCCGCACGGCGAGGTGGTCGTCGTGGGCGCGTCGACGCTCCCAGAGGCGGGCACGGCGTCGCATCGCGATGTCGAGCAGGGCGGCGGGATCGGGGCTGCTGGCCCGTCGGCGGGCTTCGATCTCGCGGACGGCGACGGCCGCGTCGGCGGCGACGGCCGCCGTGGTCTCCTCGTGGTCGGCGAGGCGTCGCCGGTGCGAGATCCGGCCGTTGCGCCGGTCGTACAGGTAGTTGCCGATCAGGACGACCGGCGACATGAGGCCGAAGGCGAGGAACCCCATGCTGTCGAAGACCGACACCATGACGACGGCCATGACGAGAGGCGCGATGGCGGCGACGATGGGGAGCGGCCGTCGAGCGGGCGGCTGCGGTTCCGGCGGGTAGCGGAACGCCGACGGGGGCTCGTCGGGCAGGAGGCGCGGTGGCCGGGCGTAGTCGAGGAGGCCCCCGTCGTCGGCGACGGTCGTGGCGGCCAGAGGCCCCCCGCGGCTCGTGACGGCGAGGAGCGTGCCGCCGATGGTGATGACCGAGTCGTCGTCGACGGGGGTGGCGGTGGTGATGCGCCGGCGGTCGACGAGCACGTCGGTCAGGCCGTCGGTCCGGCTGCCCGTGACGAGGTCGTGGTCGGGCCCGACGGCCGGTTCGATCACGAACCGGCCTGCCCCGTCGAAGGTGAGGGCGGCGGCCAGAGGAGGCACGTGGGGGTCGTCGAGGACGATCGTCGCGCCTCCTCCACTCCCGATCACGGCGATCCCGGGGTCGAGCACGAAGATCGTGCCGGCGCCGGGTCCGCCGATGATCCTCACCGTGGGCAGGTCGTCGGGCGGCGCCGGAATGCTGGGCGGTGATCCGAAGCTGATCACGGATCCGTCGACGAACGCGGCATCGGCGACGGTGGAGCCCGGGTCGACGTACCGTCCGTCGACGGCGACGTGACGACGAACGTCGTCTCGGACGCCGAGCCGTGCCGCGGCGTGGTCGACGACGTCGCCGAGGGTGGTCGTCGGCTCGACCTCCCAGACGAAGTCGGCGGTGCGGTGCGACGGTTCGTGCCTGACCGTGGCACCGACTCTCATTCGGCCGGCACCACGCTCGTGCCGTGGACGAACGCGTCCACGATCGGCATCAGGACGGGGACGAGCTCGGGCGGGCCGACGTGGCAGCTGATCCGGAGGTCGTACGGTTCCGAGCGGAACGCGTAGACGGCGGTCGCTTCGAGGACTCCGTCGGTGTCGCTGTAGCGGACCCCTCGCCAGCCGTCGCCGAGTCCCTCGGAGGCGAAGCGCTCGAGGGCGGGCGGCTCGACCGCGTCCTGGTCGCTGGCCAGCACGAGCTGGCGGAGCATCGACTCGCGCTCGCCCTCGCACCAGGCGTACTGGACGCGGAGGATCGCCGTCAGCTCGTCGAGGTTCGGGGCGAGGAGGAATCGTGATTCCCCCTCGGACGGCCATCGAGCCAGGTAGTCGAGCACGGCCCGCGCATGCCGGCGGCGACTGCGCGTGATGCTGGGCGAGCGCGAGCAGATGTCACCGAGCGTCAGCTCGACCCAGGTCGTCGCCGAATCGTGCCCCTTGAAGGGCCAGCCTGTCGGCAGCGCCACCCAGAGGTCGGGGTCGTAACCCATCATCACGTCAGCGGTCCCGGGCGGGATCGGAGCCGCATCGGGGGTAGTCGTCTCGTTCATCGTCGTCTCTCTGTGTTGTGGTGGGTGGTTTCGTGGCTCGAGTCCGCTCTGCCGGAATCGGAGCATCGGCCCCGGCGGCCGTGCCGCCCGGTCACGTCGTGGGCCGATCGCTGATGACGGCCCCCTGCCCGTCGATCCAGCGGAAGGTCGTCGCGACGGCGTCGAAGAGCTCGGCGAACGCGGCGGCGACGGTGTCGTCGTCGGGTCGCTCGTCCCGGGCGGGCGCCGTCACGGTGAGCGACACCGCGATCAGGGCGAGACGGCTGCCTCGGATGCGTCCGAGCACCGTTCGTCGTCGGAGGAGGCGGCTTCGCCGTGAGCCCACCGTTCGGACGTCACCTGCGTCTGACTCCCACACGACTGCGGGTTCGCCTCCCAAGGACATCGCGGTGGCGCCTCGTTGCACACGGGACAGGAGCAGGGCGTCGAGATCGCCGCGGGTCGGGTCCTTCACCGGGAGCCGCGCCACGACGAAGCTGCATCGCAGATCCGTGGCGAAGGCGTCGCTCACGGCGACGTACGACTCCTGGACGACCCGGTGCGGATCGTGGCTCTCGACCTCGTTCAAGAAGGTCACGAACTCGTCGGTCGACGCGGGCACCTCCCCCTCGAAGGCCAGCTGCTCGAGGACTTCCTCCGGCGCCGTCGACGCGTCGCCGGGAATGCGGATGAACCCGGGCGGGACGACGAGGGAGTAGGACCGCGCCTCCCGGTCGGCAGGCTCGTGGTCAGTCGCCACGTCGAGCACGCCGCACCTCCCCCTGGTCACGGACGAAGCCGACGACACCGGCGGCGAACCGCTGAACGGCGAGAACCCCGACGGGGACGGCGGCGATGATCAGGATGACACCCGCCCAGAACGAATCCCGAGGCCACTCGGGGGTGTCCGGGAAGATCCGGGCGAACTCGATGGCGAAGAAGGCGTCGAGCGCCAGAAAGAACGTGACGAACCACGGCTCGAAGAAGAAATCGCGCGCGTGTCTGACGACGATCGCGTAGACGGAACCGAAGACGAGACCTGGAATCGTCATCCAGATCGTTACTGTCGGCACGACGAGTGGAGGCCATGCCTCGCCTGAGTGCACCAATTCCTGCACCGTCGGTGCTTCAGACCCGTTGGCCTGAAGCACGATCGAGTAGATGGACAGCCCGGCCATCGTGCCGAGAAAGGTGCCCATGCAGATCAGTGCTGATGCGCCGAAGAAAAGACCAGCGAATCCACGCCGCATGGAAGGCATTCCTCGTCGGGAAATTCGCATCTGCGCGGGCCGTCTCATGGCCTTGCTTTCCGTCACGCGATGCGCCTTTGAACAGTCCGCATGCGGCCCAGAGGTGTCGTCGCAACGGGTGTTCTCAGGGTGTCGACGATCGCGGCGCTCGACTTGGCAGTGTTGACGGCAGCCAGGATTCGCACGGACTTGAGCTTCCGAAGTATCTGCATCACTTGCTCCGCCTCGGATGGAGACCAACCTGGCCGGCCGGCGCGCAAGAAATGCGTGATCCGCGCAACGTCGACGTCGCCCAGGGACTTCAACAGGATCCGGCTACCGATCGTGGGCCGGGCCCGCTCTAGAGAACGCCCGACCCACTGAGTCGCGAATCGCGGCGAATACCCCTGCCCGACGAGATTCGTCACACGGTTCGCAGCGACACCTCTGGCTCCGGCACGGGCACTCACCACGAGCCCCTTACCGATGCCGAACGTGACGACCGAGAACAGATTGAGGGCCACAGCGGTCAGAGTGCCTGTCCCGGCCGCGGCCCGGGCGACGGACAACGCCAGGGAGACGACCATCGCGGCGATCGCAAACGGTGCCAAGACGGGGAAGATCACGGCGCCCGCGGTCAGGACGAGACCGACGACATCGAGAAGAAAGGAGACCTGACTGATCCACGTGTCGTTCTCCACCATCCACGTTTGGAACCCCTCGTACGCCACCCCGGCGACACCGCCGATGTCGTCGAAGACCGAGTCGCGCAGTCCGTCGCCGGTCGCGTCGTCGATCCGCGAGATCGCGAGAGCGGCCGCCGCCGCGACCGCCTCGTGGGCCTCGTCGACCACGCGCCCGTACGACGACATCCTCGCCCGCGCGTCGTCGCTCTTCGCCTCGTGCAGCCGAGCCTGATCCTCGAAGTACCGCTTCGACTCGTCATCCGTCTCGAGCAGGGCCCGACCGCGGTACTGACGCGCCTGACGTTCGTGCGCCTCCTCGTCGTCGACCGCGACCTCGTACTCGCGCAACGCACGCCCCGCCGACTGCTGCGCCGACTCCAACGACCCCGCGTACACCGACAGCGCCGACCCCGTCGCCTCGTACCGGCCTTCCGCGCGCCCCAACTGCCCCGCCAGCTCCCCCGCCTTCTTCATGAAGGCGTCGACCGCGTCGCTCGACGATCCGCCGTCGTCCAACGCCCGCAGGGACCGCGCCGCGCTCCGGATCGACTCCGCCGTCGACCGGAAGCGCTCCGCCATCACCAGCACCCGTCCCGAGTCCCCCGTCACGGCCGACTTCGGCGCCACCCACACCCCGGCCATCTCAGCCCCTCTCCGACAGCTGGCCGGCCAGTCGCTTCTCGACGTCGGAGAAGCCGTCGGCCACCGCGCCGGCCGAGCGCCCGAGGTCGCCAAGAGACTCGGCCAGACCACGTCGCACGTCGTTCCATTCGGTCGCGAACGACCTCACCCTCTGAGCGAGCGCCTCATGCCCGCAAGCATCAGCCGCGTCGGCGGCGGAGCCGTCCGCGGACTCGAACTCGCGTCGGATGCTGTTGAGACTCGAGAACAACGCCTCGAGCGTGCTGCCGCGAACGGTCAGGCTCGACCGCGCCATGCGGCCTCCTCTCGTCAGGGTGGCCGTCCCGTCGACGACGGAACGGCCACCGGTGGTGGGTGGGTCAGCCGAGGCTGCTGGCGAGCTGCGCGTCGGTGCTCTCGAGGGCGTTCGCCGCGCTCTCGAGGAACCCGGCGAGCCCCTCGAGAGCGGCGATGGTCGTCGTCGCACCGGTCGTGAAGTCGGTGTAGGTCGACTCGAAGGCCTTGGACGACTTGTCGGTGACGTAGCCCGACGAGACGAGGTTCGCGATCTGCGCCTTCAGCTGACCCAGCTGGTCTTCGATGGCGCGCTGGCCGTTACGCAACTGGGTCGACTGGGTGCGGAGGTCGTCGTAGGTGACGGTGACGTTTGCCATGGGTGATCTCTCTCGGTCAGGGCCGCCCCGAGCGGGTGGCCAGGACCCAATATGTCACATAGGGTCAGTAGACCGTTTTGTTTTCCACAGAGAGGGGCTGTCATGCCGCGGAGGAAGGCGTCGAGGAGGCACGGATCGCCTCCCGATCCCGCTCGACCCATCACCCCCGACACCATCCTGCGACTGCGCGAGGAGGGCCGGCTCTCGAGGGTGGTCCGGTTCCCCGCCGAGCCGCTCCCCCCGGTCACGGCCCCACCGCCTCCCGCCGCATGCCACGAGCCCGCACCCGCGCTCCCGCCGGCCCCGCAGCCCCCTCTGCCCGCGCTGCCTCCCCCACTCCCGGACGCATCCGCGCCACCCCCACTCCCGGCCGCGCCCCCGCCACCCCCACCACCACCTCCACCTCCGGCGCCGACGGCCGCCACCGCCCCTCTCGCCGACGACCTCGACACGACGCTGCTGCGTCCACGGCACCTCGATCTGGAGCTGCCCGACGGCAGACGCGTCCCCGTCGGAAGGAGACCGATCGTGATCGGGAGACGATCGTCGGGACCACCCCGCGCCTCCTCGGCGCCGGAGGCCACCGTGCCGCCCGACGGCGATTCGCTCGTGACGATCAGCGATCCGACCCGGTCGCTGTCACGTCGGCACGTGAGGGTCGCCGCACGAGCCGACGGATCCGTGTGGGCCGATGATCTCGACTCGGGCAACGGCACCGTGCTCGAGTCGGCCGGCGGCCCCGCACGAGCGCTGACACCTCACGAGCCGGTGCGGATCGTCAGCCGCGATGCCCTCGTCCTCGGCGATCACCGCATCAGGGTCGTCCGACGCCCTCCAGGAGCCCCAGCCGATCCGTGACATCACCGACGATCGCCCACCACGCGAACACCGGACGGCACGATCGCACCACGGCGAGCCACGGTGCCTGGCCCGGCAGCCCGCGCGGACGCATCCCTCGCGTCCGTCGCGTCCGTCGCGCTAGATCTTCTCGATCGGCGCGACCTTGATCAGCAGCTTCTTGCGGCCGGCCGAGTCGAACGAGACCTCGGCGATGCGGCGGGCGCCCTGGCCGGTGACGGCCATCACGCGCCCCTCGCCGAAGTCGACGTGCGAGATGCGGTCGCCGGCCTCGAGCTCCAGGTCGCCGTTGTCGCGGACGGTGCCGGTGACGCGATTCGCCCACTCGGTCTTCGGTCGCGTCTTCGCCGCAGCCGTCGCCCGGTCGTAGCTGCCGCCGCCGTAACCCCCGGAGGCGCGGGGCGTGCCTCCGAAGCCGCCCACGCCGCCGGCGCCGTCGCGTCGCGCGTTGAGCGCACGCGGCTGCGTGCCGCCGCGGCTGTTCGCCATGCCGGGCGATTGCTTCCACTCGATGAGCTCGACGGGGATCTCTTGCAGATAGCGCGACGGCATCGCCACGTTGACCTCGCCGAACTGGGCCCGCGTCATGGCGAGGGAGAGGAACAGCTTCTGACGGGCCCGCGTGATGCCGACGTAGAACAGGCGCCGCTCTTCGGCCGGTCCGCCCGGCTCGCTCGCCGACATGCGGTGCGGCAGGAGGTCCTCTTCGACGCCGGTGAGGAACACCGCCTCGTACTCGAGGCCCTTCGCCGTGTGCAGGGTCATCAGCGAGACCGTGCCGCTCGTGTCGTCGAGGTCGTCGGCGGCGGCCACCAGGGTGACCTCGGTGAGGAAGTCGAGCAGCGTGCCGTCGGGGTTGTTCTTCTGGAACTCCTTCGTGACGGCCACGAGCTCGTCGATGTTCTCGGCGCGCGCCTCGTCTTGCGGATCGCGGGAGGCGCGCAGCACCTCCACCAGACCGCTGCCCTCGATCAGCGCGGTCAGGATCTCGTGCACGGGCGCGGTCGCCGCCGTCGCCTGGACCTCGTCGAGGAGCGTGGCGAGGCCCCGGATCGCACCCGTCACCTTGGGGCCGAGACCCAGCTGGTCGGCGTTGCGCATGGCGTCGCGCAGCGGGGTCGGCGCATCGGGGGCGTTGGTGTCGGCCCAGCGCTGCAGGGCCGTCTCGGTCGCCGGTCCGATGCCGCGCTTCGGCACGTTCATGATGCGGCGCAGCGCCATCGGGTCGGCCGGGTTGGCCACCGAGATGAGGTACGCCATGGCGTCCTTGATCTCGGCCCGCTCGTAGAACTTGGTGCCGCCCAGCACGCGGTACGGGATGGCCGAGCGGATGAAGATCTCCTCGAGCGCGCGCGTCTGCGAGTTGGTGCGGTAGAACACGGCGACGTCTTTGTAGGCCGTGCCCGCCTCGTGCAGCGACGCGATCTCGTCGGCGACGAACTGGGCCTCGTCGTGCCCGGTGTAGCCGGTGAACCCGACGATCTTCTCGCCCGCCCCGACGGTCGTGAAGAGGTTCTTCGCCTGACGGTCGAAGTTGTTGGAGATGACCGCGTTGGCGGCGTCGAGGATGTTCTGGGTCGACCGGTAGTTCTGCTCGAGCAGGATCACCTTCGAGTTCGGGAAGTCGCGCTCGAACTCGACGATGTTGCGGATGTCCGCCCCGCGGAACGCGTAGATCGACTGGTCGGAGTCGCCGACCACCGTGAGCGACGCCCCGGGGATGCGCCCGCTGCCGTCGCGCATCGTCTGCACGAACTGCCCGCCGCGCTCGAGCTCGTCGACGAGCTCGGGGTCGACCGGTCGGGTCAGCTCGCGGATGAGGGCGTACTGGGCGTGGTTGGTGTCCTGGTACTCGTCGACGAGGATGTGCCGGAACCGACGCTGGTACGTGGCCGCCACGTGCGGGAACGCGCGGAACAGGAAGACCGTCTGCGCGATGAGGTCGTCGAAGTCGAAGGCGTTGGCGCGCTGGAGCTCTCGGGTGTACTGACGGAAGATCTCGAGGAACATCACGTCCTGAGGGTCGCCCGCGTTGACCTGGCGCGAGTAGGTCTCGACGTCGGTCAGCTCGTTCTTCAGCTTGGAGATCTTGCCGGATGCCTGGCTGACGGTGAATCCGAGGGTGTCGGCGTCGAGCTGCTTGAGGATCCGCTTGAGCAGGGCGCGCGAGTCGGCCGAGTCGTAGATGGTGAACGACTTGGTGAACCCGAACTGCTCGGCCTCGCGCCGGAGGATCCGCACGCACGCCGAGTGGAAGGTGGAGATCCACATGCCCTCACCGGCCTGACCCACGAGGTGGGCGACGCGCTCGCGCATCTCGGCGGCGGCCTTGTTGGTGAACGTGATGGCGAGGATCTGGCTCGGCCAGGCCTCGCGCGACGCGATCAGCCCGGCGATGCGGCGGGTCAGCACGCTCGTCTTGCCCGAGCCGGCGCCGGCCACGATCAGCAGGGACTGCCCGCGGTACTCGACCGCCTCTTTCTGCTGGGGGTTCAGCCCGGCGGTCAAGGGGTCGCCGGACGCGCCGGTGGGGTCGGAGGGGTCGAGCACGATCGTCATGTCGGGGTCAGTCTAAACGCGGCCACCGACACCCGGTCGGAGGGCATCGCGGACGGCGATCGCGAGCTCCGGCTGGTCGGCGAAGACGCCGTCGACGCCGAGTTCCATCAGCGACCGGAACTCCGTCGCGAAGTCGCCCCGCGCCTCCCGCCCGCCCGGTCCGCGGTGCGCCCGGGCGAGGAACGCGTTCTCGGCCCGCAGGGTCCAGGTGAAGACCTCGAGGCCCGCGGCGTGCGCGGCGTCGACGACCCGCGCCTCCGTCGTCCCGTCGGGGCCGACCAGGGTCGACTTGTCGAGGCTGATGCCGTGTCGACCCGCCGCCGCGAGCGCCGCCAACGACGACTCCTCGAGCTGCGACGTGTACGTCGGGGCCGCCGAGCCGAACCGGGCCACGAGATCGGCCGCCGCCCCGCGCTTCTCGAGCAGGTAGACCGAACGGCCGCCGACGCCTCGATCGCGCACCCGGTCGAGCACCGTCTGCTCGAAGCTCTCGATCGTCAGCCGTTCGTCGTCGATCCAGCCGGCCGACCGCAGCTCGTCGGCCACGAACTGGTCGAGGGGCAGGCCGATCGAGTCGAAGTACGTCGCGTGCTTGATCTCGGCGACGAGCCCCACCCGTCGCCCGGCGTCGTCGAGCAGACGCAGCAGGTCGGACAGCCGCAGCATCCGCCCCTCGCCGTCGTGGCTCGCGCTGAGCGGCCGCAGCTCGGGCAGGCGCTCGCGCACGGTCAGCGTCGCGAGCTCGGCCCAGGTCAGGTCCTCGGTGAACCAGCCCTCGACGTCGGCCCCCTCGATGCGCTTGGTGGTCCGGCGATCGGCGAACTCGGGGCGGGTCGCGACGTCGGTCGTGCCCGAGATCTCGTTCTCGTGGCGCAGCACGAGCACGCCGTCGCGGCTGGCGACGATGTCGGGCTCGATGGCGTCGGCCCCGAGCTCGACGGCCAGCCGGTAGGCCGCCTCGGAGTGCTCGGGGCGATAGCCGCTGGCTCCGCGATGGGCGATGACGAGGGGTGCCGTGGTCACCCGACCACGCTAACGGGCGCGCCCCGGCGGCGGGTGGGCGTCGAGGAGGCGCGGGCCCCCTCCCCGAGGAGGCGCGGCGCACCCCGCACCCCCGCCGCAACCCTGCACGCACTGCACGTTCGCCCGCCGCGAATACGGCTCTCATCAGGCGAATCCCCAGCCATTCGAGACAGACCAGCCGTTACGGTTGATGAACGGCCGACGAGTCCCTCGGCGACCGACACGATCACCAAGACAAGGATCCTGATGGCATTCTCGAATCCCGGCTTCAGTCAGTCGCCGGCCTTCTCAGAGAAGGGCGCTGCCGTGATCCGGCAGCAGCAGGCCGGCGCCGCTGCTGGCCAGCGCCCCGTCGAGTACGACGGCATGACCGCCGAGCAGCTGCAGAACCTCTACACGCAGCCCTCCGCCGGTCCGTCGCAGACCGACCGCATGACCTACGAAGACACCATCACCAAGACGATCGCGGCCTTCGCCGTCGTCCTGGTCGGTGCGGCGATCGGCTGGTTCGTCCCCGCCCTCGCCTTCGTCGGCGCCATCGCCGGCTTCGTGCTCGCCCTCGTCAACATCTTCAAGAAGAAGCCCTCGGCCGGCCTCGTGCTCGCCTACTCGGCGGCCCAGGGTCTGTTCGTCGGCGGCATCTCGCGCATCTTCGAGGGCACCTACGACGGCATCGTCACGCAGGCGCTGCTCGGCACCGTCGCGGTCTTCGTCGTCACGCTGCTGCTCTTCAAGAGCGGCAAGGTCCGTGCCTCCAAGCGCGCCACCAAGATCTTCCTGATCGGCATGATCGGCTACGGCGTCTTCTCGCTGCTCAACCTGGGCCTGATGGCCTTCGGCGCCAACAGCAACCCGTGGGGCCTGCGCGGCTACGAGATCGCCGGCATCCCCCTCGGCTTCATCCTGGGCATCTTCGTCATCCTCATGGCGGCGTACTCGCTGGTGCTCGACTTCGACCAGGTGAAGACCGGCGTCGAGCGCGGCGCACCCCGCATCTACGGCTGGTCGGCCGCCTTCGGCATCGTCATGACCGTCGTGTGGCTGTACGTCGAGATCCTGCGGATGCTCGCCATCCTGCGAGGCAACGACTAGTCGCCCGCGACACCCACGACGAGGGCCCCGTTCCGACCGGAACGGGGCCCTCGTCGTCGTCATGGGGCACCCGCCCCGGCCGGCGACGCAGCCACCTCCGAGAACGAGGAAGGCGCCCGCCACGCGAACGTGGAGGGCGCCTTCGACCGGTCGACGGCCAGTGGCCGTCGGCCTAGTGGGTCATTCCCACTCGATGGTCCCCGGCGGCTTCGACGTGACGTCGAGCACGACGCGGTTGACCCCGGCGACCTCGTTGGTGATGCGGTTCGAGATCTTCGCCAGCACGTCGTACGGCAGGCGGGTCCAGTCGGCGGTCATCGCGTCTTCGGACGACACCGGGCGCAGCACGATCGGGTGTCCGTAGGTGCGACCGTCGCCCTGCACGCCGACCGAGCGGACGTCGGCCAGCAGGACCACCGGGCACTGCCAGATCTCGTCGTCGAGGCCGGCGGCGGTCAGCTCGGCGCGAGCGATCGCGTCGGCGGCACGGAGCAGCTCGAGGCGGTCGTGCGTGACCTCGCCGACGATGCGGATGCCCAGACCGGGCCCGGGGAACGGCTGGCGGCCGACGATGACCTCCGGCAGCCCGAGCTCGCGGCCGATCGCCCGCACCTCGTCCTTGAACAGGGTGCGCAGCGGCTCGACGAGCTCGAACTGGAGGTCTTCGGGAAGGCCGCCCACGTTGTGGTGGCTCTTGATGTTCGCCGTGCCCGTGCCTCCGCCGCTCTCGACCACGTCGGGGTAGAGCGTGCCCTGCACGAGGAACTTCACGGCCGAGTCGCCCTCGGCGGCTGCCTCGAGCACCAGCGCCTCGGCGGCGGCCTCGAAGGTGCGGATGAACTCCCGACCGATGATCTTGCGCTTCTGCTCGGGGTCGGAGACGCCGGCGAGCGCATCGAGGAACTGCTGCTCGGCGTCGATCGTCACCAGACGCACGCCCGTCGAGGCGACGTAGTCCTCTTCGACCTGACGGCGCTCGTCGGCGCGCAGCAGACCGTGGTCGACGAAGACGCAGACGAGCTGATCGCCGACGGCCTTGTGCACGATCGCGGCGGCCACGGCGGAGTCGACCCCGCCCGACAGTCCGCAGATGACACGGGAGTCGCCCACCTGGGCGCGGATCCGCTCGACCTGCTCGGCGATGACGTTGCCGCTGTTCCAGTCGGCGGGGATGCCGGCGGCGCGGTGCAGGAAGTTCTCGAGCACGGCCTGGCCGTACGACGAGTGCTTGACCTCGGGGTGCCACTGCACGCCGTAGAGCCTGCGGGCGTCGCTCGAGAAGGCCGCGACCGGGGTCGAGGCGCTCGAGGCGAGCACGTCGAAGCCCTCGGGCGCCTTCGAGACCGAGTCGCCGTGGCTCATCCACGTGGTCTGCTCGAGCGGCTGGCCCGACAGCAGCGTGCTCTCGCCCGGCACGAGGGTGACGTCGGTGGCGCCGTACTCGCGCTGGCCGGTGTGCGCGACCTCGCCGCCGAGGGCCTTCGCCATGGCCTGGAAGCCGTAGCAGATGCCCAGCACGGGGACCTCGAGCTCGAAGATGGCCGGGTCGATGCTCGGCGCGCCCTCTTCGTACACGCTCGACGGGCCACCGCTGAGCACGATGCCGACGGGGTTCTTGGCGGCGATCTCGGCCGCGGTGATCGTGTGCGGCACGATCTCGGAGTAGACGTTGGCCTCGCGCACGCGTCGGGCGATCAGCTGCGCGTACTGCGCACCGAAGTCGACGACGAGCACGGGGCTCTGGGCGGTCTCGGTGGCTTCTGTCACGCGGGGGCTCCCTGGGGCTTCTGGGCGGTCTGATCCGGCTTGTCGGCGACCAGGGCCGCGTGCTCTCGCAGGGCCAGCTTGGTCATGTGGCTCTCGACGAAGAACGAGAGCAGGGGCACGACACCGCCGAGGGCGATGATGAGGAACCGCGAGAACGGCCAGCGCATCAGGCTCCACAGGCGGAAGTCGGCGAAGAGGTAGACGACGTAGAGCCAGCCGTGGGCGATCAGGATGGCCGTCGAGAGGTTGAACCCGGTGGTGATGGAGTCCTTCGGGACGAGGAACCCGCCCTCGCCGCCGAGCTGCATCTCGAGCTGCAGAGGGGTGTACTTGAACACCATCTCGAAGATGAGCAGCAGGAGCATGACGCCGGTGATGTACGCCGAGATGCGATAGAACTTCACTGCACCCGGGATCTTCGGGATGTCGCGTTGCCGGGGCTTGGGAGGCATGGCGTCGATTCTACTCGGGGCGGACCGGCCGATTCGCCCCCCGAGGAGGCGCGGGCCGAGGGGGTCAGACGGTCGCGTCGGCCTCGGCGCGCGCCTCTTCGGCCTCGTCGATCTCGCGCTCGAACGCGTCGCGCACGAGGCGGAACCAGAGGAAGATCGCGAACCCGGCGAACACGACCCACTCGATCGCGTAGAAGATGTTGAGCCAGTTCACCGAGACGTCGGCGCTCGGCGCCGGGGAGGAGATCCGCTCGAGCGACCCCCAGCTGTCGGCGGCCACCACGTAGCCGCCGTAGACGTCGCCGTCGAAGTCGGTCCACTCGTTGACCAGGGCGGCCAGCGACAGCACCGACTCGCGCCCGTTCTCGAAGTCGCCGTCGCTGGGAGCCTCGCTGGGCGAGTACCGCCCGGTCAGGGTCAGCTCGGTGCCGACGGGCACGTCGTCGACCGCGGCGGTCGCGGCGGACTCGTCGGCGGACCAGCCGAGGGCCACGGCGGTGGAGGCTCCGTTCGCGTCGTCGACGAAGCGGCCGACCAGCCAGTAGCCGACGTCGCCGTCGTTGACCCGGTCGGACACGACGCGGAAGTCGTCGGGGGCGAACTCGCCCGAGACCGTCACCATCTGCCCGCCGACCTTGTCGTAGAACGGGCTCTGCGGCTCGGCCACGTCGGAGAGCACCTTGACCGTCTCGGTCTCGGGGTTCGCGACCTGCCCGCTCTCGATGCTGCGCTCGATCTGCCAATGACCGAGCCAGGCGAAGATGCCCGAGATGACGAGCGAGAGCACCAGCATCGCGATCCAGCGACCGCGGCGGGCGACCTGCCACATGGTCTCGGGCAGGGGCGAACCGTCGGGACCGGTCGTCAGGGGACGTTCGTCGAGGCGGCTCACGAACGCATCGTACCGTCGTGCGCCGGTGACCCCGCTGGGTGACGGCCCGGCAGGAGGCGCGGATCGCGACGGCCCCGCCGGTCACCCCCTGCGGGCCCCCGGCTAGTACTCGGGGTCGCGCTGACGGGTGGCGCGCTGATCGGACTGCTGCCCGGCCTGGTCGGCCCAGATCGCCGCCTCGGCGGCGTCCAGCTCGTCGAGGTCGTCGAGGTCGTCGTCGTCCGCCTCCGCCGTGGTCCGCACCGCGTCGAGGCTCGCGGCCACCGGGGCGGCCGTCGCGGGACCGCGCCGGGGCTCGTCGTCGGATCCGTCGATCGGGTCGCCGCCGTCCCGGTCGGCGAGCGCCGCCTCCATCAGGGCGATCTCCTCCGAACCACGCGCCTCCTTCTCGCGGCGACGCCGTTCGGCGGCCTCGCGCTCGGCGCGCCGGCGCGAGCGCAGCAGCACGCCGCCGATCCGCTCGGAGTTCGAGGCCAGCAGCGGACCGATTACGGCCATGACCAGCACGTACAGGCCGGCGAACGGCTGCAGGCGCTCGTCGAGCCCCGCCCCCATCGACAGGGTCGCGAGGATGAGCGCGAACTCGCCGCGGTTCTGCAGGATGGCCGCCGTGTTGATGCCGGCCTGCGGACCCAGCTTGTTGAGCCACGCCACGAACTGCCCGGCGATGATGTTGAGCCCCACGGTGATGCCGATCGCGATCGCCACCGGCCCGAGGACCGTCGGGAACAGCGCCGGGTTCAGACCGAGACCGAAGTTCAGGAAGAAGAACGCTCCGAAGACGTCGCGCATCGGGAGCGCGAACTGCTCGATGCGGTTGCGGTAGCGCGTCGCGCCGGCGATCAGGCCGATCAGGAACGCCCCGATCGCGTCGGTGACCCCGAGCACCTCGCCGAGACCGCCGAACAGGACGGCGAGCCCGAAGAAGAGCACGGTGAACAGCTCGTCGTCCTTCGTCCGCATCAGGCGCGAGACGACCTTGCCGCCCCAGCGCGCGATCGAGAACATGATCACGAGGAACGCGAAGGCGACCAGCAGCTTCAGGATCACCGGAACCGGGTCGGTCTCACCGCTCAGCACGACCGAGACGACCGCGAGGTAGATCGCGATGAAGATGTCCTCGACGACCGTCACCCCGAGGATCATCGGGGTCTCGCGGTTCGCCAGCCGGTTCAGCTCGATCAGCAGCTTG
This sequence comes from Frigoribacterium faeni, assembly GCF_007988805.1. Classification (GTDB taxonomy): domain Bacteria; phylum Actinomycetota; class Actinomycetes; order Actinomycetales; family Microbacteriaceae; genus Frigoribacterium; species Frigoribacterium faeni. Next base: position 95,424 of record NZ_BJUV01000006.1, on the reverse strand, counting down.
GTCACGATGGCGCTCGACGACGTGGCCGTCATGCCCGCGATGATCAGCGCCTCGCGGGTGCCCCAGCCCAGCATGAAGCCGAACACCAGACCGACGCCCATGTTGACGGCGATGTAGCTGCCGCCCGACACGATCAGGCGCCCCGCGTTCGAGAAGAACTCGTCCTGGTCGAATTCGAGACCCAGGTTGAACAGCAGCAGGATGAGCCCGAAGATCGCGATCAGCTCGATGCTGTCGGTCTCGAAGCTCAACGGGAACCAGCCGGTGTTCGTGCTCGCCAGCAGGCCGACCAGCATGTAGACCGGGATCGAGGGCAGCCCGATCAGCTTGCCCGCTCGACCGAGCACGTACGCCAGCAGCAGGAGGATGCCGAGGACGATCAGTTCTTCGCCCAGGTGCATCGGCGTCAGCCCCCGGGCGGGGCGTCGACCGGCGACCGGTGCTTCAGCTCGCCCGTGCGATAGAACGAGAAGGCCTTGGCGACCTTCTCGGGTGAGCCGGCGACCACGAGGGTGTCGCCGGGGAAGACCTTGAAGTCGCCCGAGGGGGCGGGGTTGGCGGCGTCGCCGCGCACGACGGCGACGACGGTGAGCCCGACCACTCCACGGGCTCCGAGGTCGCCGAGGGGCTGCCCCGCGATGTGGTCGTCGTAGTCGACGGTGAACCAGTCGATGCTGAGACCCGGGATCTGATCGAGCGCCGACAGCGACTCGGTGATGCGGGTTCCACCCAGCAGCTCGGCGAGGGTGTGCGCCTCGTCCTCGCTCAGGCGCAGCGAGACCTTGGTGACGTCGGCCCCGTCGGCCTCGTCGCTGAAGGTGATCAGGTCGCTGTGGCCGGAGCGGTGGGTGATGACGCCGCACTTGCCGCCGTCGTCGGTGATGAAGGTGTGCAGCACCCCCACACCGGGGAGTTTCACTCGACGCACGTCAGCCATGGTTCATCTCCGTGGGGATCAGGGGCAGTCGTCTCAGCTTAGCCGCGGGCTCGGACGCGCCGGCGGGGCTGCTCACGGTGGGGACAACCGGCGACCGGGCGCGGTTGTTCCCGGCCCGGAACGCCCCTCGGGGCCTTCGACGAGGAGAAGGCGCGGTGCCCGTCCACCGGCACCGCGCCTCCTCGTCTCCACCCTGCGGGGGTCAGCTGCTGCGGCCGCCCGGTGCGCTCGCCGAGGTGTCGTCGCCCGGGGTGCCCGCAGGCTCGGTGACGTCCTCGCCCGGCCGGGGCGCGCCTCCCTGGTCCGCTCCGGGGACGACCATGTCGTCCTCGTCGAAGCCGAAGGTGATGTCGGGCGCCTCGAGTCGGACGCGGTCGGCCGACTCGTCGTCGGGCTCGAGCTGGCTCGCGCGCTCGGCGGCGACGCGCTTGAGGTAGTTCGCCACCTCGGCCTCCGCCTCGGCGTCGCTCCAGCCCAGCACGCCGGCCATCAGCCGGGCGGCGACGGGGGCGGCCGACTCGCCGCGGTCCCAGGCCTCGATCGAGATGCGGGTGCGGCGCGCCAGGACGTCCTCGAGGTGCAGGGCGCTCTCGTGACTCGCCGCGTAGACCACCTCGGCGCGGATGTAGTCGTCCGCTCCCGGCAGCGGCTCGGCGAGCGACGGATCGTCGCGGATCAGATCGAGGATCTCGTCGGTGAGCGTCCCGTACCGGTTCAGGAGGTGCTCGATGCGCACCTTGTGCACGCCGAAGGCCTTCGCGATCTTGCCGCGCTTGTTCCACGCCGCGTGATAGCCCTCGGCCCCCAGCAGCGGGATCTCCATCGTCGTGCTCTCGGGGATCCGGCCGTCGAGCGCCGCCGCGGCCTCGTCGACCGCGTCCTCCGCCATCACGCGGTAGGTCGTCCACTTGCCGCCGGCGACCACGACCAGGCCGGGCACGGTGTGCGCCACGATGTGCTCGCGCGAGAGCTTGGACGTCTGGTCGGACTCGCCCGCCAGGAGGGGGCGGAGACCCGCGTAGACGCCCTCGACGTCGTCGCGGGTCAGGGGCACGGCCATGACCTTGTTGACGTGCTCGAGGATGTAGTCGATGTCGGCGGCGGTCGCCGCGGGGTGGGCCTTGTCGAGGTCCCAGTCGGTGTCGGTCGTGCCGACCAGCCAGTGCCGACCCCACGGGATCACGAACAGCACGCTCTTCTCGGTGCGGAAGATCATGCCCATGTCGGAGTGGATGCGGTCGCGCGGCACCACGAGGTGAACGCCCTTCGAGGCCCGCACCTTGAAGCCGCCCCGCTCGCCGACCATCGCCTGGGTGTCGTCCGTCCAGACGCCGGTGGCGTTGACGACCTGCCTGGCGCGGATCTCGAAGTGCTCGCCGGTCTGGTAGTCGTGCGCCTTGACCCCGACCACCCGCTGGCCGACCTTGACGAACCCCTCGACGCGGATGCGGCTGGCCGCGTGGGCGCCGTAGGCCGCGGCGGTCCGCACCAGCGACGAGACGTAGCGCGCGTCGTCGACCTGGGCGTCGTAGTAGGTCAGCCCGCCGACGACCGCGTCCTTCGACAGGCTGGGGATGGCGCGCAGCACCTGCGTCTTGGTCAGGTGGCGGTGGTGCGGCACCCCGGGCGGGCGCCCTCCCGTCCAGCTGAAGATGTCGTAGAGGGCCATGCCGGCGCCGATGTAGAAGCGCTCGTACACGGGCTTGCTGAGGGGGTAGAGGAACCTCACGGGCTTGACCAGGTGGGGCGCCAGGCGCTGCAGCAGCAGACCGCGCTCGATCAGCGCCTCGCGCACCAACCGGAAGTTGAGCTGCTCGAGGTAGCGGATGCCGCCATGCACGAGCTTCGACGACCGGCTCGACGTGCCGGAGCCCCAGTCGCGGGCCTCGACGATGCCGACGCTGAGCCCGCGGGTCACGGCGTCGAGGGCCGACCCCGCCCCGACGATGCCACCGCCGATCACGAGGATGTCGAGCTCTCTGGTCTTGAGCGCCTCGACCGCTGCGGCCCGTTCGTCGGGGCCGAGCTTCGTGGAGAGCGAAACGGACGCGGACCTGGCCATGAGAGCCTCCATCGTGGGATCGGATCGGGGGCACGCCATCGCGCCCTCGACCCCATCAAACGCTAGTGAGGCTGGTAGGGGGCCACCACGACCTCGACGCGCTGGAACTCCTTGAGGTCGCTGTAGCCCGTCGTCGCCATCGAGCGGCGCAGGGCGCCCATGATGTTCGACGTGCCGTCGACCGAGGTGGCCGGGCCGTAGAGGATCTCCTCCAGCGAGCCGACCGTGCCGACCTGCATGCGACGGCCGCGCGGGAGCTCGGGGTGGTGAGCCTCGGCGCCCCAGTGGAATCCGCCGCCGGGGACGTCGTCGGCACGGGCCAGCGCGGCCCCGAGCATGACGGCGTCGGCGCCGCAGGCGATGGCCTTGACCAGATCGCCCGAGGTGCCGAGCCCGCCGTCGGCGATGACGTGCACGTAGCGCCCGCCCGACTCGTCGAGGTAGTCGCGGCGCGCACCGGCGACGTCGGCGACGGCGCTCGCCATCGGCGCGTGGATGCCCAGGGAGGCGCGGGTCGTGCTGGCGGCGCCGCCCCCGAACCCGACGAGCACGCCCGCAGCCCCCGTGCGCATCAGGTGCAGCGCGGCGGTGTAGGTCGAGGCGCCGCCGACGATGACGGGGACGTCGAGCTCGTAGATGAACTTCTTGAGGTTGAGCGGCTCGGCGTTCTTCGAGACGTGCTCGGCCGAGACGGTCGTTCCCCGGATCACGAAGAGGTCGACGCCGGCGTCGACCACCGTCTGGTAGAGGTCCTGGGTGCGCTGCGGACTGAGGGCGGCGGCGACCGGCACACCGGCGGCGCGGATCTCGGCGATGCGCGCCGTGACGAGCTCGGGCTTGATGGGCTGGGAGTAGATCTCCTGCATCCGCACGACGGACTCGTCGTCGGAGAGACCGCGGATCTCGGCGAGGACGGCCTCGGGGTCGTCGTAGCGGGTCCAGACGCCCTCGAGGTCGAGGACGCCGAGGCCGCCGAGCTGGCCCATGCGGATGGCGGTGGCCGGGCTGACCACGGAGTCCATCGGCGCGGCGATGATCGGCGTCTCGAACTGGAACGCGTCGATCGACCAGCCGACCGACACGTCGCGCGGATCGCGGGTCCGGCGGCTCGGGACGATCGCGATGTCGTCGAATGCGTACGCGCGTCGGGCTCGCTTGGACACGCCGATCTCTACCTCAGTCACCGTGCCACCTTACCGGAGGCCCGGGTCGAGCCCCCGGGCCGCGTCGCGACGTCACCCGGAGCCCACCCCGCACCCGCCCGGCGCCGGGCGGGCACGCGGGGCCTAGCGGCGGTAGTTGGGCGCCTCGACGACCATCTGCAGGTCGTGCGGGTGGCTCTCCTTCAGCCCGGCCGCGGTGATGCGGACGAACTTGCCCTTCATCTTGAGCTCGTCGACCGTGCGTCCGCCCACGTAGAACATCGACTGCCGCAGGCCGCCGGTGAGCTGGTAGACCACGTTGCCCAGGGCGCCGCGGTAGGGCACCTGGCCCTCGACGCCCTCGGGGATGAGCTTGTCGTCGCTCGGCACATCCGCCTGGAAGTAGCGGTCCTTCGAGTACGACGTGTTCTTGCCGCGGGTCTGCATCGCGCCGAGCGATCCCATGCCGCGGTAGTTCTTGAACTGCTTGCCGTTCACGAAGACGAGGTCGCCGGGGCTCTCGTCGCAGCCCGCCAGCAGGGAGCCGAGCATGACCGTGTCCGCGCCGGCGACGAGCGCCTTCGCGATGTCGCCCGAGTACTGCAGCCCACCGTCGGCGATGACCGGGACGCCGGCCTCGCGAGCGGCCAGCGACGCCTCGTAGACGGCGGTCACCTGCGGCACGCCGACGCCCGACACGACACGGGTCGTGCAGATCGAGCCCGGGCCCACGCCGACCTTGATCGCGTCGGCGCCGGCCTCGATGAGGGCCTCGGCGCCCGAGCGAGTGGCGACGTTGCCGCCGATCACGTCGATCGACGCGAACGACGGGTCGGCCTTGATGCGGCGGATCATGTCGAGCTCGCCCGAGCTCTCGCCGTTGGCGGTGTCGACGACGAGCACGTCGACACCGGCGTCGCGCAGGGCGCAGGCGCGCTGCCAGGCGTCGCCGAAGAAGCCGATCGCGGCGCCGACGCGCAGTCGGCCCTCGTCGTCCTTGGTGGCGTCGGGGTACTTCTCGCTCTTGTCGAAGTCCTTGACGGTGATGAGACCGCGCAGCTTGCCGTCGGCGTCGACGAGGGGCAGCTTCTCGATCTTGTGCTCGGCGAAGATCGCCACGGCGGAGTCGGGGTCGACCCCCTCGGGCGCGGTGACGAGCGGCGCCTTCGTCATGACGTCGCGCACGAGGGTCGTCTGCATCTCGAACGGCGAGACGAAGCGCATGTCGCGATTGGTGATGATGCCGACGAGGGTGCCGTCGCGCTCGACGACCGGCAGGCCCGAGACGCGGAACTGACCGCAGATCGCGTCGACCTCGGCCACGGTCGCGTCGGGCGACGTGGTGACCGGGTTGGTGATCATGCCCGACTCGCTGCGCTTGACCTTGTCGACGTGCGCGGCCTGGTCCTCGATGGAGAGGTTGCGGTGGATGATGCCGATGCCGCCCTGGCGCGCCATGGCGATGGCCATGCGCGACTCGGTGACGGTGTCCATCGCCGCCGAGAGCAGAGGGACGGCGACGCGGATGCGCTTCGTCAGACGAGACGAGGTGTCGGCCTCACTCGGGATCACGTCGGTGCGCCCGGGGAGGAGCATGACGTCGTCGTACGTGAGTCCGATGAATCCGAACGGATCCGGCTGGTCCATGAGTCCCCTTCGAAGGAGCGAGATGAGGTGGGCGGTGTGCACCGGATCGCCGTCGACTGCCGGTAGTCGATGTTAACCCGCCCCGCGCCTCCTGCATTCCGGTCGTGGAGGCCCGGAAAGGGCCCGGGAGGCGCGCGAAGGTCACAAAACAGCGACGAATTTTCGACTCTTGCCTGTGTCGTGCACGAAACATGGCCGACACACGGCGAAAGTAGCGTCACCAACGACGGTGAGCCAGCGGCACCCGGGGCATCGCCCCGACTGGCACCTGTCCAGGAGGTTCCGTGAAACCCGACACGACCATCGCACCGCAGGCACCGCTGCGGCCTGCCCTGATCGTCACCGTTCTGGCACTGCTGCTCGGCCTCGCCGGCGCCTTCCTCTCCGTGATGATCACGCCCGAGCCCGCGAGGGCCCAGGGCGGAGCGACCGCTTCCTGCACCGTCGACGCGAGCACCGCCTGCATCCAGGGCAGCATCCGCACCGACGAGGGCGAGCCGGCCACCGGCGTCGTCCTCACCGTGACCGGCCCCGGCGGCTTCACCGGCACGGCCGAGGTCGACGGCACCGGCCGGTGGGCCCTCCCCGTCACCGAAGGCGGCCAGTACACGGTCGCCCTCGACACCGACTCGCTGCCCGACGGCCAGTTCCTCACGAACGCCGAGCAGGACGAGCGCATGGTCAACGCCACGCTCGGCGCCAACGCGGGCGTGATCTTCCAGCTCAGCGCGACCGAGGGCGCCACGACCGGCGACACGGCGGCCGCCTTCAACTGGGATCGCGTCGGACAGCAGCTCGCGTCGGGCATCCGACTCGGCCTGCTGCTGGCCCTCGCGGCCATCGGCCTCTCGCTGATCTACGGCACGACCGGACTGAGCAGCTTCTCGCACGGCGAGCAGGTGACCCTCGGCGGTCTGCTGGCGTACGTCTTCGCCAACCAGCTGGGCATGAACATCTTCCTGGCGGCGATGATCACCGTCGTGCTCTGCGCGGCGACCGGGTTCATCCAGGACTGGGCGATCTGGAAGCCCCTGCGACGGCGGGGGTTGAGCCTGACCCAGCTCATGATCGTCACGATCGGCCTCTCGATCGCGCTGCAGTACGCGTTCCAGTACTTCTTCGGAGCCGCGACGGTGCGGATCCAGACGGCCAACCCGTCGACGGTCACGCTCGCCGGCATCACGCTGACGGTGCAGTCGTACGTCGCCATGGGCATCTCGGTCGTGGTGCTCGTGCTGACGGGGCTGTTCCTGACGAAGACCCGCACCGGTCGCGCCACCCGCGCCGTGTCGGACAACCCGGCCCTGGCCGCGGCCTCCGGTATCGACGTGGACCGCATCATCCGCCTCGTGTGGACGGTCGCCGCGGCTCTCGCCGGTCTCTCGGGCGTCATGCTCGGCCTCGTGCTCAACGGCGTCAACTGGATGACGGGTCTGCAGATCCTGCTGCTCATGTTCGCCGCCGTGACCCTCGGCGGACTGGGCACCTCGTTCGGCGCCCTCGCGGGCTCGCTCATCATCGGCGTCATCGTCGAGCTGACCAACCTGGTGCTGCCGGGTGACTTCAAGTACGCCACCGCGCTGCTGATCCTGATCGTGATCCTGCTGTTCCGTCCGCAGGGCATCTTCGGTCGCGCCGAGCGGATCGGTTAAGGGGACTTCTCATGGACTACGTCATCTCACTCCTCCGAGCCCTCACCGGCGAGGCGCTCGCGCCCACCACGGCCGCGTTCGCCCTGGCGGCCATCGGCCTCAACATCCACTTCGGCTTCACCGGCCTGATCAACATGGGCCAGGCGGCGTTCCTGCTGGTCGGCGCCTACGGCTTCGCCATCTCGCTCACCAGCGGACTGCCCATCGGCGTGGCCGTGCTGATCGGCCTCCTCTGCGGTCTCGTGTTCGCGCTCATCCTCGGCGTCCCGACATTGAAGCTGAGGGGCGACTACCTGGCGATCGTGACCATCTGCGCGGCGGAGATCATCAGGATGGTCGGCAGATCGAGCATCCTGACCGACGTCACCGGCGGCTCGAACGGCATCACCGGCTCGTCGTACCGCGACGCCTTCACCGCCCTGTCCCCGCTGCCCGACGGCCAGACCACGATCCTGTGGTTCACCTACGACAACAACGGCGTCAGCGGCTGGTGGATCCGCATCGTGGCCTGGGGCCTCGTCGCCCTGCTCTGCGTCATCGTGTTCCTCCTCAGCCGCAGCCCCTGGGGCCGCGTGCTGAAGGGCATCCGCGAGGACGAGGACGCCGTGCGCAGCCTCGGCAAGAACGTCTTCTCGTACAAGATGCAGGCGCTGGTGTTCGGCGGCGTGATCGGCTCGCTCGCCGGCATCATCTACGTGCTGCCGTCCTCCGTCCAGCCCGACGCCCTCGGCCGCTCGACCACGTTCTTCATCTGGACGGCCCTGCTGCTCGGCGGCGCCGCGACGGTGTTCGGTCCGGTGCTCGGCTCGATCCTGTTCTTCACGGTCCGGCTGCTGATCCGCACCCTGGCAGGGGACTTCATCCCCGCGAGCATCATGAGCAACCAACAGGCCGACCAGTTCTCGTACGTGCTCGTCGGCGTCGCCCTCATGTGCCTGATCATCTTCAGGCCACAAGGGATCCTCGGAAACAAGAAGGAGCTGTCGTTCAGTGTCTGAGACAACCACGACCGGTGGCCGGGCCCGCAAGGCCGGCTACGACTACGACCGCGACGTCCTCCGCGGCAAGCTCGGAAGCGTCGACCGCACCCCCGGATCGACCAAGCCCGACCCGATCCTCACGGTCGACAACGTGGTCCGTCGCTTCGGCGGCATGACCGCCGTCGACGTAGGACACGTGGAGGTGCAGCGCGGCGCGATCACGGCGCTGATCGGCCCGAACGGGGCCGGCAAGACGACCTTCTTCAACCTGCTGACCGGCTTCGACAAGGCCTCCTCCGCGCCGACCACGTTCAACCGCGGCGACGGGACGGCCAAGTGGGTCTTCAACGGCAAGCCGATGGGCAACGTCGGCGCGGCCAAGGTGGCCCGCGCCGGCATGGTGCGCACGTTCCAGCTGACCAAGGCCCTGTCGCGCCTCACCGTCATGCAGAACATGCTGCTCGGCGCCCGCGACCAGCCGGGTGAGAACTTCTTCGTCGGGATCATCCCCCCGCTCTGGAAGGCCCGCGAGCGGGAGATCACGGCCAAGGCCGAGGACCTGCTCAAACGGTTCAAGCTGCACGAGAAGAAGGACGACTACGCCGGCAGCCTCTCGGGCGGCCAGCGGAAGCTCCTCGAGATGGCCCGCGCCCTCATGAGCGACCCCGAGATGATCATGCTCGACGAGCCGATGGCCGGGGTCAACCCGGCCCTGACGCAGTCGCTGCTCGGTCACATCCAGTCGCTGCGCGACGAGGGCACCACGGTGCTCTTCGTCGAGCACGACATGCACATGGTCCGGCACATCTCGGACTGGGTCATCGTCATGGCCGAGGGCAAGGTCGTCGCCGAGGGCCCCGCCGACACCGTGATGGACGACCAGGCCGTCATCGACGCCTACCTCGGCGCCCACCACGACACCGACCTGGGCGACGATGCGCTGCTCACCGACGCCGTGCTCGAGGAGCTCGAGCAGGAGGTGGCCGCGGAGGACGCGGCTCGTGCGGACGACGCGACCAGCGCCTCCTCGGCCGGCGGCGTCCCCGGACGCGACCTGCCCGGCGAGCCCGACCCCTCGACCCCGGCCGCCACGAACGCGGCGGACGACCAGCAGACCGGAGACAAGAAGGCATGAGCGCCTCGACCACCCAGATGCACCCGGGAACCGAGAAGTTCGCGGGCATCGAACCGATCATGAACGCCAGCGACCTCGTGGCGGGCTACCTGCCCGGGGTCAACATCCTCAACGGCTGCGACCTGGTCTGCTACCCGGGCGAGCTGATCGGCATCATCGGCCCGAACGGCGCCGGCAAGTCGACTCTGCTGAAGGCGCTCTTCGGGCTGGTGAAGATCCACTCCGGAGCGGTCACGCTCGGCGGCGAGGACATCACGAACCTGAAGGCCAACAAGCTGGTGCAGGCCGGCGTGGGCTTCGTGCCGCAGACCAACAACGTGTTCCCCTCGCTCACCATCGAGGAGAACCTGCAGATGGGGATGTTCCTCCGCCCCAAGAAGTTCGCCGAGCGGCTCGAGTACATCTACGACCTGTTCCCGGTGCTCGGCGACCGCCGCGGCCAGCGGGCCGGTTCGCTCTCGGGCGGCGAGCGGCAGTCGGTCGCCATGGCGCGCGCGCTGATGATGGACCCGAAGGTGCTGCTGCTCGACGAGCCGTCCGCCGGACTCTCGCCGGTCCGGCAGGACGAGACCTTCATCCGCACCCGCCGCATCAACAAGGCCGGCGTCTCGGTGATCATGGTCGAGCAGAACGCCCGCCGCTGCCTGCAGATCTGCGACCGCGGCTATGTGCTCGACCAGGGCCGCAACGCCTACTCGGGCACCGGCCGCGAGCTGGCCGACGACCCCAAGGTCATCGAGCTCTACCTCGGCACCCTCGCGAAGGACGTCGACGACTCGCACTGACCCGCGCATCGCGTGCCCTGCGCGCACCCCGGAGGCCCCGCACGCTCGCCGTGCGGGGCCTCCTTCGTGTGTGGAGGCGGGGGGGCTGGGCGGAGCGGTGCGGGGCGGGCGTCGCCCGGAGGGGCACCCACGCCCACGTACGTCGCGCGAGCCTCACGCCCCCGCACGCCTCTCGCGCCTCTCGTACCCGCCGCACGATCGAGTGGTCGGAAGATGCTCTTCCCCGCGCCACGAAGAGCATCTTCTGACCACTCGATCAGACGCCGGCCAGGGTTCGGCGCGGTCGACGCCCCTGCACGCTCGTCGTCGGGAGCGTCTCACGCCGCGGACGCTCGTCTCGGGGGCGCCCACGCCATCGCACCCCCACGCCCGCTCGCGCCCCTCTCACGCGCCCCACGCCACGCCTCACACCTCCACACGCCCGCCAAGCGCCCCTTGTGCCCGCACCACGATCGAGTGGTCGGAAGATGCTCTTCACCGCGCCACGAAGAGCATCTTCTGACCACTCGAGCAGACGCCGACCAGGGTTCGTCGCGGGCGACGCCCCTGGACGCTCGTCGCGAGGGACGCCCGCGCCCGCCCCCGCGCCCGCGCCCGCTCGCGCCCGCCCCACGCCACCGTGACCTTCGCGCCCCCACGACGCCCTCACGTGCACCACGCGCCCCTCGCGCGCCCCTAGCGCCCCTCTCACGCGCCCCACGCCACGCCTCACACCTCCACACGCCCACCCCGCGCCCCTCGCGCCCGCCCCACGCCACCGTGACCTTCGCGCCCCCACGACGCCCTCACGTGCACCACGCGCCCCTCGCGCCCACCCCACGCCACCGTGCCCCTCGCGCCCCTCACGCGCCCGCACCACGATCGAGTGGTCGGAAGATGCTCTTCACCGCGCCACGAAGAGCATCTTCTGACCACTCGAGCAGACGCCGACGGGCGGGCGCACGACGGAGGCCCCGACGCTGTCGCGCCGGGGCCTCCGCAGAGTGAGACAGGTCGTGTTACTGGACCGTGCCCTCGACCGCCGTCTGGTAGACGATCTTGTTGTCGGCGTCGAACTTGTAGATGCCGATGAAGGCGCTCGACGGGTCGTTCTGGTCGTCGAACGGTCCGATGCCGGAGGGACCGGTGTAGTGGATGTCGTCACCGGCCTCGATCGCCGTCTTGCAGTCGGCGAAGGTGGTGCACTCGGTACCGCCGTCGGCGCCGGACACCGCAGCCATGTTGGCCTGGATGGTGCCCGAGTCGGTTCCGCCGCCCTTCACCGCGGCGAGCGCGGCGAGCATGGTGGCGTCGTACGACTCCTGTGCGTACGAGTAGTCGGTCAGGGCCGAGCCGGCGCTCTCCTGGTAGAAGTCGCTGAAGCGCTTCTGCAGGTCGGTCGAGGGGAACGCGCCGGGGATCGTGCCCTGAGCGCCCTCGAGGGTGCCCGGGTCGAAGTCCTCGCTGTAGTCGGCCGTGTTGCCGTCCGACATGTAGATCGAGGTCATGTCAGCACCCTGAGCGACGAGCTCGGGGACGATCGACTTGGTCTCGTCGAAGGCGAGGATGACGATCGCGTCGGGGTCGGTGGCCAGAGCCGCCGTCACCTCGGACGAGAAGGTCGTCTGACCGGGAGGGAACTCCTGGCCTTCGCCGGTGCCGCCGTAGACGACGCTGCCGCCGGACGCCTCGACCGACTCCTGCACGGCGTCACGGAGACCGGTGCCGTAGGTGTCGTTGAAGACGAGGAAGGCGACGTTGGCGCGGCCGTCGTTGACGATCTGCGTGCCGAGCGCCGAGCCCTGCACGGAGTCCGGCGGAGCGGTGCGGAAGTAGTACGACGAGTACCCGCTGAGCGCGGAGGCCGTGTTGGCCGGCGAGATCTCGACGATGCAGGCGGCGGTCAGCTGGTCGATGACGTTGAGCGTGACGCTCGACGACTCGGCGCCGATCGCGACCGGGACCTTCGCGTCGATCAGCTGCGTCGCTGCAGCGCTCGACACGGTGAGGTCGTTGCTGTCGCCCGAGTCGGTGCGGGGCTCGACGGTGACGTCCTGGTCGAGGACGCCGCCGGCGGCGTTGATGTCCTCGACGGCGAGGCCTATGCCGGCCTCGGCGGGCGGGGCGAGGTAGGCGAGGGTGCCCGTGTTCGGCAGGATCGTGCCGATGCGGAGTGCGTCCTGTCCGGGGCTGCTGGGAGCCTCGCACGATGCTGCGGGGTCGGCCTTCTGCGAAGCCGACGGCGACGACGAGCCGCCGTCCTCAGGAGCCGACGACGTCGACGAACAGGCGGCGAGCAAGACCGAGGCGGCCCCTGCGAGCGCCAGGGCCTTCAGGCCTTTGGTGGATCGGATCATCCGTAGTCCCTTTCGTGAAGCGCGGAGAGCCGGACCGACACTAGGCAGACGGTCCTCGCGATTGAGTCGAAACTAGGGCTGGATTGTTTCTGGCGTGTGTTCTGGTCGTCACTCAGGGGTTTCGTTAGCAATTCGTGACATCGACTCAGGGTTGCGCTGGCGTCGCGAATTCACGATCACGTCGACGGTGAGCACGATCAGCGCGAGCCAGACGATGGCGAACCCGATCCACCTCGTGACGGGCATCTCCTCGTGCAGCAGCACGACGCCGACGATCAGCTGCAGCACGGGTGCGAGGTACTGGGTGAGCCCGATCGTCGCCAGCGGCAGTCGGCGGGTCGCCGCCGCGAAGAAGAGCAGCGGCACGGCGGTCACGATGCCCGAGCTGATCACGGTGAGCGTGTGCAGCACGCCGACGGTGCCGAAGACGAGCCCGCCCCCGATGCCGGTGACGCCCATGACCACGAGCGCGGCCGCCGCCACGGGGGTGAGCAGCATCGTCTCGAGGGTGAGACCGCCGATGGCGTCGACGCGCCCGCCGACCTGCTTCTTGACCAGCCCGTAGAGACCGAACGAGAACGCGAGCACGAGCGACACCCACGGCACCCGGCCCGTTCCGACGACGATCACGGCGACGGCGACGACGCTGAGCCCGACCGCCACCCACTGGGCGGGTCGGAGGCGCTCGCGCAGCACGACCACCGCGAGCAGGATCGTGACGATGGGGTTCATGAAGTACCCGAGGGCCGCCTCGACCACGTGCCCGGCGAGGGTCGCCACGATGAAGGTCGTCCAGTTGACGACGATGAGCGCACCGGCGAGCCCCATGGTCGCGACCAGCCGCGGTTGGCGCAGCAGCGCCACGAACGACGGGAACCCGCGCGTGACGGCGAGCAGGACGACGCAGAAGACCAGCGAGAAGACGATGCGCCAGGCCACGATCTCGAACGGGCCCGACGGCGACATCAACAGGAAGAACACCGGCAGGACGCCCCAGAGCCCGTAGGCGCCGAGGGCGAAGCCGAGACCCGCGCCGGCACCGGGGCCGGGCGCGCCGGGCGGCGTGGCGGCGGCCTCGACTGCCCCGGCGGAGGGGATGGAAGCGGAGGAGGCGCGGGGCGGGCTGGCGGTCACCTCACGACTCTAGGGCGGCCCTCCGACACCGCGACACGTCCACCTCTGCCAGAGTGGCGCGTTCTGCTGCCGTCCTGACCCGGACACGAGTCCACGGGCTGCATGCACATGCCACGCCGCGCCGGGCCGCCGGGCCGCGCCGGGCCGCCGCGGAGGAACGAAAGCACCGGAAACGACGAGAACCCCCGCCGAAGCGGGGGTTCTCGGTGAAGCGGATCCGGCTAGCGGACGACGACGGCGAGGACGTCACGAGCCGAGAGGACGAGGAAGTCCTCTCCGCCGTACTTGACCTCGGTTCCGCCGTACTTGCTGTAGATGACCTTGTCGCCGACGGCGACGTCGAGGGGGACGCGGTTGCCGTTGTCGTCGATGCGACCCGGTCCGACCGCCACGACCTCGCCCTCCTGGGGCTTCTCCTTGGCGGTGTCGGGGATCACCAGGCCGGAAGCCGTGGTCTGCTCGGCTTCGACCTGCTGGATGACGATGCGATCTTCGAGCGGCTTGATGGAGACCGACACGGTTGACCTCTACTTTCTCGGAACTTCGAAAAACGTGGGTTGGCACTTGCCACGTGCGAGTGCCAGAAACACTCTAGAGCGTCGCTGGCACTCGGTCAATCCGAGTGCCAATCGCGACGGCCGTCGGCAGGAGCGGCGAGCTCCGATGCGCGAGACTGGATCGCATGGATGCCTCCGAGCTGCTCGAAGTCCTCTCACCCGAGGGGCTGCGGCTGCTCGACTCGCTCCCGCCGTGGCGCGCCTCGGACGACGTCGTCTCGTCGGTCGCCGCGCTCCGCCGACAGGGGCACCCGCCCGAGCGCGTGTCGGCCGTGCTGACCCAGGCGCGCCTCCGGGCCAGGGCCGAGGCCAAGTTCGGCGAGTTCGCGAGCCGCATGCTGTTCACCGAGGCCGGTCTCGAGCAGGCCACCCGCCTGAACGTGGCCGCCCGCCATGCCGACCGCTACCGGTCGGCCGGGCTGACCAGCGTCGCCGACCTCGGCTGCGGCATCGGTGGCGACGCGCTGGCCTTCGCCGCGCTCGATCTCGATGTGCTCGCCGTCGACCGCGACGAGGTCACCGCCGCCATCGCCTCCTACAACCTGTCCCCCTGGCCCTCGTCACGAGTCCGGCAGGGAGACGCGGAGACGGCCGATCTGACCGACGTTCAGGGCGTCTTCCTCGACCCGGCCCGACGCACGAGCGGCCACAGCGCCACGAAGCGCATCGCCGACCCCGCCGACTGGTCGCCCTCGCTCGAGGTCGCGTTCGGCTACGCCGAACGTCTGCCGACCGGCGTGAAGCTGGGTCCGGGCGTCGACCGTGACCTGCTCCCCCGCGACGCCGAGTGCCAGTGGATCTCGGTCGACCGCGACGTCGTCGAGGCGGGCGTCTGGTTCGGGCCGCTCGCCCGTGCCGGGGTGGGCCGGTCCGCACTCGTGATCAGCGCCTCCGGGGCGGCGGAGCTCACGGCACCGGCCGACTCGGAGGACGTGGAGGTCGGCGACCTCGGCGAATGGATCTACGAGCCCGACGGCGCCGTCATCCGCGCGCGGCTGATCGGCGACCTTGCCCGGTCGATCGACGCCAGGACCATCAGCCGCGACATCGCGTGGCTCAGCAGCGACGAGCGGGTCGAGACGCCGTTCGCCCAGGGGTTCCGCGTGCTCGAGACGTTGCCCCTCGACGAGCGCACGCTGAAGCGCGAGCTGCGGTCGCGGGGCATCGGTCGGCTCGAGATCAAGAAGCGCGGCGTCGACGTCGACCCCGCCACGTTCCGGAAGAGGCTCTCGCTGCAGGGCTCCGGGTCGGCCACGCTCGTCCTCACGCGGGTGGCCGGACGGCACACCGCGCTGCTCTGCGAACGGGCCTGACCCGTTCGCTGCCCCACCGGGCGCCAGCGGCCGGACCCCCGCGGTCCGCCGACGTCGACGCCGTCGCCGTCGCCGTCGCCGTCACGACTGCGACCACGACCGCACCCGCGCCCGCGCCGCTCACACGACGAGAGCCGCCGCCCCCTCGGGGTGCGGCGGCTCTCGAACGGACCGGAGACGTGCGGCTCAGGAGCCGCCGTAGTAGCCGCCGCCGCCCGTGCCGGGCATGTTGCCGAGGTAGGCCAGGGCGAAGCCCCAGAAGGCGATGATCAGCAGGGCGATCCCGATGCCGACGTAGCCGACGATGAGCCCGGTCAACCAGAACCCGCGGGCGTGACGCTCGCGCTTCTGACCGATGTGCCCGAGGACGACCGCCGCGATCGAGAAGACGATGCCGAACCCGAAGAGGGCGAACGACACCAGCACGCCGAGGATCGACGCCGACATCGACAGGATGCTCAGCAGGCTCGACGGCTTGGCGGCCCCGCCCTGCTGGTACGGGGCATAGGGCGACCCGTAGGGCTGCGACGCACCGTACTGCGGGGCGCCGTACGGCTGCTGCGGACGAGGGGTCCCGTAGGGCTGCTGCTGCGCGCCGTACGGAGACTGCTGCTGAGGGGCGCCGTACTGCTGAGGCGCCCCGTAGGGCTGCTGCTGCGGCGCTCCGTACGGCTGGCCGGGCTGCTGACCCGCGCTGCCGGCAGGGGCGCCGTACCCGGGACGCTGCGGCTGGCCGGCCCCGTAGGGCGTCGATCCGGGAGGGCCCTGCGGGGCCTGCCCCGGGGCGCCGTACGGCGATCGCTGACCCGGGGCGCCCTGGCCGGGCGCCTGATACGGGGCGGAGCCGGGCGCCTGAGACGAGCCGGGCGCCGGGGCGCCGTAGGGCGCCGACGCGGGTGCACCGGGGCCCTGCTGCGGCCGCCCCGGCTCCTGGCCGGGTGCGACGAAGGGGTCGGTCGCCGGACGAGACCCGGCAGGAGGCGCGGGCTGGGTTGGAGGCGCGGCCTGGGTCGGCGCGTCGGGGAACGCGGTCGGCGGCAGCGGCGGCGAGGCGGCGGCGCCGGACCCGGCGTCGGGCCCGGTGGCGTCGGAGCCGCCCGTCGTGGGGCGGGAGGCAGGAGGCGTGTCGCCCGGCTGCTCGGGAGTCGTGTCGTCGGTGGCCATGAGGAGCCTTTCGCGTGCGAGGACGGCGGTCGTGGTGAGTCGGGCGTCGACTCGACCCATGACGGGAGCCACGCCGGTGAGCGCGGACCCCGTCATGCTAGCGACGACGTCGACGAACGAGCCGGGAACCGTCAGGGAGAGGTCGAGTAGTCGTAGCTGAAGGCGCCGGCGGCGATGGCCGCGATGACGAAGATGCCGATCACGATGGCCCCGGCGAGCCCGAGGTAGCCGAGCACGAGCCCGATGATCGCGAGCACCCGGCCCTGCTCGCCGGTGCGCTTGATCTGACGGAGAGCGATGTGCCCGGTGACGACCGCCACGATGCTGAAGAAGAACGAGCTGAGGATGCTGGCGACGAGCGACACGATGGCCAGCACGTTCATCTTGGGGTTCTGCTGGCCGTAGGCCCCCTGGTAGGGGTTCTGCTGGTACGACGGCTGCTGTCCGTAGGGCTGCTGTGCGCCCTGGCGGGCCGGATCGTTGTCGGTCATGCCGAGGTCTCCTTCTCGTGGGGGTGCCCCGAGCCTACGCGGATCGACCCCGGCGCCGCCGCCCGCGCACGGCCGACGGCGGACCGACGCCGCGGACGGCGCCCTGGGGAGGAGCCTCGAACCGTGGTCGACGCCTCAGACGACCTGCACCGTCGTCACCGGCAGCGTCGAGTCGGCGCCGAAGTCGAGGGGCGACGGCGCGTGCCCGCGGGAGACGAGCTGAGCGCCGAGGGCGGCGATCATCGCCCCGTTGTCGGTGCAGAGCGACAGCGGCGGAACCCGCAGCTCGACGCCGGCCGCGGCGCAGCGCTCGAGGGCGAGCTGCCGGACGCGGGCGTTGGCCACCACTCCCCCGCCGAGCAGCAGCCGCGGCACGCCGAGGTCGGCGCAGGCGGCGAGCGCCTTGGTGAGCAGCACGTCGGCGACGGCCTCGCGGAAGCCGGCGGCGACGTCGGCGACGGGAACCGCGCCTCCCTCGTCTCGCCGACGTTCGACCCAGCGGGCGACCGCGGTCTTCAGACCCGAGAACGAGAAGTCGTAGCGATGGCGGACCAGGTCCTTCGGCAGCGTCAGCCCGCGGGGGAACCGGATCGCGGCGGGGTCGCCGTCGGCGGCCACCCGGTCGATCTGCGGACCGCCGGGGTAGGGCAGCCCGAGCAGCCGCGCGACCTTGTCGAACGCCTCGCCCGCCGCGTCGTCGATGGTCTCGCCGAGCAGCTCGACGTCATCGACGAGGTCGCGGACGTGCAGCAGCGAGGTGTGCCCGCCCGACACGAGCAGGGCGATGGTCGGCAGCTCGAGGTCGCTGCCGTCGTCGCGCAGCACGTCGGCGCCGACGTGACCGACCAGGTGGTTGACGGCGTACAGCGGCGTGCCGGTCGCGAGGGCGAGGGCCTTCGCCGCGCCCACGCCGACCATCAGCGCCCCGGCGAGCCCGGGCCCGCTCGTGACGGCGATGGCGTCGAGCTCGTCGAGCGTGACGCCGGCCTCGGCGAGCGCCGCCTCGAGAGCGGGCTGCATCGCGTCGAGGTGCGCGCGGGCCGCCACCTCGGGCACGACGCCGCCGTATCTCGCGTGCTCGTCCATCGACGACGAGATGACGTTCGCGAGCAGGGTCGTGCCCCGCACGATGCCCACGCCGGTCTCGTCGCAGCTGGTCTCGATGCCGAGCACGAGGGGCCCGTCGGCGTGCGCCGTCGGTGCGATGGCCGAGGAGGCGCGGGTCGCGGTCACGAGGAGGGTCCTGTCTGTGGGGCCGGCGACGAGGCGCCGGGCGAGGCGAGCGACGTGGCGGTCGGCGGGACCACGAGCCGCATGACGAACGCGTCGACGGCGTCGGGCATGTAGTAGCGCGGCCGGACGGCGATCTGCTCGAAGCCGAGCGACGCGTAGAGGCGCTGCGCGGAGGGGTTGTCGGCCCGGACCTCGAGGAACACCTCACGCACCCTGCGCCGCCGCGCCTCGTCGAGCAGCCGCGTCATGAGCGTGCGGCCGAGTCCGTGCCGGCGGGCCCCCGGCGCGACGGCGATCGTCTGCACGTCGGCGTCGGGGGCTCCCGGCAGCGCGAGCAGGCCGGCGTAACCGACGACGGCGGTGTCATCTGCCGAATCGTCGGGCTCAGCCTCGGGGGTCGCCACTAGATACCAGCCGTCGGGCGACGCGAGCTCGTGCGCCATCCCCTCGCGCGACCACGCGTCGGAGACGAACACCGAGGTCTCGAGCGCCATGATTCCGTCGAGGTCGTCGGGGGTCGCCCGACGCAGCCGGAAGCTCATCGCCCGACCGGCTTCGGACCGGCCGACACGGTGACGTCGGGTTCGCGCAGGTAGAGCGGCGCCGGATCGGCGAACCCGCGACCGTGCTCGAACAGGCGCTCGGCGAGCATCCCGAGCGCCGCCGCCGACACGACGGTGCGGTCGGGGTCGGTGCGCGGGGACGAGGAGGAGGCGCCGGTCGACTCGTCGAGGTCGGCGGGCTTCGCCAGCGTCGGCCCGTCGACCCGGACGGGCAGGCCACTGTCGTCGAGGCCGCTGTACGCCGTCCAGGCGACCTCGCGCCGGCGCGCGTCGGTCACGACGACGAGGGGCGAGTCGAGGCGGTCGCTCGGCACGGCGACCGAGCCGCCGCCGAGCGCGGACAGCCGTTCGAAGGCGATCGCGTCGTGGCTGCCGAGCGCGAGACAGGGGCGGCCGATCCCGAAGGCGAACGCGCGGGCCGCGACGATGCCGACGCGCAGACCCGTGTAGGGGCCTGGACCGACTCCCGCCACGACCGCGCTGAGCGCCGAGGGCGAGACCCCGGCCTTTGCGAGCACGGACTCGATCAGCGTGCCGATCACCTCGGCGTGACGCCGGGTGTCGGTCTCGGTGCGTTCGGCCAGCACGCCGCCGTCGCGGTCGACGACGGCGACGGTCGTGCCGGCGGAGGTGTCGATGGCCAGGATCACGGGTCAATCGTAGGCGGTCCGACCGACACGACCCGCGCCTCCTAGGTGAAGGACACCCCGGCCCATCGGGGGCCGTGGGCGGTGATGGTCACGCGTCGGGGCTCGTCGAGCGAGGCGTCCGGGTCGTCGGGGTCGTGGTCGGGGTCGTCCGCCGCCCCGGCACCGGTCGGCCGCTCGATCACGACGTCGAGCCACGACTCGGCCACGCCGTCGAGCAGGCCGGCGCCCCACTCGACCACGACGATCGACCCGTCGAAGTCGAGGTCGAGGTCGTCGAGCTCGGTCGCTCCGCCCAGCCGGTAGGCGTCGACGTGCACGAGCGGCACGCCCGAGGCGCTCGGATGGGTGCGGGCCAGCACGAAGGTGGGGCTCGCCACCTGACCGCGCACCTCGAGGCCCGCGCCGAGGCCTCGCGTCATCGTCGTCTTGCCGGCCCCGAGCGGACCGGTGAGCACGAGGAGGTCGCCGGCGCGCAGCAGCCCGGCGAGGCGACGCCCGAGGGACTCCATCGCCTCGGGGTCGGCGACCGACCCGTCGAACAGAGGAGGCGCGGTGTCGGTCACGCCCGCCGCCCCCGGTACACGCGGGGCACGCGGCGCCCGATGCGGCAGGAGACCTCTTCGGGGATGGTCCCGGTCAGGTCGGCCCACTCGCCGATCGTCAGCTCGCCGTGGTCGCCCGATCCGAAGAGGAGGACCTCGTCGCCGACCGCGATCGGATCGTCGCCGACGTCGATCAGGAACTGGTCCATGGCGACACGGCCGACGATCGGGTAGCGGCGACCCCGCACGGTGACCTCGACGCCGTGCTGCGCGCGTCGGCTGACGCCGTCGGCGTAGCCGATCGGGACGAGGGCCAGGGTCGTGTCGCGATCGGTGCGGTAGGTGTAGTCGTACGAGACGCCCGTGCCCGCGGGCACGCGCTTCACCCGGACGACGCAGGCGCTCACGGTCAGCACGGGGCGCAGTCCCCGATCGCTCGCGGTGACCCCCTCGGTCACCGGGATGCCGTAGCCGTTCGAGCCCATCCGCACCATGTCGAAGCGACGCTCGGGGTGCTCCATGCCGGCCGAGCTCGACGACATGTGCCGTTTCTCGAAGGTCGCGCCGAGCGCCTCGGCGTCGGCGAGCGCCTTGCGGAACACGAGGGAGGCCGCGTGGTCGTCGGCCTCGGACGTCTCGGACACGTGCGAGAAGGCACCGCGGAGGCGCACCACGCCCTCGTCGCGGAGGGCCACCGCCCGAGTCACCAGCGCGGCCCAGTCGGCCGGCAGGCAGCCCTCGCGGTGCAGGCCGGTGTCGATGGTGAGGTGCACGAGGGCCTCGGAGCCGGCCGTGCGCGCGGCGTCGGCGAAGGCCTCGAGCTGCTCCATGGTCGAGATGCCGAGGTCGACGCGGAGCTCGACGGCGGCGGCGTAGTCCTCGTCGGGGCCGAGCTGCCAGGCGAAGAACGAGGCCTCGAGGGCGACGCCGGCTCGGCGCAGGCGGAGAGCGGGGGCGAGCTCGACCGTGCCGAACCAGCGGATGCCGGCGGCGACGGCCTCGGGCACCATGACGTCGATGCCGTTCGAGTAGGCGTCGGCCTTGACGATCGCCAGCACCTCGACCGGCGCCATCCGCTCGATCAGCGACGAGAGGTTCGCGCGGTAGGCCGCCAGGTCGACGGTCGCCCGGCGCAGGTACGCCTCGCTCACAGATACCTCCTGGTCAACGCGCCGGACAGGCACGCGACGGTCTCGTAGGTGATCCCCCCGGAGGCGGCGGCCCAGTCGGCTGCGCTCTGGTGGCCCCTCGACGGGTCGCCGAACAGGACGACGTCGTCTCCGACCTCGACGGGGTCGTCGCCGACGTCGATGACGAGGGCGTTCATCGCGATGCGACCCCGGACCCGGTACGTGCGCTGACCGATGGACACGGAGGCGCGGTCGCTCGCCGCGCGGTCGACGCCGTCGGCGTAGCCCACCGGCACGACGGCGATGGTGGTGTCGTGCTCGGGCCGGAAGAGGTACCCGTACGACACGCCCTCGCCGGCGGGGACGCGCTTGGTCGAGGTCACGGGGGCCGACAGGGTCAGGGCGGGGCGCAGGCCCCACTCGGCGGCGGAACGCCCCGCGAAGGGGCTGAGACCGTACGCGGCGAGTCCGAACCGGACCAGCGTGCCGCGTGAGCCGTCGTAGCTGAGGCCGGCGGCCGAGGCGGCGAGGTGTCGCAGCGGGGGCTCGACGCCGAGATCGCCGAGCATGCCGGTCGCCCGCAGGAACGCCGCGGCCTGCTGACCGTCCTCCTCGGGCGACGTGTTCGAGAGGTGGCTCATCAGCCCCTCCACTGGGAGGCGGTGGGCGAGCTCGGCGGCCCGGCGGAAGAAGGCGGGCCATTCGGACTCGACGGCCCCGTTGCGGCTGAGGCCGGTGTCGATGCAGAGGTGCACGGCCCGCACGCCCGCCGCGGCGGCCGACTCGAGCTGGGCGATGTCGGACACGGCCGGAGTCACGTCGTGAGCGGCCGCCGAGGCGAACGTCTCGCCGGGAGCGTGCAGCCACGCGAGCACGGGCGCGGTGATGCCGGCGCGACGCAGCTCGAGGGCCTCGTCGAGGTCGGCGACGCCGAGCCAGTCGACACCCGCCTCGACGAAGGCGCGAGCCGACTCGACGGCCCCGTGGCCGTAGGCGTCGGCCTTGACCACGACCATCGTCTCCGCCGGGGCCACGACCTCGCGCAGCACGCCGACGTTGTGACGCAGGGCGGTCGTGTCGACGGTGATCTTGACGTCCTGGGTCACTCCCTGATCGCCTCCTCGGGGTCGTCTCGGGTGTCGGTGGTCGGGGCGCGGTCGACGCGCTCGGCAACGACGTAGGCGACGGCGACGCCGCCGTCGTGACTGAGCGAGAGGTGGAGGTGCGTGACGCCGCGCACGTCGGCCAGCGCCCGAGCACCCCCCGACAGCGACAGCGACGGCGCCCCCTCGGCGTCCGAGACGACCACGACGTCGTGCCAGCCGACCCCGGTGGAGCCGCCCAGCGCCTTGATGAGCGCCTCCTTCGCCGCGAACCGCGCCGCGAGCGACGGGAGCGAGCGGGGAGAGCCGTCCCGCAGCACCGTCTCGGCGTCGCCGAACAGTCGCGGACGCAGAGCGGGGGTCCGCTCGAGCGACCGTCCGAATCGCTGCAGGTCGACCACGTCGACCCCGATCCCGACGATCATGCTGGTGGTCGGTGTGTCATCGGTGGCGGACTCGGATCTACTCGACCGTCACGGACTTCGCGAGGTTGCGGGGCTGATCGACGTCGAGGCCCTTGGCCGCGGCGAGCTCCATGCCGAAGATGTGCAGCGGCACGACCGCGAGCAGCGACTCGAAGAGCGGGGCCGCGAGCGGGATGTGCAGCACCTCGTCGGCGAACGGCAGCACGGCGGCGTCGCCCTCCTCGGCGATCGCGATCACCCGGGCGCCGCGGGCGCGGATCTCCTGGATGTTCGAGACGACCTTGGGGTGCAGACTGCGCGGATCGCGCGGGCTCGGCACGATGACGAAGACGATCTGGCCCGGCTCGATCAGGGCGATCGGGCCGTGCTTGAGCTCGCCCGCGGCGAAGCCCTCGGCGTGGATGTAGGCGAGCTCCTTGAGCTTGAGCGCGCCCTCGAGCGCGATCGGGTACCCGACGTGACGACCGAGGAAGAGCACGGAGCGGGTGTCGGCCATCCACCCGGCGAGGGTGCGGATGCGCTCGGCGCTCTCCAGCACCCGGCTGATCTTGTCGGGGATCGCCTGGAGGTCGGTGACCTGCTCGGCGATCTGCTCGGAGCTGAGGGTGCCGCGCAGCGTCGCGAGGTGCAGCCCGAGCAGGAACAGCGCGGTGCCCTGCGCGACGAACGCCTTGGTCGACGCCACGGCCACCTCGGGCCCGGCGTGCGTGTAGATCACGGCGTCGGACTCGCGCGGGATGGTCGAGCCCTGCGTGTTGCAGATCGACAGCACCTGGGCGCCCTGCTCGCGGGCGTACTTGACGGCCATGAGGGTGTCCATCGTCTCGCCCGACTGGCTGATCGAGACGACCAGGGTGCGCTCGTCGAGCACGGGGTCGCGGTAACGGAACTCGTGCGCGAGCTCGACCTCGACGGGCACGCGCGCCCACTGCTCGATGGCGTACTTGCCGAGGATGCCGGCGTAGGCCGCGGTGCCGCAGGCGATGACGATGACCCGGTCGACGGTGAGGAGGCGGTCGCGGACCCCGTCGAGGTCGGTCAGCGTGACCGCTCCGTCGGCGACGCGGCCGAGCAGCGTGTTGGCCACGGCCTCGGGCTCCTCGCTGATCTCCTTCGCCATGAAGCTCGACCAGCCGCCCTTCTCGGCGGCGGAGGCGTCCCAGTCGACCTCGAACTCGGTGGTCTCGACGGGAGCACCGTCGAAGTCGACGACCTCGACCGAGTCGGGACGGATGGTGACGAGCTGGTCCTGACCGATCGACATGGCGCGACGCGTGTGGGCGACGAAGGCCGCCACGTCGCTGCCGAGGAAGTTCTCGCCGTCGCCCAGGCCGATCACCAGGGGCGAGTTGCGGCGGGCGCCGACGACGACGCCGGGCTGGTCGGCGTGCACGACGAGCAGCGTGAACGCGCCCTCGAGCGTGTTCACCACGGTGCGCAGCGCCTCGGCGAGGTCGCCGGAGGCGCGGTAGGCGCGGGCGACGAGGTGCGCGGCGACCTCGGAGTCGGTCTCGCTGAGGAACTCGACGCCCTCGGCGAGGAGCTCGGCCTTGAGCTCGGAGAAGTTCTCGATGATGCCGTTGTGGATCAACGCCAGCTTGCCGTCGTCGGCGAGGTGGGGGTGGGCGTTCGCGTCGGTCGGGCCGCCGTGGGTCGCCCACCGGGTGTGGCCGATGCCGGTGCGGCCGTCGGTCAGCGGCGAGGCCTCGAGGTCGTCGACCAGGACCTGCAGCTTGCCCGCCTTCTTGCGGCTGCCGAGCGTGCCCTCGGCGTCGATGATCGCGACGCCGGCCGAGTCGTAACCGCGGTACTCGAGTCGCTTCAGACCCCCGAGGAGGACCTCGACGCTCTTCTCTCCGAGACCGGCCTGTCCGACGTAACCCACGATTCCGCACATGGAACACGATTCTAGGGCGTCGACCACCGGGTAGCCTCGACCCCATGGCCGAAGCCACCTCGACGACGCATCCGACCAGCCACGCCTCGCCCTTCGTGGAGATCGATCGCGAGGCCTGGGCCGAGCTGGCGCCGGCCACGCGCCTCCCGCTCACCGAGACCGAGATCGTGCAGCTGCGCGGCCTGGGCGACCGGCTCGACATGCGCGAGGTGCAGGACGTCTACGTGCCGCTCAGCCGGCTCCTCAACCTCTACGCCGCCGGGGCCCGGAATCTGCACCGCGCCACCAGCGACTTCCTCGGCGAGCGGGCGCAGCGGACCCCGTTCGTGATCGGCGTCGCCGGCTCCGTGGCGGTCGGCAAGTCCACGGTCGCGCGCCTCCTCCGCGAGCTGCTGAGCCGCTGGGACGACACGCCCCGGGTCGAGCTCGTCACCACCGACGGGTTCCTCTACCCGAACGCCGAGCTCGAACGCCGCGGGATCATGGACCGCAAGGGGTTCCCCGAGTCGTACGACAGGCGCCACCTGCTGCGGTTCGTGTCGCAGGTCAAGAGCGGGGCCGAAGAGGTCAGGGCGCCGTTCTACTCGCACACCAGCTACGACATCATGCCGAGCGCCGAGGTCGTCGTGCGCCGCCCGGACATCCTCATCGTCGAAGGGCTCAACGTCCTGCAGCCGCCGCTCGCCGGACGCCTCGCCCTCAGCGACCTGTTCGACTTCACGGTCTACGTCGACGCCCGCACCGGCGACATCGAGAACTGGTTCGTCGAGAGGTTCCTCGCCCTGCAGAAGGGGGCGTTCACGCAGGAGCGCTCGTACTTCCACCGCTTCGCCGACATGGACGAGACGGAGGCGCGGCGCTTCGCATCGGGGATCTGGCGGTCGGTCAACGAGCCGAACCTGGTCGAGAACGTGCTGCCGACCCGGTCGCGGGCGACGCTGGTGCTGCGGAAGGCCGCCGATCACAAGGTCAGCTCGGTCCTCCTCCGCAAGATCTGACCTGAGGGTCAGAGGGCCAGGCGCTCGCGCACGACGTCGGCGAGGGCGTGGGCGACGCGGTCGGCCGTCGACTGGTCGGCGGCCTCGACCATCACGCGGATGACGGGCTCGGTGCCCGACGGGCGCAGCAGGACGCGGCCGGTGTCGCCGAGCTCGGCCTCGAAGGCGGCCACGGCCTCGGCCACGCCCTCGTCGGCGGCGAGACGGTCGCGATCGACGCCCGTGACGTTGATGAGGATCTGCGGGAACACGGTCATGACGGAGGCGAGCTCGGCGAGGCTCCGGCCGGTCGCGGCCATCCGCGCCACCAGGGAGAGCCCGGTGAGGATGCCGTCGCCGGTGGTCGCGTAGTCGCTGAAGACGATGTGGCCCGACTGCTCGCCGCCGAGGCTGAAGCCGTGCTCGTTCATGTCCTCGAGCACGTAGCGGTCGCCGACCCGCGTCTGCCGGACGGTGATGCCGTGCTCGGCCATGGCCCGGATGAGTCCGAGGTTGCTCATGACGGTCGCGACCAGCGTGTCGGAGGCCAGGGCCCCGCGGTCCTTCTGGGCGACCGCCAGGATCGCCATGATCTGGTCGCCGTCGACGACCGCACCGCTCGCGTCGACCGCGAGGCAGCGGTCGGCGTCGCCGTCGTGCGCGATGCCGACGTCGGCGCCGTGCTCGAGCACGGCCCTGGCCAGGTTGTCGAGGTGCGTCGAGCCGACGCCGTCGTTGATGTTCACGCCGTCGGGGTCGGCCCCGATCAGCGTCACCTTCGCACCGGCGTCGACGAAGACCTCGGGCGAGACGCCGGCCGCCGCGCCGTGGGCGCAGTCGAGCACCACGTGGATGCCGTCGAGCCGGTTCGGCAGCGCGCCGAGCAGGTGCAGGACGTAGCGGTCCTCGGCGTCGGCGAACCGGCGGATCCGACCCACGTCGCCGCCGATGGGCATGAGCTGCGGGTCGGCCATGGCGGCCTCGATGCGGTCCTCGACCTCGTCGGGCAGCTTGGTGCCGCCGAAGGCGAAGAACTTGATGCCGTTGTCGGGCGCCGGATTGTGCGACGCGCTGATCATCACGCCGAAGTCGGCGCCGATGTCGTCGACGAGGAACGCCGCGGCGGGGGTCGGGATCACCCCGGCGTCGAGGACGTCGACGCCGGAGCTGGCCAGACCCGCGCACACGGCGGCGGTGAGGAACTCTCCCGAGATGCGGGGATCGCGTGCCACCACGGCGACGGGACGTCGCCCTTCGGCACGACGGGCATCGGCGTGATGCCCCTTGGTGAGCACCACCGCGCTCGCCTGGGCGAGGCCCAGAGCGAGCGCGGCGGTCAGCTCACGGTTGGCGAGGCCCCGAACACCGTCGGTACCGAAGAGACGCGACATCGCGAGACCTGCCGTGGGGAGCGCGTTTAGCGCTTCGAGAACTGCGAGGCCTTGCGGGCCTTCTTGAGACCGGCCTTCTTGCGCTCGATGACGCGGGCGTCACGAGTGAGGAAGCCGGCCTTCTTCAGGATGGCGCGGTTGTTCTCGCGGTCGATCTCGTTCAGCGAACGGGCGATGGCGAGGCGCAGCGCGCCGGCCTGACCCGAGGGGCCGCCACCGGTCACCTTGACGGTGACGTCGTAGGCGCCGAGCAGGTCGAGGACCTTGAACGGGTCGTTGATCAGCTGCTGGTGCAGCTTGTTCGGGAAGTACTCCTCGAGCGTGCGGCCGTTCACCACGAAGGTGCCCGAACCGGGGACGAGGCGAGCGCGCGCGATGGCCTCCTTGCGACGGCCGACGGCCGAGCCCGAGACGTTCAGAACGGCGCGGGGGGTCGCGGCGGCCTCGGTGGCCGTGCTCTCGGTGGTGAAGCTCTGGGGAGCCTGGTCGATGGAATCTGCGATCTGAGCCACTGTGTGGGAGTCCTTAAGTCTGAAGGCGGTCGCTACTGGGCGACCTGGTCGAGGGTGTAAACCGTGGGCTGCTGAGCAGCGTGGGGGTGCTCGGCACCCGCGTACACCTTCAGCTTCTTGATCTGGGCGCGGCCCAGCGAGTTCTTCGGCAGCATGCCGCGGATGGCCTTCTCGACCGCACGCGTGGGGTGCTTCTCGACCATCTCGGAGTACGTGGTGGCCGTGAGGCCGCCCGGGTAGCCCGAGTGACGGTAGTAGAGCTTCTCGGCCAGCTTGGAGCCGGTGAGGGCCACCTTGTCGGCGTTGATGACGATGACGAAGTCGCCCATGTCCATGTGGGGGGCGAAGGTCGGCTTGTGCTTGCCGCGCAGCAGTGCTGCCACGTGGCTGGCGAGACGGCCGAGCACGACGTCGTTGGCGTCGATGATCAGCCAGTTCGGCTGAACGTCAGCCGGCTTGGGGGAGAAAGTGCGCGTCACAGTAGTGCTGCTTTCTGGTCGAGGTGAGAGGTTCGTGAATCCCGCTCCGTAGCCGTTGTCACCGCAGATGCGAGGAGAACGAGTCAGGTGGAGGGCTCAACTTCGGGCGAAAGCGCGCAGTTGCGCAGACACCAAGGGGCAACGATACCCGACGCCCCCGCGGGCGTCAAACGTCACTCGTCGACCTGGGCCGCGGAGCGCTTGACCTGGGTGAGCGCGACCCGCGCGGCGACGGCCTCGTCGGGCGGGTAGCCGACCTCGACCATCGTGAGCCCGTGGGCCGGGACCACCCGGAACTCGCCGTTGCGCTCCGCCTCGCGACGGATCCCGACCGCACGATGCTCGGGCAGGGCCCCCTCCCCCACGGCCACGCAGGCGCCGACGAGGTTGCGGACGAGGTTGTGGCAGAAGGCGTCCGCCTGCACGGTCGCGACCAGCACGCCGTCGGCCTCGCGCCTCCAGCGGAACTCCTGCAGTTCGCGGATCGTCGTCGCGTAGTCGCGGTGCCGGCAGTACGCCGCCCAGTCGTGCAGGCCCAGCAGCCCCGCCGCCGTGGCGTTCATCAGGTCGAGGTCGAGCCTCTGGTCGTACCAGAGCGTGTGACCGCGCCGCGTGGGATCGCGCTCCGCACCCCGGTCGGCGATGCGGTACTCGTAGCGGCGCCAGAGGGCTCCGAACCGGGCGTGGAAACCGGGAGGCGCGACCCGGCCCCCCGAGACCACGATCTCGTCGGACGCGCCCGCCAGACCGTTCAGCCGACGGGCCAGCACGGTCGGGGCGTCGAGGGGCGATCGGTCGACCATGCCCCGATGGGGACGCTGCAGCTGAGCGATCTGCGCGTCGGTCAGGTCGAGGTGGACGACCTGGCCCCGCGCGTGCACTCCGGCGTCGGTGCGACCGGCGACCGTGACCGTCGGCACGTCGCCGAGTCGACGGAAGAGCGTGACGAGCGCCTGCTCGATCTCGCCCTGGACGGTGCGTCGACCGGGCTGATCGCTCCAGCCCGAGAAGCCCGTGCCGTCGTAGGCCACGTCGAGCCGGAGGCGCGTCAGGGCCTGGTCGTCGATCGTCGTCACCCTGGGATTCTACGAGAGACGGCGACAGGGCCCCGCGTCGTCGACGCGGGGCCCTGCTCGATCACGACCCGGATGCACCGGGTCGGACCGCTACCGCCAGCGCCAGCCGAAGAGGTTCCTGAACCAGTCGATGACGGCCGTGACGATCGCGGTGACGATCTGACCCAGGGTGGGCGCGCCTCCTCCATGTCCCGGCTGCTCGGGCTCACCGGGACCGCCCGGCTCGCCCGGCTCCGTCTCGGACACGAGCTCGAGACCGACGACCACGGGGTCGTGGTCGCTCGAGCGGTAGGGGCCGTCGGCGTAGAGCTGCTTCGCGTTGTAGTCGTAGCGGCTGTACTCGAGACCGACCGACTCGCCCGCGTTGATGTTCCACAGGTCGACCCCGGTGACCGCCTCCGCGGCCGCGGGGCTGGCGAGCACGTGGTCGAGCGATCCGCTCAGCCCTCCGAAGACGTAGCTGTACTCGTCGGTCTCGGTCGAGCCGAGATCGGTGTACCCGGCCTCGCGCAGCACCTCGATCGGGTCCTCCTGCGAGTAGGCGTTGAAGTCGCCGATCAGGAACGCCTTGTCGGTGTCGGCGTCGGCCTGGACCTCCGTCGAGAAGGCGGCCAGCGCCTCCGCCTGGTTGACCCGCGACGCGTTCGACGCGCCCTGGCCGTCGCCCGTGTCGGCGTCGACGCCGGTGCCGCTGCCCTTCGACTTGAAGTGGTTCGCGATGACGACGAAGTCGGCGTCGTCGGCGTCGGACGCCGCGACCGGGGCGAACGTCTGCGCCAGGGGCTGGCGCGCGTTGCTGAACGCCGGGGCGTCGGTCAGGATGCGCGACTCGCCGACCGTCCGGGTCGTCGCCTTCTTGTAGATGAAGGCGAGGCGGATGACGTCCTCGTTCGCGGGCAGGGTCGCGGGCGACGGCACGTACGCCCACTCGTCGGCGCCGAGGTCCGCGTTCAGCGCGTCGACCAGGGTCGACACGGCCGCGTCGCGGTCCTGTCCGAACCGGGCGGAGTTCTCGATCTCCTCGAGCGAGACGACGTCGGCGTCGAGGCCGTTGACGGCCGCCACGATCTTCGCCTGCTGCCGCTCGAAGCTGGCCTGGTTCGCCGCGCCGCGGGCGTCGCAGCCGCCCTGGACGGTCACGGGCTCGCCGAAGCGGTCCGTGTAGTACGTGCAGCCGGAGAGCTGGTCGCCCGTGGTCGGGAAGTAGTTCAGCACGTTGAAGCCGGCCAGACGCAGGTCGCCTCCGACGTCGTCCGGGGCGGCCTCGCGGATGTCCTCGAACGAGACGGGCAGGCCGGCGGCGGGAGTGTCGCCGGTCACGCGCTCGGTCGGCTGGAGCTTCCACGACGAGTTGCGGTAGTCGAGGACGAGGGGCGCGTCGAACGTGACGGGCGCGCCGACCGTGACCGGCGCCTCCGTCGACAGGTACGGCACGGGGATCGACTGGTTCGCCGCCGTGAAGAAGTTCACCGTCGAGCCGTCGTCGAGCACGACGCGACGGGCCGCGTTGTCGGCCACCTGCTCGGCGTAGCCGACGCTGCCCGGGCGGGCGACCTCGGTCGGCTGCAGGAGGGGCGCGCCTCCCGAGGCGAGCACGACCTCGCCGTACTGGTTGGTCGTGTAGACGTCGCTGACGGTGAAGTCTCCCTGCGGAGCGAGCAGCATGCTCTCGAGCACCTCGCGCTCGGCGTCCGTCTCGGGGAAGCCCACGGTCGCGGGCAGCGGCGCCGTCACGGTGCCGGCGTCGAGCATCGTGAGGTCGGCGGTCGACGAGACGGTCAGCTCGGTCAGGCCGAAGTACTCGGTGGCCTCGCCCGTCGCCTCGACGTAGTCGCCGATCGACACCGAGGAGGCGGTGGCCGACGAGAACACGAAGACCGCGTCCGATGCGGCGTGCGTCCCCAGGTCGATCGCACCACCCGTGCCGGGCGTCTGGATCACGTAGCCGTTCAGGCCGCCCGTCGGGTAGGCCGCGGTCACGACGCCGCGGGTGGTGACGCGCTGCCCGGCGAAGGGGCTGGCCGCCCCGGTGCCCTGGAGCTCGGCGATGGTCACCTCGGTGGCCGGAGCGGGCTCGGTCGGCTCCCCCGGCTCCTCCGGATCCGTCGGGACGTCGCCGCCGCCGGTCGAGTTGACCGGAGTGACGTCGCTCGAGACGGTGAAGTCGGCCGCGTTGACGTCCGTGTCGACGTGGCCCGTCCGCACCAGCGAGTTGGGGACGGCGTTGCCACCCGACGTCGCGGCGACCGCCGTCTCGTAGGTGTTCGAGGTCCCGTAGCCGAGCAGGTCGACGACGCCGTCGACGCCCACCGAGGAGGCGCCGGTCGGCAGGGTCACGGCCGTCGCCTGGTCGGCGAGCACGAGGGTGCCGGTCGTCCCGCTCGGGTTGAGACCCAGGGTCGCGTCCGGCGTGGGCAGCGCCTCGCCCGTGGTGCCGTTGCTGCTCAGCTGCACGAGGAAGCTCCCACCCGCGGGCACGGTGCCGGCCAGGGCCCCGACGCTCGAGACGGTCGTCGCCGTGCCCGCACGGTACTGCAGCGACCAGCCGGCCAGCGAGACGGCGGCGCTCGTCGGGTTGTGCAGCTCGACGAACTTGTTCGCGAACGGGGCGTTGGCGCTGCCGCCCTTGAGGTAGGCCTCGTCGATGACGAGGCCGCCGACGGCCGACGTCGACGTCGACTCCTCGGTCGTCGCGGCGCCGGCGGAGAGCGGGACCAGAGGGGTGATCAGGAGAGCGAGACCCGTCGCGACGGCGACGTTTCTCCTCAGGGAGGGACGGGTGCGACGAGGCATGGGTTCCTTCGGTGGAGGAGGGGGACGCCCCGACTGTAGGAGTCTTGGGATCCTCACAGGTTTCCGCCGTGTGACACCGAGGTGAACACCCCCCGAGTGGGGTACATGGCGTCCCCGTGCTCAGGGGGACCGACCGCCCCTGAGGCGCCCTGGCCGCGTCGGCGACGACGAAGGGCCCCGCTGCACGGTGTGCGGCGGGGCCCTTCGGGGAGGGAACGGGATTACTTGGCGTCGTCCGACTTCTCGGCGGCGTCGGTCTCGACCTCGTCGGCGGCAGCCGTCTCGGTCTCGGTCTCGACGGGAGCCGACTCCTCGGTGGTCTCGGTCTCCTCGACCGGGGCCTCCTCGACCGGAGCGGCGGCGGCCGGAGCGGCCTTCGTGCTCGAGGTAGACTTCACCTTGGGGCTGACGGGCTCGAGGACGAGCTCGATGGAGACCATCGACGCGTTGTCGCCCTTGCGGAAGCCGAGCTTCGTGATGCGGGTGTAGCCGCCCTCACGGTTCTCGACCAGCGGAGCGATCTCGGTGAAGAGGATGTGCGCGGCGTCCTTGTTGTTGCGGAGCGTCTGCATGGCACGACGACGCGAGTGCAGGTCACCGCGCTTCGCGAAGGTGACCAGACGCTCGGCGACGGGACGGAGGCGCTTGGCCTTGGTCTCGGTCGTCTTGATGCTCTTGTGCTCGAAGAGCGATGCGGCGAGGTTCGCGAGCATCAGACGCTCGTGAGCCGGACCGCCTCCGAGACGGGGACCCTTGGTGGGCTTGGGCATGAGTGATGTTTCCTAGCTGTCGAAGATGATCAGGGCGTCGGGGGACGAGACCTAGTTGGTCTCTTCCTCGTCGTAGCCGCTGTAGAAGTGGGCTCCGTCGAACCCGGGGACCGTGTCTTTCAGCGAGAGACCGAGCTCGACCAGCTTGTCTTTCACCTCGTCGACCGACTTCTGACCGAAGTTGCGGATGTTCATGAGCTGCGTCTCGGACAGGGCGACGAGCTCGGACACCGTGTTGATGCCCTCGCGCTTGAGGCAGTTGTAGCTGCGCACCGACAGGTCGAGGTCCTCGATCGGGGTCTGCAGCTCGCTCGAGAGCACGGCGTCGACCGGCGCGGGGCCGATCTCGATGCCCTCGGCGGCCGTGTTCAGCTCGCGAGCCAGACCGAACAGCTCGGTCAGCGTGCGACCGGCCGACGCGATGGCGTCGCGCGGCGAGATCGCCGGCTTCGTCTCGACGTCGACGACCAGGCGGTCGAAGTCGGTGCGCTCACCGGCACGAGTCGCCTCGACGCGGTAGGTCACCTTCAGCACGGGCGAGTAGATCGAGTCGATCGGGATCTGACCGGCCTCGCTGAACTCGCTGCGGTTCTGGACGGCCGAGACGTAGCCGCGGCCGCGCTCGATGGTCAGCTCGAGCTCGAACTTGGCCTTGTCGTTCAGCGTCGCGATGACGAGCTCGGGGTTGTGGATCTCGACACCGGCCGGAGCCGAGATGTCGGCGGCCGTCACCTGACCGGCGCCCTGCTTGCGCAGGTAGGCCGTGATGGGCTCGTCGTGCTCGCTCGAGACGACGAGCTGCTTGATGTTGAGGATGACCTCGGTGACATCTTCTTTGACACCGGGAACGGTCGTGAACTCGTGCAGCACACCGTCGATGCGGATGCTGGTGACAGCGGCTCCGGGGATCGACGACAGAAGGGTGCGGCGCAGCGAGTTGCCGAGGGTGTAACCGAAGCCGGGTTCGAGCGGCTCGATCACGAATCGGGAGCGGAACTCCGAGATGTTCTCCTCGGTGAGGGTGGGGCGCTGTGCAATGAGCACTGTGGATTCCTTTCGGCGAAGAGTCCGCTATATGACTCTTGGCGGTACGACAGGTGGCTGGCCCGTCGGGTCTGTTGAGTTGTGGTGCCCCTGCCGGTGGAGCAGGAGGCGGTGCGAACGCGGTGTAGCCCGCCGCGCCTCCTCGGCCCGGTGTCGACCGGGAGAGGAGAGCGCGACGGGCGGTAACTCAGTTAGACGCGACGACGCTTCGGCGGGCGGCAGCCGTTGTGCGCCTGGGGGGTGACGTCGTTGATCGAACCCACCTCGAGGCCGGCGGCCTGGAGCGAGCGGATCGCCGTCTCGCGACCGGAACCCGGACCCTTGACGAACACGTCGACCTTCTTCACACCGTGCTCCTGCGCCTGACGAGCGGCCGACTCGGCAGCGAGCTGCGCGGCGAAGGGCGTCGACTTGCGCGAGCCCTTGAAGCCGACGGCGCCGGACGAAGCCCAGCTCAGCACGGCACCCGAGGGGTCGGTGATCGAAACGATGGTGTTGTTGAACGTGCTCTTGATGTGGGCCTGACCCACGGCGACGTTCTTCTTCTCTTTGCGGCGGGGCTTACGCGCGGCCGACTTCGGTGCTGCCAATTTTTTCTCCTACAACCTAGATGGCGAGTACGGCGGGCGCCGTGGCCTATCGAGCCTTCTTCTTGCCGGCGACGGTGCGCTTCGGGCCCTTGCGGGTACGAGCGTTCGTCTTGGTGCGCTGTCCACGGACAGGCAGGCCACGGCGGTGGCGGATGCCCTCGTAGCTGCCGATCTCGACCTTGCGGCGGATGTCGGCTGCCACCTCGCGGCGGAGGTCGCCCTCCACCTTGAAGTTGCCTTCGATGTGGTCGCGGAGGAGGACGAGCTGGTCGTCCGTGAGGTCCTTGACGCGGATGTTGCCGTCGATCTCGGTGTCGGCGAGAGTCTGGAGCGCACGGGTGCGGCCGACTCCGTAGATGTAGGTCAGTGCGACTTCCACGCGCTTGTCGCGCGGGATGTCAACGCCTGCTAGACGTGCCATGGTGGCTTCTCCTCAGAGAGTGGTGGAGGTCTGTCACAACACCGGTGCCCGGGCCTCCGACCCGGGGTGTCCCCCCGGACGCCGGGGCGTCGGGGTTCTGGTGCTGCTTTGTCTGTATCGCTGTTGGCCGGACGGACCGGCCGGCATCTTCAGGTCGCTCGAGGCGACCCGAGAACTAGCCCTGACGCTGCTTGTGGCGGGGGTTGCTCTTGCAGATGACCATGACGTTGCCCTTGCGGCGGATCACCTTGCAGTGCTCGCAGATGGGCTTGACGCTGGGATTGACCTTCATTGCTGATTCCTTGATCTCGCTGGCTTCGTGCCCCACGGGTGCGCGGGGCCGTTCCTTTCCAGCACGCCCTACTTGTAGCGGTAGACGATCCGGCCGCGGGTCAGGTCATAGGGCGAGAGTTCGACGATCACGCGGTCCTCGGGAAGAATGCGGATGTAGTGCTGACGCATCTTTCCGGAGATGTGGGCGAGAACTCTGTGTCCGTTGGTCAGCTCAACGCGGAACATAGCGTTGGGCAGAGCCTCGACCACTGCGCCTTCGATTTCGATGACACCGTCTTTTTTGGCCATAGCCTCACTGTCGCTCAGAATTGGGAGTGTTGGTCGTGCGGGGATGCGGTGTCCTCGGGCATGCAGAAACAAGCACGAGACACCAAAGATCGATCTTATGTGATGCCGCTATAGTTCAGCAACCTGCGTTGTCGATGCGACACGCCGATTCCGACGACAGATCGCCGAACAGGGAGCCCGCATGCCCGGTCGAACCACCCCGCCGAGCCCACGGGGCGTCGCGCGACACGGCAGACTGCGTCGTCGCGGACCCGTCCGGACCCTGCTCGCGCTCGTCGCCGGCACCCTGGCCGTGCTGATGGTGAGCGGCGTGTCGATCGCGGCCATCGCGGTCCGCTCGGCCACCTACGGGGTGTCGACGGTCGTGCTCGGCAACGAGGACGCCGTGAAGGACATCAAGATCTCCGAGATCAAGGGCGGCGCGAACATCCTCCTGGTCGGCACCGACGAGCGCGTCTCGGGCAGCCAGGTCGACGCCGGCGTCTCCGACGGATCGCGGAACGACGTGACGATCCTCGTCCACCTGTCCGAGGACCACACCCAGCTCAGCGCCGTCAGCTTCCCCCGCGACCTCATGGTCGCCGTCCCCGAGTGCACCGGACCCGACGGCACCTACTACCCGGCCGAGACGCGTGTGCAGTTCAACACGACCCTCGGCCGTGGCGGCCTCTCGTGCACGGTCTCGACCGTCGAGTCGATCACCGGGCTGTCGATCCCCTACGCCACGTCGATCACATTCGACGGCGTGATGGAGATGTCGAACGCCCTCGGCGGCGTGGACGTCTGCGTCGCCCAGCGGATCACCGACACCGACAGCGGTCTCGACCTCTCCGCGGGCACGCACTCCCTCCAGGGCGTCGACGCGCTCGCGTTCCTCCGGACGCGCCACGGCGTGGGCGACGGCAGCGACCTCGCCCGCATCAGCTCGCAGCAGGTCTTCCTGTCGGCGATGATGCGCCAGATCCTGTCGGGTGGCACCCTCTCGAATCCGGCGACCCTCTACAAGCTGGCCTCGGCGGCGCTCAGCAACATGGCTCTGTCGTCGACGCTCAACTCCCCCGACACCCTGGTGCAGCTCGCGTACGCCGCCCGGAACCTGAGCCCGGCCGACATCGTCTTCGTGCAGTACCCGGTCGTCGACGATCCGTACGACTCGAACCGCGTGGTGGCCGCCGATGCGGACGCGGCGACGCTGAACGCGGCCCTGGCGGACGACACCAAGTTCACGGTGGGCGACGAGAGCACGGGACGCGGGTCGGTGGCCGACTCGTCCGCAGCGGCGCCCGCCACCGGCGAACCGGCCGCTCCTGCCACGGCGTCCGGCGCGACGGGTACGGCGACCGAGGCGCCGGTCACGACGCTCCCCTCCACCATCAGCGGTCAGACGGCCGCTGAGGCGACCTGCTCCGTCGGCAACGGCTAGGGGACGGGGACGGGACGCACGCCCAGGGCGGCGAGACCGGCCGCACCGCCGTCGTGGGCGGTGAGCACCCAGATGCCGTCGTCGTGCACGGCCACGGAGTGCTCCCAGTGGCTGGCGTCGGAGGCGTCGGTGGTGGCGACCGTCCAGTCGTCCGACCCGGTCACGGTGTCGATCGTCCCCAGGGTGATCATGGGCTCGATGGCGACGACGAGGCCGGGCTTCACGACGGGGCTGCGGCCCGAGACGCGGTAATTGAAGACGGGAGGATCCTCGTGCATCGAGCGGCCGATGCCGTGGCCGGTGTAGTCCTCGATGATCCCGAACGCGCCCTGGGCCTCGACGTAGTCCTCGATGGCGCCGCCGACCTCGTCGAGCCGTCGGGCGCCGGCCAGCGCGGCGATCCCGTGCCACAGAGCCTGTTCGGTGACGTCGTTCAGTCGACGGCGTTCGGCCACCAGCTCGGGCCGGTCGGGGTCGTCGAGGACGAAGGTCCGGGCGCTGTCGCCGTTCCATCCCGCGACCTCGGCACCGCTGTCGATCGACACGATGTCGCCGGGTCGCAGGATCCGGGCGCCGGGGATGCCGTGCACGACCTCGTCGTTGACCGAGGAGCAGATCGTGTTGCGGTAGCCGGGCACGAGCATGAAGTTGGGGATGCCGCCGCCCTCACGGATGGCCGTTTCGGCGACGACGTCGAGTTCACCGGTCGTCACACCCGGGCGGAGAGCAGCCTCGACCGCGTCGAGCGACGAGGCCGTGAGCACACCGGGCCGGACCATGAGTCGCATCTCGTCCCGGCTCTTGTAGATGCCGGGCTTCCGCAGACCCACGAGCGTCAGGAAGCCGACGCGGTCGGCCGGAACCCGCGGGCGCCGAGCGCCGAGTCGATGCGACCGGCGACCTCGTCGATGCCACCGAGTCCGTCGACCTCGAGCAGGAGCCCCCGCTCGCGGTAGGTCTCGATGAGCGGAGCGGTCTCGCGGAGGTAGACGTCCTGACGGTGTCGGATGGCGTCCTCGGTGTCGTCGGACCGCCCCTGCTCCGCGGCGCGCTTGCGCAGGCGCTCGACGATCTCGTCGCGATCGGCGACCAGCTGCACGACCCCGTTGAGGCTCTGACCCTGCTCGGACAGATGCGCGTCGAGGAACTCGACCTGCTGCATCGTACGGGGGTACCCGTCGAGGAGGAACCCGTCGGCCGCGTCGGGCTGGGCGAGCCGGTCGGAGATGAGCTCGTTGGTCAGGGAGTCCGGGACGTAGTCGCCGGCATCGAGGATCGCCTTGACCTTGAGGCCGAGCTCCGTCTCGTTCTTGACGTTCGCCCGGAAGATGTCGCCGGTCGAGATCGCGGGGATCCCGAACGTCTCGGCGATGGCCGTCGCCTGCGTGCCCTTGCCCGCCCCGGGAGGACCGACGATCAGGAGGCGCGGGCTGACGTGACCTTCGACACCGGTGGTCATCGGAGGAGCCCTTCGTAGTGGCGCTGCTGCAGCTGCGAGTCGATCTGCTTCACGGTCTCGAGGCCGACACCGACGATGATGAGGATGCTCGCACCGCCGAACGGGAAGTTCTGGTTGGCACCCACCGTGGCGAGGGCGATCAGCGGGATGAGGGCCACGATTCCGAGGTAGAGCGAGCCCGGCAACGTGACACGGGTCAGGACGTAGTCGAGGTACTCGGCCGTGGGGCGACCGGCCCGGATGCCGGGGATGAAGCCGCCGTACTTCTTCATGTTGTCGGCGACCTCCTCGGGGTTGAAGGTGATCGCGACGTAGAAGTAGGTGAATCCGACGATGAGCGCGAAGTACACCAGCATGTAGAGCGGGTTGTCTCCCGAGGTGAGGTTCGCCTGAACCCAGCTGACCCACGCGGGCGGAGCCGTCCCGTCGGCGGGCTGGTTGAACTGAGCGACCAGAGCCGGGAGATAGAGCAGCGACGAGGCGAAGATGACGGGCACGACGCCGGCCATGTTGACCTTGATCGGGATGTACGTGTTGTTGCCGCCGTACGTCCGACGTCCGACCATGCGCTTGGCGTACTGGACCGGGACCCGCCGTTGCGACTGCTCGACGAACACGACGGCCGCCATGATGACGAGACCGACGGCGATGACCATGAGGAAGATCTCGAAGCTGCGCGCCTGAGCGATGCTCCAGAGAGCCGTGGGGAAGCGAGCCGCGATCGACGTGAAGATGAGGAGCGACATGCCGTTGCCGATGCCGCGCTCGGTGATGAGCTCGCCCATCCACATGATGAGGCCGGTGCCGGCGGTCATCGTGATGACCATGAGCATGACGGCGTACCAGGCGTCGTTCGTGATGAGTTGGCTGCACTCCGCCGCGCCGGATCCGCTGAACAGAGCGCCGGAACGGGCGACCGTGATCAGGGTGGTCGACTGCAGGATGCCGAGGGCGATCGTGAGGTAACGCGTGTACTGGGTCAGCTTGGCCTGACCGGACTGGCCCTCTTTGTACAGGGTGTCGAAGTGCGGGATGACCACACGAAGCAGCTGCACGATGATCGACGACGTGATGTAGGGCATGATGCCCAGCGCGAAGACCGAGAGCTGGAGGAGCGCGCCGCCGCTGAAGAGGTTGACGAGCTCGTAGAGGCCCGAGGTCCCCTGGTTGCCGGCGAGGCAGAGTTGGACGTTCTGGTAGTCGACGAACGGCGCAGGGATGAACGAGCCCAACCGGAAGAGCGCGATGATGCCGAGCGTGAACCCGATCTTGCGACGAAGGTCGGGGGTGCGCATGATTCGCGCGACAGCTCTGAACACGTGGTGCCTCCCGGTACGAGGATAGACGACTGATGGGGGTGGCCCTCTCGGGCCACCCCCTCAGGGATTACTTGGTGACGGACCCGCCGGCGGCGACGATCTTGTCTTCGGCGGAGCCGGAGACCTTGTCGACCGCGACGGTCAGCTTGACGCTGAGGTCGCCCTGTCCGAGGACCTTGACCTTCTCGTTCTTGCGGACGGCACCCTTCGCGACGAGGTCGCTCACGGTGACGTCACCGCCCTGCGGGTACAGCTCGCCGAGCTTCTCGAGGTTGACGACCTGGTACTCGACGCGGAACGGGTTCTTGAACCCGCGCAGCTTCGGCGTACGCATGTGGAGCGGCATCTGGCCACCCTCGAAGCCGACCTTGACCTGGTACCGGGCCTTCTGACCCTTGGTGCCACGTCCGGCGGTCTTACCCTTCGAACCCTCACCGCGTCCCACGCGGGTCTTCGCCGTCTTGGCACCGGGAGCCGGGCGAAGGTGGTGCACCTTGAGCACCTGGGGACGGGCGACGTCGTCGGACGACTTCGCGGTGGGAGCGGCCTTGGTGGTCGAACCCGTCGAAGCGGCAGCCTTGTCGGCGGCCGGCTTCTTGGCAGCCGCCTTGGGGGCAGCGGCCTTGGTGGTCGTCGCCTTGGTGGCGGCGGCCTTCTTCGGAGCGGCCTTCTCGGCCGTCTCCTTCTTCTCGTCAGCCATTAGTCAATCTCCTCGACCTTCACGAGGTGAGCGACCGTGTTGACGTAGCCGCGGTTCTGCTTGGTGTCCTCACGAACGACCGACTGGCCGATTCGCTTGAGGCCCAGGCTCCGCAGCGTGTCACGCTGGTTCTGCTTCTCGCTGATTACGGACTTGATCTGGGTCACCTTGAGGTTGGCGGCCATCAGGCACCTGCCTTCTCGGTTGCGGCGGTACGCGCTGCCTGCTCTGCACGGACCATGAAGGCCGGCATGACAGCGTCGATGTCGAGTCCACGACGGGCGGCGACGGCTCGCGGCTCTTCGAGCTGCTTGAGCGCCTCGACGGTCGCGTGGACGATGTTGATCGTGTTCGACGAACCGAGCGACTTGCTCAGGACGTCGTGCACTCCGGCGCACTCGAGGACGGCGCGGACGGGACCACCCGCGATGACACCGGTACCGGCCGAGGCCGGACGCAGCATCACGACGCCGGCAGCGGCTTCGCCCTGCACGGGGTGCGGGATGGTGTTGCCGATGCGGGGGACGCGGAAGAAGTTCTTCTTGGCCTCTTCGACGCCCTTGCTGATCGCGGTCGGGACCTCGCGGGCCTTGCCGTAGCCGACGCCGACGAGTCCGTTGCCGTCTCCGACGACGACGAGCGCGGTGAAGCTGAAGCGACGACCGCCCTTGACGACCTTAGACACGCGGTTGATGGTGACGACGCGCTCCAGGAACTGGCTCTTGTCGTCACGGTCACCGCGGCCACGGCCGCCCTGGTTGCGGTCTCCGCGACCCTGGCCGCCACGGCGGTCGGTGCGACCACCCTCGCGGTTGTTGGACTCGGAGCCTGCAGCCGTCTCGACGGGACGCTCGACGACGGCCTCGGCCGGAGCCTTGGTCGCCTCGGGCTCTGCGGGGGGTGTGGTGTTCGTAGCGTCGCTCACAGGTTCAAACCAGCCTCTCGGGCGCCTTCGGCGATGGCCGCGACGCGTCCGGCGTACTTGTTGCCGCCGCGATCGAACACGACGGCCTCGATGCCCGCGGCCTTCGCGCGCTCGGCGACGAGCTCGCCGACCTTGCGGGACTTCGCGGTCTTGTCACCGTCGAACGTGCGCAGGTCGGCCTCGAGGGTCGATGCGCTGGCGACGGTGAAGCCCTTGCTGTCGTCGACGACCTGCACGAAGACGTGACGGGCCGAACGGGTGACGACGAGACGGGGGCGCTCTTCGGTGCCCACGACCTTCTTGCGCAGGCGGGTGTGACGGCGCTTGGTGGCGGCCGACTTGCTCTTTCCTCGTGTACCGAGACCCATGATTACTTACCTGACTTTCCGGCCTTGCGGCGGACGACCTCGCCGGCGTAGCGCACGCCCTTGCCCTTGTAGGGCTCGGGCTTGCGCAGCTTGCGGATGTTGGCGGCGACTTC
Organism: Frigoribacterium faeni; assembly: GCF_007988805.1. GTDB lineage: Bacteria > Actinomycetota > Actinomycetes > Actinomycetales > Microbacteriaceae > Frigoribacterium > Frigoribacterium faeni. Next base: position 53,604 of record NZ_BJUV01000006.1, on the reverse strand, counting down.
GCCGACGGCCTGCTTGTCGATTCCGACGACCGTGAGCTTGTTGTTGCCTTCGACCGTGAAGCTGATGCCCACGGGCGGCTCGACGGTGATGGGGTGCGAGTAACCCAGAGCGAACTCGACGTTCGAGCCCTTGGCCTGGACGCGGTAACCGGTACCGACGACCTCGAGACCCTTCGTGTAGCCCTGCGTCACACCGATGATCTGGTTGGCGATGAGGGTACGGGTGAGGCCGTGCAGCGAACGCGACTCGCGCTCGTCGTCGGGGCGGGTCACGACGACCGTGCCCTCTTCGAGCTTGGCTTCGATGGGGCTCTTCACGACGAGCGACAGCTCACCCTTGGGGCCCTTGACGGTGACGGCCTGGCCGTCGATCTTCACGTCGACCCCGGCAGGGATCGAGATGGGGAGTCTTCCGATTCGTGACATGACGAATTACCACACGTAGGCGATGACTTCTCCGCCCACGCCCTTCTTCTCGGCCTCGCGGTCGGTCAGAAGACCGGAGGAAGTCGACAGGATGGCGACGCCGAGGCCGCCCAGAACCTGGGGGATCTCGGTCGACTTGGCGTAGACCCGGAGTCCGGGCTTCGACACGCGCTTGATGCCCTTGATGGAGCGTTCGCGGGCGGGGCCGTACTTCAGGTCGATCGTGAGGGTCTGTCCGACGCGTGCGTCTTCGACCTTCCACGACTCGATGAAACCCTCGCGCTTGAGGATCTCGGCGATGTGGGACTTGAGCTTGCTGCTCGGGAGCGACACGGTCTCGTGGAAGGCCGAGTTCGCGTTGCGCAGTCTGGTCAGCAGGTCTGCGACCGGATCTGTCATCGTCATGCGATTGATCTCTTTCTCATCCGGTTTCGACATCCGGTACACCGGGTGCCGACCTGGACGATCGGTTGGTCGTGGAGCGAATCTCCACGACCTCAGGGGAACGGCCGGCAACTCGACGTGCGAGTTGCCGACCGGACGATCTTAGTTGGCCGAGTCGGCCGAACGGAACGGGAAGCCGAGCGCCTTGAGCAGCGCGCGACCCTCGTCGTCGTTCTTGGCGGTGGTCACGACGGTGATGTCGAAGCCACGCACGCGGTCGATGCGGTCCTGATCGATCTCGTGGAACATGCTCTGCTCCGTGAGGCCGAACGTGTAGTTGCCGTTTCCGTCGAACTGGCGGTCGCTCAGACCACGGAAGTCGCGGATGCGGGGCAGTGCGAGCGACAGCAGCCGGTCGAGGAACTCCCACGCGCGGTCGCCGCGAAGCGTGACGTGGGCGCCGATGGGCTGACCCTCGCGCAGCTTGAACTGGGCGATCGACTTGCGGGCCTTCGTGACCTGCGGCTTCTGACCGGTGATGGCGGTGAGGTCCTTGATCGCGCCGTCGATGATCTTGCTGTCGCGGGCGGCCTCGCCGACACCGGTGTTCACGACGATCTTGACCAGGCCGGGGACCTGGTGGACGTTCGTGAAGCCGAAGTCGCTCTTCAGCTGCGGAAGGATCTCCGCACGGTACTTGGCCTTCAGACGGGGCAGAGCCGGCGTCGTGGTGGTGGTGTCAGTCATCAGAGGTTCTCTCCCGACGCCTTGGCGAAACGGACACGGACGGTCTTGGTGACGCCGTCCTTGGTGACCGTCTCTTCACGGAATCCGACGCGGGTCGGCTTCTTGGTCTTGGGGTCGACGATGGCGACGTTCGACACGTGGATCGGTGCCTCGTGCGTCTCGATGCCACCGGTCTTCGTGCCGCGCTGAGTCTGGCCGACGCGGACGTGCTTGGTGACGAAGTTGACACCCTCCACGACCACGCGGTTGCGCTCCACGAGCACCTCGAGGACCTTGCCCTGCTTGCCGCGGTCTCCGCCGCGGGCCTGCGTGGCGCCGCTGATGACCTGAACCAGGTCACCCTTCTTGATGTTTGCCATGACTTAGATAACCTCCGGCGCCAGCGAGATGATCTTCATGAACTTCTTGTCGCGAAGTTCGCGACCGACCGGCCCGAAGATGCGGGTACCACGGGGGTCCCCATCGGCCTTCAGGATCACTGCGGCGTTCTCGTCGAACTTGATGTAAGAGCCGTCCGGACGACGGACCTCTTTCTTGGTGCGAACGATGACGGCTTTGACGACGTCACCCTTCTTCACGTTGCCGCCGGGGATGGCGTCCTTCACCGTCGCGACGATGACGTCACCGAGACCGGCGTAACGGCGGCCGGAGCCTCCGAGGACGCGGATGGTGAGGATCTCTTTCGCACCGGTGTTGTCGGCGATCTTGAGGCGGGATTCCTGCTGAATCACTTGTGTCTCCTTCTACGCAAGCAGGCCGCGAGGCCTACTTCGCCTTCTCGAGGATCTCGACCAGGCGCCAGCGCTTGGAGGCGCTGAGCGGACGGGTCTCGCTGATCACGACGAGGTCGCCGACGCCGGCCGCGTTGGCCTCGTCGTGCGCCTTGACCTTGGACGTGCGGCGGATGACCTTGCCGTACAGGGGGTGCTTCACGCGGTCCTCGACCTCGACGACGATGGTCTTCTCCATCTTGTCGCTGGTCACGTAGCCGCGACGGGTCTTGCGGTAGCCGCGGACCTCGACAGCTGCCGAGTCGACCTCGGTCTTGTTCTCGGTAGCCATTACTTCTCCTCGGCGGTCTCGGCGGTGTCGGCGGCAGGCGCCTCGTCGGCGGCAGCCTTCTTGGTCGACTTCTTGGTCGCCTTGGGGGCGGCCTCGACCGGGGCGGGGGTGGCACGGATGCCGAGCTCGCGCTCACGCAGGACCGTGTAGATGCGAGCGATGTCGCGCTTCACGGCACGCAGGCGGCCGTGGCTCTCGAGCTGGCCGGTGGCCGACTGGAAGCGCAGGTTGAACAGCTCTTCTTTGGCCTTCTTGAGTTCGTCGACCAGACGCTCGTCTTCGAAAGTGTCGAGCTCGGTCGGACGGAGCTCTTTGGATCCGATCGCCATTATGCGTCGCCCTCCTCGCGCTTGATGATGCGTGCCTTGAGGGGCAGCTTGTGGATCGCACGAGTGAGTGCCTCGCGCGCGATTTCGTCACTGACGCCGCTGAGCTCGAAGAGCACGCGACCCGGCTTGACGTTGGCGACCCACCACTCGGGCGAGCCCTTACCGGAACCCATGCGGGTCTCGGCGGGCTTCTTCGTGAGGGGGCGGTCGGGGTAGATGTTGATCCAGACCTTGCCGCCACGCTTGATGTGACGCGTCATGGCGATACGAGCGGACTCGATCTGACGGTTGGTCACGTAAGCGGGCGTGATGGCCTGGATGCCGTACTCACCGAAGCTGACCTTGGTGCCACCAGTGGCCTGGCCACTGCGACCGGGGTGGTGCTGCTTGCGGTGCTTGACACGACGGGGAATAAGCATGGTTACGCCTCAGCTCCTGTGGTGGCGGGTGCCTTCTGCTCGCGGGGAGCGCGGTCGCCCCCGCCGCGACGGGCACCGTCACGGTCGTTGCGGCGCTCGGGGCGAGACGACTTCTGGTTCGCCTGCTCGCGCGCGAGCTCCTTGTTGGTGATGTCGCCCTTGTAGATCCAGACCTTCACACCGATGCGACCGAACGTGGTCTTGGCCTCGTAGAAGCCGTAGTCGATGTTGGCGCGGAGCGTGTGCAGAGGGACGCGGCCCTCGCGGTAGAACTCCGAGCGGCTCATCTCGGCGCCGCCGAGGCGACCCGACACCTGGATGCGGACACCCTTGGCGCCGGCGCGCTGAGCGCCCTGCAGGCCCTTGCGCATCGCACGACGGAACGCCACGCGAGCAGCGAGCTGCTCGGCGATGCCCTGTGCGACGAGCTGAGCCTCGGCCTCGGGGTTCTTGACCTCGAGGATGTTCAGCTGGATCTGCTTGCCCGTGAGCTTCTCGAGGTCGCCGCGGATGCGCTCGGCCTCGGCGCCACGACGCCCGATCACGATGCCCGGACGGGCCGTGTGGATGTCGACGCGGACGCGGTCGCGGGTGCGCTCGATCTCGATCTTCGCCACACCGGCGCGGTCGAGCGAGGTCTTGAGCAGCGTGCGGATCTTGACGTCTTCGGCGACATAGTCGCTGTAGCGCTGTCCCGGCTTGGTGCTGTCGGTGAACCACCGCGACACGTGGTCGGTGGTGATGCCCAGACGGAAGCCGTACGGGTTGACTTTCTGGCCCATTACTTGCTCGCCTTCTTCGTAGCGTCGGCAGCCTCGACCTCATCCGGCGTCGCGAGGACGATCGTGATGTGGCTGGTGCGCTTCAGGATCTGGAAGGCGCGGCCCTGTGCACGCGGCTGGAACCGCTTGAGGGTGGCGCCCTGGTCGACGAATGCACGGCTCACGTAGAGGTCCTGCTCGTCGAGGAAGCTGTTGTCCTTGTCCGCCTTGACTCGTGCGTTGGCCATGGCCGACGCGACGAGCTTGTAGACGGGCTCGCTCGCACCCTGGGGCGCGAACTTCAAGATGGCCAGTGCCTCCTGGGCCTGCTTGCCGCGGATCAGGTTGACGACGCGACGGGCCTTCATGGGGGTGACGCGGATGTGACGCACGCGTGCGATCGACTCCACCATTTCTCTCCTCCTTACGCCGCCGCGTTAGCGGCGACGACCCTTCTTGTCGTCCTTCACGTGACCACGGAAGGTGCGGGTGGGCGCGAACTCACCGAGCTTGTGGCCGATCATGCTCTCGGTCACGAACACGGGGATGTGCTTGCGTCCGTCGTGCACGGCGATGGTGTGTCCCAGCATGTTCGGGATGATCATCGATCGGCGCGACCAGGTCTTGATGACGTTCTTGGTGCTGGCCTCGTTCTGCGAGACGACCTTGCGAAGCAGGTGGTCGTCAACGAAGGGGCCCTTCTTAAGACTGCGTGGCATCTTCTACAACTCCTACTTACGCTTCTTGCCAGCGTTACGACGACGGACGATGAGCTTGTCGCTCTCCTTGTTGGGGTGGCGCGTGCGGCCTTCTTTCTGGCCCCACGGGCTGACCGGGTGGCGACCACCGGAGGTCTTGCCCTCACCACCACCGTGCGGGTGGTCGACGGGGTTCATCGCGACACCACGGACGGTCGGGCGGACGCCCTTCCAGCGCATGCGGCCGGCCTTGCCCCAGTTGATGTTCGACTGCTCGGCGTTGCCGACCTCGCCGATCGTGGCGCGGCAGCGGGCGTCGACGTTGCGGACTTCACCCGACGGCAGACGGAGCTGCGCGTAGGGGCCGTCCTTGGCGACGAGACGGACCGAGGCACCGGCCGAGCGGGCCATCTTCGCGCCGCCACCGGGCTTGAGCTCGATGGCGTGGATGACGGTACCCACGGGGATGTTCTTGAGCGGCAGGTTGTTGCCGGGCTTGATGTCGGCTCCGGGACCGGACTCGACGATGTCACCCTGCGACAGCTTGTTCGGCGCGATGATGTAGCGCTTGGTGCCGTCCACGAAGTGGAGCAGCGCGATGCGCGCGGTGCGGTTGGGGTCGTACTCGATGTGAGCGACCTTGGCGTTGACGCCGTCCTTGTCGTTACGACGGAAGTCGATCACGCGGTACTGGCGCTTGTGGCCACCACCGATGTGACGCGTCGTGATACGGCCGGCGTTGTTGCGCCCACCGGACTTCGACAGCGGACGGAGCAGCGACTTCTCAGGCGTCGAGCGTGTGATCTCGGCGAAGTCGGCGACCGACGAACCGCGGCGGCCCGGGGTCGTGGGCTTGTAGTTACGAATAGCCATGTTTTATCCCTCTGCTCCCTAGCCGACAGCCGTGAAGATGTCGATGGAACCGGACTTGAGCGTCACGATGGCGCGCTTGGTGTCCTTGCGCTTGCCGGTACCGAAACGGGTGCGACGGGTCTTGCCCGTTCGGTTGAGCGTGTTGATGCTGTCGACCTTGACGTCGAAGATCTTCTCGATGGCGAGCTTGATCTCGGTCTTGTTCGACCGCGGGTCGACGATGAAGGTGTACTTGCCCTGGTCGATCAGGGAGTAGCTCTTCTCGGAGACGACGGGCGCGATGATGACGTCGCGGGGGTCTTTTCCGTAGCCGCTCATGCGGAGGCCTCCTTCTTGGTCTTCGAGGCGACGAAGCCGTCGAAGGCGCTCTTGGTGAAGACGATGTCGTCGCTGACCAGCACGTCGTAGGCGTTGAGCTGGTCGTACGTGATCACGTGGACCGTGGGCACGTTGCGGACGCTCTTGCGGGTCAGCTCGTCGTCGCGGTCGATGACGACCAGGACGTGCTTGCTGGACGCGATCGTCGCGAGCAGGTCGAGCGCGACCTTGGTCGAGATCGTGTCGGCCACGAAGCCCTCGACGACGTGGACGCGGGCACCGCGGGCACGGTCGGAGAGAGCCCCGAGGAGCGCGGCGGCGATCATCTTCTTGGGGGTGCGCTGCGCGTAGTCACGCGGCTGCGGACCGTGGACGATGCCACCGCCGGTCATCTGAGGGGCGCGGATCGAGCCCTGACGAGCGCGACCGGTTCCCTTCTGCTTGAACGGCTTGCGGCCGGCGCCGGAGACCTCGCCACGACGCTTGGTCTTGTGGGTTCCCTGACGAGCGGCGGCCTGCTGGGCGACGACGACCTGGTGGATGAGCGGGACGTTGGTGACGACGTCGAACAGCTCGACGGGCAGCTCGACCGTGCTGGTCTTGGCGCCCTTGGCGTCGACGACGTCGACCGAGGTGGCCGATGCGGTAGTGGTGGCCATGAGCTACTTCCCCTTCACGGCGGTACGGACGAAAACGATGCGGCCACGAGCGCCGGGGACGGCGCCCTTGACGAGCAGCAGACCCTTCTCGGCGTCGACGGCGTGCACCGTGAGGTTCAGGATGGTGACGCGGTCCCCACCCATGCGACCGGCCATGCGCATGCCCTTGAAGACACGGCTGGGGGTCGACGAAGCACCGATCGAGCCGGGCTTGCGGTGGTTGCGGTGTGCACCGTGCGAGGCGCCGACGCCCTTGAAGTTGTGACGCTTCATGACACCGGCGAAGCCCTTGCCCTTGGAGGTGCCGACGACGTCGACCTTCTGGCCGGCCTCGAAGGTGTCGACCGTGAGCTCCTGGCCGAGTGCGTACTCGGCTGCGTCGGCGGTGCGGACCTCGGTGAGGTGACGACGGGGCGTCACACCGGCGGCGTCGAAGTGACCGACGGCGGGCTTGGTGGCCTTGCGGGGGTCGATCTGGCCGGCGGCGATCTGGACGGCCGTGTAGCCGTCCTTCTCGAGCGAGCGGACCTGGGTCACGACGTTCGGGGCGATCTCCACGACGGTGACGGGGATGAGCTTGTTGTTCTCGTCCCAGACCTGGGTCATGCCGAGCTTCTTGCCGAGCAGGCCCTTGACGTTCTTGGTGGTGCTGATGGTCATGGTCGCCTCCCCTAGAGCTTGATCTCGATGTTGACGTCGGCAGGCAGGTCGAGACGCATCAGCGAGTCGACGGCCTTCGGCGTCGGGTCGACGATGTCGATCAGACGCTTGTGCGTGCGCTTCTCGAAGTGCTCGCGCGAGTCCTTGTACTTGTGGGGCGAACGGATCACGACGACCACGTTCTTCTCGGTCGGCAGCGGCACGGGGCCGACCACCGTAGCGCCCGCGCGGGTGACCGTGTCGACGATCTTGCGCGCGGAAGTGTCGATGACCTCGTGGTCGTACGACTTAAGTCGGATGCGGATCTTTTGTCCCGCCATGTGTGACTCTCTCTCATTCGGACGTCGCGCACCTCGAGGGCCGCCTGACGCTGTTTGCTGGGCAAACATCTGGCACTACGTGTCTCTCGCGTACCGCTGTTCTTGTGTCAATCCATCTCGGATTCCCGACGATGGCCGCAGAGAAGACCCGGGGAGGGCAATCATCTTTGTCATCGCCGTGCAGAGCTTCGCCCGTGAGGGCCAGCGTCGCTGGGGATTCCGTTGTGAGATGTGTCCTGCTACCCGCGGCCCAGACGTCTTGCGTCTGTGCACTGCCTGGCAGTGATCCGTGGTCGCGCCCGAGGCGCAACTCGAAATGTTGAACTAGACGATTTTGCCACACGCCTGCATTTGCTGCAACCCGGGCGTGTCGCGACTTTTCCGGGATGCCGCGCGCGCCTCCTCGGCCGACGCGGCACCCCGTCGATCAGGCCTGCTCGACGGGCGAGGGCCGGAACCAGGGCGGGTACACCGCGACGCGCGGCGCGTGTCCGCCGGCGTCGGCGATGAGGCTCTTGACCGCGTCGCGGACCTTGTCGTTCGGCACGCCGACGAGCGTGACGGCGTCGAACGCGACGCGGGTCGGGACGAGCACCTCGGGCTCGAGCAGATCGGGGTCGGCCAACGAGAACCGCCGCACCATGCGCGAGGCGTCGTCGAGGCCGGCTGCGGCACGGACCCCCTGGACGGCCGCGTCACCCTCGGTGATCACGAACTCCTCGCCGAGGGCCGATACGGGCACCACGAGCATGACGAAGTCGGTGGCCTTGGCCGTGCGAGCGGCATCGGACCACTCGTAGCCCTCTGCACCGGTGCGGAGGGTGTCCCAGGCGGAGGCGTGCGGGGACAGCGAGAACGGGACGTGGTCGGCCACCGGCGCTCCGGAGGCGGCGGTCACGGAGGCGCGCAGGGCCCGGGTGGCCTCGGAGCTGACGTCGAGCACCGGGGCGGCGCCCGCGGTCAGCTCGCCGGACTCGAGGATGGCGGGCAGGTTGGAGACGTGCGTCCAGTGGTACACGCGCTGCTGAGCGAACTCGGGCACGGGGGTCATGGCCGACTGCGCCGCCACCGCGGAGGCGGCGGAGTCGCGGGCCAGGGCCGGCGTGCTGCGCAGCGACTCCGGCTTGCGCGAGGCGGCGCGGCGCTTGGTCGGGAGGGTCTTCACCTGCCCGTCGGCGTCGACCTGGGGCTCGCGTTTGCGAGGTGCGCAGATGTCGCAGAGCTCCCTCTCGAATCCGTGGATGCACTCGTCCATCACTGCAGTAGTTCCTCTCGGGCGTCGGACTCGATCCGACGCAACCCTCAACGGTACGTCATCCAGCCATGCGGATGTGAACGCGTCCGGTCGACTCAGCGGTAGAGCAGCGCCCTGACCTCGGATTCCGCGGAGCCGAGCCGCGACGGGTCGATGGTCTCGCCGTGCTCGTACGCGTCGACGAGACGGGGATCGACGTACGACGACCGCGCGACCGTCGGGGTGTTGCCCAGGACCTCGGCGGCCGCCGCCATCGCCCCGCTGAGCGCCCGGCGCCGCGCCGGCGGCCTGTCCTGCGGTCCGGTGCGCGCGAGACTCACCGCCGCGGCCACGGTGCCGTGGAGGGTGCGGAAGTCCTTGGCGCTGAAGTCGCCGCCCGTCTGGTCCTTCACGTAGTCGTTGATCTCGGACGCGTGCAGAGGGCGCCAGCGGTCACCGGGCTCGGGTCGCCAGGCGAGGAGTCGGGCCCGTCCCCCACGCGTCTTGAGTCCGCGCACGACCCCGGCCAGGTCGGCATCGACGATGCGGGACTCCCAGGCCTGACCGCTCTTCGCCGGGAAGGCCAGCGAGACCACGTCGCCCGACACCGAGACGTGCGCGCACAGGAGCGTCGACAGCCCGTGGCTGCCGTGCTGCTCGGCGTACCGCTCGGAGCCGACCCGCAGGGAGCCGGTGTCGAGCATGCGGAAGGCGGCGGCGAGAGCCCGGGCCCGCACGGGCTCGTCGAGGTGGAGGTCGCGGGTGACGCGGCTTCGTGCCGTCGGCAGCGACTCGGCCAGCGCCATGGCCCGGTCGAACTTGAGCCGGTCCTTCTGCTCGCGCCAGGTGGGGTGGTAGATGTACTGTCGGCGTCCGGCCGCATCGACGCCCGTCGCCTGCACGTGCCCGTTCGGGTAGGGGGCGATCCAGACGTCCGTCCAGGCCGGCGGGATGCCGAGGTGCTCGATGCGCGTGCGCAGGTCCGGATCGCCGACGGTGACACCGGCTTCGTCGACGTAGGTGAAGCCCCGACCGGAACGGCGTCGTCGGATGCCCGGAGCGCTGGAATCGGATCGACGGAGGCGCGGCATCGTTCGAGTCAACACCGCCTGCGGTCGGTGCTCCCCGGAAAACAGGAGGAGGCGGTCCGCATCGGTGCGGACCGCCTCCTGATCGCCTGGGCTACTGGTTGCCGATCTTCTTGTCGGCCTGCTGCTTCGCCTGCTCGATCTTGTCGCTGTGCTTGCCGCCGGTCGCCTTGTCGGCGGCCTTGGCGACGGCGTCGAGGATGCCGTCGCTGACACCCTCCGCCTTCTCGCTCTTGAGGGCGTCCTGCACCTTGCCGTCGTTGAGGAAGGCCTGGGCCTTCTTGCTGATGTCGTCGAAGCCTGCCATGAGTCCTCCTGTCGATGCCGGTGGATCCGGCGTCGCCCCATGGTGCACCCGGAGACGAGAAAGAGGCCGGACCCCGGGGGGTCCGACCTCTCTCGAGATCAGCAGTGCTGGAGAACCAGTACTTACTTGACGATCTTGGTGACGGTACCGGCACCCACCGTGCGGCCACCCTCGCGGATGGCGAAGCGGAGGCCCTCTTCCATGGCGATCGGCTGGATCAGCTGGACGGTGATCTCAGTCGTGTCGCCGGGCATGACCATCTCGGTGCCCTCGGGCAGCGTGATGACGCCCGTGACGTCGGTGGTGCGGAAGTAGAACTGCGGGCGGTAGTTCGCGTAGAACGGGTTGTGACGCCCACCCTCGTCCTTGGACAGGATGTAGACGTTCGCCTCGAACTCGGTGTGGGGCGTGATCGAGCCGGGCTTGACCACGACCTGGCCGCGCTCGACGTCCTCGCGCTTGGTACCACGGAGCAGGAGGCCGACGTTCTCACCGGCGCGCGCGTCTTCGAGGGTCTTGCGGAACATCTCGATGGCGGTGACGGTCGTCTTCGACGACTTCTCCTTGATGCCGACGATCTCGACCTCGTCGTTCGGCTTCAGGATGCCGCGCTCGACACGACCGGTGATGACGGTTCCACGACCGGTGATCGTGAAGACGTCTTCCACGGGCATGAGGAAGGGCTGGTCCGTGGCACGGACGGGCTCGGGGACGTTCTCGTCGACCTGGTCCATCAGGTCGGCGACCGTGGCGGCCCACTTCTCGTCGCCCTCGAGGGCCTTGAGAGCGGAGACCTGCACGACGGGAGCGTTGTCGCCGTCGAAGTCCTGGCTGGAGAGGAGCTCGCGCACCTCGATCTCGACGAGCTCGAGGATCTCCTCGTCGTCGACCATGTCGGACTTGTTCAGGGCCACGACGATGTAGGGCACGCCGACCTGGCGGGCGAGCAGCACGTGCTCACGCGTCTGGGGCATCGGGCCGTCGGTGGCGGCGACCACGAGGATCGCGCCGTCCATCTGAGCCGCGCCGGTGATCATGTTCTTGATGTAGTCGGCGTGACCGGGAGCGTCGACGTGAGCGTAGTGACGCTTCTCCGTCTGGTACTCGACGTGCGAGATGTTGATCGTGATGCCGCGCTGCTTCTCTTCGGGCGCGTTGTCGATCTGGTCGAAGGCCGACGCCTCGTTGAGGGTCGGGTACTTGTCGTGCAGGACCTTGGTGATCGCCGCGGTCAGCGTGGTCTTGCCGTGGTCGACGTGACCGATGGTTCCGATGTTGACGTGCGGCTTGGTCCGCTCGAACTTGGCCTTAGCCACTGTGGGTCCTCCTCAGGACTCGGTTGCAGTGGAGCCGGGGGCCGGGTCGATGACCCGGCCTACCGGACACTGCGGATTGGTGTGTGTACATGTTACGCGGTCGAGGTTCGGCCGCGTGGTTCGGGACTATTCGCCCTTGTTCTTCTGGATGATCTCCTCGGCGACAGCCGAGGGGACTTCCTGATAGGACTCGAACGTCATCGAGTAGACGGCACGACCCGAGGTCTTCGACCGAAGGTCACCGACGTATCCGAACATCTCCGACAGCGGCACGCTGGCCCGAACGACCTTCACACCACTGGCGTCTTCCATCGACGAGATCTGCCCGCGTCGCGAGCTCAGGTCGCCGATGACGTCGCCCATGTATTCCTCGGGCGTACGGACCTCGACCGCCATGAGCGGCTCGAGGAGAACGGGCTGGGCCTTGCGAGCCGCCTCTTTGTAGGCGATCGACCCAGCGATCTTGAAGGCCATCTCCGACGAGTCGACGTCGTGCGCCGCACCGTCGAGGAGCAGGGCCCGGACACCGACGGTCGGGTAACCGGCGAGGACACCGACCTGCATGGCGTCCTGGATGCCGGCGTCGACCGAGGGGATGTACTCGCGCGGGACGCGGCCACCGGTGACCTTGTTGACGAACTCGTACGTCGACTCGGCCGTGACCTCGAAGGGCTCGAGCGCGATCTGGACCTTGGCGAACTGACCCGACCCACCGGTCTGCTTCTTGTGGGTGTAGTCGTACCGCTCGATGCCCTTCTTGAGGGTCTCGCGGTAGGCCACCTGGGGCTTGCCGACGTTGGCCTCGACGTTGAACTCGCGCTTCATGCGGTCGACCAGGATGTCGAGGTGCAGCTCGCCCATGCCCTTGATGACCGTCTGGCCGGTCTCGGCGTTGAGCTCGACGCGGAACGTCGGGTCCTCTTCGGCGAGCTTCTGGATGGCCAGCGAGAGCTTCTCCTGATCGGCCTTGGTCTTGGGCTCGATGGCGACCTCGATGACGGGCTCGGGGAACGTCATCGACTCGAGCACGATCTGCTCGGACGGGTCGCACAGCGTGTCGCCGGTGGTGGTGAACTTCAGACCGATGACGGCGTAGATGTGGCCGGCGGTGACGCTGTCGACCGGGTTCTCCTTGTTGGAGTGCATCTGGAAGATCTTGCCGATGCGCTCCTTCTTGTCCTTGGTCGAGTTGATGACCTGAGCACCCGACTCGATCGACCCGGAGTAGACGCGGACGTACGTGAGACGACCGAAGAAGGGGTGCACCGCGACCTTGAACGCGAGAGCCGAGAAGGGCTCCGACGACTCGGGCTTGCGGATGATGATCTTCTCGGCGTCGCGGACGTCGTGGCCCTCCATCGGAGGCACGTCGAGGGGCGAGGGGAGGTAGTCGATGACCGCGTCGAGCATCGGCTGCACGCCGCGGTTCTTGAAGGCCGAACCGCAGAAGATCGGGTAGAGCTCGGAGTTGACCGTCATCTTGCGGACGGCGCCCTTGATCTCGGCGATCGTGAGCTCTTCGCCGCCGAAGTACTTCTCGAGGAGCGCGTCGTCGGACTCGGCGACGGTCTCGAGGAGCTTGGCGCGGTACTCCGCCGCCTTCTCCTTGAGGTCTTCCGGGATCTCCTCGATCTCGTACTTGGCGCCCAGCTCGACGTCACCCTTGGCGTCGCCGCGCCAGGTCAGCGCGCGCATCTCGACCAGGTCGACGACGCCCTCGAAGGAGCTCTCCGAACCGATCGGGAGCTGCATGACCAGGGGCTTCGCGCCGAGGCGGTTGATGATCGTGTCGACCGTGAAGTAGAAGTCGGCGCCGAGCTTGTCCATCTTGTTGACGAAGCAGATGCGCGGGACGTCGTACTTGTCGGCCTGACGCCAGACGGTCTCGGACTGGGGCTCGACGCCCTCCTTGCCGTCGAAGACGGCGACGGCGCCGTCGAGCACGCGCAGCGAGCGCTCGACCTCGACGGTGAAGTCGACGTGACCGGGGGTGTCGATGATGTTGATCTGGTTCTTGTTCCAGAAGCACGTCGTCGCGGCCGAGGTGATGGTGATGCCGCGCTCCTGCTCCTGCGCCATCCAGTCCATCGTGGCCGCACCGTCGTGGACCTCACCGATCTTGTGGGTGATGCCCGTGTAGTACAGGATGCGCTCGGTCGTCGTCGTCTTGCCAGCATCGATGTGAGCCATGATGCCGATGTTGCGGACCTTGTTCAGGTCGGTGAGCACGTCCTGTGCCACGGGTTCCTCCGAAGGGGTAGGTGGGGAAGTTGGGGGGCCGAGGAGGCGCGGGGCGCGGGGTGCGCGACCCGTGCCTCCTCGGACCGGTTACCAGCGGTAGTGCGCGAAGGCCTTGTTCGACTCGGCCATCTTGTGCGTGTCCTCGCGACGCTTGACAGCGGCGCCCAGACCGTTCGAGGCGTCGAGGATCTCGTTCATGAGACGCTCGGTCATGGTCTTCTCGCGACGAGCCTTGGCGTAGCTGGTGAGCCAGCGGAGGGCCAGGGTGTTGGCGCGGTGGGGCTTGACCTCGACGGGGACCTGGTAGGTCGATCCACCGACACGACGCGAGCGGACCTCGAGCGTGGGGCGCACGTTGTCGAGCGCCTTCTTCAGCGTGGCGACGGCGTCCTGGTCGTTCTTGGCGGCGACGCCGGCGAGAGCACCGTAGACGATGCGCTCGGCGAGGCCCTTCTTGCCGTCGAGGAGGATCTTGTTGACGAGCTGGCTGACGATCGGCGCACCGTAGACCGGGTCGGCGACGACAGGGCGCTTGGGAGCGGGTCCTTTACGAGGCATTACTTCTTCTCTGCTTTCGCTCCGTAGCGGCTGCGAGCCTGCTTGCGGTTCTTGACGGCCTGCGTGTCGAGGGCGCCGCGGACGATCTTGTAGCGAACGCCGGGGAGGTCCTTCACACGACCGCCGCGCACGAGCACCATCGAGTGCTCCTGCAGGTTGTGGCCCTCGCCGGGGATGTAGGCGGTGACCTCGGTGCCGTTCGAGAGCTTGACACGAGCGACCTTGCGGAGCGCCGAGTTCGGCTTCTTGGGGGTGGTGGTGTACACACGGGTGCACACGCCACGCTGCTGGGGGTTGGCCTTCAGGGCGGGGGCCTTGGTCTTGACGACCTTCGGCGTGCGTCCCTTGCGGACCAGCTGCTGAATAGTTGGCACTGGTTCTCCTCGTTGGATCTCGACGTGGACGTTCGGCCACGGCGAGTCGCGCTGCTCTCGCATCGCTCTGCTCTGTCCGGCGGGTTCGCCGGCATCCTCGTCTCGATGACCGAGACGGTCTGTACCCGTCTCGACCCGGAGGCCGAGGGGGATTTTTCGGGCGCGCGGCTAAGCGCACACCCGCTAGAGCATATCTTCCACAGGGGGGTTAATCAAATGATCGCGGGGTCGTCGACACGCCCGGAGCGAACACGGTCCGGGCCTCGCGGGCTCCGCCGGCGGGGCTCAGCGAGGCGGCTCGATCCGCGAGACGGCCACGGTCCCGGCCACGACGAGGGCCGCCCAGAGGGCCGATCCGAGCACGAGCGGCGAGACCGCGTACCGGGCCGCGAACAGCGGCAGCCAGACCGCGCCCTCGCGGACGAGGGAGTATCCGACCGACCCCACGACGAGCATCGCGAGGTAGACGGCGACGCCGGTGCCGACGGCTCCGGGAAGCAGCCGGGGAGGCGCGTCACGGCCCGCCGACGTCCCGTCGCCTCCCGCCGGACCCGGTCGCCGAGGAGACGGCTCGGCGGGTTGCGCGGGGAACGCCCCGAGCATCGTGGGCGCATCGCCGTCGGCCGCGTCGGCCAGGGCCGCGGAGCGGAGCAGCGAGAGCAGGACGACGAGGACGGCGACCGCGAACATCGCCGGCCCGAGCAGAGTGCCCGCGTCGGTCTCGGAGATGACGTCACGGTCGAACAGGACGCTCTCGAACGCGGCGGTGGTGATGATCAACGCCGCGTAGAGGACGGTGCCCATCACCGCGTAGACGGCTCGCGACATCCTCCGAGGCTACGCCGGAGCGTGGCCCCGCGCCGCCTCGGACGCGGTCGCCTCCGACTCGGCCTGCTGATCGCGGGCGTGCTGGACGGCGGCGAACGTCACGACGGCCAGCGCGGCGGTGATGACGGGGACGGACTCGGCGAGGGGCGCGACCGGAGCGGACGGGGTCGGGGCCGCGAAGGCGGTGAGGGCGAGGGGGGCGACGGCCCGTGCCTCCTCGGCTCGACGGGCCGCCCGACGGCGACGGGACATGCCGACCAGGACGACGACGGCGATCACGGCCCAGATGGCGTTGACGATCGCGGAGGGGTACGCGCCGTGGCTGGCGACGTTGACCGAGATGCACAGCGCGCCGATCAGATTGGCCCACTGGTAGAGCGGACCGTTCGCCAGACGGCCGAGTGAGAACAGGCCGTAACCGGCGAGGATGACGACTGCGCCGACCCATCCCAGAACCTCGAAGACCACGCCGTTTCCTCCTGATGATCGCGCAGCGGACGATCGATCATACGGCCCGCCCCTACCCGTCCGACACCATGCGCGACCACCCCAGATCGGGGGTCGACCGAGGCGCCCGGATCAGCCGAGGAGGCGGTGGTACAGCACGTGGTCCTCCCACCTGCCGGCGATGCGCAGATAGCTCGCGGCGTAGCCGTACTCGACGAAGCCCGAGCGGCTCAGCACGGCCCGTGAGGCGGCGTTGCGCGGGAGGGCCCCCGCCTCGAGGCGGTGCAGGCGGAGGGTCTCCGCGGCGAAGTCGGCGACCGCCGCGACCGCCGCCGAGGCGAGTCCACGGCCGACGTGCTCGTGGTCGACCCAGTAGCCGACCGTCGCGCGTTGGGCGGGTCCGCGGACGATCTGGTTCAGCGAGATGCCGCCGACGATCTCGTCGCCCTCGACCAGGTGGAACGGCTGCCCCTCCCCCGCCGCCGCGTTCGCCAGACGGGCGGTGAGGAGGGTCCGCTGACCGTGCTCGCTGAAGAAGGACGGCGGGCGCTCCGGGTCCCACGGTGCGAGGTGCTCGCGGTTGCGCGTGTAGGCGGAGGCGAGGGGCGCGGCGTCGTCGACCCGCGCCTCCCTCAGGTGGACCGTGTCGGAGAGCGGACGTTCGTAGCGCACGCCCTCGACCCTAGCCGCCGGGCGGGCGGGTCCGACGGCCGGGTACGACGAAGGGCCCCCGCCCACGCGCGAGGCGTGGGCGGGGGCCCTTCGTCGATCGGGAGGCGCGGTGCGGGATGGACCCTCACCGCGCCTCCGCGGATCAGTTGTAGGTGCCGGGGGTGAAGTCGTCCGACGAGAACGAGTCGAAGTCGACGAAGCTGAGGTCAGCCTCGTTGAACGACGCGTCGTCCGTGAAGACGCGGTTGGGGTACCGCTCGGCCTTCGCCTCCTCCGTCGCCTCGACCGAGACGTCGCGGTAGCGCGACAGACCGGTTCCGGCGGGGATCAGCTTTCCGATGATCACGTTCTCCTTCAGACCGACCAGCGGGTCGCTCTTGCCTTCCATGGCGGCCTGCGTGAGCACGCGGGTCGTCTCCTGGAAGGACGCGGCCGACAGCCACGACTCGGTCGCCAGCGAGGCCTTGGTGATGCCCATGACCTCTTGACGAGCGGACGCGGTCCGCTTGCCCTCGGTCAGCGCCGCACGGTTGATCTCGTTGTACTTCGACCGGTCGACGAGCTCACCGGGGAGCAGGTCGGTGTCGGCGTGGTCGACGACGGTGACCTTGCGGAGCATCTGACGGACGATGACCTCGATGTGCTTGTCGTGGATCGGCACACCCTGCGAGCGGTAGACGTCCTGGACGCCGCCCACGAGGTGCTGCTGAACCGCACGGACGCCCTTGACTCGCAGGACCTCCTTCGGGTCGACCGCACCCGCGATGATCTGCGCGCCGAGCTCGACGTGCTGACCGTCCTCCACGAGGAGGGTCGAGCGCTTGAGCACCGGGTAGATGACCGGTTCGTCGCCGTTGTCGAGGTTGAGGATGACGCGGCGGGCCTTGTCGGTGTCCTCGATCGTGATGCGACCGGCACCGTCGGCGATCGGGGACGCACCCTTGGGGGTACGAGCCTCGAACAGCTCCGTCACGCGGGGCAGACCCTGCGTGATGTCGTCGGCCGAGGCCGAACCACCGGTGTGGAAGGTGCGCATCGTGAGCTGCGTTCCGGGCTCGCCGATCGACTGCGCCGCGATGATGCCGACGGCCTCGCCGATGTCGACCAGGTTGCCGGTGGCCAGCGAACGGCCGTAGCACTGGGCGCAGACGCCGACGGCGGCCTCGCAGGTGAGGACGGAGCGGACCTTGATGGTCTCGACACCGGCCGCCACGAGCTCGTCGATCAGGACGTCTCCGACGTCGGCGCCGGCCTCGGCCAGCACCGTGCCCTCGGCATCCACCGCAGCCGCCGCGAGCGACCGTGCGAACACGGTGTTCTCGACGGTCGCGTCGCGCACCATGACGCCGTTGGCGTCGGGTGCGGCGATCGGCATCTCGAGTCCACGCGAGGTACCGCAGTCGTCTTCACGGATGATGACGTCCTGCGACACGTCGACGAGTCGACGGGTCAGGTACCCCGAGTCGGCCGTACGGAGGGCCGTGTCGGCCAGACCCTTGCGGGCACCGTGCGTCGCGATGAAGTACTCGGCGACCGACAGACCCTCGCGGTACGAGGAGATGATCGGGCGCGGGATGATGTCACCCTTCGGGTTGTTCACCAGGCCTCGCATGCCGGCGATGTTGCGCACCTGCAGCCAGTTACCACGAGCACCCGAGGTCACCATGCGGTTGATGGTGTTGTCGACCGGGAAGTTCGCCCGCATCTCGGCGGCGACCTCGTTCGTGGCCTCCGTCCAGATCTTGATCAGGTCGGCGCGACGCTCCGCGTCCGAGATCAGACCCTTGTCGAACTCGGACTGCACCGCGGCGGCCTGCTTCTCGTAGCCCGCGACGATCTCGGGCTTGCGGGGAGGCGTGAGGACGTCGGACAGGGCGACGGTGACACCGGACCGCGAGGCCCAGTAGAAGCCGGCGTCCTTGATGTTGTCCAGAGCTGCGGCGACCGCCACCTTGGGGTAGCGCTCGGCGAGGTCGTTGACGATCGTCGAGAGCATGCCCTTGTCGGCGACCTCCTGCACGAAGGGGTAGTCGGCGGGGAGGTTCTCGTTGAAGCGAGCGCGGCCCAGCGTGGTCTCGAGCAGGATGTCCTGGCCCACCTCGTAGCCCTCGGGCGCCTGGCCCTCGGCGAAGTGCACACCGTTCATCCGGATCTTGACCATCGCGTTGAGGTCGAGCGAGCCCTGGTCCATGGCCATGATGGCCTCGGACACCGACGAGAACGAACGGCCTTCGCCGGTCGCGCCGGGGGTGACCGTCGTCAGGTAGTGCAGACCGATGATCATGTCCTGCGCGGGCAGGGTGACCGGACGGCCGTCGGACGGCTTCAGGATGTTGTTCGACGCGAGCATCAGGATGCGCGCCTCGGCCTGGGCCTCGACGGACAACGGCAGGTGGACGGCCATCTGGTCGCCGTCGAAGTCGGCGTTGAACGCCGCGCAGACGAGCGGGTGCAGCTGGATGGCCTTGCCCTCGACGAGCTGGGGCTCGAACGCCTGGATGCCGAGACGGTGCAGCGTGGGCGCACGGTTCAGCAGCACGGGGCGCTCGCGGATGATCTCCTCGAGGACGTCCCAGACCTGCGGGCGCGAACGCTCCACCATGCGCTTGGCCGACTTGATGTTCTGAGCGTGGCTCAGGTCGATCAGGCGCTTGATGACGAAGGGCTTGAACAGCTCGAGGGCCATCTGCTTGGGCAGACCGCACTGGTGCAGCTTGAGCGTCGGGCCGACGATGATGACGGATCGACCCGAGTAGTCCACGCGCTTGCCGAGCAGGTTCTGGCGGAAGCGACCCTGCTTTCCCTTGAGCATGTCGCTCAGGGACTTCAGGGCGCGGTTGCCGGTACCCGTGACGGGGCGGCCGCGACGACCGTTGTCGAACAGCGCGTCGACGGCCTCCTGCAGCATCCGCTTCTCGTTGTTCACGATGATCTCGGGGGCGCCGAGATCGAGCAGACGACGGAGGCGGTTGTTGCGGTTGATGACGCGGCGGTAGAGGTCGTTCAGGTCGGACGTCGCGAAGCGGCCACCGTCGAGCTGCACCATCGGGCGCAGCTCGGGCGGGATCACCGGGACGACGTCGAGCACCATCGCGGCGGGCGAGTTGCCCGTGGCGAGGAAGGAGCTGACGACGCGCAGACGCTTGATCGCGCGGATCTTCTTCTGACCCTTGCCCTCCGAGATCTGCAGGTGCAGGTTCTCGGCCTCGGTGGTCAGGTCGAAGCTCTCGAGACGCTTCTTGATCGCCTCGGCGCCCATGTGGGCCTCGAAGTAGATGCCGAAGCGGTCCTGGAGCTCGTGGAAGACGGCGTCCTCGGGCTTGAGGTCGCCGACCTTGAGGCTGCGGAAGTCCTCCCACACGCGCTCGAGGCGGTTGATGTCCTCGTCGAAGGACTTGCGCGTCTGCGACATCTCCTTCTCGGCGCCGTCTTTCGCACGGCGCTTCTGGTCGCTCTTCGCACCCTCTTCTTCAAGAGCGGCGAGGTCCTCTTCGAGCTTCTGCAGGCGGTCCGCGATGCGGGTGTCGCGCTGCGACTCGAGCTGCTTGATCTCGAGGCGGAGCTCGTTCTCGAGGCCGGGCATGTCGGCGTGACGGCCCTCCTCGTCGATCGAGATGACCATGTAGGCGGCGAAGTAGATGACCTTCTCGAGGTCCTTCGGCGCCATGTCGAGCAGGTAGCCCAGACGCGACGGGACGCCCTTGAAGTACCAGATGTGCGTGACGGGCGCGGCCAGCTCGATGTGACCCATGCGCTCACGGCGCACGGACGACTTGGTGACCTCGACGCCGCAGCGCTCGCAGACGATGCCCTTGAATCGGACTCGCTTGTACTTGCCGCAGGCGCACTCCCAGTCGCGGGACGGTCCGAAGATCTGCTCTCCGAAGAGGCCGTCCTTCTCCGGCTTGAGGGTGCGGTAGTTGATGGTCTCCGGCTTCTTGACCTCGCCGTGCGACCAAGCGCGGATGTTGTCGGCCGTTGCGAGGCCGATCCGCAGCTCATCGAAAGTTGTTGCTTCGATCAATGTTTATCCCTTTGTGAAAAAAGTGTCGACGTCGTCTGGGGAGGGCTTAGATCTCGTCGACGTTCGACGACTCGAAGCGGGAGGAGATGTTGATGCCGAGCTCTTCGGCGGCACGGAAGACCTCGTCGTCCGTGTCGCGGAGGCTGACCGTCTGTCCGTCGGCCGAGAGGACCTCGACGTTCAGGCAGAGCGACTGCATCTCCTTGATGAGCACCTTGAAGCTCTCGGGGATGCCGGGCTCCTGGATGTTCTCACCCTTGACGATCGCCTCGTAGACCTTGACGCGGCCGAGGATGTCGTCGGACTTGATGGTCAGGAGCTCCTGCAGCGCGTACGCGGCGCCGTAGGCCTCGAGGGCCCAGACCTCCATCTCACCGAAGCGCTGGCCACCGAACTGCGCCTTACCACCCAGCGGCTGCTGCGTGATCATCGAGTACGGACCCGTCGAACGAGCGTGGATCTTGTCGTCGACGAGGTGGTGCAGCTTCAGGATGTACATGTAGCCGACCGAGATCGGGTTCGGGAACGGCTCACCCGAACGACCGTCGAACAGGCGCGCCTTGCCGGACGAGCCGATGAGGCGCTCCCCGTCACGGGTCGGGAGGGTCGAGTCGAGCAGACCCTCGATCTCGCGCTCGGCGGCGCCGTCGAACACCGGGGTGGCGACCTTCGTGCCGGGAGCGGCGCTGAGCGCCTCCGGGGGCAGGTTCTTGGCCCACTCCTGGATGCCCTCGACGTTCCAGCCCTGCGCGGCGATCCATCCGAGGTGGATCTCGAGCACCTGGCCGAAGTTCATTCGACCGGGCACGCCCAGCGGGTTGAGGATGATGTCGACCGGCGTGCCGTCCGCGAGGAAGGGCATGTCCTCCACGGGGAGGATCGTCGAGATGACGCCCTTGTTGCCGTGACGGCCGGCGAGCTTGTCGCCCGCGGTGATCTTGCGCTTCTGCGCGATGAACACCACGACGCGCTGGTTGACGCCGGAGCCGAGCTCGTCGTCGCCGTCCTGCGAGTCGAACACCTTGACGCCGATGACGGTTCCCTGCTCGCCGTGAGGCACCTTGAGGGACGTGTCGCGGACCTCGCGGCTCTTCTCGTTGAAGATGGCGCGCAGCAGGCGCTCCTCGGCGCTGAGCTCGGTCTCGCCCTTGGGCGTGACCTTGCCGACCAGGATGTCGCCGGGACGGACCTCGGCGCCGATGCGGATGATTCCGCGCTCGTCGAGGTCGGCCAGCAGGTCGGGGCTCACGTTGGGGAGGTCACGGGTGATCTCCTCTTTACCGAGCTTCGTGTCGCGGGCGTCGACTTCGTACTCTTCGATGTGGATCGACGAGAGCGTGTCGTCCTTGATGAGGTTCTGCGACAGGATCATCGCGTCCTCGTAGTTGTAGCCCTCCCACGGCATGAACGCGACGAGCAGGTTCTTCCCGAGCGCGAGCTCGCCGTTCTCGGTCGCGGGTCCGTCGGCGATGACCTCGCCGACCTCGATGCGCTGACCGGCGTCGACGATCACACGGTGGTTGTAGCTGGCGCCCTGGTTCGAGCGGTCGAACTTGCGGAGGTAGTACTCCTGCGTTCCGCCCTCGTCGAGCTGCACGACCACGACGTCGGCCGAGACCTCGGTGACCACGCCGGCGGCGTCGGCGGTGACGACGTCACCGGCGTCGATCGCGGTGTAGCCCTCCATGCCGGTGCCGACCAGCGGGCTCTCGCTGCGGACCAGCGGCACGGCCTGACGCTGCATGTTCGCACCCATGAGGGCGCGGTTCGCGTCGTCGTGCTCGAGGAACGGGATGAGCGACGTGGCGACCGACACCATCTGGCGCGGCGAGACGTCCATGTAGTCGACCTCGTCCTTGCCGACGAGCTCGACCTCTCCGCCCTTCTTGCGGACCAGCACCTTGTCGTCGACGAAGTCGAACTTGTCGTCGAGGGGGGCGTTGGCCTGCGCGACGACGAACTCGTCTTCTTCGGAGGCGGTGAGGTAGTCGATGGTCGTGGAGACGTTGCCCTTGACGACGCGACGGTACGGGGTCTCGATGAACCCGAACGAGTTGATGCGCGCGAAGGACGCGAGCGAGCCGATCAGACCGATGTTCGGGCCTTCAGGGGTCTCGATCGGGCACATGCGGCCGTAGTGCGAGGGGTGGACGTCGCGGACCTCGACGCCGGCACGCTCACGCGACAGACCACCGGGGCCCAGCGCGGAGAGACGACGCTTGTGCGTCAGACCCGACAGCGGGTTGTTCTGGTCCATGAACTGCGAGAGCTGCGAGGTTCCGAAGAACTCCTTGATCGCGGCGACGACGGGGCGCACGTTGATCAGGGTCTGCGGCGTGATCGCCTCGATGTCCTGCGTGGTCATGCGCTCGCGGACGACGCGCTCCATGCGCGACAGACCGGTGCGGACCTGGTTCTGGATCAGCTCGCCGACCGCACGGATGCGACGGTTGCCGAAGTGGTCGATGTCGTCGACGTCGAGGCGGAGCTCGACGGCCTGGCCGTCGCGCGTGCCGTCGATCGTCTTCTGCTCGGCGTGCAGCGAGACGAGGTACTTGATCGTCGCGACGATGTCGTCGACGGTCAGGACCGAGTCGCCGAGGGGCGCGTCGATGCCGAGCTTGCGGTTGATCTTGTAACGACCCACCTTCGCCAGGTCGTAGCGCTTCGGGTTGAAGTAGAAGTTGTCGAGGAGCGCGCGCGCGGCCTCGGCGGCGACCTGCTCGCCCGGACGGAGCTTGCGGTAGATGTCCTTGAGCGCCTCCTCCTTGGTGAGGATGGCGTCCTTCTCCAGGGTCGCCTCGATCGACGCGAAGCCCTTGAACTTCTCGGTGATCTCCTCGCTCGTCAGGCCGAGGGCCTTGAGGAACACGGTGACGCTCTGCTTGCGCTTGCGGTCGATGCGGACGCCGACCTGGTCGCGCTTGTCGATCTCGAACTCGAGCCAGGCACCGCGGCTCGGGATGACGCGAGCCGAGTAGATGTCCTTGTCGGAGGTCTTGTCGGAGGCGCGCTCGAAGTACACGCCCGGGCTGCGGACGAGCTGCGACACGACGACGCGCTCGGTGCCGTTGATGATGAAGGTGCCGCGCTCGGTCATGAGGGGGAAGTCGCCCATGAAGACCGTCTGGGTCTTGATCTCACCGGTGAGGTGGTTCATGAACTCGGCGTTCACGTAGAGCGGCGCGGCGTAGGTCTTGCCGCGCTCCTTGCACTCGTCGATCGAGTACTTGGGCTCTTCGAGCTCGGGAGCCGTGAACGACAGCTGCATCGTCTCGCCGAGGTCTTCGATCGGGGAGATCTCCTCGAAGATCTCCTCCAGGCCGGAGTGGAGGGCGAGGTCGGTGCGACCCTGCTCGGTCGCCTCGGCCAGGCGGTCCTTCCAGACGTCGTTGCCGACGAGCCAGTCGAAGCTCTCGGTCTGCAGCGCCAGAAGGTCGGGGACCGTCAGCGTGTCGGTGATCTTGGCGAACGAGAGTCGCGATGCGCCTCGGCCGTTCTTGGGTGAGTTGGTGGATGCGGTGTTCGCAGCAGCCAAGGAAGTTACCTCCGTGGACCCCGTCGGGTCATCACTGTCGGACAGTATGGTGAGTGGTTGAACGGCCCTCCCGGTAGCCGTCGGACATCGACGTGGAGCCGATGGTCGAGGCCGAGCACACCCCCGCCGCGATATTCGGGGGCCTGGTCTCGGAGGTGCGTCGTCGACCGCAATATGACGACAGGACGCACGGGGAGCGCAAAGGTCAATACTATGCAGCCGGGACACGCCTGGCAAGCCCTGTCGTTGACCTTCTGTGCCGGATTCGGTATAACCCGTGCCAGGGTTGACCCCATGGCCGCACAGCACGACGAACCCCCCGCCGAGATCTCGATCGGCGCCGGTCTCGCGCGCATCGACGAGGACCGCCACCGCCCCGGCGCCTACACGCTGATCGTCGACGGGACGCCGCAGTCGCACGTCGACCTCGACGACCCGACCCACCTCGCCTTCGAGTACGTGCACCGCATCGGCCACGCCATCGATCTGCTCCCCGAGGGCCCCGTGACGGCGCTGCACCTCGGCGCCGGCGCCCTGACGCTTCCCCGGTACGTCGAGGCCACCCGGCCCGGATCGCGTCAGCAGGTGATCGAGCTCGAGGCTGATCTCGTGGCGCTGGTACGGGAGCGGCTGCCCTTCCCGCGGGGCGCCTCCATCCGGGTCCGGTACGGCGACGCCCGGGAGGTCATGGTGAAGCTGCCGGCCGGACTGCGGGGCACGGTGGATCTGCTCGTGGTCGACGTGTTCGGCGGGTCGCAGATCCCCGCGCACGTCACCTCGCTCGAGTTCTACTCGGCCGCGGCGGAGTTCCTGTCGCCGACCGGGATGCTCATCGTCAACTCCGCAGACGGCGCCGGCCTGGCCTTCGCCCGGGGGCAGGCGTCGACCCTGGCGACGGTCTTCGAGCACGTCGCGGCCGTCGCGGACCCCGCCACGCTGAAGGGCAGGAGGTTCGGCAACGTCGTGCTGATCGGCTCGCCGTCACCGCTGCCCACCGACCGCATGCCACGGCTCTACTCGTCGGACCCGCTGCCGGCCAAGGTCGTGCACGGCCGTGAGCTGCGCGACTTCATCGCCGGGGCGCCGGTCGTCACCGACGCCACCGCCGTGCCGTCGCCCGAGCCCTCGCGGAGCGTGTTCGGGGCGCGGTAGCTGCGAGCCGACTCAGAGCCGCACCACCGGTCAGAGCGATCACCGCGAGGGACGCAGCGGCCAAGACGGGTGTCGGGTTCGGCGGATGAGGTGCAACAGCGGTCCCGTCCGCGGTCGCGATCGCGAACGTCAGGGCGGTCGACATGCTCACGGCGATAAGGACGGGAACCGCGGCGGTGACGACGATCACGACCGCTTCGACGAGAGTCACCACGCGCCCGAGGGACGGCGGGGCGCCGTGGGCTGCCAGGATCACCCAGTCGGGATCCCGGCGGGGACCGGACAGCGACCGGGCTGCCGATGCGCCAGTCAACGCCACGGCAGCCGCCGGGCCGAGCGCCAGCGCCATGTCGCTCCAGGCGGCGGCTGACGAACCGCCGGGCACGGCACCGATCATGGACCCCAGTTCGAGCGTGGACTGCTGGGCCGCGACGAGACCGATCACGAGTCCTGCCATGGTCGCTGCCGACATGCTGGCGACGGTGGACAGCCCGGTCCGAGCGCGGACGAGCCTCCAGACGAGACCGCGACCGACGGGGACCGCGTGTGTCCACCGGCGCAGGAGACGAGGGCCGAACAGAGGGAAGACGAGGACGAGACTGGTGATCGCGCCGAGCACCATCGTCGAGTGGAGGGCTATGACGCGGAGCGCCGGCGTGAACATCTCGAAGGCCTGGAGGTCCGTGGCGTCGAAGAGATCGAATCGGGCGCTCGACAGAGTGAGCAGAGCATCCCAGAGGACCACGGCCCCCACGACGGGCAGGACGAAGACCACCCAGATCGCGAGGACGGCCGTGACACGCCAGCCACGGGACGGTGCGGCCTCGGCGCGATCGGCATCGTCGCCCCGGAGGACTCGAGCGGGCAGACGGACCGCGGCCACGGAGGCGACCCGGCCTGCGGCGAGGGAGCCCACGGCTGTGACGAGGATGGCGCTGCAGGACCAGGCGAGTGCGACGCTCAGGACCAGTCCCCACTGAGCCACGAGTGCTCCGACGTAGAGTGGCAGGACCGCCCACGCCAGGACGGCGACGACTGGAACAGCGCAGACGGCGCCGATCAGGGAACCGGCGACTGTCGTGACGTGGGCGATCCGGACGAGGCTCGCGGGCCTGAGACCTGCCGCCAGGAGGATGGCGCCGTCGCGCTCCGCATCCCGGCGGATGAGCGCCTGCACGCGGATCACCGCGACGGTCGCCACCAGCGCCGTCATGGAGACCACCGGACCGAAGTCGCCCTGGGAGCGCTGCGAAGCCGACAGTGCCAGCGCCTCGGAGGCGAGGAAGGTAGCGGTCAGCACCAGCGTGAGTGCCACCGTGGCCGCCGCGCTGGTCACAGCGATGGCCAGGATTCCGCGGGGATCGTCTCGCGCCGACCCCCAGGCGAGCCAGACCGCGACGTCGTGTCGACTCACGAGAACAGCGCCTCGAGCTCGGTGGGCGATGGGTTGACGAGTTCGCGCCGGACGAGTCCCCCGGCGAGGAAGACGACCCGATCGGCCCGACTCGCGACGGCATGATCGTGAGTCACGACGACCACGCCAGCACCGGCATGCGCACGACGCATGATCATGTCGACGACCCGACTGGCAGAGCGGTGATCGAGCCCGTCGGTCGGCTCGTCGAGCAGGGTGAGCCGGGGAGGTTGTACGGCGACTCGAGCCAGAGCGACACGGCGTCGCTCCCCTCCGGAGAGACCCTCTGGCAACGCCTGCGACCGAGGGAGCAGACCCATGTCATCGAGAGCGCCGTCGATCACCGATGCTGGTGGCCGCTCCCGGCGGAGACGATGGATCAGCTCGACGTTCTCTTTGACGGTGAGCGAGGGTAAGAGGTCATCACCCTGGAGAAGCAGCGCGACGTTGCCGACTCGGAGGTCGGCGCGCTCTGAGGCGTTCAGCGTCCAGGGGTCGACCCCGACGATCTCGACCCGACCCTCTGAGCACTGGTCGAGGCCGGCGAGGCAGGACAGCACCGAGGACTTGCCCGCTCCAGACGGGCCGACCACCGCGACCACTTCACCCACGGAGACGTGCAGAGAGATGCCGCTCAGGACCCGTCTGCGCTCGCCTCGCGCATCGACCGTGGTCAGACCCACCTCGGTCAGCGACGCCGCGATCATCGTCCGCCTGCGCAGAGGGAGAGGTAGTCGGGTAGCGAGGCGAGAGCGTCGCCGCCCCTCAGTAATCTGCTCGCGGCGTCGAGACCGATGAGGACTCCAGCAGCACCATGCGCCAGACCCGTCGAGGTCCTCTCGAGATCTCGCGCGGGAAATGTGATCCCCTCAGGTGTCCGGACAGCACTCCATAGGAGACGCTGGGCGTGGCGCAAGACGATCTGAGAGATTTCCGCCGACCCACGTCCCGACCTGGCGAGTTCGACGAGGAACAGCATCATTCCCGCTCTGCCGTCGAAGAGTCCCGCGTGGATGACGAGCTCGGCACTGCAAGCACGCTCGATGCCTGGCAGGGCTCGTTCGAGTTCGGAATCGTCGACTTCGGCAAGGTAGAGGAGTATGGCCAATCCCAGCCCCGCTGAGCCATCGGCGAGGGTCGGCAGTGTGCGCGAACCGTCTCGTACCTCGAGACGCCCGTCTGGTGTGGACGCGCACCGACCGAGTGCCTGAACCAGTAGCGCGCGAGCCTGCGCAAGCGACGCCGCGCATCCTCGTTCTCGGGCGTAGGCGACGTGGAACACAGCGATGCCGGCGAGCCCGTCGAGAAGTCCGGGTAGCCACGTGTCCCCTGAGACGACTTCATTCGAGAGTCGACGAGAGATCTCGTCGACAGCTCCGACGGTCGAAGGGGAGGAGCTTCGAACCTCATGCGCTAGGAGAGAGAGCCCGATGCCGGCGAGGCCATCCCGAAGCCCGAAATCATCGGTCTCGGCGAGCGAATCCCTGAGCCTGGACACAAGGGCTTCCACCCCGGGCGACTTCTGACCGGCGAGCAGCTCGACGTGACTCGCCAGACCTCCTGGCAGCCCGAACGTGAGGGAAGGTCGGGCTGCACTGCTCTTGAGCCGACCCGCACTGCTCATGAGAAGGAGTCGCTCGTCTCGACTGAGACCACCGGTTGCCTGTAACGCTGATATCTCATCGAGCCATGGGGCTCCGTCGGCGTGCATCAGCCAGACAGCACCCGCCGGCCGGACGGCCTCGGCGCTCGCCGCGGACCCGTCGATGCACGCCGACAGGCACTCTCGAACACGAAGGGTGAGGTCGTCGATCTCGTAAGGCCGTGCGGCTCGATTCGAGTCCGCGGGCCCTGGGTCCAGATCGTCCGCGTTTTCGATCGAGCGGGCGTGCCAGACATCCAGCGCGGCATGAAGCGACGCGCAGAGACCATCGTCGAGCCGGAATGCTTCACGTGCCGCAGCGAGATGAACCCCCAAGAGGCCAGGGTCGAGGTCGTGAAGGAAGGACAGCGGGACGAAGGCGTTGAGCGTCATGGCGGCGAGAGCGTACTCATCACGCTTCGCACCTCGGATCGTAGCGGGGGCTGCGTAGCCATGGACCCCGATGACGGCGGCCTCGGAGATCACATCGCGGGAGTCCGACGCGGCTTCGAAATCTATGATCACAGGGCGGTCACCGCCACCGACGATCACGTTTCCGGGGTGCAGGTCCCCATGGACCAGACCCTGGGCATGCAGCCGATGGACGATTCGGGAGACTCGTCGCATGAGGGCCAGTACGCGATCCCGGTAAGCGACGCGTTCGGCGACACTGGAATCGGCCGAGATCAGGGGGTTCTGCGAATAGAGGACCCTGTTGAGAGTGTCACCCTCGACGGCTCGGAGTACGAGAAAAGCGTGACCACCAGCCGTGAACGACGCGACCTTCGTCACAGCCCCTTCGACGTCGATCAGCTGCTCGAGGATACGACTCTCGTGAGACAGGCGCGCCGTCGCCTCACCTGAGGCCACACCGATGAATGGGCGCGCCTCTTTGATGATCACACGGACACCATCCACGCGCCGAACGGCGCGGTATGTCCCGCCCGCAGCGGTCATGGCGATCGCGGACTCGAAGTCGTAGTCGGCGAGACCCTCTGGGTCGGCAGCCCGGGATTCGTCTCGCTGGACCACGAGGAACGATGGCAGCTCGACCCAGGCAGGTGGATGAAATGCGGTGCCTCGCACATCGGGCACGAGGCGGCTCTCTGGCCCCAAGATGGCAGGCACCAGACGACCGTCGGAGCCCAGAACCTTTCGCAGCCGGAAACCTCCGTAGCGAACATGAAGCGGCCCGCCTCTCCATCGGAGGTCGCCGAGAATGGAGGGTGCGGCGACATCGCCGATCTGCTGGTGCAGCTCCACCAGCCACTCCTCGAGCTGTTCGGGTCGAGGGTAGAGGGTGATGAACTTGGCAGCGGCCTCCGCCGGCGCCTGCTTCGAATTCCGCCATGCGAGACGTCCGACTGTTGGGACGTACTTGAACGTCGCCGATCGCTCGTGGCAGAAGCGCGAGACGGTGTCCAGGACCGCTTGCGCGGCAGATTGCTCTGACGAGCAGTGGATCTTCCACCCCTGGTCAGGAAGGGAACCGCCATCAGTGAGCCTGACCCATTCCTCATCTGCCTGAAGCGTCCATGAGGACCAGTCCAGTTCGGGAAGGGCGAAGGCCTCGCCCCTTGGACCCGAGCCGCCGATGCCCTCCTCGTGACGGCGGCGCCTCATGAGCACCATGGATTCATTCGCAGCTCGCTTCATCTGACGAGACTAGCAATAACGACTGGTTGACATGTCGCATGTTGTTAAGTTAGGTTTTGCTCGGGCGAACGCCCGATGTGGATCACATCACCGGAGAAGGAGCACCATGAACATCTTCGATTTGCAAACTCTCAAGGTCGAGTCAGCGGGAGTCGACGGAGACTTCGACCTCCTGAAGAGCTCCGTCAGCTTCTTCCTCTGCTTCTGACCTGGACGACAGAGCGCCCTTCCATCACTGCGATGGGAGGGCGCTCTGTCATCGACGGACGAGTGCGGCGCGGGTCAGCGGGGGGCGGGGCCGCCGAGGGCGGCTCGGAGGCGGGCCTCGGCGTCGTCGGGCGCCGCCGCGGCCTCGGCGTTGGCCTCGATCACGGCCTTGACGACCTCTTCGCGCTGGATCTTGACCCCGCGCGGGGCGTCGATGCCGATGCGCACGCCGTCGCCCCGCGAGTCGAGCACGGTGATGACGATGTCGTCACCGATGAGGATCCGCTCCCCGACCTTGCGCGTCAACACCAGCATCCGACCACCTTACCGACGCGGACCGGTCAGGACTGCTCGCGCCACCCCACGGCGACGCCGAGCAGGTGCACCGTCCCGGGGGTCGCCGTGTCGGCCTCGCCGACGACCGCCGCGGCCGCGACCGTCTGGACGGCCCGCACCTCCTCGACCCACCGGGCGGTGTCGTCGTGCTTGCGCCCGACGTCGACCGCCACCCACACCTGGTCGGCGGCCATCGACCGGAGCGACTCCGCGGCGGACGGGTCCCAGCCGAGGGCCGTCACCACCGCGGTGCCGCCGTGGACGCCCTCGGCGCGGGCCAGGATCGCGCCCCGTCGGTCGGACGCGTCGACCGACCGCAGGCCGAACGTCGACGCCATCTGCGCCGCCACCCGGAACGCGTCGCCCGGGCGGCCCACGACGACGATCAGATCGCCGGCGCCGCTCAGGACCGCAGGAGGCGCGGGGACGTCCCCGGCCCGCCTCGCGACGAGCGCGGGGGACGAGGAGGCGGCGGCCGCGGCGAGGAACTCCGCGGCGTTCGTCAGGGGGCCGGGTCGCGCCTCCTCGGGGCGGACGCTCTGCTCCGGCGACGTCGACGCCGCCGTCGGGGCGATGCCGTTGAAGGTGAAGTCGTCCATGATCTCGGCGAACGCGTCGCTGCGGGTCGCGGGCTCCGGAGCGGCGCCGAGCGGGGCCTGCCCCGACGACGACGGCGACGGCAGGGGGCGGACGTCCGCCGACGCCGCGGCCGCACGAGCCGCTCGACGCGGGCTGGTGGCGCGTGCGGCCCGCGCCGCGGCTCCCGAGAGGACGTCGTCGAACGGGTCGGACGCGACCCCGTCGGCGGGACGCCGCCCGCCGGCCGACGCGGCGTCCGGACCCGCACCGGCACCGGCACCCGCGGCGGGCGAGAAGCCGTCGGCGGCGTCGGCGTCGGCCAGCAGCGCGGCGATCCCCGCCCGCGACGCCGGCGGCGAGATGGTCACGCGCGCGGAGGGGGTGTCGTTCGTCGGGTCGGGAACCTCAACGGTCGCCTCGACGTGCTTGCGGGCGAAGAGCCCGCCGACTCCCCCGACGGTCACCCGCTGGGCGGCCACGATGCGCGCCCCGGGCCCGTGGACCTCGCGCACGCGGCGGCGCAGGACCTCGATGGACTCCCCCGTCATCACCACTCGAGTCGGCGACATCTCAGGCCACGATCGCGTCGGTCGCGCGGACGACGCCGACGGTCTCGATGGTCGAGCCGGCGGCGGTCGCCTCCTGGTACGACAGCACCGGCAGCCCGTTCTGCTGGGCCGAGACGAGGCGGTGGATGGCCGGCCTCAACGCGGGCGCGCAGACCAGCACGGCGCTCAGGCCCTGCGTCTCGACGGCGGCCACCGAGTCGCGCAGCGAGCCGAGCACCTGCTCGACCCGGTGCCCGTCGAGCAGGATCTGGGTGCCCTGGTCCGACGGCCGCAGCCCCTCGAGCATCGACTGCTCGAGACCCGGGTCGATCATGATCACGCGCAGCACCGCGCCGTCGAGGTGCCGGGCGCTCAGCGCCGGACCCAGGGAGGCGCGGGCCGCCTCCACGAGCCCCTCGGGGTCGGTAGACACCTTCGCCCGCAGAGTCAGCCCCTCGCAGATGCGTCCGAGGTCGTTGATCGGCACCCGCTCGGCGAGCAGGCCCTGGAGCACCCGCTGCAGCTCGGCGAGCGAGAGCATGCCGGGCACGAGGTCGTCGACGGCCGACGGGTTGACCTGCTTGAGGCCCTCGGTGAGCACCCGGACGTCCTCACGGCTGAGCAGTCGGGCCGCGTTGTCGCCGATGATCGACGACAGGTGGGTGACGAGCACCGACACCCGGTCGATGACGGTCGCTCCGGTCATCTCGGCGCTGTGCCGCATCTCGGCGGGCACCCACTTGCCGGCGAGGCCGAAGACCGGCTCGACCGTCGGCGTGCCGGGCAGCCCGTCGAGCCGGTCGCCGAGGGCGAGCACCGACCGCGCCGGCGCCTGCCCGCGACCGGCCTCGACCCCGGCGATGCGGATCGAGTAGGTCGACGGCGGCAGGTCGATGCTGTCGCGGGTGCGCACCGGCGGCACGACGATGCCGAGGTCGACGGCGATCTTGCGTCGCAGCGCCTTGACCCGGCCCAGCAGGTCGTCGGACGAACCGCCGACCATGTCGACGAGGTCGGGAGCGAGGAGGATCTCGAGCGCGTGCACCCGCATCTGCTCGAGCAGGTCGTCGGTCGTGTCCGAGGGGGCGACGATCGCGGCCTGCCGGCTCTCGAGGTCCGCGCGCGCCTCCTCGGCCTTGGCCTTCGCCCCGAGGCGCTGGGCGATGATCAGCAGCGTGGCGCCGACCACGAGGAACGCCATGATCGGCATGCCGGGGATGAACCCCATGCCGATGGCCGCGACGCCCGCGATGGCGATCGCGATGCGCGACTGGCCGAGCTGGCTCGCCGCCTGCGAGCCCATGTCGCTGTCCGCGCCCGAGCGGGTGACGATCATGCCGGTCGACACCGCCATGAGCAGCGCGGGGATCTGCGTGACGAGACCGTCGCCGATCGTGAGCAGCCCGTAGTGGCCGAGGGCCTCGCCGATCTCCATGCCGTTCTGCAGGGCGCCGATCGCGACGCCGCCGACCAGGTTGATGATGATGATGATGATGCCGGCGATCGCGTCGCCCTTGACGAACTTCGAGGCGCCGTCCATCGCGCCGTAGAAGTCGGCCTCGGCGCTGACGTCGGCCCGGCGCTGCTTCGCGACCTCGTCGGTGATCAGGCCGGCGTTGAGGTCCGCGTCGATCGCCATCTGCTTGCCGGGCATCGCGTCGAGGGTGAAGCGCGCGCCGACCTCGGCGACCCGCTCGGCGCCCTTCGTCACGACGACGAACTGGATGACGACCAGGATGAGGAAGATCACCGAGCCGATGATGATCGACCCGCTGACGGCGACGTGCCCGAAGGCCGCGATGACGTCGCCCGCGTAGCCCTCGCCCAGCACGAGACGCGTCGAGGCCACGTTCAGGCCGAGTCGGAACAGCGTCGCCACGAGCAGCAGCGACGGGAACACCGAGAAGTCGAGCGGCTTCTTGACGAACAGCGTCGTCAGCAGGATCACCAGCGCCAACAGGATGTTGAGGATGATCAGCACGTCGAGCATCGGCGCGGGCACCGGCACCACGAGCAGCAGCACGATCCCGACGATGCCCACCGGGACGGCGAGCTTGGGGAGTGTCTTCTTCATCAGGCGGTTCCTCCGGTGGCGGACGGACGGGGAGCGGGGCGGGCGGGGGCGAGCTGCCCCGGAGGCGCGGGTCGGGAGTCCGGGTCGCGGGCCGTCCGCAGACGCTGCGGCACAGCCTCGGCCTCGAGCGAGCCGGGGGCGAGCACGGCGGCGACCTCGTCGGGCGTGGTCGGACGCGGGTTGACGTGCGTGCCGGTCACCGCCGAGGAGCCGCGGGCCCGGAGGGCCATGACGAAGGTGAGCACCCGGGCGACCGGCGTGTAGAGGTCGACCGGGATCTCGTCGCCGAGACCGCAGGAGGCGTGCAGGGCGCGGGTCAGCGGGACGTCCTGCACGAGGGGCACGCCGTCGGCCTCGGCGCGCTCGCGGATGCGCGCCGCCACGGAGCCGGCTCCCTTGGCCACGACGCGGGGGGCCGACCTGCCGGGCTCGTAGCGGATCGCCACGGCGTAGTCGGTCGGGTTGACCATGACCACGTCGGCGTCCGCGATCGACGCCATCATGCGGTTGCGGCTCATCGCCAGCTGCCGCGAGCGCCGCTGCGACTTGACCAGCGGGTCGCCGTCGGTGCTCTTGTTCTCGTCCTTGACTTCCTTCTTCGTCATGCGGGTCTTCTTGCGGTTGCGCCGCATGACGACGAACACGTCGGCGGCGGCGAGCACCAGGCCGGCGACGACGGCGGCCTGGAGCAGCACCGCGGTGCCGGACGAGGCCTCCTCGATCAGCGCCGAGACGCTGAGACCCCCGCCGCTCATCAGCACCGGCATGAGGCCCTGCACGGCGAACCAGAGCACGAGCCCGACGACGGCGGTCTTGATCAGGGCCTTGGCGCCGTTCCACAGCGCCTGCCCGCCGAACGTCGTCTTGAGTCCGTTGATCAGGTTGAACTGCTGGTAGCTGCCCGTCATCCGCTTGATGTGGACGCCGCCCTGGACCACCGCGGTGATCAGGACGACGACGCCCACGACGGCGAGCATCGGTCCGATCGTGGCGGCCACGGAGCCGACCCCGTCGCCGAGCAGGGTCACCACGGTCTGCGCGTCGGGGTGGCGGATCGCCTGCCCGATCGAGAACAGCTGGTCGGTGCCGGCCTCGGCGCCGCGCTGGATGGTCGTCGGGATCATCACGGCGGCGGCGCCGACGCCGAGCCACGCGCTGAGGTCCTGCGACCGGGACAGCTGCCCCTTGGAGTGGACCTCCTTCATCCGCTTCTGGGTGGCGTCCTCGGAGCGCTCGCCGGAGTCGTCGGCCATGGCTACCTCACCCCCATCAGCAGGTCGGCGGCGTCGCCGGAGAGGTTCTGCACCACGCTCGGCAGGGCGAGGAAGACCCCGCCGGCGAGCATGACCGTCATGAGGATCTTCAGCGGGAAGCCCATCGCGTAGGCGTTGAGCGCGGGGGCGACGCGGCTGAGGAGCCCCAGGCCGACGTCGGCCAGGAACAGCACGACGCAGAGCGGCCCGGCGATCTGCAGCGTCGCGAGGAACATCTGCGTGACGCCGTTCGCCATGAGGCCCACCGGGTCGGCGAGATCGATGCCGAGTCCCAGCGGGACGGCGTCGAACGACCGGGTGAGTCCGCCGATGATCAGCTGGTAGCCGCCGCTGGCGAACATCAGGGCGAGGGCCGTCATCTGGAACAGCCGGGTGAACTGGGCGCCGTTGATCATCGACTGCGGGTCGAAGGCCTGAGCGAGGGTGAACCCGCCGAACAGGTCGATGAGGCTGCCCGCGGACTGGACCGCCGAGAACACCAGGTAGACGAGGAACCCCAGCACGGCGCCGACGACGATCTCGAGCACGAGCGCCACGACGAACGGCCCGGTGGCGAGCGACTCGTAGCCGGGCGAGACCCGGGGCGCGACGGCCAGCGCGAGGCCGAGGGCGAGCATCGCCTTGACCCGTCCGGGGAACGCCCGGTACGAGAACGGAGGCGCGATGACGATGAACGCGGTCATGCGCACGGCGGCGAGCAGGGTCGCCTCCAGCCCGCTCAGGTCGATGTCGAGATCCATGGTGGTCCGGCCCTCAGCCGCCGCTGAGCAGCTGGGGGATGCGGTCGAAGACGACGTGCGTGAACGTCACCATCTCGCTGATCATCCAGTGGCCGCAGACGAGGAGGGCGATGCCGACGGCGACGGCCTTCGGCACGAACGAGAGCGTGACCTCCTGGATCTGCGTGATCGACTGCAGGAGCGAGATCGCGAACCCGACGACGAGCGACGTGATCAGCACGGGGGCCGCGAGCTTGCCCGTGATGATCAGGGCCTGCATCGACAGGTCGAGGACGGCGTTGGAGTCCATCAGGCGGTCACCTGGTAGCTCTCGATCAGGCTCGTGATGATGAGCCCCCAGCCGTCGACGAGCACGAACAGCAGGATCTTGAACGGCAGCGAGATCATCACCGGCGGCAGCATCATCATGCCCATCGACATCAGGGCGGCGCTGACCACGAGGTCGATCACCAGGAACGGGATGAAGATGACGAAGCCGATGATGAACGCGGCGCGCAGCTCGCTGATCATGAACGACGGGATGAGCGTCAGCATGGGCACGGCGGCCTGGTTCTCCGGGTTCGGCTGGTTCGCCGACCGGGTCATCAGGGCGAGGTCCTCCTGGCGGGTGTGGGCCAGCATGAACTCGCGGAGCGGCGCGCTGCCGGCGTCGATCGCCCCCTGGAAGTCGATCTGGCCGTTCAGGTAGGGCTGCACGGCGTCGTCGTTGATGTGCCCGAGGACCGGGGCCATGATGAACAGGCTGAGGAAGAGCGCGAGCCCGGCCAGCACCTGGTTCGGCGGGATCGACGGCAGGGCGAGGGCGTTCCGGGTCATCGCGAGCACGACGAAGATCTTCGTGAACGAGGTCATCATCAGCAGCAGGGCGGGCGCGACGCTCAGCAGCGTGATGCCGAGCAGCGTCACGACGGCCGTGCTCGGCGTGCCGTCGGGGCCGTTGATGTCGATGTTCAGACCGCCCGTGCCGGTGCCGTCGGACTCGGTCTGATCGGTGTCGGTGAAGTCGGTCGGGGTGCTGCCGGTCGTGCCGTCGGTCTCGGTGTCCGTCCCGGTCCCCGGCTCGACGGGAGCGGTCGGCGCGGTGGGCTCGACCGGGGCGGCGAGCGCCTGCTGACCGATCAGCATGATGAGCCCGGAGGCGACGATCATCGCGAGCAGCGCGACGACGACGCCCCGCGCGAGGCGGGTGTCGGCGAACCGGACGGGTGCGGTCCCGACGGCGGCGGAGCCGACCACGTGGCGGGCGATGGACCGGCGCTCGGCGTGACGGCCGGTCGTGCGACCGGCGACGGGGGCGCCGTGCAGGCCGTCGCGCAGGGTCGGGCCGGCGAGCCGACGGATGGAGGAGGCGAAGGAGGCGCGGGTCGTCCGGGTGGACGGGGCGCGGCCGGTCATCCGGCTCGTCCGCTGCGCAGGGCGGCGGCCGCCTGACGCCAGGTGTCGGGGGCGAGGATCGAGCCGTCGAGCGCCTTCGCGGCACGGCCGCCGCGGCGGGCGTCCAGGTCGCGCGGTGCGCGCCGGCGCGCCGTCGCGGCACGGCGTGCCGCCCCGCGCGGCCGCAGCATCGCGGGTTCCACGGTCGACGACGTGACGCTCCGGGGGCGGTCGGGGGCGGCGAGGGCCCCGGACGAGGCGCCTCGATCGGCGGAGAGGACGTCCGAGAAGGTCGGGACGGGCGCGATCGGGGTGACCCGCGCCTCCTGGGCCGCCTGCTCGGCCGGGGCCGCGACGAGCTCGAGCGCGGCCGGCTCGACGGGGCGGTCGGCGGCGGCGAGGACCGTCACGGAGGCGTCGGTCACGCCGAGCACGAGCCGCTCGCCCTCGACGTCGACGACGACGACGCTGGCCTTCGCGCCGATGCCCTGACGGGCGACGACCGTGACCGGGGAGGTCCGACGGCCGGTGCGACCGCCCTTGGCGATGCGCTTCTGCAGGACGTAGAGCAGAGCGAGCACGACGCCGAGCGACAGGACGACCCGCAGGCCGACGAGGACGGTGTCCATGCTCAGAGGGCGCCGTCGGCGACGTCGAGGATCTTCGTGATGCGGACGGCGTAGTCCTGGTCGACGACCACGACCTCGCCGTGCGCGATCAGCCGGCCGTTGAGCAGCACGTCGGCGGGTGCGCCCGCCGAGCGGTCGAGCTCGACGACGGCGCCCGGCTCGAGTCCGAGCACGTCGCGGACCGACATGCGGGTGCGGCCGATCTCGACGGTCAGGGCCATCTCGACGTTGTTGATGCGGCCGAGGTTGCCGGCGATCGACGAGAAGAGCGGGGTGGCGTGATCGACGGGCGCCGCGCCTCCCACCGTGCCGTTCTCGCGGATGCGGATGGCGAACCAGCCGGCGGGCGCTCCCGCGGCGGTGAGGTCGAACACGACCGTGTCGGGGTCGGCGAGCAGCGCCTCGGCCGGTTCGCGGCGGCTCTCGCCGAGCACGCCCGCGCCGAGCACCGAGGTGGCCGACTCGAGGGCGGGACGCAGCACGTCGCTGACCGAGACGAGCGGGTTGTCGGTGCCCGCCGCGGCCCCGAGGTGGTCCATGTCGACGAGCACGAGAGCGGTGTCGGCCGACACCGAGCCGACGAACGACGTGACGATCACCGTGGAGGCGGCGGTCCGGCGACCGGCGGCCAGAGCGGCGTCGAGGGGCACGGCCCGCAACGGCGTGGGCGTCGGCAGCTTCGCGACCAGGGCCTCGGCCGCCGCGGTGTGCAGGGTGATGGTCGTGGCGGTCATGAGGTTCCTTCTTCGATGCCGGTCAGGGAGGTGGAGACGACGATGCCGGCCAGGCGGGAGCCGTTCGCGCCGACCGCGGCCCGGCCGACGGCCTGCCCGTCGACGCTGATCTCGAGCGGTCGCGACTGCGGGTGCGGCAGCGGCAGCACGTCGCCGACGGCCAGGCCCAGCACCACGCTCGGCAGCACCGCGGCCGGCGCGAACTGCAGCGAGACGCCGACCGGCACCGAGGCGAGCTGGGCTCCGAGCAGACGGCGGGCGTCGGCGGCGTCGACCGTGGGGTTCGCCTCCCCCAGCTGCGGCAGCAGCACGTCGGCGGGGATCGCGACCGTGCCGACCGCGGACCCATCGCCGACCTCGATGTCGAAGGTGGCGACGATCATCAGGTCGGACTTCTGCGCGGCCTGGGCGAACTGCGAGTTGTACTGGAAGCCGCCGACGCCGATCGCGTCGACCAGCAGGCCGCCGAACGAGTAGCGAAGGTCGTCGAGGGCGTCCTCCATCAGGCGGCGCACGAGGGCCTGCTCGATGGGGGTGAAGGTGCGGTCGGGTGCGGGAGCCGGCTTGACGGCGCCGAGCATGTGGCTGACCCAGGCGAGGGCCGCCGAGGTCGGGAACTGCACGACGGCCTTCGGCGCGACGCCCTCGATCGGGCAGAGCACCATCGCCGTCGTCGCCGGCAGGGACGCGGCGTACTCGTCGTAGGTCAGCATCTGCAGCTGCTCGCAGGTGACCTGCGAGAGGACGCGGACCTTGGCGGTCAGCTGGGTGCCCCACTGCCGGGCGAACGTCTCGAAGGCGAGCTCGAGCACCCGTGAGTGCTCGCGGGCGAGCGTCGTCGGGCGCCGGAAGTCGTAGACCTCGACCTGCTTCTGCGGGCGCGCCGACGGACCGGCCGAGGGGGCCG
The DNA here is from genome assembly GCF_007988805.1 of Frigoribacterium faeni. GTDB lineage: Bacteria > Actinomycetota > Actinomycetes > Actinomycetales > Microbacteriaceae > Frigoribacterium > Frigoribacterium faeni. Next base: position 14,055 of record NZ_BJUV01000006.1, on the reverse strand, counting down.
GTGCGGAGACGTCGAGGATGGTCACGGACGGACCTATCGACCCGCGCCTCCCGGGCGTTAGCGAAGTGCGATCAGTGCCCCCCGGACTGGGCCCCCTCCGATTCGGCGCCGGCGTCGGTCGCTTCGACCTCCGCGGCCTCGCTCCCGGTCGCGGCGGGCCCGGCCTCGGCCGTGGTGGTGGCGTCGTCGTTCCGGCCGGCGGTCACCGAGCCCCCGGCCCCCTCCGCGGCCTTCTCGAGTTCGGGCAGGAGGGCGCTGACGTCGTCGGACTGGTTCGACAGCACGACGATGTCGACCCGGCGATTCGCCGCGAGGTCGGCGGCGGTGCCCCCGGCGGCCAACGGCCGGGACGAGCCGAAGCCGACCGCCTGGATGTGATCGACCGGCATGCCGCCGCGCTCGACCAGGTCGCGGAGCACCTGCGTCGCCCGGGCCGACGAGAGCTCCCAGTTCGTCGCGAACGGCGCCGTCGAGCTGCGCTGGTCGGCGTGGCCCTCGACCGAGACGTCGTGGTCGGCGCCGCGCAGCACGGGTGCGATGGCGTTCATCACGCGCGTCGCCTCGCCGCTCAGGTCGGCGCTGTTCGTGCCGAAGAACGTCTCGGAACCGACCAGGCGCACCGTCAGGCCGCGGGCGTCGGTCGCGAACTGCACGTCGGCGCTCAGCCCCGACCCCTCGAGGTTGCCCGCGATCGCCTCCTTGATGGCGGTGAGGTCGTCGAGCTCGTCCTTCGCGAGGTCCTCGGCGGTGTTCGCCTGGCCCGAGGCGGCCGCCTCGCTCATGTCGGTCTCGTCGCCGACGGAGTAGCCCTCGCCCTCGGGGGTGACCTGGTCGACCGGGACGACGGTGCCCGAGGCCGAGTCGACCGAGCCGACGTCGGTCTGCCCGAAGCCGGTGGCGAGCGAGTTGCGCAGCGCGATGTACTTGTCCTGGTCGACGCTCGACATCGCGAACAGCACGATGAACATGCACATCAGCACCGTGATCATGTCCATGTACGAGGCCATCCAGCGCTCGTCGGGGTGCTCGTCCTCGGCGTGCGCCTTCTTCCGTCGACCCCCGCGGGCGCCGCTCACGCCTTCACGCCCTGATCGGCCCGGGCGTCGGCCTTGCCGCCCGCCTTCGCGTCGGTGAGCGAGTGCGTGGGGACCATCGCCTTGAGGCGCTCGCCGAGGAGGCGCGGCTGGCTTCCCGCCTGCACCGCCAGGACGCCCTCGAGCAGCAGCGTCATGCGCCCCTCGTCGAGATCGGCGAGCTTCTTGAGCCGGGCGCCGATGGGCAGCCAGAGGAAGTTCGCGGTCAGCAGGCCCCACAGGGTGGCGACGAACGCCGCGGCGATCATGTGGCCGAGCTTGTCGGGCTCGGCGAGGTTCTCGAGCACGTGCGTGAGGCTGACCACCGTGCCGACGATGCCGACCGTGGGGGCGTAGCCGCCGAGGCTCATGAAGAACTTGCTCGCCGTGCGGTCGGCGGCCAGTCGGGACTCCATCTCGTCCTCGAGCAGGATCCGCAGCTCCTCGCCGTCGGTGCCGTCGGCGATGTTCTGCAGGGCGCCCTTCATGAAGGGGTCGTCCATCTTCTCGGCCTCGGCCTCGAGCGAGAGCAGACCCTCGCTGCGCGCCTTCTCGGCGAGGCTGACGACGCCGTCGATGACCGACTGCGGCGGGACCACCTTGCCCGTGAAGGCGCGGGGGATCTTCTTGAAGCTGAGGATCGCGTCCTTGATCGTGGTCCCGGCGATGCCGACGCCGATCGTCGCGCCGAACACGAGGATGATCGGCGCGGGCAGCAGCAGCCCGGCCAGGCTCACGCCCTCGAGCTGGATCATGCCGAAGAGCGCGCCGAAGGCGAGCAGGATCCCGATGATCGTCGCGGGATCCACGTCAGCGCTCCGTCTCGGCGGCGTGGCCGGCGAACCGCGCGGCGTCCTGCTCGGCGGGGGCCGGTGCGGGGGTGGCGGCGACCGGGGCGTCGGGTGCGCGGAGGTCGCTGACCCGGCCCGCGCCTCCTGAACCCCGCACCAGGCCGAGCTGCGGGCCGGTGCCGTTCCGCGAGCCCATCGGCTGGGCGGACGGCGACGTGGCGTGCGGCTCGTCGTAGGCGATCGAGACGATGCGGGCCCGGTAGCGGGCGATCATCTCGATGACCTCGGACATCGGCTCGGTCACGATGTACTTCGCCCCGTCGACCATGATCAGCGTCGTGTCGGGCGTCTCGTGGATGCGCTCGATGAGGTCAGGGTTGACAGCGAATCTGCTGTCGTTGAGTCGCGTGACGACGATCATCGGCCCGTCCTAGGTCTGTGTTCTCCGCCTCCATCCGTGGGGGCGGGTGGCCTCCCGTCCTGGGTGGCTAGAGGGCACTATCGGCAGGAGGCGGGTAGCCGTTAGGCACGTGGTGGCGGCATCGAGGTGACCCGTTCGGGGCCTTCGTCGGGCAGGAGGGCCCCCGACGGGTCACATCGACGCCTGGGCGGGTGGCGACACATGCGCGCAACACCGGCCTGGCAGGATGCTGCGGTGACCGATACCCCCGCGAACGACGGCACGCGCGACGCCACCCCTGTCGCCCGGCCCTCCTCCCCCTCCGACGCCTCCCCCGCGAACGGCCCGTCCGGCTCGCCGGGCCACTCGACGCCCGCTTCGACCGGGATCGACGCCGCCCTGTCGCCCGACACGGCGACGCCGATGGTCGACGACCCCGCCCTGACCGAGAACGCCGCGACGGCCGACGCCAACCGGCACAGCTTGGCCGAGAACGTCATGGGCGTGGTCACCGGGGTGTTCCTCGCCTCGTTCGGTCTGTACCTGCTGAAGGAGAGCGGCTCGGTCTCGGGCGGCACCGCGGGGCTCGCGCTGCTGCTCAGCTACGCCACCCACATCTCGTTCGGCGTGCTGTTCTTCGTCGTGAACGTGCCGTTCTTCGCCCTCGCGCTGTGGAAGAAGGGCCTCGGCTTCACCCTGCGGACCGCCCTCACGGTCGCGCTCGTCTCGGCCTTCTCGTACCTGCACCCTCTGGCGTTCGGCATCGACGCCCTCAACCCGGTCTACGGCACGCTCGGCGGCAACCTCCTCGTCGGCGTCGGCCTGCTCATCCTGTTCCGCCACGGCGCGAGCCTCGGCGGCATCAACATCCTCGCCCTCGTCCTGCAGGAGAAGCTCGGCTGGCGGGCCGGCTACGTCCAGATGGCCGTCGACGTGGTCATCATCGCCCTCTCGCTGACCGTCGTGTCGCCGTGGGTCGTGCTGCTCTCGGCCGTCGGCGCCGTCGTGCTCAACCTCGTGCTCGCCATGAACCACAAGCAGGGCCGGTACCTCGGCCGCACCTGATCGACCGGGCCGGTCGACCTCGACCGGCCCGATCGACTCAGACCGGCGATCGGCTCAGACCAGCCCGATCGACCGCAGCACCGTCGCCAGCCAGGCCACGACGACGTCGCGCTGCAGGGCGGCCGCGATCGCGATCGCCAGCTGCAGCAGCGCCATCACGTTCGCCAGCGCGATCCGCGGCAGCGCCGTCGACGGCGGCACCAGCGCGATCGCGGCCAGGGTCACCAGCAGGAACGTGTTGCCCGCCGAGTTCTCGGGGATCGTGCCGATCACGAAGCCGAGCAGCACCGAGGCGAGCAGCAGGGTCGCGATGATCCCGCCCGCCGGTCGCCGCACCACCGCCGACATCAGCCAGCCGCTCGCGACCGGCGCCAGCAGGAGCAGCCCGAACGGGGTCGTGAACAGGGCGTCGAAGATGAGCCACCGCGACGGGTCGTAGTCGAGCGCGCTGCGGAAGGCGCCGAGCGGGTCCCCGCCGAAGCTCCACTGCACGAACATCAGGGCGGCGAGCGCCGACAGCGTCGGGAACACCAGGACGAGCGCGTGCGCCCGATGCACCCCGACCTGGTGCCGCCCGTGCGTGAGGAACGGCACCGTCAGCACCGCGGCGGTCGCGTAGAGCAGACCGTTCGGGTCGGTCAGCGTCGCGAGCATCAGCAGGATCCCCGCGCGGAACCCGGACTGCGTGTTGCGGTAGGTGACGAACCGCACGACGTCGGTCATCGCCAGTCCGAAGAGCGCGATTCCGAGGAAGGCGGGCAGGTTCTCGGTCGCCATGAAGAAGAACAGCGGGTTGGCGACCAACGCGAGGGTGAGCGCGGTGACGGTCGACGGGTGGAAGCCCCGCTGGACCATCAGCTCGACCATCGCGTGCACGACGATTCCGGCGCAGAGCGCGCCCACGAGGGACAGGCCGAACGCGCCTCCCGGGGTCACCGCGGCGATCACGCCGGTGATCGGCGGGTACAGGTCGCCGATCCAGGCCGCTCCGGCGCCGGTCCAGTCGACCGTGGCGGCCCGGGCGACGAGCAGGCTGTTCGCCGAGATCCCGGCGGGAACGCCCACGACCTCGAGCAGGATCGCGATCGCGACGAACGGGGCCGCGAACACGAGCCGCAGCGCGGTGCGCCCCCCGAGCGTGCCCGGGAACGCCTCGTGCTTCATGCCCGCGAGGACCGACGCGAACCGGCGCTCCTCGACGAGCGCCCGCAGCGCCCGGGTGCGGGCGGTGCCGCGCGGCCGCCGGTCGGGTTCCACGGCAGGAGGCGCGGGTCGCCGCAACCGGACCGGCCGCCTCGCCGGGACGGTCGGCACGGGCGACACCGGGGGCGACGTCGGGGCGAGCTCGGGCGCCAGCTCCGCCGAAGTGGCCGCGGCTCCGCTCAGGGCGAGGGAGGAATCGGCGGACGGGGCGCGCAGCGCGCCGTCGGCGGCGGGGAGCACCGCGTCGCCGGCGGTCCGCACCGCACCGGCGTCGGGCAGGACGGCGTCGGCGCCCGGACCCTCAGGACGTGCGAGTGGTGAGGCCATGCTCGGTCTTCTCCCAGTAGTGCGGTCGGGTCAGCAGCTGGGCGAGCGCCTTGTACGAGGCGACCGAATGCAGGATCCAGTAGACGGGGTTCAGCAGCGCCCAGTGGATCAGGTGGAAGGTGCCCCGCTTGTACGGCCCCATCATCGAGAGGTAGACCATGATCCCGTTGCCGATCACGAAGTTGAACAGGCAGATCCAGAGGACCCACGGCGGGAACAGCGCCGACAGCCACGCCGACGGCAGCACGAGCGCCACGACGGTGCCGATGTACGACGGCAGCACGCCGAGGAACGTCGCGGGCGTGCCGCCGATCAGCAACGCGAACGAGGCGAAGCGCACGATGCCGATCTCGCGGATCAGCTGCAGGGGCCGGCGGGCGTGCACCAGCGTCGTCTGCATGTAGCCCTTGATCCAGCGGCTGCGCTGACGGACGAAGTTCGGGATCGAGGTGTTGGCCTCCTCCATCGTCGTCGAGTTGATGACCCCCACGCGGTAGCCGAGGGCGCTGGCCCGGATGCCGAGGTCGGCGTCCTCGGTGACGTTGTACGGGTCCCAGCCGCCGAGCCGCACCAGGGCGTCGGTGCGGAAGTGGTTGGAGGTGCCGCCGAGCGGGATCGGCAGGTCGGCGTGGTCGAGACCGGCGAGCATGTAGTCGAACCAGTAGCTGTACTCGAGCGTGAACATGCGGGTGAGCGCGTTCTCGGTCGCGTTGAAGTAGTTGAGCGACGCCTGCACGCAGACGGTGCGCTCGCCGCCGCGGCCGAACGCGATCACGGCCTTCTTCAGCTGGTCGGGGTCGGGGGTGTCCTCGGCGTCGTAGATCACCAGGAAGTCGCCCGAGGCGAGGTAGAGCCCGACGTTGCAGGCCCGGGGCTTCGTCTGCGGGTGCCCCTTCGGCACCGTGACGACGTGGAAGTGCGCGGGCGGATCGGCGGCGGCGATCGCGTCGCGCGTGGCGTGGTCCTCCTCCTCGATCAGGATCAGCACCTCGAGCTTCTCGAGCGGGTAGTCGAGGCCGCCGAGGTTGTCGATCAGCTGCGCGACGATGTTCGCCTCGCGGAAGACGGGCACGAGCACGGTGTACTTCGGCAGGTCGGCGTCGTCGAGGTCCGCGACCTCGGCGTCGCTGATCCGCTCGACGACGTCGAAGCGGGCGCCGCGCATCGCGACGACGAACTTGAACCCCGTGCCGAGCAGGAACACCACGCTGGCGATCGCGATGACGCCGCTGGCGAGCCCGGCGGGCCAGAGGACGCCCAGCGCGACCAGGCAGGCGGCGAGCACGGCCCCGCCGACCTTCTGGCCCCGGGAGAAGACCACCCGGGCCGAGAGGGCGGGGTTGGCCCGGTAGAGGTCGTTGGCGGCGCTGTCGGCGACGATGTCGTCGAAGATCCGCAAGGTGGCGTCCTTGATGCCCCAGGTCGACGCGACCCGGAACTCGACCCGGGCGTCGAGCTCCTCCTCGAGGTCGGCCTGCCAGTCGGGGCTCGGGCGCCGCGCCGAGGCCACGATGATGCTGCCGTCGCGGCGGCGGTGCACCGGCATCCAGTCCTCGGCGATGTAGCGCTGGCCGGAGCCGGCCCGGACGAGATCGGCGTCGAAGTGCACGGTGGCGGTGTCGACGATGTCGAGCCCCCACGACCGGGCGACGAGCCGCTGCAGCTCGAGGGCGTCCACCACGCCGAGCTGCACGAGCATCTCGTCGAGGCCGCTGCCGGTTCTCGCGGCGGCGAGCAGCGCCTCCTCGATCTCCCCCTCGGTGGCGATGCCGGAGGCGAGCAGGAGGTCCGTGTAGTCGGAGTCGCCTGTCGCGAGACGGGTCGGGTCGAGGGTCATGGGGTCGATGGTGTCCCCGTAAATGCGGACACGGCACCCCTCGAACGAGCCTCTGCGCCCTTTGTGCCCCCCTCTGGGGCCAGGAACATACCCCGTGGAGGAACGGTCTGTCCCCCGAACGAACCGGGAGTCCCGCAGGCGAATCGGTCGGCCGCCGAACGAACACGGATGGTCCCGGTGGACGACGAGACCGACCCCGTCCGGTGCTCCGGGCGGGGTCGGTCTCGTGTCTGCGGCGGGACGGGTGTCAGCGCTTGAGGTTGGTGAGCTCCTGCAGGACCTCGTCGGAGGTCGTGATGATGCGGGCGTTGGCCTGGAAGCCGCGCTGGGCGACGATCAGGTTCGTGAACTCCTGCGAGAGGTCGACGTTGCTCATCTCGAGCGTGCCGCTCGTGATCGAGCCGACGCCGGGCGAGCCGGGCGCGCCGACCTGCGCGTCGCCCGAGTTCGCGGTCGCCCGGTAGCCGGACGAGCCGGCCTTCTCGAGGCCGCCGGCGTTCGCGAAGGTCGCGAGCGCGATGCGGCCGACGGCGAGCGACTCGCCGTTCGAGAACTGGCCGACGAGCGTGCCGTCCTTCGAGAGCGAGAAGCCCTGCAGCGTGCCCGCCTCGCGCCCGTTCTGGCCGGAGACCGCGACGGTGTTCAGGGCGGCGAAGCCGGTGACTCCCCCCAGCTCGACGGTGATGCCGCCCACGGCGAGCTGCCCGCCGCCGGTCAGCGTGCCGTTCGCGCCGAAGGTGAGGTTCGTGGTGCCGCTCTGGGTGCCCCGCTCGCCCTCGACGGTCCATCCGCCGGCGGTCCGCGTGAAGGTCAGGGCGAGGGTGCTCTCGTTGCCGGCGGCGTCGTAGACCTTGACGTCCCGCTCGAGGGTGCCGTTCACGGCGGTGTCCGAGGGCAGGTTGCCGCTCAGCGTCGCCTGCGTGGTCACCCGGGCCGGGGAGGCGCCGTTCAGGGGCAGCGTGATGTCGCCCACCGCGCCTCCCTCGTTGACGACCCCGTCGGTGGCCGAGTAACCCTGGACGATCTTGCCGTCGGCGGAGGTGAGACGCCCCTGGGCGTCGAAGTCGAACGAGCCGGCGCGGGTGTAGACGGTGTCGTTGCCGAGGCGGGTGACGAAGAAGCCGTCGCCCGAGATCATCAGGTCGGTCGCCTTGCCGGTCGCCTGGGCCGAGCCCTGGGCGAAGTTCGTCGAGATGCCCGCGACCTGGACGCCGAGGCCGACCTGCGCCGGGTTGGTGCCGCCGACACCGGTCTGCGGGCCGCCGGCGCCCTGGGTCATCTGCGACAGCGTGTCCTGGAACTGCGTGGTCGACGCCTTGAACCCGGCGGTGTTGACGTTGGCGATGTTGTTGCCCGTGACGTCGAGCATGGTCTGGTGCGAACGGAGGCCGGAGATCCCGGAGTAGAGCGAGCGGAGCATGGTGACTGCCTTTCGGAAGAAGAGAGGGGAGAAGGAGGAGGGGGTCAGTTCGAGGTCGACGCGGAGATGCCGGAGATGAGATCCAACGCGATCTCCTTCCCGGCGACGGTGACCTTCGGGACGGCGTCGGCGAACGAGACGCTCGTCGCGGTGCCGGTGACGGGCTTGCCGTCGGCACCGGTGTAGCTGACCTCGCGGCCGACCATGTTCGACGCGGCGATGCGCATCTGCAGCGAGAAGCCCTCGTTCGCCGTCGTGGTCTGGTTCGTGATCTGCTCCATCATCGCCAGCTGGGTGGTCTGGCCGATCATGGCGTTGGTGTCCATCGGCGACGACGGGTCCTGGTTCTTCAGCTGCGAGACGAGCAGCTGCATGAACATCTCGCTGTCCATCGTCTGCTTCGGGGTGCGCGACGCGCTGTTCGAGGAGGCGAGGGCGTTCGCCACGCTCGAGGCGTCGACGTTTCCGCTGATCTGGTCGATCGAGGGCATGTCGTGGGTCCGTTCAGGCCAGGACGTCGAGCGACGTCGGTCGGTGAGAGGGGTCTCGGGGTGCGGCGGCGGCTCCGCCGTCTGTTCCGTCGGTTCCGCCGTCGGCTGCCGAGGAGGCGCGGGTCGCGTCGCCGAGGAGCCCCCGGTCGGGCGTCGGCCCGGATCCGCGACCGTCGGAGAACGCGGCGGCGCCGTGCTGCCCGCGGGGGTCGGAGGGCTGGTTCTGGCTGGACAGGTCGATGCTGGTCTGCAGACCCGCGCCTCCCATGTCCCGTCGGAGGTCGGGGATGATCGACCGGACCGCGTCGCGCCCCGCGTCGGAGGCGGCGAACATCTCGATCTGCATGCCGGACGCCGAGACGTGGGCTCGGACCGTGACCGGGCCGAGGGCGTCGGGGGCGACCGTCACGGTGACCGTGTGCGTGCCGTGGCCGGCCGCGGCGAGCGTGAAGAGCGGGCGGGCGAGCTGCTGGGCGAGCGGCGCAGGGGCGGCGGATGCGGCGGACGCGGCCGCCGGGGCCGGCGCCGGTGCGACGGCGGGGGCGGCGGGTGCGGCCGCGGGGGCTGCCGCGGTCGCCGCCGCGAGCGTGGACGCGGGGGCCGGGGTGACGGGGGGCTCGTCCGCTGCGGTCCGTGCGGTGGTCGATGCGGCGGCTGCCATGGTCGGGCTGCTCGCGGACGGTGCGCCTCCGGCCGCCTTCGCGCCGTCGGCCGTGGACGGGCCGGCCGTCGGCCGGGCGGGTGCCATGGGGGCCGCAGGCGGAGGGGACGCGGTGGTCGCGGTGGTCGCGGTGGTCGTGGTGACGGGAGCGGAAGGCGCTGATCCCGCCGCTGCCGACGACGGGGCCGGAACCGCGAGCGGCGGCGTGGCCGCCTGGGCGGTGGCTGCCTGGGCGGTGGCCGCCTGCGGGGTGGCTGCCGACGGCGACGAGGTCGTGTTCGCGGGGGTCGTCGCTGCGGCGGTCGCGGTGGCGGTCGTGAGCGAGGCGGCGGTCGCGGTGGCGGGGGCGGAGAGCGACGCGGTGGCGGGCGACGCGGTGGCGGGCGACGTGGACGAGGTGGGAGCGACGGGGCCGGGCTCCGGGGTGGGTGCCGTCGCGGCGGCTCTTACGCCTGCATGCGCAGCGGAGGGTGCCACGAGAGCTGGAGTGGCGGCCGGCGTGGGCGGGGTCGGGGCGGACGACGAGGCCGTGAACGCGGACACCGTGGCGGCGGAGCCTGCGGCGGCGGAACCGGAGACCGAGGCGATGGCTGTGGCGGTGCTGGCGGGGGCGGTGGCGGACGCGGAGCCCGGCAGACCGGCGCCGGAGGCCGAAGCGGTGGCGGCGTTCGCGTACGCGGAGCCCGGCAGGCCGGCGCCGGCCGCGACCGGGTCGGGGAGGGTCGATGTCGTCGCGGGGGCTGTTACGCGTGCGTGCGCAGCGAGTTCCGGAAGGGCAGGGGCGGTGGCGGGTGCGCCGGAGGCGGGAGCGGTCTCTCCGGCGGTCGGGGTCACGGTGTGCGGAGTCGGGGCGGCGCCGACGGTCGCAGCGGCGGCGGTCGCAGCAGTGGCAGCTGCAACGGCGGCAGTCGCAACGGCGGCAGTCGCGGCGCCGACCGCGGTGCCCGCAGCCGGGACCGGTGCCAGGAGCTGAGCCGACGCCGGAACCGGAACCGGAACCGGGACGATGCCCGCATCCCCGCCGGCGGACGGGATCGACTCGCCGTCCCCCGCAGCGGCAGCCTCGGCCGACGCGTCGGAACCACGCGGATGCGTCGCGCGGACGACCGCCGCCTCGGCGGCCGAGTCGTCGAGGGCCGACCGCATCGCCGCGCCGAAGCCGGCGCCGGCGTCGTCGCGCGGACCGCCGGCCGACGGGTCGACACGCACGGCCGAGCCGCCGACGCGAGCACCCGCACCGTCGCCGCGCGCGACCGCCCCGCCACGACCGGCGAAGGTCTCCCCCGCCCCCGCCGGGACCACGAAGGGCAGCGTCCGCATCACCGTCACGAGAGCGCTCCCCCGCGGATGAGCTGCTGCAGCGCGGCCGTCGTCATGTCCGTCCCCGAGACGGCGGACAGGGCCGAGGAGGCGCTGCTCACCGCACCGGCGGGCTCGGCGGTGGCCGGCACGATCCGCCGGATCGTCGAGAGGTCGGCGTCGCTGTACCAGTTGTTCACGATCTGGACGTCCTTGCCGGGACGCGGCGCGTGCAGCACCTTGCCGTCGCCGACGTAGATCACGATGTGCCCCTCGCCCTTCGGCACGATCAGGTCGCCCGGCTGCGCGTCGGCCAGCGACGCCACCTCGGTGCCCATGCGCGCCTGATCCGGGACGACCCGGGGCATCGCGACCCCGAGGTCCTTGAACACGGTCTGCACGAGACCCGAGCAGTCCATGCCGCTGCGGTCCTCTCCTCCGAACACGTACGGCACGCCGAGGTACTTCTCGGCGCTCGTGACGACGTCGGAGCCCGAGGCCCCGCTGCCCGTCGCGATCGCGCCCTTCACGGCGTCGACCGACGCCGTGGTCGTCGTGCTCGCGCCCGTCGCCGGCGTCGCGCCGAGGGCGGCCGCCAGAGCGGCGGCGGTCGACGACGTCCCCGCCGACGTCCCGGTCGCCGACAGGGCCGACGCGAACGCCGACGCCGAGGCGGCCTCGGCCGCCGTCGAGGTCGCGGCGGACGTCGCCCCGGTCGTGCCGGCGCGGATCTGCTCGATCTGGCTCTGGATGTCCTGGATCCTGGACAGGACCTCGCTCACGGGGCTCACGGTGTGCCTCCTCGGTTCCGGGCTGCGATCTCGTCGAGCACGCTCTGCTCGGTGCGGAGGTCGTCGGCGGCCACCTCGTCGGCGTGCTTCGCCTCGAGCTTCTCGAGAGCGAGGGCCGCTCGTCGGGCCTCGTTGAAGGCCAGCTGCGCGGCGTCGGCGTCGGCTCGTCGGCGCTCGGTCACGGCGTCGAGCTCGGTCAGCATCCCCCGCGTCGACGCCCGGGCCGCGGCCAGGGCGCTGAGCATCGCGGCGTCGGTGACCTCGATCGGGCCGTCGTCGAGCGTGCGCCGGGCGGCCATCCGCCGGTCGGACGCCTCGCGCAGACGCTCGTTGGCGTCGGCGAGCGTCGCCGCCGCCTGCCCCTGCTGGGCGTGCCGCAGCCGGAGGAGGCCGATCAACGAGAACGGACGCGCCATCACGCACCCCCGAGTCGCGAGGTGAGCTGGGCGAGGCGGTTCCACGAGTCGTCGGCCGTCGCCCGCTCGTCCATGCCCTGCTGCAGGAACGCGTCGATGGCTCCCTGGTGGTCGACGGCCGCGTCGACGAGCGGGTTCGCCCCGCGCTGGTAGGCGCCGACGTCGAGGAGGTCCTGCGCCGACCGACGGGCCGCCATCACCTTGCGGAGCGCCGTCGCCGCCGCCCGCTGCGGCTCGCTCGTCACCTTCGACGCCACGCGGGAGACCGAGCCGAGCGCGTCGACCGACGGGAAGTGCCCGGTCACGGCCAGCTTGCGGTCGAGCACGACGTGCCCGTCGAGGATGCTCCGGGCGGCGTCGGCGATCGGCTCGTTGTGGTCGTCGCCGTCGACCAGCACCGTGTACATGCCCGTCACCGAGCCGACGCGGTCGGTGCCGGCCCGCTCGAGCAGCCCGGCGAGCACCGAGAAGGTCGACGGCGGGTAGCCGCGGGTCGCCGGCGGCTCGCCGACCGAGAGCCCGATCTCGCGCTGCGCCATCGCCACGCGCGTCAGCGAGTCCATCATCAGCATGACGTCGGCGCCGGCGTCGCGGAACGACTCGGCGATCCGGGTGGCGACGACGGCCGCGCGGAGGCGCATCAGGGCGGGCTCGTCGCTGGTCGAGACCACGACGATCGACCGGGCGAGGCCCTCGGGTCCGAGGTCGTCCTCGAGGAACTCCCGCACCTCCCTGCCGCGCTCGCCGACCAGCGCGATGACGCTGACCTGCGCGTCCGAGCCGCGCGCGATCATCGACAGCAGCGACGACTTGCCGACGCCCGAGCCGGCGAACAGGCCGACGCGCTGCCCCTTGCCCACCGTCGTCAACGTGTCGAGCACGCGCACGCCGAGCTGCAGGGGCGTGTCGATGCGGGCCCGGTGCATCGCGGACGGGGTCTCGTGGTCGAGCGGCACGAGGTCGACCGGTGCGCAGCCGGGTCCGGTCAGCGGCCCCTTGCCGTCGATCGGCCGGCCGAGCCCGTCGAGCACCCGTCCGAACAGGCCGGCTCCCGTGGGGACGAGCAGCGGACGGCCGGTCGAGCGGGCGGGCGTGCCGGTGGTGATGCCGGTCAGGCGACCGAGCGGCATGCACCGCACGCCGTCGGGCGTCGTCGCGACGACCTCGGCCAGGTTCGAGCCGTCGGCGGCGTCGCCCACGCTGACCACGTCGCCCACGGCGGCGTCCAGGCCCTCGACGGTGATGCCGAGGCCGACCGCGCTGCTGACCCGTCCGACGCGCTGCGGACGCGCCGCGGCCCGAGCGGCGGCGAGACGGGGAGCCAGGGAGGCGCGGGGCGCGGTCGAGCGCGGAGCGACCGGAGGCGCGGCGAGGGTCATGCGGTTCCCCCCTGCACGGGTGCGGCCGAGGGGGCCTCGAGGAGGGCCCGGCGGGCGCGGTCGAGCGCGGAGCCCAGCCGGGCGTCGATCAGGCCGGCGGGCAGGTCGGCCTCGGCGTCGCCCCGCCCGAGGGCCGGGTCGGACGCGAAGACGACACCCGGAGCCGTGGAGGCGCGGGTCGACTCGTCGAGCTGCGCCAGGTCGAGCGGGTGCAGGCGGACGGTCGTCACGGCGGCGGCGCCCGGTGCCGCCAGGGCGCGGGCGACGGCGGCGCGGGCGGTCCTGCCCTCGCGCGGGTCGTCCGTCGCGCGGGATTCGCCGGCCCCGGTCGGGACTCCGGCGGCGGTGCGGGCCGAGGCCTCGTCGACTACCGGCTCGGAGGCGCGGAGCTCGTAGCCGACCACCGCCTCGGCGAGGTCGAAGGCGGAGGCGACCAGCGCCTCCTCGGCGTCGGAGACCGACTCGACGACACGGGCGTCGAGGGCCCGGGCGGCGGCGGCGAGAGTGGCCAGCGCGGCGACCGTGGCGGACTGGATCCGGTCGAGCAGGTCGGACTGCTCGGCTTCGAGCACGGCCCGACGGGCGGCGAGCTCGAGCTCGGCGGCGCGGAGACCGGCGGCGTATCCGGCGGCGTGACCGCGGGCCTCGGCTCGGGCGTCGGCGGCCTCGCGAGCCGCGGCGTCGGCCCCGGGGCGGGTGACCGACGGGTACACGACACGCGCGAAGGCGCCCGGCGCGGAGGCCTGGGGATTCATCACGGGATCGAGCATCACGAGCCGTTCGGCGTTCGAGGACGACGGCCGATCCGTGGCCGGGGTGGAGCGAGCGATCCATGCTCAGCGGGGACTCTCGACCGGCGGCGGGCCCGCGTTAGCGTCCGCCCCGAAGGGGGGACGCGAGCC
>NZ_BJUV01000005.1 GCF_007988805.1 Frigoribacterium faeni | reverse complement strand
GCGACCGTCGGTCGCCCCCCGAGTCAATCACTGGGACGCTGTGGGAGCGGCCGTGCCCTTGCTGGTGGCCTTGTTGGCGGCGGTCGCTGCCTGCGCGTCGGCGAGAGCCTGCTGCTGCGCGGCGGCGTCCTCGGCCGCCGCCTCGCGGTTCTCCTTGCGGCCGAAGCCCATGAGCAGCGCCGAGACGACGAACGACACGGCAGCGGAGAGCAGGATACCCAAGTAGATCGGGAGGATGTCTCCGCGAGCGGCGACGAGCGTGTAGGCGATGATGCTGCCCGGGGAAGCGGGGCCGACCAGTCCGACCTGGAAGAGCGAGAACACGGTGATCCCCGTCGCGCCGCCGAGGATCGCGGCGACGAGCAGGACCGGCTTCATCAGCACGTAGGGGAAGTAGATCTCGTGGATGCCACCGAAGAACTGGACGATGATCGCAGCGGGCGCCGACGGGCGGATCGCGCGAGGACCGAAGAACAGGAAGGCGAGCAGGATGCCGAGTCCGGGACCGGGGTTCGACTCGAGCATGAACAGGATGGACTTGCCGGTCTCCTGGGCCTGGGTGCCGCCCAGCGGGGTCAGGATGCCCTGGTTGATCGCGTTGTTGAGGAACAGGATCTTCGCGGGCTCGATGATGATCGAGGCGAGCGGGAGGAGGCCGCGATCGACCAGGAAGCCGACGGCGCCGCCGAAGAGGTTAGTCAGAGCCGTCGTGATCGGCGCCAGGCCGAAGAAGGCGCCGACGGCCACCGCGCCACCGATGATTCCGAGGGAGAAGTTGTTGACCAGCATCTCGAAGCCGGACTTGATCCGGCCGTCGACGAGCCGGTCGAACTGCTTCAGGAGGTAGGCGGCCAGGGGGCCGACGATCATCGCGCCGAGGAACTGCGGGACGTCCGTCGCGACGATGACGCCCATGACGCCGACGGCGCCGATGACGGCTCCACGCTGGCCGTGGATCATCCGTCCACCCGTGTAGGCGATCAGGAGGGGGAGCAGATACGTGATGATCGGGCCGACGAGACCGGGCCACGGGTCGCCGTTCGAGTCGACGCCGAAGCCGCCGAGCTGGGGAACCGGCGTCCAGCCGGTCTCGATGAACAGCGCCGTGATGAGACCCCAGGCGATGAACGCGCCGATGTTCGGCATGATCATGCCGGCGAGGAAGCCGCCGAAACGCTGTACGCGAGCGCGCACACCCGTTCCGGTGACCGTGGGGGTGAATTCGGACATGAGGGAGGTACTCCTTCGTACTCAGTGACGAGTGTGGTGGGGGCGGGATGCGGTGCGGGTGGAATCGAGGAGACGGGACGCGATCACACGATCACGACCCGGGGGCCGGCGCGCTCGACATCGTCGGCGAGCTCGCTGTCGACGCCCGCGTCGGTGACGATGGTGTCGACGTCGGACAGGGGCGAGACCTTGGCGAAGTCCTCGCGACCGAACTTCGAGTGGTCGGCGAGGACGACGGTGCGGCGGGACGACGCGAGGAGAGCGCGCTTGACCCGCGCCTCGGCGAGGTCGGGTGTGCTCAGTCCCCTCTCGACCGAGACGCCGTTCGTGCCGATGAAGGCGACGTCGGCGAAGACGTCGGCGAGCTGGGTCCGGGTCCAGTCGCCGACCGACGAGTAGGTGCGGGTCCGGATGAGCCCGCCCAGGAGGTGCAGGGTCACGTTCGGTCGGCTGATCAGGATCGTGGCGACGGCCAGCGAATGGGTCACCACGGTGAGCACCCGATCGATGGGCAGCAGCTCGGCGAAGCGGATGGCCGTCGTTCCGGCGTCGATGATGATCGACCCGTTGTCGGGGAGCTCGTCGAGAGCGGCGCGCGCGATGCGATCCTTCTCGGCGGCGGCGGTGCCCTCCCTGTCGACGACGGGCGGTTCGATCCCGAGCCGCTCCACCGCGATGGCTCCCCCGTGCACTCGCCTCAGGACCCCGCGACGCTCGAGCTCGGTGAGGTCACGACGGACCGTCTCGGGCGCGACGGCGAGTTCGCGCGCCAGACCCGCGACCTCGACCCGGCCCCGTGAGAGAGCGGTGTCGAGGATCTGCTGGTGACGCTCCGGTGCGTACATCGAGACCTCGTCGTCGTGCGTGATGGCGGACGGCAGCCATCGTGTGGTTCAGGGAATTCGGATCACATTCGTGCCCGGTGTTCACCGAGCAGAGTTTATATAAGCCCGTTTGTGTGGCTTCGTCAAGTCACCGGCGCGTGTCGCCCCCGTTTGTGCCCGGATCAGGGGACAGAACACCCGTCCGCCCGGGACCGCGCCCGTTCACGCCTGCTTCGACGGCGCCGGTGCCGGGCGTCAGTGCGCGGCGGCATCCCAACTCTCGCCCAGGCCGACGCTCACATCGAGAGGCACTCGCAGGTCGGCGGCGCTGCTCATCCGACGGCGGACGATCTCGCGGACCGTCTCGACCTCGCCGGGAGCCACCTCGACGATGAGCTCGTCGTGCACCTGCAGGAGAACCCGCGATCCGAGTTCCCTCTCGTCGATCTCCGACCGGACCCCGAGCATCGCGATCTTCATGATGTCCGCTGCGGATCCTTGGATCGGTGCGTTCAGCGCGGCCCGCTCCGCGTTCTCGCGCAGGACGCGGTTGGGTGACGTGAGGTCGGGGAAGGGACGCCGACGTCCGAAGATCGTCTCGGTGTAGCCGTCGTCGCGGGCCTTCTCGACGACGGTCCGCAGATACTCTCGCACGGCGCCGAACCGGGCGAAGTAGTCCGTCATCAGTTGCTTCGCCTCGGAGCTCTCGATGCGGAGCTGCTTCGAGAGCCCGAACGCGCTGAGGCCGTAGGCCAGACCGTAGGACATCGCCTTGACCTTCGTGCGCATGGACGGCGACACGTCGCTCGGATCCACGCCGAAGATGCGCGCGCCGACGAAGCGGTGGAGGTCCTCGCCTTCGTTGAAGGCCTGGATCAGACCCTCGTCGCCCGAGAGATGAGCCATGATGCGCATCTCGATCTGCGAGTAGTCGGCCGTCAACAGCGTCTCGAAGTCGGGACCGTGGACGAAGGCCGCCCGGATCTCGCGGCCGACCGCGGCCTTCACCGGGATGTTCTGGAGGTTCGGGTCGACGGACGAGATGCGCCCGGTGGTCGTCCCGGTCTGGTCGTAGGTCGTGTGGATGCGTGCGTCGTCGGCGATGGACTTCTCGAGGGTCTCGATGATCTGGCGCAGCTTGGTGGCGTCGCGGTGCTTCAGGAGGAGATCGAGGAAGGGGTGGGGGTGCTTCTGCTGGAGATCGGCCAACGACGCCGCGTCGGTCGAGAATCCGGTCTTGGTCGCGCGGGTCTTGGGCATCTCGAGCTGCTCGAAGAGGACCTCCTGCAGCTGCTTCGGAGATCCGAGGTTGACCTCGCGACCGATCTCGGCGAAGGCCTTCGAGGCCAGCTCTGCAGCGGTCTCGCCGAGACGGACCGACAAGGCCTTGAGCGTGTCGCGGTCGGCGGCGACCCCGGTGAGCTCCATGTCGCCCAGGACGCGGACGAGGGGCAGCTCGATGTCGGCGAGCACGCGACGCGAGCCGTCGTCGAGGGCCTCGACGAGGGATTCCGAGAGCCGGAGGACGTACCAGGCCTCTGACGCCACGCTGACGTCGTCGTCCTCTGCGACCAGCTGGTTGGGGTCGCCGACGGGAAGCGTCTCGCCGAGCTGTTCGTAGACCAGGTCGGAGAGAGCGAATGACGTCCGACCGGGGCGCAGCAGCCAGGCGGCGATCCGGGGGTCGCCGACGATGCCCGTCAGCGGCAGCCCCACCCGGGCCAGCGCCTTGTAGGCGCGCTTCGCATCGTGGACGACCTTCGGCGTCTCGTCGTCGAGCCAGGCCTCGAGGGCGACGTAGTCTCCGCGGCCGGCCGCCCAGGGGATGTAGGCCGACTCGTCGTGCGAGGAGATGCCGAGTCCGACCACGCCGTCGGCCCCGTACTCGACGACCAGGCCCACGGGCGATGCCGGGTCGGACGCGTGCTTCGAGAGCCAGAACGCGAGCTCTTCGTCGATCAGCGTCCGCACCACGGGCAGACCGTCGGGGGCCGGCGCCGGGGTCGACGACGAGGGTGAGGCGTCGGCGGCGGTCTCGGAGAGCGCGAGCACCCTCTCGAGGAGCGTGCGGAACTGCAGCTTGTCGAAGAGCTCGCGGACAGCGGCCTCGTCGATGCCTCGGCGTTCGAGGTCGCCGGGACCGACCGGCAGCTCGACGTCGGTGACGAGTCTGTTGAGCCGCCGGTTGCGGATGGCGTTCTCCTTCTGCTCGCGCAGCTTCTGCCCGACCACGCCCTTGATCTCGTCGGCGTGCTCGAGGATCTGGTCGAGGCCGCCGTAGAGAGTGATCCACTTGACCGCGGTCTTCTCGCCGACCTTGTCGATGCCGATGAGGTTGTCGCTCGTCTCGCCGACCAGCGCGGCGACCTCGGGGTACTGATGGGGCTCGATGCCGTAGCGCTCGAACACCTTGTCGCGGTCGTAGCGGGTGAGCTCGCTGACGCCCCGGGCCGAGGGGTAGAGCAACGTGACGTCGTCGTTCACCATCTGGATGGCGTCCCGATCTCCGGACACGACGAGGACCCGATAGCCGTCTTCTCGGCCGCGGACGGCGAGGGTCGCGAGGATGTCGTCGGCTTCGAAGTCCTCTTTGGTGATCGTGGTGATGCCCATGGCGTGGAGCGCCTCCTGGAGCAGCGGGATCTGGCCGACGAACTCCACCGGGGTCTCGGAGCGGGTGCCCTTGTACTCGGGGTACTCGCGGGTCCGGAAGGAGAAGCGGGAGATGTCGAAGGCGACCGCCAGGTGGCTCGGCTTCTCGGCCTTCACCAGGCTGAGGAGCATCGAGATGAAACCGTGGATCGCGTTGGTGTGCTGACCCTCGCGGTTGACGAAACTGTCGACCGGGAGGGCGTAGAACGCCCGGAACGCGAGCGAGTGGCCATCGATGACCAGGAGGGTAGGCTTTGCTTCGTCCGACACCCCGTCAGCCTAGCGGGCGCCTCCGACAGTGCAGTCGGGGCGATCGCACCGGTCCGTCCCCCCGGAGAGACATGAACGACTCCTCCCCCGACTCCGCCCGCACGGTGTCGCCCGACGC
This sequence comes from Frigoribacterium faeni, assembly GCF_007988805.1. Classification (GTDB taxonomy): domain Bacteria; phylum Actinomycetota; class Actinomycetes; order Actinomycetales; family Microbacteriaceae; genus Frigoribacterium; species Frigoribacterium faeni. Next base: position 138,939 of record NZ_BJUV01000005.1, on the reverse strand, counting down.
GAGCCTCAGCGACGCCGCCACCGAGCTCTTCGGTCGCCGGGGGGTGGGGGCCCTCGCTGAGAAGATGGGCATCGTCGTCCTCGAGATGAGCGCCGAGCGCGCGGTCGCCCGGATGCCCGTCGACGGGAACACCCAGCCCGTCGGCATCCTCCACGGCGGGGCGCACGTCGTCCTCGCCGAGACGCTCGGGTCGATCGCCGCGAACGTCCATGCCGGTCCCGGGCGTCTCGCGATGGGCATCGAGCTCAACGCGAGCCACAGCCGGTCGGCCGCCGTCGGCTGGGTGACCGGGACCTGCACGGCCATCCATCTGGGACGCACCCTCACCACGCACCAGGTCGTGATGACCGACGACGACGGCCGGCTGCTGTCGACGGTCCGCATCACGAACTTCCTGACCGACGACCGCGGCTGACGCTCGGCCCGGTCCTGCGGACGAAGAAGAGGCCCGCGCCCCTGAGGGTGCGGGCCTCTCCGGCGTCGACGGAGGCTACTTCTTCGCGCTGAGCTGCTCGATGATCGCCTGGGCGACGTCGTGCATGGTCAGACGGCGGTCCATCGAGGCCTTCTGGATCCAGCGGAACGCCTCGGGCTCGGTGAGGCCCATCTTCTCGTTGAGGAGCCCCTTGGCCCGGTCGACGAGCTTCCGGGTCTCGAAGCGCTCCACCAGGTCCGCGACCTCGGCCTCGAGCGTGATGATCTGCGTGTAGCGCGAGAGAGCGATCTCGATGGCGGGCAGCAGGTCGTTCGGCGTGAAGGGCTTGACGACGTAGGCCAGCGCGCCGGCTTCGCTCGCCCGCTCGACGAGCTCCTTCTGGCTGAACGCGGTCAGCAGGACGACGGGGGCGATGTGGTTCTTGCTGAGCGTCTCCGCCGCGCTGATGCCGTCGAGCTTCGGCATCTTGACGTCCATGATGACGAGGTCGGGGCGGAGCTCGGTCGCGAGTGCCACGGCGGTCTCGCCGTCTCCGGCCTCGCCGACCACCTCGTATCCGTTGTCGCGGAGGATCTCGACGATGTCCAGCCGGATGAGGGACTCATCCTCGGCTACGACGACACGACGGGGTGCTGCTGATGTTGCTTCCTGGTCACTCACGGAGAGAAGCCTACGGTATTCTTGCCCCGGTCGTCATGAGCCGGATTGGCGGAATGGCAGACGCGGGGCACTCAAAATGCTCTGTCCGAGAGGGCGTGTGGGTTCGAATCCCACATCCGGCACCGGGCGGCCACGACGGAAAACGACATCCCGACGACAAAGTCGTGTGCGGAGCCGTGTTGTGCACTACGCTTGCACCACTGGTTGTTGTGTTACGCATTTGTATCTCGCGACGTTCCAGGCGGGAACCCCTCGGGGATCCGGTCCGGTGGCGTCGTTCTCAGAGGGAGCGGACAAAAAGGCACCGCGACGAGCGTTTCCGAAATCGGGAACGACAACTCTGAAAAATAAGGAACAAGAAAAATGGCAACAGGTACCGTTAAGTGGTTCAACTCCGAAAAGGGCTTCGGCTTCATCACCCCCGACGACGGATCCACTGACGTCTTCGCGCACTTCTCCGCGATCGCCGGCGACGGCTACCGCAACCTGGAGGAGAACCAGAAGGTCGAGTTCGAGACCGCTCAGGGCAACAAGGGCCTCCAGGCCGAGAACATCCGCGTCATCTGACTCGGCGGCGCCTTCACGGCGTCGACAATGAGCGGGTTCGCCCGGCATTGACACCAGAAACCCCGAACCACTCCGGTGGCTCGGGGTTTCTGCTGTCCCCGCCCTGCATCAGGGCAGACGGAATCCGAGGAGGCGCGCCACCGGCTCGTAGTCCCGCACGGCGGCTCGGTACTCGGCCTCCACGGAGGCGGGTGCCGGCTCGTCCGCGATGGGCGTCGGGGTGGCGGGCTCCCCCGGGGTCTCGACCCGCGCCTCCTCGGCTCGGCGGTAACGCGTGACGAGGGTCGACCAGAGCACGAGCTCGTCGGCGGTGGCGTCGTCGGGCGCCGCTCGGGCGACGTCCCAGGGGACTTCGACCGCAGGGAACGCGGCTCCGCCGCGGCTGCCGTCGTGGTGTGCGGCCGACGCCGTCGCGGGGACGAAGAGCGATCGGGTACCGGTGGCCAGCACCGCTCCGACGAGGGCTCCCATGGCGAAGAAGAGGACGAGCGAGAGCACGGGACCCACGCCCCAGACGGCACCCGCCACCGTCGCGAGGAAGAGTCCGCCGGTGATGCCGCCGACCAGGAGCCACACGTCGATGCCTCCGGGGACCGTCGTCTCGCGGGACCCGACACGGGATCCCCGCATGCTCTGCCGGGTCTCGACGACGCCGTGACCCGTTCCGCTCGGAACGACGAACAGACGCCTCTCGAAGACGAAGCAACTCGGGTGGGACGGTCCGACCGGCATGTCGACAGGGTACGCCCGGGACGCGCGTCGACGCCGGGCCCCTCGAGAGGGACCCGGCGTCGATGTGCGTGCTGGTGCTCGATCAGACCGGTGAGGCGTAGGCCGGAGCGGCCTCTCCGTGGGCGTCGCCCACTCGGTGCACCCGGAGGTCGTTCGTCGAGCCGGCGATTCCGGGAGGGGAACCGGCGATGACGATCACCTTGTCGCCGACCTCGGCCAGCTGCTTGCCGAGGAGGATGTCGTCGACCTGAGCGAACATGGCGTCGGTGTGCGTGACGTTCTCGACCAGGTGCGACTGCACGCCCCAGCTGAGCGCCATGCGCCGACGGGTCGCCTCGTTCGGCGTGAAGGCGAGGATCGGGATGGAGTGACGCAGGCGCGACATCCGTCGGACGGAGTCGCCCGATTCGGTGAAGACGCAGAGGTACTTCGCCTGCACGAACTCCGCGACGTCGGCGGCGGCCAGGGTGATGGCACCGCCCTGGGTCCGGGGCTTGGTGCCCAGGGGCGGGATGCGCTCGAGGCCGTGCTCTTCGGTCGACTGCACGATGCGGGCCATGGTCTGGACCGTGATGACCGGGTACTCGCCGACGCTGGTCTCGCCGCTGAGCATCACGGCGTCGGTGCCGTCGAGCACGGCGTTGGCGACGTCCGAGGTCTCGGCGCGGGTCGGGATGGGGCTCGAGATCATGGACTCGAGCATCTGCGTGGCGACGATGACGGGCTTGGCCATGCGGCGCGACAGCTCGACGGCGTGCTTCTGGACGATGGGCACGGCCTCGAGAGGGAGCTCGACGCCGAGATCGCCGCGGGCCACCATGATGCCGTCGAAGGCGTCGATGATCGCCTCGAGGTTGTCGACCGCCTGGGGCTTCTCGATCTTGGCGATCACGGGGACCTTGCGGCCCTCCTCCGCCATGATCTCGTGCACACGGGTGACGTCGTCGGCGTCGCGGACGAAGGACAGCGCGATGAGGTCGGCGCCGAGGGCGAGACCCCAACGGAGGTCGGCCTCGTCCTTCTCGGAGAGGGCGGGGACGTTGACCGCCACGCCGGGCAGGTTGATCCCCTTGTTGTTGGAGACCGTGCCGGCCACGACGACCTCGGTCGTGACGACGGTGCCGTCCGACTCGAGGACGCGGAGCTTGACGCGGCCGTCGTCGATCAGCAGCGGGTCGCCGGCGCTGACGTCGGACGGGAGACCCTTGAAGGTCGTCCCGCAGAGGTCCTTCGTGCCGAGGACGTCGTCGATGGTGATCTTGAAGATGTCGCCGACCGCGAGATCGTGCGGTCCGTCGGCGAACTTGCCCAGTCGGATCTTCGGACCCTGGAGGTCGACCAGCACGGCGACCGGTCGGCCGGCGTCGTCCGCGGCCTGGCGGACGTTGCGGTAGACGCCCTCGTGGACGTCGTAGCTCCCGTGGCTGAGGTTCATCCGGGCGACGTCGACACCGGCGTCGATGATCGCTCGGATGTCGTCGTAGCTCGACGTCGCCGGCCCGAGGGTGGCGACGATCTTTGCGCGTCTCATGTGTTCCTAACGTCTGGGGGTGGTGTGGACGACTCAGGCCCGTGAGCCCAGCCTATTCCCGACCGGAGGCACGACTAGACCGAAATGGACCGATCCGTGGGCGAGACCGGGAAGGGCAGGGTCGTCTGACCCTCGAGATAGGCGTCGACCGAGGACGCGGCGGCCCGTCCCTCGGCGATGGCCCAGACGATGAGCGACTGGCCTCGGCCGGCGTCGCCGGTCACGAAGACGCCGGCCTCGCTGGTCTCGTACGTCCGGTCGCGCACCAGCGCACCCCGCTCGTCGAAGGGAAGCCGGAGCTGCTCCTCGAGGGCGTCCCGCTCGGGCCCCGTGAATCCCATCGCGAGCAGGACCAGGTCGGCGGGGATCTCGCGCTCGGTTCCGGCCTTGGGGACGCGACGCCCGTCGAGGTACTCGGTCTCGGCGACCCGGATGGCACGCACCTCGCCGACGTCGTTGCGCAGGAACTCGACGGTCGAGGCCAGGTAGACCCGCTCGCCGCCCTCCTCGTGCGCGCTGGAGACCTCGAACAGCGTCGGGAACATGGGCCAGGGCTGGGTCTCGGGACGCTCCTCCGGAGGCTGCTGGCCGATCGCCAGGTTGGTGACCGAGAGCGCGCCCTGTCGGTGGGCGGTGCCGATGCAGTCGGCTCCGGTGTCACCGCCGCCGAGGACGACCACGTGCTTCCCCTCGGCCGAGATCTGGTCGACGACGGCGTCACCGGCGCCGATCCGGTTCTGCTGGACGAGGTAGTCCATGGCGAAGTGGATCCCGGACAGATCGCGACCCGGGATGGGCAGGTCGCGAGGGACCGTCGCGCCGGTCGCCACGACGACCGCGTCGTAGCGCGCTCGGAGGTCGTCCCAGGCGATGTCGCGGCCGATCTCGACGCCGGCTCGGAAGCGCGTGCCCTCGGCCTGCATCTGAGCGAGACGCAGCTCGATCTGCTTCTTCTCCATCTTGAAGTCGGGGATGCCGTAGCGCAGCAGGCCGCCGATCCGGTCGTCACGCTCGTAGACGGCCACGGTGTGTCCGGCCCGGGTCAGCTGCTGTGCGGCGGCGAGGCCGGCAGGACCCGAACCGACGACCGCGACGGTCTTCCCCGTGAGGCGCTCGGGAGGATGGGGGGTCACCCAGCCGTTCTGGAACGCCTGGTCGATGATCGAGACCTCGACCTGCTTGATGGTCACCGGCGGCTGGTTGATGCCGAGCACGCAGGACGACTCGCAGGGCGCGGGGCAGAGACGCCCCGTGAACTCGGGGAAGTTGTTCGTGGCGTGCAGACGCTCGATCGCCTGGCGGCCCTCGCCGCGCCACATGAGGTCGTTCCACTCGGGGATGAGGTTCCCGAGCGGGCATCCCTGGTGGCAGAACGGGACGCCGCAGTCCATGCAGCGGCCGGCCTGTCGACGCAGCTCGCCGGACTCCTGCTGCTCGTAGACCTCTTTCCAGTCCATGAGTCGCACGGACACGGGACGACGTTTCGGGAGCTCGCGCTTCTGCGTCTTCAGGAATCCCTTGGGATCAGCCACCGGTCACCTCCAGGATTCGCTTCCAGGCTTCGTCGCCATCGGGGTCGAGACCCTCGTCGACGGCCGTCTGCCGGGTGGCGAGGACGGCGGCGTAGTCGCGCGGCAGCACCTTGACGAACTCGGACACCGTGGTGTCGAGGTCGGCGAGAAGGCGTTCCGCGACCGGGGATCCCGTCTCGGCGAGGTGCCGGGACAGGAGGTCGGTGAGGATCTCGACGTCCGCGCTGCCGAGCGGATGGAGCTCGAGCTCCCCCGAGGCCAGCGAGTCCGAGTTGACCCGTTCGGTCTTCAGGCGGTGCACGTACGCGGTCCCGCCGGACATGCCGGCACCGAGGTTGCGACCCGTGTCGCCCAGGATGACGGCCAGGCCGCCGGTCATGTACTCCAGTGCGTGGTCGCCCACGCCCTCGACGACCGCGCTGGCACCCGAGTTCCGGACCAGGAAGCGCTCCCCCACGATGCCGCGGATGAACATGCTGCCCTGGGTCGCGCCGTAGCCGATGACGTTTCCGGCGATGACGTTGTCCTCGGCCGTGAACGTGCTGGACCGATCCGGCCGCACGACGACGTTGCCGCCGGACAGACCCTTGCCGACGTAGTCGTTGCTGTCGCCCTCGAGTCGGAGCGTGATCCCCGCGGGGAGGAACGCGCCGAGCGACTGCCCCGCCGAACCGGTCAGGGTCACGTCGATGCTGCCGTCGGGCAGACCGTGCTCGCCGTGACGGACCGTCACCTCGTGGCCGAGCATGGTGCCGACGGCGCGTTCGGTGTTCCGGATCGGGAGACGGATCTCGATCCGTCCCCCGTTCTCGAGGACGTCCATGCTGCGCTCGATGAGCTGCACGTCGAAGTGCTTGTCCAGCTCGTGCTCCTGCGGGACGCGGTTGCGGCGTGGCTCGTCGTCGTCGAAGTGCGGACCGACGAGGACGGGTGCGAGATCGAGCCCGGACGCCTTCCAGTGGTCGAGAGCGCGGTCGACGTCGAGGACGTCGCTGCGGCCGATGGCCTCGTCGAGGCTCCGGAAGCCGAGCTCGGCGAGGTACTCCCGCACCTCCTGGGCGAGGAACTCGAAGAAGTTGACGACGAACTCGGGCTTGCCCGAGAAGCGGGCGCGGAGCTCGGGGTTCTGCGTGGCCACGCCCACGGGGCACGTGTCGAGGTGGCACACGCGCATCATGATGCAGCCCTCGACGATCAGCGGGGCGGTCGCGAAGCCGAACTCCTCACCACCGAGGAGCGCGGCGATGACCACGTCGCGCCCGGTCTTCATCTGCCCGTCGACCTGCACGACGACGCGGTCGCGCATCCCGTTGAGCATCAGCGTCTGCTGGGTCTCGGCCAGGCCGATCTCCCAGGGCGTCCCGGCGTGCTTCAACGAGTTGAGCGGGCTCGCGCCGGTGCCGCCGTCGTGTCCCGAGACGAGCACGACGTCGGCGAGGGCCTTGGTGACCCCGGCCGCGACGGCGCCGATGCCGGACTGGCTGACCAGCTTGACGTGGACCCGGGCGGTGGGGTTGGCACGCTTGACGTCGAAGATCAGCTGCTTGAGGTCTTCGATCGAGTAGATGTCGTGGTGGGGCGGAGGCGAGATGAGACCGACGCCGGCCGTCGCGTGGCGGGTACGGGCCACCCACGGGTAGACCTTCGTCGGCGGGAGCTGTCCGCCTTCGCCGGGCTTGGCTCCCTGCGCCATCTTGAGCTGGATGTCGGTGGCGTGGGTCAGGTACATGCTCGTGACGCCGAACCGGCCGGACGCCACCTGCTTGACGGCGCTGCGACGCTCGGGGTCGAGGAGACGGTCGACGTCTTCTCCCCCCTCGCCGGTGTTGGACTTCCCGCCGAGACGGTTCATGGCGATCGCCAGGGTCTCGTGGGCCTCCTGGGAGATCGAGCCGTAGCTCATCGCACCGGTCGAGAAGCGCTTGACGATGGACTCGATCGGCTCCACCTCGTCGAGCGGGATCGCGGGGCGGACGCCGTGCTTGAAGGTGAACATGCCCCGCAGGGTCATGAGGTCCTCAGCCTGGTCGTCGACCAGCTTCGTGTACTCGCGGAAGATGTCGTAGCGACGCGTGCGCGTGGCGTGCTGCAGCCGGAACACGGTGTCGGGGTTGAACAGGTGCTTCGGACCCTCGCGGCGCCACTGGTACTCGCCGCCCGTCGCGAGCCGCTCGTGGGCGACCACCGATCCGTCGGCGGGATAGGCGCTGAGGTGGCGCTCCTTGTTCTCGGCCGCGATGACGTCGATGCCGACCCCGCCGAGCATGGACGATGTCCCGGTGAAGTAGGTGTCGACGAACTCCTGGCTCAGTCCGACGGCCTCGAAGGCCTGCGCCGCGGCGTAGCTCGACACGGTCGAGATGCCCATCTTGGACATGATCTTCAGCACGCCCTTGCCGAGGGCCTTGATCAGGTTGTGGACGGCGTCCTCCGGGGACAGCCCGGTGATCATGCCCGACCGGACGAGGTTCTCGCTCGTCTCCATGGCGAGGTAGGGGTTCACCGCCGACGCGCCGTAGCCGATCAGCGTCGCCACGTGGTGGACCTCCCGGACGTCCCCGGCCTCGACGATCAGTCCGACCTTCATGCGGTTCTCGGTGCGGATCAGGTGGTGGTGCACCGCCGCGATCATGAGGAGGGACGGCACGGGCGCGAAGTCCTGGTTCGAGTCGCGGTCCGACAGGACGATGAATCTGGCGCCGGCCTCGATGGCGTCGTCGACCTCGTTGCACATGGCGGCGATGCGCTTCTCGAGGGCGCGGGGCCCCTTGTCCGCGCGGTAGAGGCCGCGGATCGTCGAGGTCGCCCGTGAGCCCGGGCTCGGGTCGATGTGCTGGATCTTCGCGAGCTCGTCGTTGTCGATCACCGGGAAGTCGAGGATCACCTGCCGCGCATGCTCGGGCGTCGCCGCGAGCAGGTTGCGCTCCGGGCCGAGCCCGAGCTTGAGCGAGGTGACGACCTGCTCGCGGATCGAGTCGAGCGGCGGGTTGGTGACCTGGGCGAACTGCTGCGTGAAGTAGTCGAAGAGGAGGCGCGGGCGCTCGGACAGGACGGCGATCGGCGTGTCGCTCCCCATGGCCCCGAGGGGCTCCGCACCGGTCTTCGCCATGGGCGTCAGCAGGATGCGGACCTCTTCTTCGGTGTAGCCGAAGGTCCGTTGACGGCGGGTGACCGAGGCGGGCGTGTGGACGATGTGCTCGCGTTCGGGCAGGTCGGCCAGGTGGATGCGGCCCTCGGCCAGCCATTCCCCGAAGGGGGCCGATGCGGCGAGGTCGCGCTTGATCTCGTCGTCCTCGATCAGACGGCCCGCCTCGGTGTCGACGAGGAACATCTTGCCCGGACGGAGACGGCCCTTGCGCACGACCTTGGCCGGGTCGATGTCGAGGACGCCGATCTCGCTCGCGAGGACGACGAGACCATCGTCGGTCACGAGGTAGCGACCGGGGCGGAGCCCGTTGCGGTCGAGGGTGGCGCCGACGAGCGATCCGTCGGTGAACGTGATGGCGGCCGGACCGTCCCACGCCTCCATGAGCATCGAGTGGTACTCGTAGAAGTCCCGCAGGGTCGGGTCGATGTCGACCTGGTTCTCCCACGCCTCGGGGACCATCATCATGATGGCGTGCGGGAGCGAGCGACCGGTCAGGCTCAGCAGCTCGACGACCTCGTCGAACGAGGCCGAGTCGCTGGCCCCCGGACTGACGATCGGCAGGATGGGCTTGAGGTCGCCGATCAGCTCCGATTCGAGCTGCGACTGACGCGCACGCATCCAGTTCCGGTTGCCGCGCACCGTGTTGATCTCGCCGTTGTGGGCGATCATGCGGAACGGCTGGGCGAGCGGCCAGGACGGGAACGTGTTGGTCGAGTACCGCGAGTGCACGATGGCGAGCTTCGAGGCGAAGCGCTCGTCGCTCAGGTCGGGGTAGAAGGGCTCGAGCTGCAGCGTCGTGACCATGCCCTTGTAGACCATGGTGCGGCTGCTCAACGAGGTGAAGTACGCCGACAGCTTGCGCTCGGCGCGCTTCCGCAGGCGGAACGCCCGACGGTCGAGCTCGACCCCGGACAGGAGGTCGCCGTTCGCATCGCGGTGTCGACTCGCCACGAAGATCTGCTCGAACGCCGGCATCGCGTTGCGGGCGAGGGTTCCGAGCTCGTCCGGACGGACGGGGACCTCGCGCCATCCGAGCACGTCGAGCTGCTCGAGGTCGGCGATGCGCTCGATGCCCGTCTTGAGCTCGCTGCGCTCCTGGTCGTCGAGCGGCAGGTAGGCGATCCCGACGGCGTACTGGCCCTCGGCGGGCAGGTCGAAGTCGACGACGTCGCGCAGGAACGCGTCGGGGATCTGGCAGAGGATGCCCGCGCCGTCGCCGGTGCCGGCGTCCGAGCCGATGGCTCCGCGGTGCTCCAGGTTGCGGAGCGCGCCGAGCGCGGCGTCGATGATGTCGTGCCCCGCGGTGCCGCGGAGGGTCGCGACCATGGCGAGGCCGCACGCGTCCTTCTCGTTGCGGGGGTCGAAGAGACCGACCGCGGAAGGGACCGTGCTGAACTGCTGGTGGGCTGGCGTGGGGGCCATGGAATCCGTCCTCACGAAGAGATCCTGTAGGAGTCGGGACGTCGTCGGCCCGTGTCACTGGACGTCACCGCGGAGGTGCGGTGCGCGTCGGTCGCCGTCCGGACCGTGGTTCGGTCGTCCGGGGGGTACGGCTCAGCGGAGTTGCCCTGACAGCTTGTGGCGGTCGTGAGGTGGTTCTCGGTGCGGAGGCTGCTCCGGCTGGAGGGGCGGCGTGACTCGATCGAGTCGTGCTGCTCCTGGCCATCTGGCGGTGCGCTCGTCGAGCGCGATGCTCTACGAGCGTGGCGTGGTGTCGGTGTTGTCGTCCGATGCGCCGACGGCGACCAACTCGGGTTCGTCGTCGTCCGCCTCCGTGCGTCGCGAGTCTACCTCAGAGTCTCGCTCGATCGGCGACCGGCCGGGTGCGTACGCGCTCGGGACGCCGCCGGGGTGGCGACGGGTCGCGAGGACGTAGATGACGACCCCCAGGACGATCGCGGCGAAGGACATCCACACGTTGGTGCGGATTCCGAAGAAGAGCAGGCTCGGGTCGGTGCGGATGGACTCGAACCAGGCCCGGCCGATCCCGTACCAGACGAGGTAGAACGAGAGGGCCTTGCCCCACTGGAGGGTCGTCCGCCGCTCGATGAGCAGGAGGATGGCAACGCCGGCCAGCATCCAGATGATCTCGTAGAGGAACGTCGGGTGGAACAGGGTGCCCTCGGGCAGGCCCGTGGGATAGGCCGGGTTGCTCGAATCGATCTCGAGCCCCCAGGGCAGATCGGTGGGCATGCCGAAGAGCTCGTTGTTGAACCAGTTGCCGAGACGGCCGCAGGCCTGAGCGACGAGGAGGCCCGGTGCCAGTGCGTCGGCGAAGACCCAGAACCGCAGACCGGAGTAGCGGCAGCCCAGCCAGACGCCGACGGCGCCGAAGAGGAGCGCGCCGTAGATCGCCAGGCCGCCCTCCCAGACCGCGAAGGCGCGCCACCACTCCTGACCGGCGAAGTAGTCGCCCGGGTGGGTGATGACGTGGAAGAAGCGCCCGCCGATGATGCCGAGAGGGACGGCGAAGAGCATGACGTCGATCACGACGCCGTTCTCGGCGCCACGGCGTCGGAGACGCTGATTGGTGATGACACCCGCGATGATGATGCCGGCGAGGATGCAGAGCGCGTACGCGTGGATGCGGAGCGAGCCCGGCAGCGACGCGCCGAAGGTCTCGTTGATCCACGCCGTGACGTCGAAGTACTGCCAGTCGGCTGACGGGCTCGGGATGCTCAGGGGAACGAACACGGGCGGGATCGCCTTTCAAGGGGAACAACGGGGTGCCGGCGGACCGACGCGGAACGACTCTAGCGCGAGCGGGCGTCAGCGAGAGACGGCGGCGCCCGAGGAGAGATCGGCGGCGACCGTGGCCAGCGCGTCGACGCCTCCGTCGGCGAGGGCGCGCACGAATGCGGAGCCGATGATGGCCCCGTCGGCGTACGCGAGCACCTCGCGGACCTGCTGGGCCGTCGAGATGCCGAGTCCGACGCAGGCGTTCTCGACGCCGACCGCGCGGAGCCGCTCGACCAGCGTGTGCGCCGCGGAGTCGACGTCCGTGCGGGTTCCGGTGATGCCCATCGTCGAGACCGTGTACACGAACCCGCGGCTCGCCTCGACGGCCTGTCGCAGGCGAGCGTCGCTCGAGGAGGGAGCGGCCAGGAAGACGCGATCGAGATCGGCGGCCTCGGCCGCCGCGATCCACGAGGAGCCCTCGTCGGGGATGAGGTCGGGCGTGATGAGGCCCGCTCCCCCGGCGGCGGCGAGATCGTCGGCGAATCGCTGGACCCCGTACTGCACGACCGGGTTCCAGTAGGTCATGACGACGACGGGAGCCGAGACGCGGGAGGTGATGGCGCGGACGGCGGTGAAGACGTCGCGGATCTTGAACCCCTCGGCCAGCGCCTTCTGGGTGGCGGCCTGGATGACGGGGCCGTCCATGACGGGGTCCGAGTAGGGCATGCCCAGCTCGATGACGTCGATGCCGTTCTCGGCGAGGGTGACGGCGGCCTCGATGCTCGTCTCGAGATCGGGGAAGCCCACCGGCAGGTAACCGATGACGGCGCCGGTTCCGGCGTCGCGCCGGGCCTGGATGGCCGAGGCGACCTTGCTGTGGGGCGTGCGCGGTCCGGTCACAGCTGCTGCGCCTCCTCGTCGAGGACGCCGAAGTAGCGGCTCGCGGTCGCAACGTCCTTGTCGCCACGGCCGCTGAGCGACACCAGGATCGTCCAGTCCGGGTGGGCGAGGCCGAGCTTGATCGCCCCGGCCAGCGCGTGCGCCGATTCGATGGCGGGCAGGATGCCCTCGGTCCGGGTGAGGAGCCGGAACGCCGACATCGCCTCGGCGTCGGTCACGGGCTCGTAGTGCGCCCTGCCCGACTCGGCGAGCCAGGCGTGCTCGGGGCCCACGCTCGGGTAGTCGAGGCCGGCCGAGATGGAGTGGCTCTCGAGCGTCTGACCGTCTTCGTCCTGCATGAGGTACGACCGGGTGCCCTGGAGGTTCCCGATGCGACCGAGCGTGATCGAGGCGGCGTGACGGCCGGTCTCGACGCCGTCGCCCCCGGCCTCGTAGCCGTAGAGGCCGACGGACTCGTCGTCGAGGAAGGCGTGGAAGATGCCCATGGCGTTCGAGCCGCCGCCGACGCAGGCGACGACGGCGTCGGGAAGAGCGCCGGTGAGGTCGAGGACCTGCTGCCGCGCCTCCTCGCCGATGATCTTGTGGAAGTCGCGCACCATGGCGGGGAACGGATGCGGCCCCGCCACCGTGCCCAGGACGTAGTGCGTCGTGTCGACGCTGGCGACCCAGTCGCGCATGGCGTCGTTGATGGCGTCCTTGAGGGTGCGGGAGCCCGTCGTGACGGCGACAACCTCGGCACCGAGGAGGCGCATCCGGGCGACGTTGAGCGCCTGACGTTCGGTGTCGACCTGTCCCATGTAGACGACGCACTCCATGCCGAACAGCGCGGCGGCCGTCGCGGTGGCCACACCGTGCTGACCGGCGCCCGTCTCGGCGATCAGGCGGGTCTTCCCGAGCTTGCGGGCGAGGAGGGCCTGACCGAGCACGTTGTTGATCTTGTGCGAGCCCGTGTGGTTGAGGTCCTCGCGCTTGAGGATGACGCGGGCTCCGCCGGCGTGAGCCGCGAAGCGGGGCACCTCGGTGATGAGCGAGGGACGCCCCGTGTAGGTGGCGTGCAGAGCCGCCAGCTCCGCCTGGAACTCGGGGTCGACCGCCGCGGCCTTGTAGGCGGCGTCGAGCTCGTCGAGGGCCGCCACTAACGACTCGGGGACGAAGCGGCCTCCGAAGTCGCCGAAGTACGGCCCCTTCTCGTCGCGCAGTGCCATCAGACCTCCAGGAAACTCGTGAGTGCGTCGATCGGGTCGCCGTGCGTGACGAGGGCCTCGCCCACGAGCACGACGTCGGCGCCGGAACGGCGGTAGTGGGCGACGTCCGCGGGCGAGGACACGGCCGACTCGGCCACGCGGACGACCCCGGACGGGATGGCGTCGGCCAGTCGTCCGAAGAGGTCGCGGTCGAGCTCGAACGTCGACAGATCGCGTGCGTTGACGCCGAGGACCTCGGCACCGGCGTCGAGACCGCGGCGGACCTCGTCGGCGGAGTGGGCCTCGATCAGGGCGGTCATCCCGAGGGACCGGACGAGCTCGTGGAGCTCGACCAGCCGGGCCTGGGGCAGACCCGCCACGATCAGCAGGACGAGGTCGGCGCCGGCGGCACGGGCCTCGAAGACCTGATACGGATCGGCGATGAAGTCCTTGCGGAGCACGGGCACGTCGACCACGTCGCGGACCGCCTCGAGGTCGGCCAGGGTGCCCTTGAACCTGCGTCCCTCGGTGAGCACGCTGATCGCGCTCGCACCACCCGTCGCGTAGGAGACGGCCAGCGACGCCGGGTCGGCGATCACGGAGAGATCGCCGCGGGAGGGGCTGGCGCGCTTCACCTCGGCGATGATCTTGACCCGGTCGGCGGGTCGGAGCGCCGAGAGGGCGTCCAGGGCCGGGGAACGATCGAGAGCGGCGGCCTCGACGTGACCGAAGGGTCGCATCTCACGCCGCGCATCGGCATCGGCGAGGGCGCCGGCGTAGAGGTCGTCGAGCACCTAGTTGTGCGCTTTCGGGACGTAGCGGTGTCCGCCGACGCCGTACCCGGCGCGCTTGAGGACCAGACCGACCACGAGACCGACCACGACGAGACCCGCGGAGGCCCAGACGATCCACGGGATGGCGAGGAAGAAGGCGACCGTTCCGATGGAGAACGCGACCAGCATGATGATCACGGCCGTCCATGCGGCGGGCGAGTTGCCGTGACCGAGGTCTTCGGCGGCCTCTGCTGTGGTGTCGGGCGTCGTCTGGATGCTCACGGTGCTCCTTGGATCGAGATGGGACGAGGAGAGTCTACCGGCTGGGGCCCGGGCCGTCGGGACCCTCCTCGGTCGGGTCGTCGCCGCCGGAGAGGGTGTCCCACGCGGCCGCCGGATCGGCGGCGGGGTCGGCGGCGGCCAGTCGGGTCGCGGAGTACTTCCTGGTCGCCTGCGGCCAGAGACCGGAGAACACGACGACGGCGATCCCGAGGAGCCCGGCCGCGACGCCGACCACGAGGGCGACCCAGGGCCAGGCGGTCGCGGTCACCGAGTCGACGAGGTCGGCGAGGGAGTCGGCTCCCGCGACGCCCGTGGCGCTCGTGATGGGCGTGCCGGACGCCGCGACCGGGTCGGCGAGTGCCGTGCCGGCGGAGAGGGCGATGCTGAGACCGAGGAACGTCTGGAGGACTCCCAGCACGATGCGGAAGATCCGGCCGGCGATGGTCAGAGCGGCGAAGAGCGCCAGGCTCGCCAGGGACAACGCCGAAAGCGCGCCTCCTGCGACGTCTCCTGCGGCGGTCACCGTCGTGGTGCCTCCCTGCGGGAGCCGGATGACCAGCTCGAACCACGGCTGGGTCCAGGCGAGCAGGACGAGACCGGCGAGCAGGATGCCGCTCAGGATGGTCGAGAGCTTGATCCGTCGGGCGGCCATCAGGTCAGCCTGCCCATGGCGTTGGCGACGGCGACGGCACGCAGGGGGGCCGCGGCCTTGTTGCGCGCCTCCTGGTTCTCGGCGTCGGGATCGCTGTCGGCGACGAGACCCGCCCCCGCCTGCACCCGAGCCGTGTCGCCCTGGAGCAGCACCGTGCGGATCGCGATGGCGACGTCGGCGGAGCCGGCGAAGTCGAAGTACCCGACCACGCCGCCGTAGACGCCCCGTTGCGCCGGTTCGAGCTCGTCGATGATCTCGAGAGCCCGGGGCTTCGGCGCTCCGGAGAGGGTGCCGGCGGGGAACGTCGCCCGGAAGGCGTCGATGGCGTTGCGCCCGGGGGCGAGATCCCCCTCGACGCTGGAGACGAGGTGCATGATGTGGCTGAAGCGCTCCACCTGCATGAACTCGGTCACCTCGACGGTGCCCGGCGTGCAGATCTTGAGGAGGTCGTTCCGGGCCAGATCGACGAGCATCAGGTGCTCCGCGCGCTCCTTCTGGTCGGAGGCGAGCTGGTCGGCGAAGGCCTGGTCGTCCTCCGGGTTCTCGCCCCGCGGCTTGGAGCCCGCGATCGGGTGCGTGTAGGCGCGCCGACCGTCGACCTTGACCAGCGCCTCCGGAGAGGAGCCCACGATGGAGTAGGGGCGGCCGTCGACGTCGTCGAGGCTGACCAGGTACATGTACGGGCTGGGATTGAGCGTCCGCAGCACGCGGTAGACGTCGAGCGGATCGGCGGTCAGCTCGTGGTCGAACCGCTGCGAGACGACCACCTGGAAGACGTCGCCGTCGCGGATGAACTGCTTCGAGCGTTCGATGGACGCCGCGTACTCGGCGTCGGTCGTCCGGCGGGTCGGCTGCGGGGCGATCGTGAGGTCGACGTCCGACAGGTGGGCCTCGCTCGGGCGGGCGAGCCGACTCTGCAGACCGTCGAGTCGCGACTGGGCGTCCGCCCACAGCGAGTCGGCGTCGTCCGTCTCGTCGTTCAGGACGGTCGCGATCAGCAGGACGGCGCCGGTGCGGTGGTCGATCGCGACGAGCTCGCTGACGAAGCTCAGAGCCTGCGTGGGCACGTCGAATTCGGCGGGGGGCGCGTCGGGGAGCGATTCCAGCTCGCGGACCGCCTCCCAGCCGATGAAGCCGACGAGGCCGCCGGTGAGAGGAGGCACGTCTCGGAGGCGAGGGGTGGCCCAGCGCTCGAAGAGCGCGGAGAGCACCTCGAGAGGACGGCCGTCGGCGTCTCCGAGAGCCCGGTCGCGGCTCATGCCGTAGTCGATCCACTCGACCTCCCGGCCCCTCGTCGTGAGGACGCCGAACGACGACACCCCGACGAACGACCACCGCGACCAGATGCCGCCCTGCTCCGCGGACTCGAGCAGGAACGTGCCCGGGCGCCCGGCGGCGAGCTTGCGGTAGATGCCGACCGGGGTCTCGCCGTCGGCGAAGAGGTCGCGGACGACCGGGACGACGCGGTGGCCCTCGAGAGCCGCCTCGAACTCCGCCCGGGAGGTCGTGGCCCGGTCAGACATCCCGGCCCCCGTCGGTGGACGACGCGGTCACGGGTGACAGCGGCCCCACCTCGAAGCAGGAGTGCGCTCCGGTGTGGCAGGCCGCACCGATCTGCTCGACCGTCACGAGCAGGACGTCGTCGTCGCAGTCGAGCGCCGCGTGCCGGACGAACTGGGCGTGACCGGAGGTGTCGCCCTTGCGCCAGTACTCGCTCCGGGAACGGGACCAGAAGGTCACCCGGCCCTCCGTGAGGGTCCGACGGAGCGCCTCCGCGTCCATCCAGCCCATCATGAGGACGTCCTTGGAGCCCTCCTCCTGGATGATGGCGGGCAGCAGACCCGACGCGTCGAACCGGGCTCGCGCCACGACGGGCTCGACGGTCTCGCGGGTCAAGGGGGCGGTCATGAGTGCTCCTGAGGACGTCGGACGAGGATGCCCGACGAGGCGAGTTCGCGCTTGACGTCGTCGACGGTCAGCTGGCCGGTGTGGAAGACGGAGGCGGCCAGGACGGCGTCCGCGCCCGCCTCGATGGCCGGGGCGAAGTGCTCGACCGCACCCGCGCCTCCTGAGGCGACGACCGGGACCGAGCTCGCGGCCCGCATCAGGCGCACCAGCTCGAGGTCGAAGCCCTGACGGGTCCCGTCGGCGTCGATCGAGTTGACCAGCAGTTCGCCGGCACCGCGCTCGACGGCCTCGCGAGCCCACACGAGGGCGTCGAGGGTCGTCTCGGTGCGACCGCCGTGGGTCGTCACGACGAAGCCCGACGCCGTCGCCGACGAGCGCTTGACGTCGAGCGAGAGCACGACGGCCTGGGCGCCGAACCGATCGGCGATCTCGCCGATCAGGGCCGGACGGGCGATGGCTGCGCTGTTGATGCCGATCTTGTCGGCACCGGCCGCCTGCAGACGCGCCACGTCGTCGGTCGACCGGACGCCGCCGCCCACCGTGAGCGGGATGAAGACCTGTTCGGCCGTCGCTCGCACCACGTCGTAGGTGGTCGAGCGTTCGTCGACCGTGGCCGTGACGTCGAGGAAGGTGATCTCGTCCGCGCCCTGCTCGTAGTACGTGCGGGCGAGTTCGACCGGGTCGCCGGCGTCGCGGAGGTCGAGGAAGTTGACGCCCTTGACGACCCGACCCGCGGCCACGTCGAGGCACGGGATGACCCGGACGGCCAGCGTGGAGTCGACGGTCGTCATGTCAGAGCCTCGCGGCGTGGATGGGGCTGACCAGGATCGCCCTGGCCCCCAGGTCGTAGAGGGCGTCCATCACCTGGTTGGTGTCGCCGCGCGGGACCATGACCCGGACGGCGGCCCAGTCGCGGTCGTGCAGGGGGGAGACCGTCGGCGACTCCATGCCGCCGGCGATGCTCGTCGCCGCCTCGAGCTTGTCGACGGGGACGTCGTAGTCCATCAGGACGTACTGACGAGCGACGAGGACGCCCTGGAGGCGGCGGTGCAGCACCGAGAGGCCCTCGACCCGGGCGTCGGACGAGATCAGCACCGCGGTCGACTCGAGGATCACCGGCCCGAAGATCTCGAGGCCGGCGGCGCGGAGCGTCCCGCCCGTCGAGACCACGTCGGCGACGGCGTCGGCCACCCCGAGCTGGACGGCGCTCTCGACCGCCCCGTCCAGGGAGACCAGCGTGGCGGTCACCCCGTGGCTCTCGAGGAAGGTGCCGACCAGACCTGCGTAGCTCGTGGCCACGCGGGTGCCCTGGAGTTCGCGCACGTCGCTGAACCGACCGGGAGGGCCCGCGAAGCGGAAGGTCGAGCCGCCGAAGTCGAGTGGGGCTACCTCGTGGGCCGGAGAGTGCGAGTCGAGCAGCAGGTCGCGCCCCGTGATGCCGACGTCGAGGGCGCCGGAGCCCACGTAGGTCGCGATGTCGCGAGGCCGGAGGTAGAAGAACTCGACGCCGTTGCGCCTGTCTTCGACGTGGAGCGTCCGGGCGTCGCGGCGGCCGGTGTAGCCGGCCTCGGTGAGCATGGCGGTCGCGGTCTCGCTGAGGGATCCCTTGTTGGGCACTGCTACGCGGAGCATGGTCTGTCTCTGTCCGATCTGAGAGGCCGTCTGCCGGCCCGGTGTCGTCGGTGCCGCTGGTCGGCGGGCGCCCGGTGGAGGTGAGGGGACGGGTTCAGAGATGTCGGTAGACGTCGGAGGGCGACAGACCCTTGGCCACCATGAGCACCTGCAGGTGGTAGATGAGCTGGGAGATCTCCTCGGCGGTGGCGGTGTCGCCCTCGTACTCGGCGGCCATCCACACCTCGGCGGCCTCCTCCACGATCTTCTTGCCGATCTGGTGCACGCCCGCGTCGAGCTCGGCCACGGTGCCCGAGCCCTCGGGGCGGTCGCGCGCCTTGTCGCTGAGCTCGGCGAACAGTTCGTCGAAGGTTTTCACGAGGACAAGGCTACCGTCGCCGCGGCGGCGCGGAGTGCCGCGATGCGCTCGGAGGGCTCGCCGCCGTAGACCGCCGACCCGGCCACCACGGTGTCGGCGCCGTTCGCGACGGCGGTCACGATGGTCTGGACGTCGATGCCGCCGTCGACCTCGAGCCAGACGTCGAGCCCGGAGCGGTCCACGGCCTCGCGGGCGCGGGCGAGCTTCGGCATCGTGTCGGCCATGAAGGACTGGCCGCCGAACCCCGGCTCGACGGTCATGACGAGGATCATGTCGAACTCGTCGAGGGTGCGGAGGTAGGGCTCGAGATCGGTGCCGGGCTTGACCGCGACGGAGGCGCGCGCGCCCGTGCTGCGGACGGCCCGCGCGGTCGCCACGGGATCGGCCGCCGCCTCGCCGGAGAAGGTGACGGAGAAGGCGCCGAGCTCGGCGTAGCGGGGCGCCCAGCGATCGGCGTCGTCGATCATGAGGTGCACGTCGAGCGGGAGCGGGCTCACCTGCTGGATGCGCTCGACCACCGGGAGACCGAGGGTCAGGTTCGGCACGAAATGGCCGTCCATGACGTCGACGTGGACGAGATCGGCGTCGCCGATGCGGTGCAGGTCGCGTTCGAGGTTCGCGAAGTCGGCGGAGAGGATGCTGGGGCTGATGCGGACGGGCACCCGTCGATCTTACCGGCGACCGGGTCCGCGCCCGCCGCGAGCCGTCAGGCCCGCTTCTCGACGAGGGCCACGAACATCGCGTCGGTGCCGTGGCGGTGCGGCCAGAGCTGGACGTAGGGCGCCGACGCGAGATCGACCGGAGCGACCGCGATCCCGTCGGCGACGGCGGTGGCGTCGACGAGCGCCAGGTCGTCGCGGCCGCGCAGGCCGGTCTCGACGATCGCCCTGGTCTCGGCCACATGCGGCGAGCAGGTGACGTAGGCGAGGACTCCCCCGGGGGCGAGAGCGTCGATCGCGCTCGCGAAGAGGCGGGCCTGGAGCGCGGTGAGCTCCCCGACGTCGCGAGGCTGCTTGCGCCAGCGGGCCTCGGGACGACGCCGGAGCGCTCCCAGCCCCGTGCACGGGGCGTCGAGCAGGATCCGATCGAATGCGCCCGGCGTCTCGTCGCCGAAACGGGTGGCGTCGCCCTCGACGACCTCGACCCCGCCCGGCACCGAGGCCAGGGCCTGGCGGACGAGGCCCGCGCGCGCGGGGACGAGCTCGTTGGCCAGGAGCCGGGCACCCGCCCGAGCGGCCTCGGCCCCGAGCAGGGCCGCCTTGCCGCCGGGGCCCGCGCACATGTCGAGCCAGCGCTCGCCCGCCGTCGCCGGGCGGTGACGGCTCAGCAGGAGGGCGGCGAACTGGGAGCCCTCGTCCTGCACGCGGGCACGCCCGTCGCGCACGGCGGGCTGGTTCGCGGGGTCTCCCCCCGAGCTCGTGGCCGCCAGAGGTGAGAGCCGGCCGCTCGGAGAGCCCAGCTCGGCGACCTCGGCGAGGCCGGGGAGGGCGACCAGGCTGACGCTCGGTGCCTCGTTGTCCGCCGCGAGCAGGTCGAGGAGCTCGTCCGCTCGCCCCTCTGCCGCGAGGGCCTGGCGGAAGGCCCGGACGACCCAGGCGGGATGCGACCACTCGGCCGAGAGGCGGTCGTCGTCGCCGTCGGACCCGGCGAGGACGCGGTCGAGCCACTCGGGCGCCGTCGACCGCGACACCGTCCGCAGCACGCCGTTCACGAATCCGGTGCCCGAGCGGCTGCCGACCTCGCGGGCCAGCTCGACGGACTCGTCGACCGCCGCGTGGGCCGCCACGCGGGTGGAGAGCAGCTGGTGGACCCCGAGTCGCAGGACGTCGAGCAGGGCGGGATCGATCTTCGTCACCGGTCGACGGGCGGCGAGGGCGATGACCCGGTCGTAGTAGCCCCGGAGGCGCAGCGTCCCGTAGGTGAGCTCGGTCGCGAGGCCCGCGTCGGCGGCGTCGAGCCCCGCTCGGGAGATGCGCGCCGGGAGGAGGAGGTTCGAGTAGGCGTCGTCGGCCTCGACGGCGCGGAGCACGTCGAGGGCCACGCGACGGGCGGGCTGGACACGGCTCATGCGGGATCTCCCTCGGAGATGACGGCGGGGTCGACGGGAGACGACGGCAGGAGGCGCGGTGCGCCTCCTGGAGGAAGCCCGCGGAACCAGTCGGTCGCCGCCATCGGCTTCTTGCCCGGCGGCTGGACGCGGACGAGCTCGAGCGGCGCCGACGCGGTGCCGACGAGGAGACGGCGACCGGACGAGGCGACCCGACCGGGCTCGAGCGTCGCGTCGGCGTCGTCGGCCGGACGGAGGTGCAGGATCTTGAGCCGGGCGTCGCCGAACGGCGCATGGGCCCCCGGCTCGGGTGTCGTTCCCCGCCAGCGGTCGAGGACGGCCCGGGCCGGCTGCGTCAGATCGAGCGCCCCGTCGTCGATCGTCAGCTTCGGGGCGAGGGTCACGGGGCCGGTCTGCTCGACGCCGACGACGTCGCCGGTGGAGAGGAGGTCGACGGTTCCGGCGAGGAGGTCGGCTCCCGACAGCGCGAGCTCGTCGAGGAGGTCGCCGGCGGTCTCGTCGCCGACCAGGGGACGGTCGACGGTGCCGTAGACCGCTCCGGCGTCGAGCTCGGGGACGAGCTGGAAGACGGCCGCCCCGGTGACCGGATCGCCCGCCATCAGGGCGCGCTGGACGGGCGCGGCGCCGCGCCACCGCGGCAGGAGCGAGAAGTGGAGGTTGATCCAGCCGAGTCGGGGCGTCGACAGGAGGGGTTCGCGGAGCAGGGCGCCGAAGGCGACGATCACGCCCAGGTCGGGGTCGAGGTCGTGGATGCGGGAGGCGACGTCGTCGGTGATGCGTCTCGTCTTGATGACCGTCAGCCCGAGGTCCTCCGCCGCCGTCGCGACGGGCGTCGGGGTGAGGACGCGCTTCCGACCCTGAGGCGTGTCGTCCCGGGTGAGGACCGCGACGATCTCGTGCTCGCTCTCGGCGAGGGCGTGGAGGGACGGGAGGGCGGCGGCGGGGCTGCCGGCGAAGACGAGACGCACGTGGGTTCCTGTGGGGGTCAGTCGGTGAACGGCTCGACGTCGTCGAACCGCACTCTGAGTGTAGGGACGACCCGCCCGCGCTTCTGACCGAGGGCCTTCCGGCGCTCGGTGGCGGCGCGGATGACCTGCGAACGGAGCACGCGGGCGACGTCGGCTCCGTGGGCGAAGTCGAAGCGCACGATCGCTCGCACGCCCGACTCGGGGACCTCGACCGGGCCCAGGGTCTCGAGGCGGACCTCGTCGGGCAGATCGTCGAGGGCGCGCGCCACCGTCTCGACGGTCCCGGTCACCGTGGCGACCCGGACGGCCGGCGGGAAGCGGAGATGGCGCCGGTCGGCCAGCTCGGCGGACGCGAAGCGCGCGAGCTCCCACGTCGCCAGCGCGGAGGCGATGGCGCCTCCGACCCCGACGAGGACGACGGGCGCGCGTCGGGCGGCCAGGGCCGTCGCGTTGGCCCACCAGCGGAGGCAGTCCTCGGCGACGCGGAGGCTCTCTCGGGCGAGCATCCGTTCGCCGTCGAGGAGGAGGACGGCCCGATAGCCGCCGGGGGCGACGGGTTCGGCGCCCCGGGTGGCGACCACGAGGGCGGGCTCGTCGTCGACGTGGGTGACCGGCCGCATCCCGTCGGCCACGATGACCCGCACCCCCGGGAACGCCTTGCCGAGCTCGTCGGCGGTGCGGGCTGCTCCCGTGCCGACGGCCTTCATGGCCGTGCCCTCGCAGGTCTGGCAGCGCCACCCCACGGCGAGTGCCCCGCACCACGAGCACGCCGGCTGAGCCCCCTGCTGACGTTGGACGAGCGGTCCGTTGCAGCGCAGACAGCGGGCCGTGTCGCCGCACTCGGTGCAGGCCAACCGCGGCGAGTAGCCGGGATGAGCGACCTGGATGAGCACCGGACCGTGCTCGACCGCGGCTCTGGCCTCGTTCCAGGCCGTCGACGGGATGCGCGCCTGGGCGGCGAAACCGTCTCGAGCGGCCTGCTGCGACGTGGGGATGACCTTCGGCTGGTAGCGAGGATCGGGCCGCACCTCGGCGAGGAAGCCGATCTCGACGAGGCGCTGGACGTCGGTGCTGCGGGAGTGTCCGAGGAACACCAGCGCGGTCTCCTGCTGCGTCTGTCGGACGAGGGCCGTGTCGCGGGCGTGCACGTACGGAGCGAGGGGCTCGGCGAACGACGGATCGCCGTCGTCGAAGACCACGATGAGGCCGAGCCGACGCGAGGGCGCGAGGAGGACGGAGCGATTGCCGACGAGGACGGCCGGCGCGTCGGCGCGGGCCCGCAGGAGGGCCCGGTAGCGATCGGCGTTGGACTGGCGCGAGTCGAGACGCACGATGGCCTCGTCGGGGACGACCGCGGCCAGCGCACGGAGGACGTGGTCCTCGTCGCGGTAGTCGGGGACCGCCACGATGGCGTTCTCCCCCGCGGCGAGGGCGACGGTGACCAGCTGGGCCGTGGTGACGGCCCAGCGCCCGACCCAGGCGCCGTCCGGCAGCTCGACGAGCAACGGGATCGCGTCCACAGCGGCCCGACCCCGTGCGGGCACGAGACCGCCGAGGGCGTCCGCGCGGTAGCCCGTGACCGGCTGCGCTTCGACGCGAGGCCGCTCCGTCTCGGCGGGGGCGTCGTCTCGAGCGGTCTCACCCGCCGACGTCTCGGACGGAGCAGCGGCCGCGGAACGGGCGAGCCAGGCCTTCTCGACGCGCACCTGCCGAGGAGGGACGGCGAGGCGGAGCACATCGCTGGCCGAGCCTCCGGCGCGATCGGCCACGGCGCGGGCGAGACGCCACACCTCGGGTGCGAGCACGGGGACCTTCGACACGACGTCGTCGACGTCGCTCAGCTCGCCGACGTGGTCGGAGTGCTCGACCACCTCGACGACGAAGCCGTCGGCGATGCGCCCGGCGGAGCGCAACGGCACCCGGACCCGGATGCCGGGTCGGACGAGCGCGACGAGGCGCGGTGGTACCGCGTAGTCGAAGAGGCGGTCGAGCTGGGGCAGCGGCGATTCGACGAGAACGCGGACGACGACCCTCGCCGCTCCGTTCGACTCCGTGATGCTCATCGCGACACCCGACCCCGACAGCGGGACACCGGTCAGAGCCCGGCGGCGGCCCGCAGCGCGTCGACGCGGTCGAGGGCCTCCCACGTGAAGTCGGGCAGATCGCGACCGAAGTGTCCGTAGGTCGACGTCGCGGCGTAGATCGGCCGCAGGAGATCGAGGTCGCGGATGATGGCCGCCGGACGGAGGTCGAAGACCGTGCCGATGGCGTCGATGATCGTCGCGTCGGAGACCCGACCCGTGCCGAAGGTCTCGACGTAGAGGCCGACCGGAGCGGCACGACCGATCGCGTAGGCGACCTGGAGCTCCAGACGGTCGGCCAGTCCCGCCGCCACGGCGTTCTTCGCGACCCAGCGCATCGCGTAGGCGGCCGAGCGGTCGACCTTCGACGGGTCCTTGCCCGAGAACGCGCCGCCGCCGTGGCGGCTCGCTCCCCCGTAGGTGTCGACGATGATCTTGCGCCCGGTCAGACCGGCGTCGCCCTGCGGGCCCCCGATCTCGAAACGACCGGTGGGGTTGATGATGAAGCGGGTGGCGGACGAGTCGAGCCCGGCCTCGTCGAGGACGGGGCGGATCACCTGGGCGATGACGTCGCTCTCGAGCTGGGCGCTCGAGACGCTCGGCGAGTGCTGGGTCGACAGGACGACGGTGTCGACGGTGACGGGGACCACGCCGTCGTAGCCGACGGTGACCTGGGTCTTGCCGTCGGGGCGCAGGTAGTCGAGCTGCCCCGATTTGCGGACGGACGCGAGTCGCTCGGCGAGACGGTGGGCCAGCCACACGGGCAGGGGCATGTACTGCGGGGTCTCGTTCGTGGCGTAGCCGAACATGATCCCCTGGTCGCCGGCACCCTGACGATTGAGGGCGTCGTCGTCGCCGCCCCGAGCCTCGAGCGCGGAGTCGACGCCCTGGGCGATGTCCGGCGACTGCGCGCCGATCGACACCTCGACGCCGCACGTGCGGCCGTCGAAGCTGACCGCCGAGGAGTCGTAGCCGATGCCGACGATGAGATCGCGCACGATCGTCGGGATGTCGACGTAGCCCTTGGTCGTGACCTCGCCGGCGACGTGGACGAGACCGGTCGTCACCATGGTCTCGACCGCGACCCGGCTGGCCGGGTCGACCGCCAGGAGAGCGTCGAGGATGCCGTCGGAGATCTGATCGCAGATCTTGTCGGGGTGCCCCTCGGTGACGGACTCGGAGGTGAACAGCCGGAGGCCGGTCGGAGTCGCGGTGCTCGTGCTGGCGGTGGCGTCGGTCAAGGTCAAGGGGATCCCCTCGTGAGCGGTGGGCGGTGCGACGGGTGCGTCGTGCCGATGGACGTGACGAGGCCCCGCGGGATGTCCTCCCGGGGGCCTCGTCGAGTCTATGACCGGCCACTGACAGTGGGTCGGTCTGTGACATGCCGCCTCGGCGGCGGGCGATCAGTCGGCCGGGGTCGCCAGCGGCTTGACCTCGAGCTTGTCCTCGTTGATCTCGTGCATCGCGACCGACAGCGGCTTGTCGTCGATCGTGCTGTCGACCAGGGGGCCGACGTTGTCGAACAGGCTGCCCTCGTGGAGGTCGGCGTAGTAGTCGTTGATCTGGCGGGCGCGCTTGGAGGCGAAGATGACGAGCGCGTACTTCGACTCGACCTTCGAGAGCAGCTCGTCGATGGGGGGATCGATGATGCCCTGGTTCTTGTCGGCCATGGTTACTCCTCGTTCGTGGGGCTGTGTCTCCGCGCGCCGACCGGGCGTGTGGAGGGGGAAGTCGTGGCGTCGATCAGTCGCGCGGACGCGCGTCGTCGGACGCAGTCATCAATTCTACGACCTCGCGGGCCGCTTCGGCCACGTCGTGGTTGACGACCTTGACGTCGAACTCGTCCTGGGCCGCGAGTTCGACCTTCGCGGTCTCGAGTCGACGCTGCTGTTCGGCCGCGTCCTCGGTGCCGCGACCGATCAGCCGACGCACGAGCTCGTCCCACGTCGGGGGCAGGAGGAACACGAGGACCGCTTCGGGCATGGCGACTCGCACGAGGCGCGCGCCCTGCAGGTCGATCTCGAGCAGGACGCTCCGGCCCTCGTGGAGAGCCGCGTCGATCGGCGGACGCGGGGTGCCGTAACGGTACGAGTTGTGCACCGTCGCGTACTCGAGGAGCTCGCGGTCGCGGATCATGCGGTCGAACTCGGCGTCGTCGACGAAGTAGTAGTGCACGCCGTCGACCTCCCCGGGGCGGGGCGACCGGGTCGTGGCGGAGATCGAGAGATGCACGTCGGGGTAGTTGTCGCGGATGTGGGCCGACACCGTCCCCTTGCCGACGGCCGTCGGACCGGCGAGGACGACCAGGCGCGAGCGGAGCCGTCCGCGGGCCTCGCGGTGCGCCAGCCAGTCCCCCAGCGTGCGCCGCTGACGGACGCCGAGGCCGCCGACCCGCTTGGACTCGGCGATGCCGAGGTCGGACATGACCCGCGCGGCACGGGTCGGGCCGATGCCGGGGATGCTCGTCAGGAGCTCGCGGACCCGCAGGGTGGCCTCGGGTGCCGTGGGTTCGCCCGCCCAGGCGCTCTCGGCGACGTCGAGAGCCTGGCGGCTCCGGTCGGCCACGGCGGACTTGACGGCAGCGCGGGCCCGGCGGGCCGCCACGGCCGCTCGTGCGGCGGCGGCCCGGTCGACCGGCGGCGGGGTCAGACGAGGCATCGACGCACCTCGTCGACGTCGCGGCGGACGGCCTCGGCGAGACCCGGTCCGCCGTGCGCCAGCAGCGCGCGGGAGGCCGAGACGATGACCGAACGCGAGGCCGGGCCGAAGACGGCGCGGATGTCGGCGTAGCGAGCGCCCTGGTGCCCGAAGCCGGGAGCGAGGACGGGAGTCGTGGTCAGACGGTCGAGGTCGACCCCGGCGTCGGCCAGGTCGACGGTCGCGCCGAGCACCAGCCCCACCGAGCCGAACCGGGAGTCCCCGGCGATCTGGTTGTCGTGCAGCACGTCGTCGACGATACCGCCCGCGACCGTCGACACCGTGCCGTCGTCCGAGGTGCGGCGTGCGGACTGCGTGACCCGTGCCTCGGGGTTCGACGTCGCGCCGAGCACGAAGACGCCGGCTCCGGCGGCCCGGGCCCGGGCGATGAGACCCGTCATGGAGCCGAGCCCGAGATACGGCGAGACCGTCAGGGCGTCGACGCGGAGGGCCGAGTCGGCGGCGAACCAGGCGTCGCCGTAGGCGTCCATCGTGCTGCCGATGTCGCCGCGCTTCGCGTCGCCGACCACGAGCAGGCCCGCCGCGCGCGCGGCCGCGAGGACGTCCTCGAGCGCGGCGAACCCGGCCGAGCCCCACCGCTCGTAGAAGGCGACCTGCGGCTTCACGATGCCCGCCCCTCCTCGGACCGTCTGCTCGACGACCCGGAGCCCGAAGTCGCGGACGCCGGACGCGCCCGCCGTCAGGCGCCACTCGTCGAGCAGATAGGGGTGCGGGTCGATGCCCACGCAGAGCGGCCCGAGCCGGTCG
Source organism: Frigoribacterium faeni (assembly GCF_007988805.1). Taxonomy (GTDB): domain Bacteria; phylum Actinomycetota; class Actinomycetes; order Actinomycetales; family Microbacteriaceae; genus Frigoribacterium; species Frigoribacterium faeni. The sequence goes on along the minus strand of NZ_BJUV01000005.1, from coordinate 111,383 downwards.
AAGGTCTCGCCGAGCCGTTCGCCGAAGGGACGCGTCGTCGACGGGTCGGTCACCGGCGGGCCGCCCGGGCGAGCCCGTAGTCCTGGAGGCTCGTGACCTCGAGCTCGCTCTGCACCGCCTCGATGGAGGCGACGGCGGCGCCCAGCTGCGCGATCGTGGTGAAGAGGGCCTTGTCGGCCGCCACGGTGGCCGCGCGGATCTCGTACCCGTCGGCGCGCGCGGTCGAGCCGCTCGGCGTGTTGATCACGATGTCGACCTCGTCGGCGTTGATCAGGTCGACGACCGAGTGGCCGCCGGCGCTGAACTTGGCGACGGTGTCGGCCTTGATCCCGTTGCGGACGAGGATCGTCGCGGTGCCCTCGGTCGCGAGGATGCGGAAGCCGAGCTGCTGGAGACGCAGCACCGGGAGGACGATGGCCCGCTTGTCGCGATCGGCCACGCTGACGAAGACCGTGCCCGAGGTGGGCAGTCCGCCGTACGCGGCCGTCTGGCTCTTGGCGAATGCGCGCGGGAAGTCCCGGTCGATGCCCATGACCTCGCCGGTGGAGCGCATCTCGGGGCTGAGCACGCTGTCGACGACCTGGCCCTCCTTCGTGCGGAAGCGCTTGAAGGGCAGCACGGCCTCCTTCACCGAGATGGGCGAGTCGAGGGGCACGTCGGAGCCGTCCTGCGCCGGCAGCAGACCGCTGTCGACGAGGTCGCGCACGCTCTGCCCGACCATGATCAGCGACGCCGCCTTGGCCAGCGGGATGCCGAGCGCCTTCGACACGAACGGCACCGTGCGGCTGGCGCGGGGGTTCGCCTCGATGACGTAGAGCACGCCGGCGGCGATGGCGAACTGGACGTTCAGCAGGCCGGACACGCCGATGCCGCGCGCGATGGCGAGCGTCGCCTCGCGCACGCGGTCGATCTCGCCTCTGCCCAGGGTGACGGGGGGAAGCGTGCAGCTCGAGTCACCCGAGTGGATGCCCGCCTCCTCGATGTGCTCCATGATGCCGCCGACGTAGAGCTCGGTGCCGTCGTAGAGCGCATCGACGTCGATCTCGACCGCGTCGTCCAGGAAGCGGTCCACGAGCAGCGGGGCGTCCGGGCCGATGATGGCCTGGTCGCTCACCCGGACGAAGTAGTCGGCCAGCGAGGGGCTGTCGTAGACGATCTCCATGCCGCGGCCGCCGAGGACGTACGACGGGCGGACGAGCACCGGGTAGCCGATCTCCTCCGCGACGGCGACGGCGCTCTCGTAGTCGGTCGCGGTGCCGTTGCGCGGTGCCAGCAGCCCCGCCTCGTCGAGGATGCCCTGGAAGAGCCCCCGCTCCTCGGCGGAGTCGATGGCGTCGGGAGTCGTGCCGAGGATCGGGACGCCGGCGGCCTCGAGGCCCTTCGACAGACCGAGGGCCGTCTGGCCGCCGAGCTGCACGACGACGCCGACCAGCTCGCCGCTGGCGCTCTCCGCGTGCACGACCTCGAGGACGTCCTCGAGGGTGAGCGGCTCGAAGTAGAGACGGTCGCTCGTGTCGTAGTCGGTCGAGACCGTCTCGGGGTTGCAGTTGATCATGATGGTCTCGAAGCCGGCGTCGCTCAGGGCGAAGCTGGCGTGCACGCACGAGTAGTCGAACTCGACGCCCTGACCGATGCGGTTCGGACCGGAGCCGAGGATGATGACCTTGCGGCGGTCGCTCGCGACGACCTCGGTCTCGGTGTCGTAGCTCGAGTAGTGGTAGGGCGTCAGGGCCGGGAACTCCCCCGCGCAGGTGTCGACGGTCTTGAACACCGGGCGCACGTCGAGCTCGTGGCGGCGATCACGCACCTGCTGCTCGGTGAGAGCGCGGAGCTCGCCGATCTGGGCGTCGCTGAAGCCGTGGTCCTTCGCGAGCCGGAGGACGTCGGCGTCGAGCTCGGCGGCGGCGGCGACCTCGTCGGCGACCTCGTTGATCAGCACGATCTGATCGATGAACCACGGGTCGATCTTCGTCGAGTCGAACACCTGCTCGGCGGTCGCGCCGGCACGGAGGGCCTGCTGGACGGTGACGATGCGGCCGTCGGTCGGCGTGTGCGCCAACGCGAGGAGCGCCTCCTGGTCTCCGGGCTCGCCCTGCCAGTGGAAGCTCGACCCGCGCTTCTCGAGCGAACGGAGCGACTTCTGCAGGGCCTGGGTGAAGTTGCGGCCGAGGGCCATCGCCTCGCCGACGCTCTTCATGGTGGTGGTCAGCGTCGTGTCCGCCGCCGGGAACTTCTCGAACGCGAAGCGCGGCACCTTGACGACGACGTAGTCGAGGGTGGGCTCGAAGGAGGCGGGGGTCACCTTCGTGATGTCGTTCGGGATCTCGTCGAGGCGGTACCCGAGGGCGAGCTTCGCGGCGATCTTGGCGATCGGGAAGCCCGTGGCCTTGGAGGCCAGGGCGCTCGAGCGGGAGACGCGCGGGTTCATCTCGATGACGATCACCCGGCCGTCCGCCGGGTCGATCGCGAACTGGATGTTGCACCCGCCGGTGTCGACGCCCACCCGGCGGATGATGTCGATGCTGATGTCGCGCAGGTTCTGGTACTCGCGGTCCGTCAGGGTCAGCGCCGGGGCGACGGTGATCGAGTCGCCGGTGTGCACGCCGACCGGGTCGACGTTCTCGATCGAGCAGACGACGACCGTGTTGTCGGCCGTGTCGCGCATCATCTCGAGCTCGTACTCCTTCCAGCCGAGGATGCTCTCCTCGAGCAGGACCTCGGTGGTGGGGCTCTGGTGCAGGCCGTCCGTGACCATGCGGACCAGCTCGTCGCGGGTGTAGGCGAAGCCGGACCCGAGTCCGCCCATGGTGAACGAGGGGCGGATGACGAGCGGGTACCCGAGGTCCTCGGCGTACTCGACGGCCTGGTCGACGGTCGTGGCGATGTACGACTTGGCGACGTCGGCGCCGGACTCGAGGACGAGCTTCTTGAAGAGCTGGCGGTCCTCGCCCTTCTGGATCGCCTCGACCTTCGCGCCGATCAGCTCGACGCCGTGCTTGGCGAGGATCCCCTCCTCGTCGAGGGCGATGGCGGCGTTGAGCGCCGTCTGCCCGCCGAGCGTCGGCAGGATCGCGTCGGGGCGCTCCTTGACGATGATGGCCTCGAGCACCGCCGACGTGATCGGCTCGATGTAGGTGGCGTCGGCGAAGTCGGGGTCGGTCATGATCGTCGCCGGGTTCGGGTTGACGAGGATGACGCGGACGCCCTCCTCACGCAGCACGCGGCAGGCCTGGGTGCCCGAGTAGTCGAATTCGGCCGCCTGGCCGATGACGATCGGACCGGAGCCGATCACGAGGACGGAGTTGATGTCGGGGCGCTTGGGCATCAGTTGCTGCTTTCGATGTCGGAGCCGAAGTCGACGGCCTGGCCGTTCGTGCGGGCGACGACCGCCTCGCGGAAGCGGTCGAAGAGGTGGTTGCTGTCGTGCGGGCCGGCGGCGGCCTCGGGGTGGTACTGCACCGAGAAGGCCGGGATGTCGAGAGCGCGGAGACCCTCGACCACGTGGTCGTTCAGGCTGTAGTGGCTGACCTCGACGCGGCCGAAGCCGGCGGGCGAGTCGAGCACGCCCTCGATGGGGGCGTCGACGGCGAAGCCGTGGTTCTGACTGGTGATCTCGACGCGGTTGGTCGTCTTGTCGAGCACCGGCTGGTTGATCCCGCGGTGTCCGAAGGGCAGCTTGTAGGTGCCGAACCCGAGGGCCCGACCGAAGAGCTGGTTGCCGAAGCAGATGCCGAAGTACGGCAGGCCGTCGCGCAGCGCCCCCTGCAGCAGCTCGACCTGGGCGTCGCTCGCCGCGGGGTCGCCGGGGCCGTTCGAGTAGAACAGGGCGTCGGGGGCGAGCGCACGGAGCTCGTCGAGCGTCGTGGCCTGGGGCAGCACGTGCACCTCGAAGCCCCGCTGGGCGAGGTAGCGGAGGGTCGACGTCTTCACGCCGAGGTCGAGCACGGCGACCGAGCCGATGCGCTCGCCTTCGGCCGGCAGCACGTACGGCTCGACCGTCGACACCCGGCTCGAGAGGTTCAGGCCGCGCATGTCGTCCCCCGCGGTGACGAGGGCGAGCTGCTCGGCCGGGTCGAGATCGGCGTCGGGGCCGCTGAACACGCCGCCCTTCATCGAGCCGGCCTCTCGGAGGCGGCGGGTCACGGCGCGCGTGTCGATGCCGCGGATGCCGACGATGCCGTCGGCGACCAGCTGATCGTCGAGGCTGCCCTGGGCCCGGTGGTTCGACACGACGCGGCTGGCGTCGCGGACGACGTAGCCGGCGACCCAGATGCGGCGCGACTCGGGGTCGGTGTCGTTCACCCCCGTGTTCCCGATGTGGGGTGCGGTCATGACGACGATCTGCCCGGCGTACGAGGGGTCGGTGAGGGTCTCCTGGTAGCCGGTCATGCCGGTGGCGAAGACCGCCTCGCCGAGGGTGCGTCCGACCGCGCCGTAGGCGAGGCCGGTGTAGCGGGATCCGTCTGCGAGGACGAGGACGGCTTTTTCGGTCACGGGTTCTCTCCTGTGCTGGTTGCGGCCCGAGGGGCCGCGGGCATGAGTGCGCGGATCTGGTCGACGACGGCGGTGGGGTCGTCGGTGATGCGCAGGTAGGTGTCGACGTCGGTGTCGCCGAGGGACCAGGCGACGAGCACCAGCCCGCCCTCTTCGACGACGCGGTCGATGGTCCAGGTCGCCCGCCCGACGTCTCGGATCGAGGAGGCGCGGATCAGCTTGGCCGGTTCGCCCGCGATCTCGAGACGGACGCCCTCGGCGTGCACCGACACGACGGCGCGACCTCGGAAGCCGAGCCCGCCGATGACGATGCGGTCGAGCGGGTCGTCGGCGCGACTCGTGGCGACGTAGAAGCCGTCGGTCTCGACGAGGGCCGGGCCCAGGTCGTCCGGTGCGGCCTCGGGGAGTGCGATGTCGGCCTGACGGCGGCCGCGAGCCCGCCAGGACCGGGCCATCTGCCAGATCAGCAGCGCGAGCAGGACGAGGATGCCGAGTCCGATCCACCAGTAGATCACCGGCTCGTCGCCTCCGCCTGGTCGAGCGACCGGTGCGCCTGCACGGAGGCGGCCGCTCGTCCGATCGTCTCGGTGTCGACGACGGCGCCGTCGAGGACGGTCGCGTAGCCCTGATGGAACGTCGCCTGGACACGGCCCGGGAGCGTGCGCCCGAAGAAGGGCGAGTTCCGGCTCTTGCCCGCGAGGTGGTCGGGCGAGAAGGTGCGGGTCACATCTCGATCGTAGAGGGTGAGCTCGGCCGGCTCCCCCACGGCGAGCGGGCGCCCCTGGCCGGAGACCTGACCGATGGCGGCGGGGCCGCTCGACATGACGCGGGCGACGTCGTCCCAGCCGATGAGACCCGTCTCGACCATCGTGTGGTGCACGATCGACAGCGCCGATTCGAGACCCACCATGCCGTTGGCGGCGGCGTCCCATTCGCAGCACTTCGCCTCGGACGTGTGCGGGGCGTGGTCGGTCGCGACGATGTCGATGGTGCCGTCGGCCAGCGCCGCCCGCAGGGCGTCGACGTCGTCTCCGCCGCGCAGCGGCGGATTGACCTTGTACAGCGAGTCGTAGGTGGCGACGAGGTCGTCGGTGAGGAGCAGGTGGTGCGGGGTGACCTCGGCCGTCACGGCGATGCCGCGGGACTTGGCCCAGCGGATCACCTCGACGCTGCCCGCCGTCGAGACGTGGCAGACGTGCAGACGTGCCCCGACGTGGTCGGCGAGCAGGACGTCCCGGGCGATGATCGCCTCCTCGGCGACGGCGGGCCAGCCGGCGAGTCCGAGCTCGGCCGAGAGGGCGCCCTCGTTCATCTGGGCGCCGATGGTCAGGCGCGGCTCCTGGGCGTGCTGGGCGACGACTCCGCCGAAGCCCTTCACGTACTCGAGGGCACGGCGCATGAGCAGCGGATCGCTGACGCAGTGGCCGTCGTCGGAGAAGACCCGCACCGCCGCCCGCGACCGGGCCATGGCGCCGATCTCGGACAGGTGGGTGCCCTCGAGGCCACGGGAGACGGCGCCGATCGGGCGGACCGTCACGTACCCGGCGCGGTCGCCGAGGGCCTGGACCTGCTCGACGACCCCCGCCGTGTCGGCCACGGGAGAGGAGTTCGCCATGGCGTTGACCGCCGTGTAGCCCCCTGCCGCCGCCGCCCGGGACCCGGTGAGGACGGTCTCGCTGCCCTCGCCGCCGGGTTCGCGGAGGTGGGTGTGCAGGTCGACGAGCCCGGGGAGCGCCAGCAGCCCGTCGGCGTCGTGCACGGTGGCGCCGACCGCGCTGAGGCCGGAGCCGAGCTCGGTCACGATCCCGTCGCGGACGACGACGTCGGTGCGCCGGCCGTCGATCGTCTCGACGGCGCGGATCAGATGAGTGGTGGTCACAGGGAGTCCTCCCGGTCGCCGGCGAGTGTGAGGTAGAGCACGGCCATCCGCACGGCGACGCCGTTGGCGACCTGCTCTCGGACGGTGGACCGCGGCGAGTCCGCGGCCTCGTCGCTGATCTCGAGCCCGCGGTTCATCGGGCCCGGGTGCATGACGACGGTCGACTCGGGCAGCGCCCGGAAGCGCGCCGCGCTCAGCCCCCAGGACCGCGCGTACTCGCGGGCGTTGGGGAAGAACGCCTCGTTCATGCGCTCCTGCTGGATGCGCAGCATCATGACGACGTCGGGCCGGACCCGGGCGAGGGCCTCGTCGAGATCGAAGTGGACGTCGACGCCGAAGCGGCTGATGTCGACGGGGAGCAGCGTGGGAGGTGCGACGACGGTGACCTGCGCACCGAGCGTCCGCAGCAGCCAGGCGTTCGACCGGGCCACCCGCGAGTGCAGGATGTCGCCGACGACGACCACGCGCAGCCCGTCGAGGTCGCGGCCCCGACTGGCCGGCCCGTGGATGCGGCGGCGCATCGTGAAGGCGTCGAGCAGAGCCTGCGTCGGGTGCTCGTGCGTCCCGTCGCCGGCGTTCACGATGCCCGCCTCGACCCAGCCGCTGTCGGCGAGCACCTTGGGCGCACCGGAGGACGGGTGCCGGATGACGATGCCGTCGGCGCCCATGGCGGCGAGGGTCTGGGCGGTGTCCTTGAGCGACTCGCCCTTCGAGACGCTCGAGCCCTTGGCCGCGAAGTTGATCACGTCGGCGCTGAGCCGCTTCGCGGCGGCCTCGAACGAGATGCGGGTGCGGGTGCTGTCCTCGTAGAAGAGGTTGACGACGGTCGTCCCCCGGAGGGTGGGAAGCTTCCTGACCTCACGGGTGGAGACGTCGGCCATGTCCTCGGCGATGTCGAGGATGCGGAGGGCGTCCTCGCGTGAAAGGTCGGCCGCGCTGAGCAGGTGCCTCATGCGACGCCTCCGTCCGCCGACCCGTCGACCGGGTCCGCGCCTCCTTCGATGGCCACGAGCTCGTCGGCGTCCACTCCGGCGACGCGCACGAAGATGCGCTCGGAGGTCGACGTCGGCAGGTTCTTGCCCACGAAGTCGGCCCGGATCGGCAGCTCGCGGTGCCCGCGGTCGACGAGGACGGCGAGCCGGACGGCCCGGGGCCGGCCGAGGGAGCTCAGGGCGTCGAGCGCAGCCCGGATCGTGCGGCCCGAGTAGAGGACGTCGTCGACCAGGACGACCGTCTTGCCGTCGATCCCGTCGGCGGGCAGCGAGGTCGGGCGGGAGGCGCGGGTGGGCTGCCGACGCAGGTCGTCCCGGTACATGGTCACGTCGACCGACCCGAGCGGGACCGCCGTGCCCGAGATCGCCGTCAACGTCGCGGCGATGCGTTCGGCGAGGACGACGCCGCGGGTCGGGATGCCAAGGACGACGAGGTCGTCGGCCCCGCGGTTCGACTCGAGGATCTCGTGCGAGATGCGCGTCAGAGCGCGCGTGATGTCAGCCTGACTCAGCACGGTGCGGGTGCTCAATCGGACCCCCTTCCCCGCCTCTCTGGACGGAATTTAAAGGATGTCGGATGTCATGTCGTGCGAGGTCGGGCCCGATGGGCGACGGCCACGCGACGGGCCTCAGCCTAGCTGCTCGCGGCGATGCGACCGAGCAGACCGTTGACGAAGGTCGCCGAGTCGTCGGTGCTGAGCGACTGGGCCAGCTCGACCGCCTCGCTGATCGCGACGTGGTCGGGGATCTCGTCGTTGTGTCCGAGCTCCCAGATGCCGATGCGCAGGATGGCGCGATCGAGCGTGGGCATGCGGTTCAACGACCAGCCCTGGGAGTAGGTCTCGATCAGCTCGTCGATCTCGGACCGGTGGTCGATGACGCCCTGGACGATGTCGCGGGCGTAGCCCCAGCTCGAGTTGCGTTCCGGCTGGGCCATCGCTCGCGTCGTCTCCATGACGAGGGCGTCGGTCATGCTGATCTCGCGGATGTCGGCGACGTAGAGGACGTCGAGGGCGCGCTTACGCGCTTTGGTGCGGGCACTCACTGCGGTCGACGACCCCGACTAGCTGACGCGGCCGAGGTAGCTGCCGTCGCGCGTGTCGACCTTCACCTTGGTGCCGTTCTCGAGGAAGAGGGGCACCTGGATCTCGTAGCCGGTCTCGACCGTCGCGGGCTTCGTGCCGCCCGTCGAGCGGTCGCCCTGGAGGCCGGGCTCGGTGTACGTGACCTCGAGGATGACCGAGGCGGGGAGCTCGATGTAGAGCGGCGTGCCGTCGTGGAGCGCCATCTGCACGTTCTGGTTCTCGAGCATGAAGTTCTTGGCGTCGCCGACCACCGTGGCGGGCACGTTGATCTGGTCGTAGTCGCTGGTGTCCATGAAGACGTACCCGTCGGCCTCGGCGTAGAGGTACGTGTACTCGCGGCGGTCGACGTTCGCGAAGTCGATCTTCGTGCCGGCGTTGAAGGTCTTGTCGACGACCTTGCCCGACATGACGTTCTTCATCTTCGTGCGGACGAACGCGCCACCCTTGCCCGGCTTGACGTGCTGGAACTCGATCACGTTCCAGAGCTGGCCGTCGAGGTTGAGGACGGCACCGTTCTTGATGTCGTTGGTAGTCGCCATGCGCGCGTGATCCGTTCGGAGTCAGGAAGTGGACGGCCCGAAAGAGGCCATCGTCGAGTGTAGCGGACGCCCCGACGGGGTCGACCTAGGAGCCGATCTCCTGGTAGGCGGCGAAGAGGAGGCTCTGATCGGGCCCCTGGAGCACGACCGGCTTCCCGATCTCGTCGAGCACGATGAACCGCAGCATGCCGGCCCGCGCCTTCTTGTCGCGCTGCATGGTCGCGAGGAGGGTGTTCCAGCGGCCGAGCGGGTAGCTGACCGGCAGCGTGAGCGATTCGAGGATGCGACGGTGCCGGTCGACCGCCTCGTCGGAGAGGCGCCCCGTGAGGCGCGCGAGCTCGGCGGCGAACACCATGCCGACGGACACGGCCGCGCCGTGCCGCCACTGGTAGCGCTCGGCGTGTTCGACGGCATGACCGAGGGTGTGACCGTAGTTGAGGATCTCGCGCAGACCCTGCTCGGTGAGGTCCTCGCCGACCACCCGGGCCTTGAGGGCGATCGACAGCTCGACGACGCGGCGGAACTCCGCCGTCGCGGGGTCGGTGGCGCGGTCGACGTCGGCCTCGATGATGTCGAGGATCTCGGGTTCGGCGATGAACCCCGCCTTCACGATCTCGGCGAAGCCCGCGAGGATCTCGTTCTTCGACAGCGTGTCGAGGTGGTCGAGATCGGCCAGCACGGCGATCGGCGGGTGGAACGCGCCGACGAGGTTCTTGCCCTCGGCGGTGTTGATGCCCGTCTTGCCGCCGACGCTGGCATCGACCATGCCGAGCACGCTCGTCGGGATCTGCACCAGGGCGACCCCGCGCAGCCAGGTCGCCGCCACGAAGCCGGCGAGGTCCGTGATGGCTCCCCCGCCGAGGCCGAGCACGACGTCGGTGCGGGTGAAGTCGGCCTGACCCAGCACCTGCCAGCAGAACGCGGCGACCTCGACGCGCTTGGCGTCCTCGGCGTCGGGCACCTCGGCGATGATCGCCTCGTACCCCGCCTCGATCAGGGTCTCGCGGACGTCGTTCGCCTTGCGCCCGAGCGTCGGCGCGTGCACGATGAGCACCTTCTTCGCCTGCGGAGGCAGGAGCCCGGGGAGCTCGCGCACGAGACCGCGCCCGACGAGGACGTCGTAGGGGGCGTCGCCGCCGACCCGGATGGTCGTGGTGGGGGTCGCGTCGGTCATGCGGTGCCTCTTTCGGTGTCGAGCCAGGTGACGATGTCGTCGACGACGGCCGAGACCGGCCGGTGGGACGTGTCGACGACGACCGAGGCGAGCTCTCGGTAGACGGGGTCGCGGTCGGCGGCGATCGCGCGCCACGCGTCGATCCCGCCGCGCTGGAGGAGCGGACGGGAGCTGCCGGCCAGGCGCGCCTCCACGGCCTCGGGCGAGACCGTGAGGAGCACGACCGGGAGAGGAGCCAGGGAGGCGCGGGTCGTCTCGTCGAGGACCGCTCCCCCGCCCAGCGACACGACGCCGTCGGAGGCGAGGGCGTCGGCGACGGCGTCGCGTTCGAGTTCGCGGAAGTGCTCCTCGCCGTGGCCGGCGAAGAGATCGGCGATGGGCCCGTGGCGCTGCACCACGATGCGATCGCTGTCGCGGAACGCGACGCCGAGACGTCGGGAGAGCTTCTTGCCGATGCTCGTCTTGCCCGCGCCCATCGGGCCGATCAGGACGACCGGGCCCGGGGAGGTCACTGGTCGGCGGACGCCGGCTGAGTCCGCAGGTTCTCGGGGATCGCGGCGAGGTAGCCCTGCAGGTTGCGTCGGGTCTCGCCGAGCGAGTCGCCGCCGAACTTCTCGAGCACGGAGTTGGCGAGCACGAGCGCGACCATCGCCTCGGCGACGACGCCCGCCGCCGGGACGGCGCAGACGTCGGAACGCTGATGATGCGCCTTGGACTCCTCGCCGCTGGTGACGTCGATGGTGGCCAGGGCACGGGGGACGGTGGCGATCGGCTTCATTCCGGCGCGGACGCGGAGCACGGTACCCGTGCTCATGCCGCCCTCGGTGCCGCCGGCACGGTCGGTGTCGCGTGAGATGACCCCGCCGGTGCGGTGGAGCTCGTCGTGGGCGACGGACCCGCGCCTCCTGGTGGTCTCGAAGCCGTCGCCGACCTCGACCCCCTTGATGGCCTGGATGCCCATGAGCGCCGCCGCGAGCTGCGAGTCGAGTCGGCGGTCCCAGTGGACGTGCGATCCGAGCCCCGGGGGGACGCCGTAGGCCAGCACCTCGACGACGCCGCCGAGCGTGTCGCCGTCCTTCTTGGCCGACTCGACCTCGTCGACCATGCGCGCGCTGGTGGCCTCGTCGAAGCAGCGCAGCGGATCGTCATCCAGCCGGTCGACGTCGGAGGGGACGGGGACGGGCGCGCCCTCGGGCACGCGGACCGGCCCGATCGACAGGGTGTGGCTGACCAGCTCGATGCCGAGCTCGGCGAGGAACGACCGGGCGACGGCGCCGAGGGCGACGCGCGCGGCGGTCTCTCTGGCGCTGGCGCGCTCGAGGATCGGCCTGGCCTCGTCGAAGTCGTACTTCTGCATGCCCACGAGGTCCGCGTGACCCGGACGCGGGCGCGTGAGGGGCGCGCTGCGCCCCCGCGACGCCTCGCTGACCTCGACGGGCTCGGGGTTCATGACCTCGACCCACTTCGGCCACTCGGTGTTGCCCACCCGGATGGCCACGGGGCTGCCCATCGTGAGTCCGTGACGGACGCCGCCGGACAGGTGCAGCTCGTCCTGCTCGAACTTCATGCGGGAGCCGCGACCGTAGCCGAGCTTGCGGCGCGCGAGATCCGCGCGGAGGGCGTCGATCGAGACGGGCACCCCCGAGGGCAGCCCCTCGAGGACGGCGATGAGCTCGGGGCCGTGCGATTCCCCTGCGGTCAACCAACGAAGCATGGGGACAATCCTCCCACAGCGTGAGCGCGCCCCCGGTCGTCGACCGGGGGCGCGCTCACGGCGGTGCGATCGCCTACTGGTACTCGGGGTGCTCGCGCATCCAGGCCTGCCACTGGGCGACGGCCACCTGATGCTCGGCGAAGGTCGTCGAGAACGTGGTCTCGCCCGAGTCGAGGTTCACCGTGACGAAGTACAGCCAGGTGCCGTCGGCGGGGTTGACGGCCGCGTTGAGCGCCAGGTCGCCGGGGTTCGAGATCGGCCCGACGGGCAGCCCCTCGTGCACGTAGGTGTTGTAGAGGTTCGAGGCGTCGCCGCGCTCCTCGTCGGTCGTGGTGACCCGATGGGTGTTGCCCGTCCCGTACGCGACCGTCGCGTCCGACTGCAGGAGCATCCCGTCGTCGAGGCGGTTCTGGAAGACCCGGGCCACCTTGGGGTAGTCGGCGGCGAGTCCGGCCTCCCGCTGGACGATGGAGGCGAGGGTGATGACCTTCTCGTAGTCGGCCGGCTGGACGCCGAGTGCCGTCAGTCGTGCCACCTGGGTGTCGACCATCAGCTGCAGGTATCCGTGCGCGTCGAGCGTCGGGTCGAGGTCGTAGGTGGCGGGGAACAGGTACCCCTCGAGGGAGGTGGCGGACGCCGGCAGCCCGAACGAGGCGGGATCCTGCGCTGCGGCGGTGATCTGGTCGACGGGGATGTCGGTCGCCTGGGAGAGCAGACTGTAGATGTCGACCGCAGCCGTCCCCTCGGGGATGACGAGGCGGTTGACGATCCGATTCGCGTCGTCCTGCAGGGCGTCGATCGCGGACTGCGCGCTCATCTCCTGCTGCAGGGAGTAGGTGCCGGGCTGGAACGTCAGGGTGGTGTCGGCGAGGAGGATCGCGTACGCCGCCTCGTAGCTCTTGGTGACGCCGCTGTCGGCGAGGTTCGCCGCGATGTCGGAGCCGACCTGGCCGTCGACGATCGCGAAGTCGACCTCCGTGCCGTTGCCGCCACCGGTGAAGTCGGCGGGGGCGTCGTCGCCCGTGATCTTGGCGACGAGGGGCGCGACGGCGCCCCAGGCGGCCACGACGCCGGCCGTCCCGCCGGCGAGGACGACCACCAGGATCGACACGAGGATGATCGTGCCCCGGTGACGGCCCTTCGGACGGGGCTCGTCGGATCCGCGTCCACGGCGGGTGCGCGGCTCGCGCTCCGCTCGGGGAGCGGGCGTCCGCTCGCGCTCACGCTGCTCGCGCCGGGTCGAGGCGACCTGCCGGTCGACGGGCGGCGCCTCGTCCGTCGGAGGATCCGCGTCCGCGGAGCGTCTCGGCGGGTCGGTGCTCGGCTGGGACGAGAAGATGTCGTCCCATTGGGGGTCGTCGGCCACGAATCAACGTCCTTCGTCGGTGTCGGGTTCGGCTCCGCCGCCCTCATCGGCGTCGGGGGCGCTCACGAGCTGACCGGGTGGGCGACCACTCGATCGCTCGAGGTCGAGCGCATGCTGGACGATGATAACAGCGGCCACTTGATCGATGACGGATCGTTGTCTCCTGCCCTTGCGTCCGGAGGCGCGGAGTGCACCCTGGGCGCTGACGGTAGACAGGCGCTCGTCCACCAGGCGGACGGGGACGGACGAGGCCGCGGCCAGGGCGTCGGCGAAGTGCCGGGCGTCCGCCGTCGACGGCGTGTCGCGTCCCGACAACGACAGCGGGAGCCCGACCACGATCTCGACGGCCGCGAGCTCGACGGCGTGGCCGACGATCGTCGCGACGTCGTCGGATCCCGAGGAGGCGCGGGGCACGGTCTCGACGGGCGTCGCGATCATCCCGTGCGGGTCGGTCCGGGCGACGCCGATGCGGGCCCTGCCCACGTCGACGCCGATCCGGACGCCTTCTCGCATGCGGGACTCAGCCCCGCAGGGCGGCGACGATGCCGGCCAGCGCCTGCGGGATGGCTCCGACGTCCGAACCGCCGCCCTGGGCGAGGTCGTCCTTTCCGCCTCCGCCCCCGCCGAGCACGGCGGCCGCGCCCTTGGCGAGCTGACCGGCGCGAGCGCCGGCACCTCGTGCGGACTCCGTCGTGGCCACGATCACCGCGGGCTTGCCCGAGACGTCGGCGGCCAGCGCGACGACCGACGCGGAGTGGGAGCCGAGTCGCTCACGGACCGACGTCACGAGGGAGCGGAGGTCGTCGGTGGAGCGGAGGGCCCCGACGGTCTGCGCCACGACCGTGAGGTCGCCGATCGTCGTGGCGGTCTCGAGGAGGGCGGGCACGCGGGTGGACAGCTGGGCGCGCTCGAACTCGGCGATCCGCTTCTCGGCCGACTTGAGGTTGGCGACGAGGTCCCCGACGCGATCGGCGAGCTGCTCGCGCGGCGCCCGCAGCGATGACGTCAGCTGCGCCACGATGGCCCGCTCGCTGGCGAACTCCCGGAAGGCGTCGAGCCCGACCAGCGACTCGACGCGACGGTTGGTCGAGCCGACCGACGTCTCGCTGATGAGGTTGATGAGTCCGACCTGCGAGCTCGAGCCGACGTGGGTCCCGGCGCAGAGCTCGCGAGACCAGGGGCCGCCGATGTCGACCATGCGGACGGTCTCGCCGTACTTCTCGCCGAAGAGCGCCATGGCGCCCATCGACCGCGCCTCGTCGAGGGCCAGTTCCCGGGTCACCACGGGCAGGTCGTCGCGGATGGCGTTGTTCGCGATCTCCTCGATCTCTCCGCGCGTGGCCGGGCTGAGCGCCTGGTTCCAGTTGAAGTCGAGGCGCATGTAACCGGCCTTGTTGTACGAGCCGGCCTGGTGCGCCTCCGGTCCGAGGACCTCGCGGAGCGCGGCGTGGATGAGGTGGGTCGCGGAGTGCGCCTGCGTCGCTCCTCGTCGGTAGACGGGGTCGACCACGCTGGTGGCGGAGTCGCCCACCCCCACCTCGCCGGAACGGACCTGGACCCGGTGGCTGATCAGCCCCTTGACCGGCTTCTGCACGTCGAGCACCTCGAGGTCGAAGCCGGCCCCGACGATGGTGCCGGCGTCGGCGTCCTGGCCGCCGGACTCGGCGTACAGCGAGGTCTCGGCGAGGATGACCTCGGCGATGTCGCCCGCGACGGCACGATCGGCGGAGACGCCGTCGACGATGATGCCGAGCACCCGGGTGGGCGTGTCGAGCACGTCGTAGCCGGTGAAGACCGTCTCACCCTTGGCGCGGAAGTCGCTGTAGACGCTGAGATCGGCCAGCGCCACCTTGCGCGACTTGGCGTCGGCCTTGGCGCGGGCCCGCTGCTCGGACATGAGCGAGTCGAACGCCGAACGGTCGACGTCGAGTCCGTTCTCCGCGGCGATCTCGAGGGTGAGGTCGATCGGGAAGCCGAACGTGTCGTGCAGCAGGAACGCGGTGTCCCCCGCCAGGCGCGGTGTCGCCCCCGTGGACGACGCACGGGTCGTCACGACCGCCTCGTCGAGGATGGTCGTCCCGGCGGCGAGCGTCCGGAGGAAGGTCTCCTCCTCGGCGTAGGCGAGACGGGAGATGCGGTCGAAGTCGGTCTCGACCTCGGGGTACGCCGACTTCATCGCGTCACGCGACTCGGGGAACAGCTGCGGGAACGTCGCCCCTTCGACTCCGAGCAGGCGCATGGAGCGCACGGTGCGACGGAGGAGCCGGCGCAGGATGTAGCCGCGACCCTCGTTGGACGGTCGGACGCCGTCGGACATCAGCATGAGGGAGCTGCGGACGTGGTCGGCGATGACGCGCATCCGCACGTCGTCGTCGTGGACCGCTCCGTACCGGCGACCGGAGAGCTCGGCCGCCTTGTCGAGCACCGGCCGGACCTGGTCGATCTCGTACATGTTGTCGACGCCCTGCTTGAGGAACGCGACGCGCTCGAGGCCCATCCCGGTGTCGATGTTCTTGTTCGGGAGCTCGCGGACGATGTCGAAGTCGACCTTCGATCGCACGTTCTCGATCTGGTACTGCATGAACACGAGGTTCCAGATCTCGACGTAGCGGTCGTCGTCGGTCGCCGGTCCCCCGTCGGCGCCGAACGCCGGACCGCGGTCGAAGAAGATCTCGGAGCACGGGCCGGCCGGGCCCGGCTGCCCGGTGTGCCAGTAGTTGGTGTCCTTGCCGAGCCGCTGGATCCTCTCGTCGGGCAGGCCCGCGATCTTCTTCCAGAGGGCGATGGCCTCGTCGTCCTCCTCGTAGACGGTCACCCAGAGGTCGGCGGGGTCGAAGGCCAGCCCCCCGGCCTCCTCGCTCGACGTCAGGAGCTCCCAGGCGTACCCGATCGCCTCCTCCTTGAAGTAGTCGCCGAACGAGAAGTTGCCGTTCATCTGGAAGAACGTGCCGTGGCGGGGCGTCTTGCCGACCTCTTCGATGTCGTTGGTGCGGATGCACTTCTGGACGCTGGTCGCTCGGGGGTACGGGGTCGGGACGAGACCGGTGAGGTACGGGATGAACGGGACCATGCCCGCGACCGTGAAGAGCAGGCTGGGGTCGTCGCTGACGAGGGAGGCGGAGGGGACCACGGTGTGGCCTCGGTCTCCGAAGTAGTCGAGCCAACGGCGGCGGATCTCGGCGGTCTGCATGGTTCTCCGGGTGGGTGATCGAGGTGGTGGGGCGACGAGGAGGCGCGGAGCGAGCGGGCGGTCAGCTCGCGTCGTCGGAACGCAGCTCGGCCTCCCGGGCGCGGTACCCGTCGACGACGGCGGCGCGGAACGAGGTGAGGCTGCCGTCGAGCCCGCCGAAGAAGCGGCGGCCGCTGGGCGTCTTGTTGTACTGGTGCGCCAGGGCGAAGCCGGCGACGACGCCGACGGTCAGCAGGATCAGGCTCTTCACGGGGACTCCTCACGGATGTCGTGCGGACGGCGCACGGGACGACACGTCAGCTTACCCGCCTGCGCGGCACGGTCCGCCGACGACGAAGGGAGCGCGCCACGGATCGTGGCGCGCTCCCTCGGAGTGCTGTCGTGCGGGTGACTAGCGGGCGGCGTAGTACTCGACGACGAGCTGGACCTCGCAGGTGACGGGGACTTCGACGCGCTTCGGGCGTCGCACGAGGCGGGCCTGCAGCTTGTCGATCTCGACCTCGAGGTAGCCGGGGACCTTGGGCAGGACGTCGACGTGACCGCCGGCGGCTGCGACCTGGAAGGGCTCCATCTTCTCGCTCTTGGCCGCGACGTGGATCATCTGACCGGGCTTGACGCGGAACGAGGGACGGTCAACGAGCTTGCCGTCGACGAGGATGTGACGGTGCACGACCATCTGGCGGGCCTGGGCCGTGGTGCGGGCGAAACCGGCACGCAGGACCAGCGCGTCGAGACGCGTCTCGAGGAGCTCGACCAGGTTCTCACCGGTCAGGCCGGAGGCCTTGCGAGCCTCGTTGAAGACGATCTTGAGCTGAGCCTCGCGGATGCCGTACTGGGCGCGCAGGCGCTGCTTCTCACGCAGACGGACGGCGTAGTCGCTGTCCGCCTTGCGCTTGGTGCGACCGTGCTCGCCCGGAGCGTACGGACGCTTCTCGAGGTAGCGTGCGGCCTTCGGGGTCAGGGCGATGCCGAGGGCACGCGACAGACGGGTCTTGCTGCGGGTACGTGACTTGGTGGACACTTGTTCCTTTTTCTTGTCGGAGGTTCGTCATGGACCGCCCCAGCGCGCGAGCGCCGAGCGGCGTAACAAGAGGGGTGAGTGCCGCGGTGGCGACCGGCTACAGGTCGGCTCACCTTGATCGGGTCGTCGTCAGCAGCCGCGCGTCGACGCCCGAGAACAGGCAACCCCACGAGCATACAGGACGAACCGGGCCCATGCGAAGCGCCTGGAGGACGCGTGTCGCGACCGGGATCAGTGGCCGCGGGTGATGCGTCGGAGCTTCTCGAGTCGGGCGGCGACGTCGCGCTCGTTCCCGTTCGCGGTGGGATCGTAGTACTCGTGCCCGACGAGCTCGTCGGGCAGGTACTGCTGCTCGACCACGCCGAACTCCGAGTCGTGCGCGTAGCGGTAGCCCTTGCCGTGCCCGAGGCGCTTCGCCCCCGGGTAGTGCGCGTCTCTCAGGTGCTTCGGCACCCGGCCGGCCTTCCCGGCCCGGACGTCGGCGATCGCGGCGTCGAGCGCGGAGTACGCCCGGTTCGACTTGGGGGCGGTCGCGAGGTAGACGACCGCCTCGGCGAGCGGGATGCGGCCTTCGGGCATCCCGATCATCTGGACGGCCGTCGCGGCGGAGACGGCGACCGTCAGGGCGTTCGGATCGGCCATGCCGATGTCCTCTCCGGCCGAGACGATGACCCGTCGACAGATGAAGCGCGGGTCCTCCCCCGCCTCGATCATGCGGGCGAGGTAATGGAGAGCGGCGTCGACGTCGGAGCCCCGGATCGACTTGATGAACGCGCTGATGACGTCGTAGTGCTCGTCGCCGTTCCGGTCGTAGCGCAGCAGCGCCCGGTCGACCGATTGCGCGACCGTCTCGGCGGTGATGATCGGGCGGGCGTCGTCGGGATCGTCGTCGTACTCGGCGTCGGGATCGTAGTCGGCCCCGGCGTCCGCCCCCTGCTCGGACGGAGGTCGCAGGCTCGCGGCCGCCGCCGACTGGGCGGAGGCCTCGAGGGCCGTCAGCGCACGGCGCGCGTCGCCCGAGGCGAGTCGCACGATCGTCGCGAGGGCCTCGTCGTCCAGGACGACGGTGTCTCCGAGCCCGCGCGGGTCGTGCACGGCTCGTCGCACCAGGTCGCCGAGATCGTCGTCGCTGAGCTGCTCGAGGGTCAGCAGCAGCGACCGGGACAGCAGAGGCGTGATGACCGAGAACGAGGGGTTCTCGGTGGTCGCGGCGATGAGGATCACCCAGCCGTTCTCGACGCCGGGCAGCAGGGCGTCCTGCTGCGCCTTGGTGAACCGGTGGATCTCGTCGAGGAAGAGGACGGTGGTGGTGCCGTAGAGGTCGCGGTTGGTCAGCGCCTTCTCCATCACCTGACGGACGTCCTTCACCCCGGCCGTGACCGCGGAGAGCTCGATGAACTGCCGGCCCGAGCTGTGCGCGATGGCCTGGGCGAGGGTGGTCTTGCCGGTGCCCGGAGGCCCCCACAGGATGACGGAGACCGCACCCTGCTCGCCCGAGACGTCGGAGGCCAGGGTGACGAGGGGCGATCCCGGGCGGAGGAGGTGCCGCTGCCCGGCGACCTCGTCGAGGCTGGTGGGGCGCATGCGGACCGCGAGTGGGGTCGAGCTCTGCGGGAGCGGGCTCATGGGGACCCATGCTAGACCGGGCCACCGACGACGACCCCCGTCGAGGCTCCGATACAGTTCGGTTCGAGATCGATACGGGCATGGAGGACACGTGGCACCGAGCAGAGACGACCGTGAGGCACGCGACAGGCTTCGGCGGTACAACGCCCGACAGAAGGTCCACTCCGCGCAGGTGGGCCGCCGCCGCCGGGACAACGTGATCGCCTCCGCGGCGGTCCTCGTCGTGATCGCGCTGGCCGTCGTCACCCAGGTCGTCTACACGACCTCCGGGCCGGGCGCCCCCGAGGCGTCCTCCTCGCCCACCCCCTCCCCCAGCGCGTCGGCGACCTCGACGGGAGACGTCCCCAGCTCGGACATCGCGGAGGATCGCGTCTGGACGGGCGAGCTCGACCTCAACGACGACGTCGAGCTCGCCATCAGCCTCGACGGCGAGAAGGCCCCGCAGGCCGCCTCCGTCGTCATCGATCTGATCCAGCAAGGCTTCTACGACGGCACCGCCTGCCACCGGCTGAGCGACGCCGACTCGGCCGAGTTCCTCCAGTGCGGGTCGGCGAACGGCGACGGCACGGGCGACGCCGGGTTCACCTTCGGGCCCCTCGAGAACGTGCCGAGCGACGGCCTCTATCCCGCCGGGACTATCGCCATGGCCCGGGGCAGCGACCCGAACTCGCAGTCCACCCAGTTCTTCATCACCTACGGCGACACGTATCTCGACGCCTCGACCGGCGGCTACACGATCGTCGGCTCGGTGACGGACGGACTCGACCAGCTCGTGGCGAACGTCGCCGACGCCGGGGTGGTGCAGCCCGAGGGCGCCTCGCAGACCACCGACGGAGCACCCGTCGTCGACACGACCATCACGGCGGCGTCCATCGAGTAGGCCGCGGTCGTCGACCGTGCAATAGGCTGGGGACCCATCGCCGAGACCCGTCCTGGGCTCTGTGACGAGCACATCCAGCAAGGGACAACAGTGGCTACTGACGATCAGGCACCCTGGGGCCGCGTCGACGACGACGGCACCGTCTACGTCCGCGAGTCCGACGGCGAACGCGCCGTCGGTCAATACCCCGACGCGACGCCCGCCGAGGCGCTCGCCTACTACGAACGCAAGTACACCGAGCTGAACGGGCAGGTCACGCTGCTCGAGCAGCGCGTGGCGCGCGGCGCCTCCGCGTCCGACGTCAGCAAGACGGTGAAGCACCTGAAGGAGCTCCTCATCGAGCCCAGCGCCGTCGGCGACCTCGAGAAGCTGCGGACACGCGTCGGCGCGCTCGACTCGACGGTGGGCGAGCTGACGCAGAAGCAGAGCGCCGAGGCCCAGGAGGCGCTGGCCGAGGCCGTCGCCGTGCGCACGGCCCTGGTCGTCGAGGCCGAGACGCTCGCCGCCCAGGACCCGGCCCGGGTGCAGTGGAAGCAGGTCACCGCGACCATCGACGACATCTTCTCGCGGTGGCAGAAGCATCAGCAGGACGGCCCTCGCATCCCGAAGGGCGAGGGCAACGAGCTCTGGAAGCGCTTCCGTGCCGCACGGTCGACCATCGATCAGAACCGCAAGGCCTTCTACGCCGAGCTCGACTCGACGCACCGTGAGGCGCGTCAGCGCAAGCAGGCCCTCGTCGACTCCGCCGACGCCCTCGCCGGCAAGGGCGCCGACGGCATCCCCGAGTACCGCCGCCTCCTCGACGACTGGAAGCGCGCGGGACGCGCCGGCAAGAAGTACGACGACGCCCTCTGGGCGCGCTTCAAGCGCGCCGGAGACGTCCTCTACGCCGCGAAGAGCGAGGTCGCCGCGCAGGACAACGTCGAGTACGAGGCGAACCTCGCCCAGAAGCTCGAGCTCCTCGACGAGGCCGAGAAGATCCTCGCCGTGACCGACCGGGTCCCCGCTCGCGAGGCCCTCACCTCCATCCAGCTCCGCTGGGACGAGATCGGCCGGGTTCCGCGCGAGCAGCTGCGCTCGGTCGAGGACCGACTGCGCAAGGTGGAGTCGCACGTGCGCGTCCTCGACGAAGAGCACTGGCAGAAGAACAACCCGGAGCGCAAGGCCCGCTCCGAGGGCCTCGCCAGCCAGCTGCAGGACGCCATCACCAAGCTCGAGGACGAGCTCGCCGCCGCCGAGGCGACGGGTGACGCCCGCAAGGTCAAGGACGCCCGCGAGGCGCTCGACGCCCGCAAGGTCTGGCTCGACGCCCTCGGCGCCTGACCCGCGATCGACCGGACCGCCCGTCTCTCCACAAGGAGAGGCGGGCGGTTCGTCGTCGCGGTGACCGTCGGCCAGGCTGTCAGCGTGCATCCGTCTCCTCTCCGGCTCCTGACCACCGCCGACCTGCCCGAGGTCGATCTCCGCGCCGCGACCCTCGACGGCGACCTCTACGCCGTCGGGGACGCCTGGGCCGAGATCGCGACCGTCGACGACCCCCGCATCCGCGCCTCCTCGGTGACGGTGCTGTTCGAGCGGCACGTCGTGGCGGCCCGTGACACCGCGGCGTGGATCTGGATGGCGTCAGGCACGGCACCGTGGCGCCATCACGGGATCGTGCCCCCTGACGCACGACACCGGGACAGGACCTCGAGGGTCGCGATCAGCGAGATGGTCATCGCGGACGACGAGGTCGTCGACCTGGCGGGCATCCGCGTCACGACCCCCTGCCGCACGGCGCTCGACATCGCGAGGTCGTCGACCTGGACTCCCCTCGACGAGCGTCGCGTGCGTCATCTGATCCGGGCCCACGCGATCAGCGCACCGCAGCTCAGGCGGCTCATCGACCGCCATGCACGGCTGCCGAACAGGGTGCGCGCGTGGGCACGACTGCGGTCGGTCGTCGATCCCCTCGGACCGTGACGATCCGGGCCGCCGGGCCGTGACGAGACGTCCCGGTGGCACCACGGAGCGTCCGCGTCAGCCCGCGCTCACCCGGTAGACGTCGTAGACGGCATCGATGCGACGCACGGCGTTCAGCACCCGGTCGAGGTGGGTGGTGTCGCCCATCTCGAACACGAAGCGGCTGAGGGCCAGCCGCTCGTCGGAGGTGGAGACGCTCGCGGACAGGATGTTCACGTGGTGCTCGCTCAGCACGCGCGTGACGTCCGAGAGGAGTCCGCTGCGGTCGAGGGCCTCGATCTGGATCTGCACGAGGAAGACGCTCTTGGACGAGGGCGCCCATTCGACGTCGATCATGCGCTCGGGTTCGTTCATCAGGCTCTGGACGTTGTGACACGTCGCCTGGTGCACGCTGACACCCTGTCCGCGTGTGACGAAGCCGACGATCTGGTCGCCGGGAACGGGCGTGCAGCACTTCGCGAGCTTGACGAGGATGTCCGGTGCGCCGCGGACCAGCACGCCGGAGTCGCTGTTGCGGAGCGGCCGAGTGGCGCCCTTGCTCGGGAACTCGAACTCGCCCTCCTCGACCTCCGTCTGCTGCTGGACGGCCGACAGGATCTTCTCGATGACCGACTGCGTCGACAGGTGCCCCTCGCCGACCGCCGCGTAGAGGCTCGACACGTCGTCGTACCTCAGGAGGGCGGCCACCTCGGCGATGCTGTCCTGGTTCATCAGCTTCTGCAGCGGGAGATTCTGCTTCCGCATGGCCCGCGCGATGGCGTCCTTGCCCTGCTCGATCGCCTCGTCGCGACGCTCCTTGGTGAACCACTGACGGATCTTGTTCCGCGCGCGCGGGCTCTTGACGAACGTGAGCCAGTCCTGGCTCGGACCGGAGTCCGGGTTCTTCGAGGTGAACACCTCGACCACGTCGCCGCTCGAGAGAGCGCTCTCGAGCGGGACGAGGCGGCCGTTCACCTTCGCGCCCATGGTCCGGTGACCGACCTCCGTGTGCACGGCGTAGGCGAAGTCGACGGGTGTCGCTCCCGACGGCAGGCCGATGACCTTGCCCTGCGGGGTGAAGACGTAGACCTCCTTCGCACCGATCTCGAAGCGCAGGCTGTCGAGGAACTCGCCCGGGTCGGCCGTCTCGGCCTGCCAGTCCGAGATGTGGGCGAGCCAGGCCATGTCGGTCTCGGTCCGAGCGCCCGGTGCCGAGTCGTCCCGACCGCCGTTCATCCGCTGCTTGTACTTCCAGTGCGCCGCGACGCCGAACTCGGCTCGCTGATGCATCTCGTGCGTCCGGATCTGGATCTCGACCGGGCGCCCCTTCGGACCGATGACCGTCGTGTGCAGCGACTGGTACAGGTTGAACTTCGGCGTCGCGATGTAGTCCTTGAACCGGCCGGGGATGGGGTTCCATCGGGCGTGGATCGACCCGAGAACGGCATAGCAGTCACGGAGGGAGTTCACCAGGACGCGGATGCCCACCAGGTCGTAGATCTCGTCGAACTCGCGCCCTCGGACGATCATCTTCTGGTAGATCGAGTAGTACTGCTTCGGGCGGCCGACGACGTCGCCGCGGATCTTCGTCGACTTCAGGTCCGACTTCACGGCGTTGATGACGTTCTGGACGAACTGCTCGCGCTGAGGCGTGCGCTGCTTGACCAGATTGTCGATCTCGACGTAGAGCTTCGGGTGCAGCACCGCGAAGGAGAGGTCCTCCAGCTCCCACTTGATGGTCTGGATGCCGAGCCGGTGGGCGAGGGGCGCGTAGATCTCGAGCGTCTCGGTCGCCTTGCGCGTGGCCGAAGCGCTCTCGACGAAGCCCCAGGTGCGGGCGTTGTGGAGGCGGTCGGCCAGTTTGATGACCAGCACGCGGATGTCCTTCGACATCGCGACGACCATCTTGCGGACGGTCTCGGCCTGGGCGCTGTCGCCGTACTTCAGCTTGTCGAGCTTGGTGACGCCGTCGACGAGCATCGTGATCTCGTCGCCGAAATCGTTCTGCAGCATGGCGAGCGTGTAGTCGGTGTCCTCGACGGTGTCGTGGAGCAGCGCGGCCGCGATGGTCTTCGAGCCGATCCCGAGGTCGGCCAGGATCTGGGCCACGGCGACCGGGTGGGTGATGTACGGCTCCCCGCTCTTGCGGAGCTGACCGCGATGGGCCTTCTCGGCCACCGAGTACGCGCGCTCGATGACGACGAGGTCGGCCTTCGGGTGATGCATCCTCACCGTCTTGACCAGGCGGTCGACCGCACCGGCGGGTTGGCTGCGCGAGAACAGCCGGGGCAGGAGCGTGCGGAGAGTGGCGGTGTTGCCGGCGGGCTCCGGCGAGGCGGCGTTCTTGCTCGTGGTGATCTCGGTCACAACCGACCCTCGCTCTCGTGCTGACGGACTGCTCCCCCGGACGTTCGGCTGCACCGTGCCCGGCGGGGTCGCCCGGGCAACGCTACTCGCTCTGGATCAGTCGACCGACGCGGGGGCGCCGGTCTCGCTGACCAGCTCCCCCTCGGCGTCGCGCCAGGCCAGCATGCCGCCCTCGACGTTGACCGCGTCGATGCCGGCCCGTCGGAGTGCGGCCGTGGCGCGAAGAGAGCGCATCCCGGCGTGACACACGATCAGCACCTGTTCGTCGGTGGGGACGTCGTCGACGCGGTCGCCCAGTTCGGAGAGCGGGATCAGCTGCGCAGCGGGTGCGTGTCCGGCGTCCCATTCGGACTGCTCCCGGACGTCGATGAGGCGGGCGCCGGAAGCGACGCGGCTCACGGCTTCGGCGGCGGAGATCCCGGGGAGGTCGTCGCGGGCGTTCACGATGCGTCCACGAGGGCGTTCTCGGCCGCTTCGCGCTTGCGGGCGTCCCGCTTGGCGATGTCCGGCTCCCGCAGACGCAGGGTCGCGTAGAGGGGCGACGCGATGAAGATCGTCGAGTACGTGCCGACGAGGATGCCGATGAACAGGGCCAGGGAGATGTCACGCAGGGTGCCGGCCCCGAGGACGAAGGCTCCGATGAACAGGATCGCCGCGACCGGGAGGAGCGCGACCACCGACGTGTTGATCGAGCGGACGAGCGTCTGATTGATCGCGAGGTTGATGGACTGACCGAACGTCCGCCGGGACCCCTCGCCGTCCTCGGCGGTGTTCTCCCGGATCTTGTCGAACACCACGACGGTGTCGTAGAGGGAGTAACCGAGGATCGTCAGGAACCCGATGACGGCGGCCGGTGTGACCTCGAAGCCGACGATGCCGTAGATGCCGGCGGTCAGCACGAGGTCGTGGAGCAGTGCGGCCATGGCGGCGAGCGACATCTTCCAGGTCCGGAAGTAGAGGGTCATGCCGATGGCGGCGAGGATCAGGAAGATCACGAGACCCTTGATCGCCTGACCGGTGATGTCCGCACCCCACGACGCGCCGATGAACGACGAGGTGACGCGGTCGTCGGGGACGTCGTAGGCCGTGGCCAGCGCCGCCGCGACGTCGTTCGTCTGCGACGCCTCGAGCTGAGACGTCTGCACCCGGATCGTGTCGGTGCCGACCTGGGTCACCCGCGGGTTGGAGTTCGGGACCACCTCGTCGACGGTCTGAGCTGCGAGGTCCTGGTCGAGCTCGGCGGGCTGGGCGATCTGGAACTCCGAGCCGCCGGTGAACTCGATGCCGAAGTGGAAGCCGCCCCGGAGGAACGGCACGGTGACCGAGATGAGGATCACGAGAGCAGCGATCCAGTACCAGGTCCTGCGTCGACCGACGATGTCGTAGGACCGCGCCCCCGTGTAGAGGTCGTTGCCGAATTTCGAGAAACTGGCCATCAGGAGTTCTTCCCTTCGTCGCGAGTCGACTCGTCGACCGGGCGGGTGTTCTTCTCGGCGGCCTTGCGCTCGGCGATCGTCTGCCTGATGACCGCCTCGCGTCCGCCGGCTCTCTTCCGACCGGAGGCGACCACCGGCTCGCGGAACTGGGCGCGACCTCGGTAGACGGCTCCGAGGGCCTTGGGGTTCAGACCGCTGAAGGAGTGGCCCTCCCCGAAGAACCGGGTCCGCGCGATGAGCTGCAGCATCGGGTGGGTGAACAGCGACACGACGATCAGGTCGATCACCGTCGTGATGCCCAGCGTGAGGGCGAAGCCCTTGACGTTGCCGACGGCGAGGATGAAGAGCGTGATGGCGGCGAGGAAGTTGACCGTGTCGGAGGCGACGATCGTTCGGATCGCGCGCTTCCAGCCGGACTCGACCGCGTTCTCCAGGATCCGCCCGTCACGGAGCTCGTCGCGTATTCGTTCGAAGTAGACGATGAACGAGTCGGCGGTGATGCCGATGGCGACGATCAGACCCGTGACCCCGGCCAGCGAGAGCCGGTAACCCTCTCGCCACGAGAGGATCGCGATCACCAGATAGGTGAGGACCGCCGCGATGACGAGGGAGAGCACCGTGACGAACGCGAGGGCGCGGTACTGGATCAACGAGTAGACGACGACCAGGATGAGCCCGATGAGGCCGGCGATGAGCCCGCTGACCAGCTGCGTCTGACCGAGGGTGGCGGTGATGGTCTCATTGCTCTGAACCGAGAAGCTGAGGGGCAGGGCGCCGAACTTCAGCTGGTCGGCGAGGGACTTCGAGCTGTCCTGAGTGAACTGACCGGTGATCTGGGCGCGACCGTCGGTGATCGCGGCGTTGGCGGACGGAGCCGTGATGACCTGGTTGTCGAGCGTCACGGCGAACTGGTTCTGCGGAGCCTGGAGCGACACCAGCCGCGACGTGACCTCGGCGAACTGATCGCTGCCCTGACCGTTGAATTCGAGGTTGACGGCCCAGGTGTTCGTCGAGTTGCCCTGGGAGTCGGTGGCGAGGCCGTTCGTGGCGTCGCTGATGTCGCTGCCCTGGACCTCGACCGGGCCGAGGATGTACTTCGAGGTGCCGTCGGTCGAGCAGGTGACGAGCGGCTCGTCGTCGGGGGCCGTGGCGAGGTCGTTGTCGGCCGCGCAGTCGTAGTTCTCGTAGACGTCGGCCAGCTGAGGCGTGATGTAGGCGAGGTCGGACCCGTTCGTGGGCGACGTCGTCGGCGTGCTCTCGAGGTCGGGGTTCGGGGTGTACGGCGTCGCGCTGGGGCTGGCCGTCGCACCGTCGCCCTCGCCTCCGACCGCCGCGGTCGATGCCGCGCCCGTGAACAGGACCGGGCGGAACGAGAGCTTCGCCGAGGCCTCGATGCGCTCGAGCGTCGCGTTGTCGGGACGGCCCGGGATCGACACGACGATGTTCTGGGTGCCCTGCTTCGTGATCTCGGACTCCGAGACCCCGGCCGAGTCGATGCGCTGACGGATGATCGTGACGGCCTGGTCGAGTTGCTGGCTGGACACCGTCTCGCCGCTCTGCAATTGAGCGGCGAGGGTGATCTGCGTCCCGCCCTGGAGGTCGAGGGCCAACTCGGGCACCCAGCTCGCGCCGTTCCACCAGCCCTCACGGCCCGAGTCGTTCAGCAGGGTCGCCGTGCCGTTCAGCGCGGTCAGTCCGGCGATGATGACCAGAAGCCAGGTCAGCGAGCGGATGGCTTTCTTCACCGGGGTCGAACGTGCCACGGAGGAACTCAGCTTTCTCATGGGAACGCGCGCCCGGGAGGAGCGCGCGCGGGGTCGAGCCCGATCGTCAGATCACGATCGGGCGGACGGACATCAGGCGGTGGGCTTGTCGGACTCTTTGGAGGGCGTGGTGTCGATGCGGGGCTCGTCGACGCGTTCGCCGTAGGCCGGCGAGACGTCGGCGGCGTCGGCGGACGTCGCCACCGGTGCGTCGAGGGCGTCGTCGCGCTCGGAGTCGGCCGACTCGTCGACGACGGGGTCGACGACCCGACCGAGGGTCTGACGGTGGACCTTCACGATGGTGCCGGGGGCGACCTCGACCTCGGCCACGTTGCTCTCGTCGTCGATCGAGACCACGGTCCCGTAGAGGCCGAAGGTCAGCATGACCTCGACGCCGGGCACCATCTTGCGCTGGAGGTCGGCCTGCTGGCTGTCGCGCTTGCGCTTGTTGCGGAACATGAAGAAGACGAGGACCACCAGAAGGAGGACCATGATGATTGTTGTGGCGTCCATGCGGAACTGCCTTTCGAAACTCGTGGGGTGTGGGCGGCGGCGGCCTCGTTACTGCCTCGCGCCGACTGGCCTGCAGGAATTATAGGTCATCGCCGAACAGGGCCCCTGAATCCCGTGTCAGGCCGAAGTGCCGCCAGGCCTCGGGCGTCGCGATGCGTCCGCGGGGCGTGCGAGTGACCAGCCCGACCCGGACGAGGAACGGCTCGACGACGGACTCGATGGTGTCGGACTCCTCGCCGACCGAGACGGCCAGCGTGTTGAGGCCCACGGGTCCGCCGTCGAAGCGGCGCAGGATGGTCGACAGCACCTCGCGGTCGAGGCGGTCGAGACCGAGGTCGTCCACGTCGTAGAGGGCCAGCGCCTCACGCACGGTCCCGAGATCGGCCTCTCGACCGTGGACGAGAGCGAAGTCGCGCACCCGACGGAGGAGCCGGTTGGCGATGCGCGGCGTGCCGCGGCACCGGCCGGCGATCTCGGCGAGTGCCGCGCCGTCGATCCGGACGCCGAGAAGCGCCGCCGCGCGTCGGAGGACCTCGGTGAGCTCCGCCTCGTCGTAGAACTCGAGGTGGGCCGTGAACCCGAAGCGGTCGCGCAGCGGGTTGGGGAGCATGCCGCTGCGGGTCGTCGCGCCGACGAGCGTGAAGGGGGACAGCTCGAGCGGGATGCTCGTGGCTCCGGCCCCCTTGCCGACCATGATGTCGATGCGGTAGTCCTCCATCGCGAGATAGAGCATCTCCTCCGCCGAGCGCGCCATGCGGTGGATCTCGTCGATGAAGAGCACCTCGCCGGGGACGAGGGCCGACAGCACGGCCGCCAGATCGCCGGCGTGCTGGATGGCCGGACCGGAGGACATCCGCAGCGGGCGCGAGCTCTCGTGCGCGACGATCATCGCCAACGTGGTCTTGCCGAGCCCGGGAGGGCCGGCGAGGAGGATGTGGTCGGGGGTCCGACCCTGGATCGCGGCGGCCTTGAGCAGGAGCTCGAGCTGACCTCGGACCTTCTTCTGACCGACGAACTCGGCCAGCGACGCCGGTCGGAGGGCGCCTTCGAAGGCGAGCTCGGTGTCGGACTCCACCGTCGGCCGGGTGATGTCGTCGTCGCTCACGATCGCGCACCGAGCGACTTCTGCGGCCCGAGGTGACCGAGGGCCGCGCGGAGCAGCTGCGGAACCGCCACGGCGACGTCCGGTCCGCGGTCGGCCACCACGGTGTCGATGGCCGACTGGGCCTCGCGCTCGGACCAGCCCAGACCCACGAGCGCGACGAGGACGTCGGACGCGGTGGTGGAGGCGGCCGTCACCGTCGGAGCGGACGGCGCGACGTCGAGCTTGCCGGTGAGCGACAGCACGATCAGCTTGGCCGTCTTGGGACCGATGCCCGAGACGCGGCGGAAGACGGCGTCGTCCTCGTCGGCGACGGCCTGAGCGATCTGGGCCGGGCTGAGCGAGGCCAGCACCCCCTGCGCGGACTTCGGTCCGACGCCCGTCACGCTGCGCAGGAGTTCGAAGACCTCGAGTTCCTCGAGCTCGAGGAAGCCGAAGAGGGAGAGGTCGTCCTCGCGCACGATGAGCGTGGTGTGCAGCCGCGCGACGTCGCCGACCGACACCGTCAGGGCGACCTGGGGGGTCACGCCGACGCGGAGACCCACTCCCCCGACCTCGACGACGACGGACGTCCCGGAAGCGGACAGGACGGTGCCACGCACACTCGAGATCATGCACCCAGCCTAGGAGTGCGGAGGGACTTCTCGGCGTCCCGCCACGCCCGCTGCGCCGGGGTGAGACCGGCGGCCGCCGGACCCGCCGTCGACGACGCGCCCCCCAGCCCGTCACGACGCCAGGCGTGGCAGATGGCCAGCGCGAGCGCGTCGGCGGCGTCGGCGGGCTTCGGAGCCTCGCGCAGACCGAGCAGGCGCGCGACCATCGCACCGACCTGGGCCTTGTCGGCCGATCCGTAGCCGGTGACCGCGGCCTTGACCTCGGAGGGCGTGTGCAGGGCGACGGGGATGGACCGTTCGGCGGCTGCGCGCAGAGCCAGACCGCTCACCTGGGCCGTGCCCATGACCGTCCGCAGGTTGTTCTGGGCGAACACGCGCTCGATGGCCATCGCGTCGGGCCGGTGCTCGTCGACCAGCGCCTCGATGCCACGGCCGATGGTCAGGAGCCGCTGCTCGAGCGGAGAGTCCGCCGCCGAGCGGATGACGTCGACGGCGACCAGGGTCGCCCGTCGGGTCGAGTCGACCTCGACCACCCCGACGCCGCACCGGGTGAGACCGGGGTCGATGCCCAGCACCCGGAGCGACACGGGCGCCTGCTACTCGTCGTCGTCGTCGAGCGCCGACTGGACGTCGGCGGGGACGTCGTAGTTGGCGTAGACGTTCTGGACGTCGTCGTCGTCGTCGAGCGCGTCGATGAGCCGGAAGACCTTGCGCGCCGTGTCCAGATCGACCTCGATCTTGAGCCCGGGGACGAACTCGACGTCGGCCGAGTCGTAGTCGATGCCGGCCTCCTGGAGCGCAGAACGGGCCGGGACGAGATCGGACGCCTCGGTGACGATCTCGAAGCCCTCGCCGCGGTCGGTGACCTCTTCGGCTCCGGCGTCGAGGACGGCGGTCAGGACGTCGTCCTCGGTGAGGTCGCCCGTCTTCATGACGGCGATGACGCCCTTGCGGCTGAAGTTGTAGGCGACGCTGCCCGGGTCGGCCATCGTTCCGCCGTTGCGCGACATGACGGTGCGCACGTTCGCCGCGGCGCGGTTCTTGTTGTCGGTGAGGCACTCGATCAGGAGCGCGACCCCGTTGGGGCCGTAGCCCTCGTACATGATGGTCTGGTAGTCGACGCTCTCGCCGCTGAGACCGGCACCGCGCTTGATCGCACGGTCGATGTTGTCGTTGGGGACCGAGGTCTTCTTGGCCTTCTGAACGGCGTCGACCAGGGTCGGGTTGCCCGACATGTCGGCCCCGCCCTGCTTGGCCGCGACCTCGATGTTCTTGATGAGCTTGGCGAACGACTTGGCACGGCGGCTGTCGATGACGGCCTTCTTGTGCTTGGTCGTTGCCCACTTGGAATGCCCGGACACGGTGCTCCTTCGACTGCTGACGGGGGTCTGGACGAGTCTACCGTGACGCCCAGGCGCGGGCCTTGTCGAGGAAGTAGGCGTGGAACCGGTAGTCGTTCGTCACCTCGGGGTGGAACGACGTGCCCATCAGGTTGCCCTGCTCGACAGCCACGACACGGCCGTCGTCGAGCACGCCGATGGCGGTGGCGGCGGGACCGACCTCGTCGACGACGGGAGCCCTGATGAAGACGGCGTGCACCGGGGGCTCGCCGATCACGGGCACGTCGACATCCGTCTCGAACGAGTCGGTCTGCGAGCCGAAGGCGTTGCGGCGGACGGAGACGTCGAGGCCGCCGAGGCTCTGCTGGCCGGAGATGCCGTCGACGATGCGGTCGGCGAGCATGATCAGGCCGGCGCAGGTGCCGTAGACGGGCATGCCGGAGGCGATGGCCTCGCGGAGCGGGTCCGCGACATCGAACATCCGGGAGAGCTTGTCCATGACGCTCGACTCCCCGCCGGGGATGACGAGACCGTCGATGTCGTCCAGCTCGGTTGCTCGTCGGACGGGCACGGCCTCGGCGCCCAGGGCCGTGAGCACGGCGAGGTGCTCGCGGAAGTCCCCCTGGAGGGCGAGGACGCCCACCCGGGGCGTGCGTGCCTCCGGCGTCGTCGCGTTACCAGCCACGCTCGGCGAGGCGGTGCGGCGCCGGCAGGTCGGGCACGTTGATGCCGACCATGGCCTCGCCGAGGCCGCGCGACGCGTCGGCGACGACCGTGGGGTCGTCGAAGAACGTCGTGGCCTTGACGATGGCCTTCGCGCGCTCCGCCGGGTTGCCCGACTTGAAGATGCCCGAGCCGACGAACACGCCGTCCGCGCCGAGCTGCATCATCAGGGCGGCGTCGGCCGGGGTCGCGACGCCGCCGGCGGTGAAGAGGACGACGGGGAGCTTGCCGGTCTCGGCGATCTCCTTGACGAGCTCGTAGGGGGCCTGGAGCTCCTTCGCGGCGACGTAGAGCTCGTCGGTCTTGAGGCCCCGCAGCTGCGCGATCTCCTTCGAGATCGTGCGGATGTGCTTGGTCGCCTCGGAGACGTCGCCGGTGCCGGCCTCGCCCTTGGAGCGGATCATGGCCGCACCCTCGGTGATACGGCGCAGCGCCTCGCCGAGGTTGGTCGCACCGCAGACGAAGGGCACAGTGAAGTTCCACTTGTCGATGTGGTTGACGTAGTCGGCCGGGCTCAGCACCTCGGACTCGTCGATGTAGTCGACGCCCAGGGTCTCGAGGATCTGCGCCTCGACGAAGTGGCCGATGCGGGCCTTGGCCATGACCGGGATGGACACCGCCGCGACGATCTCGTCGATCATGTCGGGGTCGCTCATCCGGGCGACGCCGCCCTGCGACCGGATGTCGGCCGGGACGCGCTCGAGAGCCATGACCGCGACGGCCCCGGCGTCTTCGGCGATCCTCGCCTGCTCGACGTTGACGACGTCCATGATGACGCCGCCCTTGAGCATCTCGGCGAGACCGCGTTTGACGCGGCTCGAGCCGGTGGTGGAGGACGAGGAGGAGGCGGGGGTCGTGTCGCTCATGATGCCTTCCATTCTAGGGCCGGTTCAGGGTGCGGGGGACGCCGTCGCCGACGACGCCGACGAGGCCGTCGGCCAGGCCTCGGCGACCGCGTCGCGCACGTCGCCGAGGAGACGCGTCACGGCCTTCGTCTCGGCGATGATCGGGAAGAAGTTCGAGTCGCCGCCGTAGCGCGGCACGACGTGCTGGTGCAGGTGCTCGGCGATGCCCGCTCCCCCGACGCGCCCCTGGTTCATGCCGATGTTGAAGCCCTGGGCGCGCGACACGTCGGTCAGGACCCTCATGGCCGTCTGCGTCAGGTGGGCGATCTCGACGATCTCGTCCGGCGTGGCCAGGTCGTACGTGGCGACGTGCCGGTACGGACAGACCAGCAGGTGACCGGGGTTGTACGGGAACAGGTTCAGGACGACGTAGGCGTGGCGCCCCCGGGCCACGATCAGCGCCTCGTCGTCCGACCTGGTCGGAGCGCTGCAGAAGGGGCAGTCGTCGTCGTTCGCCGACTGGCCCTGGCCGACGTAGACGGCGCGATGCGGGGTCCACAGCCGTTGGAACGCGTCGGGCACCGCGGCGAAGTCGGCGGAGGACTCCGCCGCGGTGTCGTCCATCGTCAGACCTGGGCCTTCGTCTCGATGGCGGTGAGGATCTTGGCGATCGCATCGGCGACCGGAACGCCGTTCTCCTGCGATCCGTCGCGGTACCGGAAGCTCACCGCTCCCGCCGCGCGGTCCTCTTCGCCCGCGATGAGCTGGAAGGGCACCTTCGACTTCGTGTGCGTGCGGATCTTCTTCGGGAACCGGTCGTCGCCGTGGTCGACCCGGGCACGGACGCCCTTCGCCCGCAGCTGGGCGACGACCTCGTCGAGGTAGTCGCCGTACTCCTCGGCGACCGGAATCGCCACGACCTGCTCGGGCGAGAGCCACACCGGGAACGCCCCGGCGTAGTGCTCGGTGAGCACGCCGAAGAACCGCTCGATCGACCCGAACAGAGCGCGGTGGATCATCACGGGCCGTCGCCGCGATCCGTCGGCCGCCGCGTACTCGAGCTCGAAGCGCTCGGGCAGGTTGAAGTCGAGCTGGACCGTGGACATCTGCCAGGTGCGGCCGATCGCATCGCGGGCCTGCACCGAGATCTTCGGGCCGTAGAACGCGGCTCCGCCCGGATCGGGGACCAGCTCGAGACCGGACTCGCGGGCCACCTCGGCCAGGGTCTCGGTCGCCTCAGCCCAGACGTCGTCATCGCCGACGTACTTCTCGGGGTCTTTCGTGGAGAGCTCGAGGTAGAAGTCGTTCAGCCCGTAGTCGCGCAGCAGCGAGAGCACGAAGTTCAGCGTGCCCGTGAGCTCGTCCTTCATGCGCTCGCGCGTCGTGAAGATGTGCGCGTCGTCCTGGGTCATGCCGCGGACCCGGGTGAGCCCGTGGATGACGCCGGACTTCTCGTTGCGGTAGACGGTGCCGAACTCGAACAGCCGCATCGGCAGGTCGCGGTACGACCGGGGCTGCGACCGGTACGCCAGGATGTGCATCGGGCAGTTCATGGGCTTGAGGTAGTAGTCGGCGCCCTGGCGGGTCACCTCGCCCTCGTCGTTGCGGGCCTCGTCGAGCTTCATGGCCGGGAACATGCCGTCGGCGTACCAGCCGAGGTGGCCGGAGGTCTCGTAGAGGTTCGACTTCGTGATGTGCGGCGTGTAGACGAAGTCGTAGCCCTCGACCTCGTGGCGCTTGCGCGAGTAGTCCTCCATCTCGCGACGGATGATGCCGCCCTTGGGGTGGAAGATCGCCAGACCCGAGCCGATCTCGTCGGGGAACGAGAAGAGGTCGAGCTCGGCTCCGAGCTTGCGGTGATCGCGCTTCGCGGCCTCCTCGAGACGGGCCTGGTAGGCGCGCAGGTCGTCCTTGGTGGGCCAGGCGGTCCCGTAGATCCGCTGGAGCTGCTTGTTCTTCTCGCTGCCGCGCCAGTAGGCGGCGGCGACGCGCATCAGCTTCGTCGCGTTGCCGAGGAGGCGCGTGCTCGGGACGTGAGGACCGCGGCAGAGGTCGAACCAGATCACCTCGCCGGTCTTCGGGTCGACGTTGTCGTAGACGGTCAGCTCGGCGCCGCCGACCTCGACGGACTCCCCGTCGTCGCCGATGGAGCCGGACGCACCGCCTTTCAGGCCGATCAGCTCGAGCTTGTAGGGCTCGTCGGCCAGCAGCTCGCGCGCCTCGTCGTCGGTCACGACACGGCGCTGGAAGCGCTGGCCCTGACGGATGATGCGGTCCATCCCCTTCTCGATCGCCTTGAGATCCTCGGGGGTGAAGGGC
Source organism: Frigoribacterium faeni (assembly GCF_007988805.1). Classification (GTDB taxonomy): domain Bacteria; phylum Actinomycetota; class Actinomycetes; order Actinomycetales; family Microbacteriaceae; genus Frigoribacterium; species Frigoribacterium faeni. Next base: position 76,460 of record NZ_BJUV01000005.1, on the reverse strand, counting down.
TCGGCCACGTCGAAGTCGTAGTAGAAGCCGTCGGTGACGGGCGGGCCGATCCCGAGCTTCGCCTCGGGGTTGATCGTCTGCACGGCCTGGGCCATGACGTGCGCCGCCGAGTGCCGGAGGATCGAGAGGCCGTCGGCCGAGTCGATCGTGACCGGGTCGACGACGTCGCCGGCGTGCAGCTCGGCGGCCAGGTCGCGGAGCTCGCCGCCGACCCGGATCGCGACGACGGTGCGATCCGTGAACAGCTCGAAGCCGGTCGTCGTCTCGGTCACCTCGACGGTCTGAGGAGCGGCGGGCGAAGCGGATTCGGCGGGGGCGGGCTGATCTGTCACGGTCGTGAGGTTCCTAACGTGGGAGGGGCCCCGCCAGTTTAGACGGGCGCGAGGGGCACGACGGCCTGGCACCGCGCCTCCTCGGCTCGTCCCCCCGGCGGGTCAGCGGGCGAGGAGCTCCGTCGCGCAGGCCTCGGCCGCGACCCAGGCGAGCATGCCGCACTTGACCCGCATGACGAACTTCGAGACCCCGTGGAAGGCGACGGCGTCGCCGAGCACCTCGTCGTCGGGCTCCCCGGCGCCGCGCGAGCGCATCATCGTGCGGAACTCGCCCACCAGCTCGCGGAGCTCGTCGAGCGTGCGACCCGGGGCCAGCTCGCTCAGCACGGAGGCCGAGGCCATGGAGATCGAGCAGCCGGCGCCCTGCCAGCGGAGCTGGTCGATCCGGCCCGAGGCCGCGTCGAGGGTCACGCGCACGGTGATCTCGTCGCCGCAGGTGGGGTTCCGCTCGAAGTGCTCGGCGTCGGCGGACGGGAGCTCGCCGTCGCCGTGCCGCGTCTTCGCGTGATCGAGGATCACCTGCTGGTAGAGCGAGTCGAGCGCGGTCGTCATCGTGCCTCCTGATCGGCCCCGAAGTACGCACGCACTCGGGAGACCGCGTCGAGGAGCCGGTCCACCTCGGAGCCGGTCGTGTAGAGGTAGGTGCTGGCGCGCGTGGTGGCCGTCACCCCGAGGCGACGGTGCAACGGCTGGGCGCAGTGGTGCCCGACCCGGACGGCGATCCCCTCGGCGTCGAGGTACTGGCCGACGTCGTGCGCGTGCACGCCGTCGACGACGAAGCTGGCGAGACCCGAACGAGGGACCCCGGCGGGCGGGCCGACCACGCGGACGCCGGGGAGGGCGGCGAGACCCGCGACGAGCCGCTCGGCGAGCTCCTCCTCGTGGGCGCGGACGCGGTCCATGCCGACGGCCTCGAGATACCTCACGGCCTCGGCCAGGGCCACCGCCTGCGAGACCGGCTGCGTGCCCGCCTCGAACCGCTGCGGGGCGGGGAGGAAGTCGGACCCCTCGAGGGTGACCGTCGTGATCATCGATCCGCCCGTGCGGAAAGGCGGCAGCGCGTTCAGCAGGTCGGCCCGGCCGTAGAGCACCCCGATGCCGGTCGGTCCGAGCATCTTGTGACCGGAGAACGCCGCGAAGTCCACGCCGAGGGCCGGGAGGTCGACGGGGCGGTGCGGTGCGGACTGGCAGGCGTCGAGCACGACGAACGCGCCGACGCCGTGCGCGGCCTCGACGAGCACCTCGACCGGCGCGATCTGACCCGTGACGTTCGAGACGTGCGCGAACGCGACGACGCGGGTGCGGTCGCCGATCAGAGCGAGGGCGTCGTCGACGGACCACACGCCGTCGTCGTCGAGGGGCACGAAGCGGAGGACGGCGCCGGTCGTCGCGGCGACCTCCTGCCAGGGGACGAGGTTCGCGTGGTGCTCGGCCTCGGTCAGGACGATCTCGTCGCCGGGGTCCAGCGCGAAGCGGCGCGCGGCCGCGCCTCCGCGCCCGTGCGTGGCGTTGGCGAAGCCGTACGCGACGAGGTTGAGGGCGTCCGTCGCGTTCGCGGTCCAGACGATCTCGTCGACCGAGGCGCCGACGAAGCCGGCCACCGTCGCCCGGGCGTCCTCGAAGGCCTCCGTGGCGAGAGCGGCCAGGGTGTGCGCGCCGCGGTGGACCGCCGAGTTGACCGTCTCGAGGAACGCGCGCTCGGCGTCGAGCACGCTCGTCGGCCGCTGGGCCGTCGCCCCGGAATCGAGGTACGCCAGGGGTTCGTCGCCCACGCTCTGACGGAGGATCGGGAAGTCGGCGCGCAGGCGGACCGCCTCGTCGTCGGAGAGTCGGGCCGGTGTCGGGTCTGTCGGAGTCTGGGTCACGGTGTCCTTTCGCATCGATCTTAACGAGAGCGGATCGACGGCACCTGAAGCCAACGGCGCCGCGCCACGGCGTGTTCCCGATCGGTGCGCGGATGACCCCGCGTGACGCATGACCCCGCATGACGGAGCGCTGGCGGTCCCCGTCCCGAGCGAGCAGCATGGCCGCATGACGTCAGAGCGCATCGAGACCACCCACGCCGGCAGCCTGCCCCGCACCCCCGAGCTGATCGCCGCCAACGACGCCCGTCGGTTGGCGGACGACGGCTTCACCCTCGAGCGGACCCCCGAGTTCGACGCCCTGCTGACCGACGCCGTCGTCGATCTGGTGGCGCGACAGGAGGCGCTGGGCATCACCATCGTCGGCGACGGCGAGTACGGCAAGGCCATGACGAGCGCCGTCGACTACGGGGCCTGGTGGTCGTACTCGTTCCAGCGCGTCGGAGGACTGTCGCTGACCGGATCGGACATCTTCAGCCAGGAGCCCGTGCGCTCCTCCCCCGGCGACGTGCGGCTCACGTCGTTCCCCGACCGCCGCGACTGGCAGACCTTCCACGACGCCTACACCGACCCGACGTCGGGCATCGGGACGGGCTCGGGCGCGACGCCGTTCCCCAGCACGACCGGCCCGCTCGAATACGTCGGGCAGGCCGCCATCGCCTCCGACATCGCCAACCTCACGGCGGGTCTCGACGCGGCAGGAACGTCGTCGGCGTTCATCACCTCGCTCTCCCCCGGCAGCGGTGCGCGCATCGCCAACGACTTCTACGCCAGCGACGAGGAGCACATCTGGGCCTGGGCCGAGGTGCTGCGCGAGGAGTACCGCGCCATCGTGGACGCCGGGCTCATCGTGCAGATCGACGACCCCTCGATCGCCGAGAACTGGGACCAGATCAACCCCGAGCCGAGCATCGACGACTACCGGGCGTTCACCCGCATCCGCGTCGAGGCGCTGAACCACGCCCTGCGCGGTCTGCCGCCCGAGCAGGTGCGGTTCCACCTGTGTTGGGGCTCGTGGCACGGTCCGCACACGACCGACATCGAGTTCCGTCACATCGCCGACCTGATGCTCGAGATCGACGCGGGCTCGTACTCGTTCGAGGCGGCGAACGCGCGCCACGAGCACGAGTGGAAGCTCTGGCGCGACCTCGAGCTCCCCGCCGGCAAGAAGATCGTCCCCGGCGTGGTCGGTCACGCCACGAACGTCGTGGAGCACCCCGAGCTGGTGGCCGACCGCATCGAGCGGTTCGCGCAGGTGGTCGGCCCCGACAACGTGATCGCCTCGACCGACTGCGGTCTCGGCGGGCGCATCCACCCGCAGATCGCGGTCGCGAAGCTGGCCTCGCTCGGCGAGGGGGCGCGCATCGCGTCCCACCGCCTGTTCGGCTGACGCGTCCGCGGGCGCGACGACCCGCGCCTCCCGGTCGTCGGGCCGAGGAGGCGCAGGTCGCCTGGCAGGGGACGACCGGTCAGTCGTCGAGCGGCTTGAGGACTCGACGGAGGAACTGCTGCGTGCGCGCCTCCCGAGGCCGGGACAGCACGTCGGCGGGCGCTCCGCGCTCGACGACGGCCCCGTCGGCCATGAAGACCAGCTCGTCGGCGACGCGACGTGCGAACTCGAGCTCGTGGGTGACGACGATCATCGTCCAGCCGTCGTCCGCGAGCTCCTTCACCACCGTCAGGACGTCGCCGACCAGCTCGGGGTCGAGTGCGGAGGTCGGCTCGTCGAAGAGCAGCAGCTCGGGACGCAGCGCCAGGGCGCGCACGATCCCCACCCGCTGCTGCTGGCCGCCCGACAGCTCCGACGGGTAGGCGTCGGCCTTCTCGGCGAGGCCCACCCGCGCGAGGAGCGTCTCGGCCTCGGCCCGCGCCTCCCTCGGGTCCCGCTTCTGCACCCGGACCGGGCCCTCGACGACGTTCTGCAGCACCGTCAGGTGCGGGAACAGGTTGAAGTGCTGGAACACCATCGACGAGCGGTCGCGCAGAGCCGTGAGGTCGCGCTTGCCGACCGTCGCCCCGAAGTCGATCGTGCGACCGTCGGACAGGGTGACGGTGCCGGCGTCGGGCACCTCCAGGCTGTTGAGCGACCGGAGCACCGTCGTCTTGCCCGACCCCGACGGCCCGATGATGGCGACGACGCGACCGCGGCGGACGTCCAGGTCGATGCCGCTCAGGACCTCGTTCGACCCGAACGACTTGCGCAGCCCCCGGACGGAGAGGACGGGGGCGTCGGACCCGTCGGCGGAGCGGGGCGGGGTGACGTCAGCGGGCAACGTGACGGTCCAATCTCTTCTCGAGCGCGTCCTGCCCGAACGACAGGATGAGGCAGATCCCCCAGTAGACCAATGCGGCCTCGAGGTAGATCAGCAGGAACTGGTTCGAGACCGTGGCGATCTGCTCCGCCTGACGGAAGAGCTCGACCACGAGGATCACGCTCGCGAGGGAGGTGTCCTTCACGAGGCTGATGAAGGTGTTCGACAGCGGGGGCACCGAGACGCGGGCGGCCTGCGGCAGGATGATCCGCCGGAGGGCGAGCCCGCGCGACATGCCGATCGTGTGCGCGGCCTCCCATTGGCCCTTGGGCACCGAGAGGATCGCGGCCCGGATGACCTCGGCGGCGTACCCGCCGACGTTGAGCGAGAACGCGATGATCGCGCTCGGCCACGGGTCGAGCCGGATGCCGATCGACGGCAGGCCGTAGAAGACGACGAACAGCTGGACGAGCAGCGGCGTCCCGCGGATCACCGAGGTGTAGAAACGCGCGATGCCCGACAGCCACACCTGGCCCGACAGACGCATCAACGCGATGACGACGGCGATCACGAGGCCGATCGCCATGGACGCGAAGGCGAGCGGGATGGATGCGACGAGCGCCCCCGACACGATCGGCCAGAGCGACCGCCAGAAGAGGTCGAGGGAGGACTGCACGCCTACTCGCTGACGTCCTGGCCGAAGTACGTGTCGGAGATCCGAGCGAGGGTGCCGTCGGCCTTCAGCTCGGCCAGGGCCTCGTCGATCGCGTCGACGAGGTCGTCGCTCCCCTTGGTCGTGGCGAAGGCCGATCGCGAGACGTCGTCCGTCTCGGCCGCGATCTTGATGCCGTCGGCCTGGTCGGGGTTGGTCTTGACGTAGTCGAGGAAGGTCAGCTCGTCGTTGACCGTGGCGTCGATGCGGCCCTGCTCGAGCAGCGCGACCGACTGGGCCCAGCCGTCGACGATCTGGACGTCGGCGCCGGCGTCCTTCGCGGTGGTGTAGAAGTTGCTCGACTGCGACTGCGCGGTCGTCTTCCCCGCCAGGTCGGCGACGGAGGTGATGTCCGAGTCGTCGGCCGCGGTGATCACGACGCCCCGGCTGACCGTGTACGGCGTCGAGAAGTCGTAGGTCGCCTCGCGCTCGTCGGTGATCGAGATCTGGTTGGCCACGAGGTCGAAGCGGCCCGCGGTCAGCCCGGCGAGGAGCGCGTCGAACTGGGTCTCCTCGAACGTCGGGGTCACGCCCAGCTTCTCGGCGACGGCCGTCGCGACGTCGACGTCGTAGCCGACGAGGTCGCCCGAACCGCCCTCGTGGTAGGTGAAGGGCTGGTAGGTGCCCTCCGTGCCGATGACGATCTCGCCCGCGTCCTGGATGTCGCTCAGGCTCTTCGCCGCGCTCGTGTCGGCGGTCGCGTCGCCGGTCCGGGTGACGACGCCGTCGGTCGAGGCGGGTGCGCACGCGGTCAGGGCCAGGGCGGCGGCGACGACGACGCCGGCGGCGGCGGAGAGGCGACGGACGGAGCGGGGAGCGGTGATCTTCACGGGAATCCTTTGCGGCGGCTCGGGGGTCGGACGAGCCACCCGACCCTAACGCCGCGGGCGGCGGCGTGATTCCCGATGACTCCCGATGACTTTCCCGTCGGACGCCCTCCGGGTCGGCACGGGGATGCTCAGCGCCGGGCCAGGGCCGCCGTGACCGAGGGGGCGCCGTCGAGCCGGACGTGCCGATGGGCGACGCGGGCGTCCGAGACCGCCACGGCGCTGAGGGAGAGCGACGAGAACAGGTGCCCGTCGACCAGGTCGCTCCGGACGAGCGCGTCGTCGTCGTCCGCGGCCAGGCCGCTGCTCTCGCGGAGCAGATCGAGCCAGGCCGTCCAGGTGCCCTCGCCCTCCGTGCCCGGGGAGAGAGGGCCGGACGGAGGCGCGACGGCGCGGAACCGGGGCAGCCAGCGCTCGACCCGGGGCACGCGGCGATCGTCGGGGTCGGCATGGGTCAGGACGTGCACTCCGGGGTCGAGTCGCGTGGACCGGGTGGCCGAGCCGTCCCAGGTGGAGTGCATCGCGCCTCCTGCGTCCGCCGTCAGCAGATTGAAGGTGCGCGTGCGCTGCGGGCCGGTCGGCAGCGCGCCGTCGGCCGCGGCGCTCAGCGGGAGCGAACCGCGTGTGGACCACCCGCCCGCCGGCGGGGCGGGCTCCTCGTGACGATTGAGCACGACGCTCGCCCGGCTGGGGCCGGAAGCCACGGCGAGCCACGCGCCGCCGGCCTCGCGGTCGTGGACGCCGGTGACCCGTTCGCCGAGGTCGGGCCACCAGGCACCGGGCTCGTCCCACGGGCGGTCGGGCGACTCGTCGCGCAGACCGAAGAACACGACGGGCCACTCGGTGTCGGGCGCGATCGAGACGACGACGGTGCACATGGGGTACCTCCGGGCGGGGTGTCACCCGGTGGCGTTCAGACGGGCGGCCACGAGATGCGGCATCGTGGAGCTGCAACGCTACCGATTCCGCACCGGATCGGCCGACCGTCCGCATCGATCGACAGGGCACCCTCCGTGACGCACGACTCCACCCCGCACTCCCCGACTCCCTCCGCGGGCGGCGCCGGCGACCGTCTGACCGTCGTCGTCGGCGTCTCGGGCGGGATCGCCGCGTACAAGGCCGTCCAGGTCGTGCGCGAGTTCGTGCTGCTCGGGCACGACGTGCACGTCGTCCCCACCGAGGCCGCTCTGCGCTTCGTCGGCGCACCGACGCTCGAGGCGATCAGTCGCAATCCGGTGCACGCATCGGTGTTCGACGACGTCGCCCAGGTCCGTCACGTCGCCCTCGGACAGCAGGCCGACCTGATCGTCGTCGCGCCCGCCACGGCCCACACCCTCGCGAAGATCGCCCACGGACTGTCGGACGACCTGCTCGGCACCACGATCCTGGCCAGCACGGCGCCGCTGGTCGTCGCCCCCGCGATGCACACCGAGATGTGGCGGAACCCCGCGACGACGGCGAACGTCGACCTGCTCCGCTCGCGCGGCGTCACGGTCGTCGGCCCCGCCGACGGTCCGCTCACCGGGGGCGACGTCGGCCCCGGCCGGCTGAGCGAGCCGTCCGACATCGTCGCCGCCGCCCTGGCCGTCGCGCGTGGCGACCTCCACAGCGACACGGCGATCGTCGAGGAGGCACGGGTCGCCGATCTGGACGGCGTCCGGCTGGTCGTCTCCGCCGGCGGCACCCGCGAGCCGCTCGACCCGGTCCGCTTCGTCGGCAACCGCTCGACGGGCAAGCAGGGCGCCGCGATCGCGCTGTCCGCCGCCCGCCGCGGCGCCTCCGTCACCCTGGTCGCCGCGGAGCTCGACGGCGCCGTGCTCCAGTCGGTCGTCGCCGAGTCGGCGGTGCGCGTCGTGAGCGTCTCGACGGCCCTCGAGCTGCAGTCGGCCATGTCGGTCGAGTCCGCGTCGAACGACGTGGTCGTGATGACGGCCGCGGTGGCGGACTACCGCCCGGCCGAGGTCGCCGACGGCAAGATCAAGAAGGACGACGCGGGCGACGAGCTGATCGTCCGACTCGTCCGCAACCCCGACGTGCTCGCCGGACTCGTCGCCGTCCGTCGGGCGGGTCAGCTCGTCGTCGGGTTCGCGGCCGAGACCACCCACGATCGCGCCGAGCTGCTCGCGCTCGGTCGGACGAAGCAGCGCCGCAAGGGCGCGGACCTGCTGGTGCTGAACTCCGTGGGCTGGACGGCCGGATTCGGCAGCGACGACACCGAGGTCGTCGTGATCGACGCCGAGGGTCGCGAGGTCGCGGAGGCGCGGGGCTCGAAGCACGAGGTCGCCGACGCGCTCCTGGACGCCATCGCCGCGCGGCTGGCTCGGTAGAGGCGTCGCCGTGACGTCTCGCCGGTGATGCGTCGTCCGTGACTCGTCACCGGCGGCGTCTCGCCGATGATGTCTCGGGCGCTGTTCCTCGGCCGCGGCACCGGCACGCGGGGCCGGAGATGACGAAAGCCCCGGCGACTGCCGGGGCTTTCTCTGTGTGAGCGATACTGGGATCGAACCAGCGACCTCTTCCGTGTCAGGGAAGCGCGCTACCGCTGCGCCAATCGCTCAAACTTTTTTCAATTGTGATTCACTGCATCGATTCTAGACCTGGGTCGAGATCGAATGGAGGTGGAGACGGGATTTGAACCCGCGTGAACGGCTTTGCAGGCCGGTGCCTCGCCTCTCGGCCACTCCACCATACGAGTAGCCACCAGACGATGGCCACCAGTCGGTGGACCACCCTCTGGTGAGCATTACACTCGAGCGGATGACGAGATTCGAACTCGCGACCCTCACCTTGGCAAGGTGATGCGCTACCACTGCGCCACATCCGCATTTCGCTTTGCATTTCTGCGTGCAAAAGAACAATACCCACACCCGGCACCAGAAACCAAATCGAGTCACCCTCGTGTCTTACGGGTCCTCTCACGCCCTCCCGCAAGCCGCATGGGTCGGGGCTCGAATGGCGCTCGAGCCCGCCGATGCACTAGCATCGACGAGTCCCACTGGGGCGATTGGCGCAGTTGGTAGCGCGCTTCCTTCACACGGAAGAGGTCATCGGTTCGAGTCCGGTATCGCCCACCAGAACGACACGAAGGGCCCTGCGCATGCAGGGCCCTTCGTGCGTCCGAGGGTGACCTAGCGGAGCTCGGCCTCCGCGCCCGCCAGATGGGCGAACTCCTCCTCCGGCGCGCCCCCGACGAGGTGGTGTCTGCTGTGGAGCCAGAAGTAGAGCAGCCCGACGACGAAGATCCCCGCCGTCACGGCGGCGGCCTGCACGTCGACGACGAACGTCGCCACCACGGCCACGAGCGACAACACGAGCCCGACACCCGTCGTGACGATGCCGCCCGGCGTCCGATACGGGCGGTCGAGATCCGGTTCCCGCAGCCTCAGCACGATGTGCGACAGATTGAGCAGCACGTACGACACCGCGGCGCCGAACACCGCGATGTTGATCAGCTGATCGCCGTCCCCGACGACCGTCGCCAGGACGAAGCCGACCGCCCCGGGCACGACGAGCGCCCAGGTGGGCGTCTTCCTGGCGCTGGTCCGACTGAGCCAGGTCGGCAGGTAGCCGGCGCGGGACAGGGCGAACAGCTGCCGCGAGTAGGCGTACACGATCGAGAAGAAGCTGGCCACGAGTCCGGCCAGCCCCGCGTAGTTGACGAACACCGCCAGACCGTCGGCGCCGACCGCGCGGAGGGCGTCGGGCAACGGGCTGCCCGAGGTGCTCATCAGCGCGCTCCCGGCGCCTCCGGGAGCGAGCAGGAGCACGGAGGCGCCCGTGACGACCAGCACGGCCATCGCGACGATGATCCCGCGGGGCATGTCGCGCTTCGGGTCGCCCGCCTCCTCCGCCGCGAGCGGCACGCCCTCCACGGCCAGGAAGAACCAGATGCCGAAGACCAGGGCGCCGATCATCCCGCCCACCCCGTTCGGCAGGAACGCACTGGCGCCGAACGCCTGCGACACGGGCTGATCGAAGAGATTGGCCGCCTCGAAGTGCGGGATCATGCCGACCGCGAAGACCACGAGCGCGACGAGGGCGATGGCGGTGATGACGAACATCGCCTTGAGCGCCTCGCCCACCCCGATCAGGTGGATGCCGACGAAGAGCGCGAAGCAGACCAGGTAGACCGGCCAGGCGTTCGTGATGCCGAAGAGCCCGAGGCTCTCGACGTACCCGCCGATGAAGACCGCGATGGCGGCGGGCGCGATGGTGTACTCGATCAGGATGGCCAGGCCGGTCGCGAAGCCGCCGAGCCTTCCGAGGGCCCGCCGTGCGAAGCCGTAGCCGGCACCGGCGACGGGCAGCGACGACGACATCTCGGCGAGCCCGAAGACCATGCACCCGTACATCACCCCCATCGCGACGAAGGCGATCAGCAGCCCGCCCCATCCTCCGGCGGCGAGGCCGAGGTTCCAGCCCGAGAAGTCTCCCGAGATGACGTAGGAGACGCCCAGCCCGGCGAGCAGCAGCCATCCGGCCGCGCCCCTCCTCAGCGTGCGTTGCTCGAAGTAGGCCTGCTCGGCGACGCGGGCGTCGCTCGAGGTGGTGCCGTGACTCTCGGTGAGGCGTGACATGAGTGCTCCCAGGGTGTGGTGGTGCGCGGGTCGGACGGAGGTGTCGGGCCGGGTGCCGACGGGATCGGGGCGGATCAGTCGAAGAGCCAGGTGGGCGAGGCGAGGTAGCGCTCGGCGACGGCGACCGTGCCGCTCGTCTGCGCGTTCCAGACCGCCGGCGGCAGCGCATCCTCACGGTGGGTCGTGGTCCAGCCGAGCATCTGCAGGCGGCGGATCATGCTGAGGGCCGCCGCGTGCGCCAGATCAACGTCGGCGAGGGGCCGGACCGTCCGGTAGCCGGCGACCCAGCTCTTCGCGACGTCGGGCGCGTACGCCTCGTGCTCGACGAACGACAGCGCCGAGGCGAAGTCGTAGAGCAGCCAGCTGAAGCCGCAGTCGTCGAAGTCGATGACGGTGAGGGCGCCGTCGGCGATCATGATGTTGGACGGGCGCAGGTCGGCGTGCACGAGGCCCCACGTCGGCCCCTCGGTCGGCAGCGACGAGACGACGGCCAGGGCGACCGCCTCGGCCCGTTCCAGCACGGCCGCCTCTCCGGGGGTGAGGGAGGCGCCGCGCCAGTCCCCCCACCGACTCCCCTCCCCCACCATGTCGGCCGGCGTCCAGGAGAACCGGGTGAAGGCCGCGTCCCGGGCCCAGTCCCGCTGGTGCTCATGCAGCGCGGCGGTCGTCGCGCCGATCTCCGCGGCGAACGGCCGAGGGTCCGTGATGTCCTCGAGGATCTCGCCGACCACCCAGCCGAAGGAGACGCAGTGCCAGTCGGCGCCGCCGTCGTCCGAGAAGGTGTGCACGAGACGACCGTCGACCGTCGGGACGACCTCGGGCACCCTGACCCGCGCCTCCTCGGCGAGGGCACGCAGCCAGGTCAGCTCGCCCTCGATCTGACGCGGATCGGCCACGTAGCCGGGCCGGTGCACGCGCAGCACGGCGACGGGGGCTCCGTCGACGTCGACCCGGAAGGTCGCGTTCTCGGAGACCGCGATGAGGACGATGGAGGCGCGGGACGGGTCGAGCCCCCAGGCCCCGGTCACCGGCGCCGCCAACCAGGACGGGGCCGGAGCGCCGCGGGTCAGCGCGTCGAACGCCGCCAGAGGAGACGTCCGAGGGCGGCTCGACGACGCGAGCGGCGGTTCGCCCACGGGTGACGGGGCGGCTGCGGAGGTGACGGTGGTGTGCACGGGGACTCCTCGGGGAGAGGAGGGCTGGGCCCGCGACGAGCATGGCACGCGCCGCGGGACGACGCGATGGTCCCGAGCGTCGTTTTACCTGCTGGTAACGCCCGGTGCGCTCCGAAACAAACCGTTTCGCTCGGGCGCCCGTTTCGTAACGTGCGCGAAACGCCCGGGCCGCCACGCGCCTCCCGGGGTCGCCAGACTTGTGGTGTCCATCACCACCGCCTCGAGGGTTGGGCCCCGAACGGCACACAGGACACCGGCATCGCACGCACCCTCGCCGATCCATCGAGACCGGACCACGACGTCAGCGCACCACCCGCACCACCGAGAGGACCCCATGGCCACCCGATCGACGATCATGGACACCAACTCGTTCCGCCCGGACGACGCCGCCGCGCTCGATCCGGCGACCCGTGACCTCACGGCACGACGCGACGAGGTGCTCGGCGCGTCGTACCGGCTCTTCTACCGCAGGCCGGTGCACCTGGTGCGGGGCGAGGGCCAGTACCTCTGGGACGTGGACGGCCGCAAGTACCTCGACATGTACAACAACGTGGCGAGTCTGGGGCACTGCCATCCGGCCGTCGTCGCCGCCGTCCACGATCAGATGCAGCGGCTCAACACGCACACGCGCTATCTGCACGAGACGATCCTCGACTACACCGACGACCTGCTGTCCACCCTGCCGGTCGAGCTCGACAAGGCCATGTACATGTGCACGGGATCCGAGGCGAACGACCTGGCGATCCGGGTGGCCCGGGCGTCCAGCGGCGGTGAGGGGATCATCGCGAGCCGCGAGGCCTATCACGGGACGAGCGACCTGACCTCGGGGGTCTCCCCCGCGCTCGGCTCCGGTCAGCCGATCGCTCCGTCGGCCCGCCTCGTCGACGCGCCGGACGCGTACCGGGTGGACGCCCCCGACCTCGGCGCCTGGTTCGCGGACCGGGTGCGTGCCGCCATCGCCGACATGGAGGCCCACGGGACCCGGTTCGCCGGTCTCATCCTCGACTCGATCTTCTCGTCCGACGGCGTGCTGCCCGGACCGGCCGGCTACCTGCGCGAGGCGGTCGACGTCGTGCACCGGGCCGGGGGCGTCGTCATCGCCGACGAGGTGCAGCCCGGCTTCGGTCGCACCGGCGAGGCGTTCTGGGGCTTCCAGCGGCACGGGATCGTCCCCGACGTCGTGACGTTGGGCAAGCCCATGGGGAACGGGATCCCCGTCTCCGGCCTCGTCGCCCGAGCCGACGTCCTCGCCGCCTTCAGCGACACCGTGCCGTACTTCAACACCTTCGGCGGCAACCCGGTCTCGATGGCCGCGGCGCAGGCCGTGCTGACGACGATCCGCGACGAGGGGCTGCAGCAGCACAGCGCCTCCGTCGGCGCCTTCGCGCTCGACGAGCTCAGGGGGCTGATGGCCACCCACGAGACCGTCGGCGACGTCCGAGGCGCCGGACTCTTCATCGGGTTCGAGCTCGTCCGCTCCCGCGACGGACGCGAACCCGATCGCGCCCTCGCTCTCGCCCTGCTCGAGCAGCTCCGCGACCGCGGCGTGCTGACGAGCGTCGCGGGCCCGCACGGCAACGTCCTCAAGCTCCGGCCGCCGCTGGCCTTCCAGGCGGCCGACGTCGACTGGCTCGTCGGGGCCCTCGACGAGTCGTTGACCGCGCTCGGTGCCTGACGGGCGCACGGGCATGCACCGGGACGTCCCGCACGCGGAGCCGACGGCCGGCGAACTCGCCCTCGCGGCCCTCCTCCGGTACTGCCGGGACGAGAGGTTCCACCCCGGCGAGGCGCTGGGCAGCGAGCGTGCGCTGGCCGAACGTCTCGGCGTCGGTCGGACCGTGCTCCGGCAGGCCCTCGACGTGCTGGAGGCGCGGGGCACGATCCGTCGCGCCCTCGGGCGGTCCGGCGGGCTGTTCTTCCACGACGGACGGATCCAACGCCATCTGAACACGGTGGAGGGGGTGCCCGCCATGGTCCGCCATCAGGGTCGGACCATCGCCACGCGCGTGCTGCGCGCCGAGCTGGCGCTCGCCGAGGCCGACGAGAGACGGGGCCTGCGTCTGACCGGGCCCGACCCGGTCTATCGGATCGAGCGCCTCCGGCTCGTCGACGGCGTGCCGTGGTCGCTGGACGCCTCCGTGCTGCCCGCGGCGCGGTTCCCCGGCTTGCTGCGGAGCGATCTCACGGGGTCCCTCTACGCGCTTCTCGCCTCCGGGCACGGAGTGGAGCTCGACCGCGCGGACGAGACCGTCGAGGCGGTGCCCGCCACCCCGGACCAGGCCCGTGCGCTCGACGTCGGCGTCACGGCGGCCCTGCTCGAGATCCGCCGCGTGGCCTGGGACGTCGACGGCGTGCCGGTCGAGTACGCGCACGACTTCTTCCGGGCGGATCGCACCCGGGTGCACATGCAGAGGTACGGGACCAACTGGAAGCGCTCCGCACGACTCGAGCGCGGAGCGCACGGCCCGACGAGGGAGCGGCCGGAGCGCTGACGCACGAGAACGGCCCCGGTCGAGAGGACCGGGGCCGTTCTGCGGAGCGGGTGACGACTACTGGCGCGAGTTCTCCAGCACGTAGCCCTCCTCGCCGTGGATGGCGAGGTCGATGCCCGCGACCTCGTCCTCGTTCTTGACCCGGAAGCCGATCGTCTTCTCGATCACGAAGCCAATCACGTAGGCCAGCACGAAGGAGTAGACCATGACGGCCAGGGCCGAGATCGCCTGGATGCCGAGCTGCTCGAACGAGCCCGAGAAGATCAGGCCGCTGCCGTTGGCGAAGAAGCCGAGGTAGAGCGTTCCGATCAGACCGCCGACGAGGTGGATGCCCACGACGTCGAGCGAGTCGTCGAAGCCGAGCTTGAACTTCAGGTCGATCGCCAGGGCGCAGACCGCACCGGCGACGACGCCGAGCACCATGGCCCAGAACGGGGTCAGGGCGGCGCAGGCCGGGGTGATGGCGACGAGTCCGGCGACGGCGCCCGAGGCGGCGCCGATCGACGTGGCCTTGCCGTCCTTGATCTTCTCGACGACCAGCCAGCCGAGGATGGCGGCGGCGGGAGCGGCGATCGTGTTGAGGAACGCCAGGGCGGCGACGCCGTCGGCCGCGAGCTCGGAGCCGGCGTTGAAGCCGAACCAGCCGAACCAGAGCAGACCGGCGCCGAGGAGCACGAAGGGCGGGTTGTGCGGCTTGTCGGCGCCCTTGGCGAATCCGACCCGCTTGCCGAGCACGAGAGCCAGGGCCAGCGCCGCGGCACCCGCGTTGATGTGGACCGCCGTGCCTCCGGCGAAGTCGATCACGCCCATGCTGGCGATCCAACCGCCGTCCACCACCGAGCCGTCCTCGCCGAGGGTGAAGTTGAAGACCCAGCTGGCGACCGGGAAGTAGACGATCGTGGCCCAGACGCCGGCGAAGATCATCCACGCGCCGAACTTGGCGCGGTCGGCGATGGCACCCGAGATGAGGGCCACCGTGATGATCGCGAACGTCGCCTGGAAGGCGGCGAACGCGATGGTCGGGTACGCCCCGGCCGGGTCCTGGCTGTCGACGAAGAGCGAGTTCAGGCTGAACATCGAGGGATCGAAGCCGAAGACGCCGTCCCAGCCGATGTACGTGTCGGTGCCGGCGGGCCCCTGGGGGCCGTTCGAGAACGCGATCGAGTATCCGAAGAGGACCCAGAGCACGGCGATGAGGCCCATCGCCCCGAAGCTCAGCATCATCATGCTGATCACGCTCTTGGCCTTGACGAGGCCGCCGTAGAAGAACGCCAGGCCGGGGGTCATGAGCAGCACCAGGGCTGCTGTGATCAGCATGAAGGCGGTATTGCCTTGATCCATCTGTGAGTCACCTCTCGATTCGGGAGCCAGGGGCACCGGTCCGTCGTCCGACCGTGATCTTCACGCGCTGTGAGTCCGGACGGGACCGAGGTGCGGCTCTCAGTGTCGTGGCGAGAGGTTTCCATACGTGTGCACGGATGTTTCGGGAATGTAACACGATTCGGCGGCATGTAAACAACGTGTTTCCCCGCGACCGACGCTCGCTGGGACCGCGCTCCGAACTCGCCCGGCGGACGGGGCGCGCGTCATATCGAGGTGAGCGCGACGAGCCGTGACACGGCGCGGAGGTACTTCTTGCGGTAGCCGCCCGCGAGCATCTCGTCGCCGAACACGGAGTCGAGCGGGGTGCCCGACGAGACCACGCGGATCTGCGCGTCGTAGAGACGGTCGACGAACGCGACGAACCTGAGGGCGTCCGTCTGGCTGGCGAGCGGCCGGACGTCGCGGAGGCCCACGGCCGCGAGGCCGTCGACGAGCTTGACGTACCGGCTCGGGTGCACCGTCGAGAGGTGCGCCACCACGGCGTCGAACGAGTCGACCGACCCGGGCCCGTCCCCCGACGCGACGGCGGCGTCGACGTCGTCGACGACCCGGGCGTGCGCCTCCACCTCGCGGCGGCGGTAGTCGTTCCCGTCGATGCGCAGAGTGCGGAAGCGGTCGGACAGCCCCTGGATCTCGCGGAGGAAGTCGGCGGCGGCGAATCGCCCCTCGCCCAGGGCGTTCGGCGGGGTGTTCGAGGTCGCGGCGACCCGGGTGCCGTCGTCGGCGAGGTCGCCGAGGAGGCGGGTCATCATCATCGTGTCGCCGGGATCGTCGAGCTCGAACTCGTCGATGCACACCAGCGACGCGCCCTTGAGCTGGGCGGCCGCGCCGGCGTAGCCCACGGCCCCGACCAGCGCGGTGTACTCGATGAACGTGCCGAAGTAGCGCCGACCCGTGCTGCGGTTGAACAGCGCGGCCAAGAGGTGCGTCTTGCCCACGCCGAAGCCGCCGTCGAGGTAGAGACCGGGCAGGACCGCCGGCGACTCCGGACGACGACGGAAGAAGCCGCGTCGCGCGGCCCCGGCCGAGGCCCCGTCGAAGCCGCGGACGGCCTCGACGGCCTCCTGCTGCGAGGGGAAGTCGGCGTCGGGGCGGTAGTTCTCGAGCGAGGCCTCCACGAACTGCCGTGGAGGCACGAGCGCGGCGACGATCTCGGCCCCGGTGATGGAGGGGGTGCGGTCGACCAGGGACACGACGTGCGCGGTGGGATCGGGTGACATCGGGGCGGCCTCACGGTCGGTCGGGCGGCGGGGCACGACGAGATCGTCGGCGGACGTCGAGCGATCTGTGGAAGAGTCTCAGGGGTTCCCGGGCGAGGCCGCGACACGGTGCGTAGCCTCGACGGGTCGTGCGGACACGAGTTTAGTGCGCACCGACAACCCGATCGCCCGCCGTCGACGGCGGCTCTCCGCCCCGCGGAGCGACACACCCGGAGGTAATCCCATGGTCGTCGAACACGACACGTCCGCCCGCTTCAGCGAGTACGCCCACCCCGAGCGCCTGGTGAGCACCGACTGGCTCGAGGAGCACCTGGGCGCTCCGGGCCTCGTCGTGGTCGAGTCGGACGAGGACGTCCTCCTCTACGAGACCGGCCACATCCCCGGAGCCGTCAAGATCGACTGGCACCTCGACCTCAACGATCCCGTCCAGCGCGACTACATCGACGGCGAGGCGTTCGCCCGACTCATGTCGAGGAGCGGCATCGACCGCGACACGACCATCGTGGTCTACGGCGACAAGAACAACTGGTGGGCCGCCTACGCGTTGTGGGTCTTCTCGCTGTTCGGTCACGACGACGTCCGGCTGCTCGACGGCGGACGCGCCGCCTGGGAGGCCGAGGGCCGCGAGTACACCACCGTCGCCCCGGAGCCCGCCGCGAGCGACTACCCCGTCGTCGAGCGGGACGACTCGGTGATCCGCGCGTACAAGGACGACGTCCTCGCGCACCTCGGCGAGCCCCTCATCGACGTCCGCTCCCCCGAGGAGTACTCCGGCGAGCGGACCACCGCACCGGCCTACCCCGACGAGGGCGCGCTCCGCGCCGGCCACATCCCGTCGGCGGCGAACGTGCCCTGGGGCAGGGCCGCAGCCGACGACGGGCGTTTCCGCGGCGTCGCCGAGCTCGACGCCATCTACCGCGACGGCGCCGGCCTCTCCGAGGGCGACGACGTCGTGGCCTACTGCCGCATCGGCGAGCGGTCGAGCCACACCTGGTTCGTGCTGCACCACCTCATGGGCTTCGAGAAGGTCCGCAACTACGACGGATCGTGGACCGAGTGGGGCAGCGCCGTGCGCGTGCCGATCGTCCAGGGCAGCGAGCCGGGAGAGGTCCCGGCCCGGTGACCGGAGCGAGCCTGCCCGCCGCGCTGGTCGAGATCCGCGAGGAGTTCCTCGCCCTCGACGTCCGGAACCGCCTCCAGCTCCTGCTCGAGTTCTCGAACGAGCTCCCCGAGCTGCCCGCGCGCTACGCCGACCACCCGGATCTGCTCGAGCGCGTCGTCGAATGCCAGTCGCCGGTGTTCCTGTTCGTCGAGGTCGCCGACGGCCGCGTCCACCTGCACGCGACGGCGCCCCGCGAGGCGCCGACGACCCGCGGCTTCGCCTCCATCCTCGCCCAGGGGCTCGACGGACTGACCGTCACCGAGGTCCTCGACGACGTGCCCGACGACTACCCGCAGACCATCGGTCTCACCGAGGCCGTCAGCCCGCTGCGGATCCGGGGCATGACGGCCCTGCTCGGTCGGGCGAAGCGCCAGATCCGCGAGAGGACCGCCGTCGCGTGACCCTGCGGGTGCTGCACACGACCGAGCGGCCCGCCGACACGGGTCTCGAGCTCGACATCGAGCACGAGGACACACCGGCCCGTCTGCGTGGGCTCTACGCGCCTCCTGCACCCGTCTGGTTGCGACTCAACCTGATCGCGGCCGTGAGCGGCGATGCGGCCGGGTCGGACGGCACGTCGGAGACCCTGAGCAACGCGACCGACCGGATGATCCTCTCCGCGATCCGCACCGTCGCCGACGGAGTGCTCGTCGGGGCGGCGAGCGTCCGCGCCGAGGGCTATCGCGTCCCGAAGACCTCGCGCCTCGTCGTCGTCACGTCGTCGGGCGATCTGACCGGGCATCGGATGGATCCCGAGCAGGCCGAACGGGTCGTCGTCGTGTGCCCCGAGTCCGCCACCGGCGCCGTCCGCCGCACGCTCGGCGACCCCGTCTGGCGGGCCGCGTCCGTCGTGACCTGTCCCGACGACGACGGTCTGCTCGAGCCCGCCGCCATCCTCGACGGCCTGCGCGAGCACGGTCTCGACTCGCTCGTCTGCGAGGGCGGGCCGTCGCTCGCCGGGCAGTTCCTGCGCGACGGTCTCGTCGACGAGCTCTGCCTCTCGACCTCGCCCGTCGTCATCGGGAGCGGACTGCCGGTGTTCGGGCGCGAGCGCTTCGACCCGTCGCGCCTCACCCTCCGTCAGCTGCTGATGGACGAGCAGAGCGCCCTGTATGCCCGGTGGCTCGTGGAAGACGGTCCAGCCAGTCGCCGATGACCCGGTCGAACCGCTCGGGGTCGTAGTTCCAGAGCTTCGTGTGACGCGCCTCGTGGAACACCTCCAGCTGCACGAGGTCGGGGCGGGCCGCGGCCAGCGCGTGCGAGGCCGTCGACGGGACGAAGCCGTCGTCGTCGCTGTGCAGGACGAGCACGGGCACGTCCAGCTCGTCGGCGCGACGGGCGAGATCGAGCCGGTCGAAGTCGATCGGCCCGCGACGGCCGCTCAGGCGCGACAGCGTCGGGGACTGCAGGAGGCGCAGCACGAGATCCTGCACCGGCGCCGGGACGTGCATGGCCGCGCCCTGGTACCGCAGCGTGGTGCGCCAGTCGACGACGGGCGACTCGAGCACGACGCCGGCGACGCGACGGCCGAGGGACGACCTCGTGAGCGCCTGCAGCACCACGGCTCCACCCATCGACCACCCCATCAGCACGATCGAGGTCGCGCCGTTCTCCACGGCGTAGCGCAGGGCCGCCTCGACGTCCTCCCACTCGGTGTCGCCGAGGGCGTACCGGCCGTCGGGCGACGGCGGCGCCTCGCCGTCGTTCCGATACGAGACGAGGAGCGACGTGTAGCCGGCACGGCGGAACACGGGAACCGCCCGGATGGTCTCGGCCCGCGTGACGCCGCGACCGTGGACCCCGATCATCCAGGGCCCGCGCGGGCCGTCGTCGGCGGCGGCCAGCCAGGCGGGAGCCGGACCGACCGGGGTGGTGATCCGCACCTCCTCGGCGGGCAGTCCCGCGTCGGCGGGACTCGACCAGAGCCAGCCGCCGATGCGGCCCGAGCGGGCGACGGCGAGGTCGCCGCGGTCGACGCCGTCGACCCGTCGGACGACCACCCGCCCGTCGTCGGACAGGACCTCGCCGACGCGCGCGTGACCGGCCCCGCGGTCGAACCAGAGGCTGTACCGACCAGGGAGGCGCGTGTCGGCGTTCGAGGAGACGGTCACCCTCGCCTCGGCGTCGTCGAACCCCTCGATGCGCACGTCGTCGGTCCGTCGGCGCTCGGGCGTGACGATCTTTCGCATGATCGCGACGACTCCGCCGACCGTGGTCAGCAGAGCGGCGGTCCCGGTCGCCGCCACGACGATCGCGGTGACGAGGGCCGCCCTCGACGGGGGCGACGACGCGGTGGCGGACGGCGGGACGGTCATGACGGCCTCCGGACGGTGGAGCGGGTGGGATGCCGACCGGAGGGATGCGAGGCCCGCCGCGGTGCGGGACCTCGCGGCGTGCCGCCTTCCTGACGGTCTGCTCGGAGCCTAGTCTGCAGAGGTGTCCGACAATCCCCCGACGCCGTCGCCCCCGTCCGCGTTCACCGCGGCGACCGACTCCGTCCGCCGCGCGACCGCGCGCGACGACCTCGCGGTCACCGAGATCCCCGCTCCGTCCGGCCTGGCCCCGTTCTCCCTGGCGCTCGCCGGCGACGTGGTGGGCGCGAACGGCCGCGCGGACGCCGATCTCGGCACCGGACGCTTCATCCTGCTCCACGACGCGGACGAGCCGGAGGCCTGGGGCGGCCCGTTCCGGGTCGTCTGCTTCGCCCAGGCGCCGCTCGAGACCGACCTCGCCCTCGATCCCTTCGTGGCCGACGTGGCCTGGTCGTGGCTGGTCGACTCGCTCGACGCCCGCGGCGCGTCGTACGACGCCGCCTCGGGTACCGCCACGAAGGTCCTGTCGACCGGCTACGGCGAGCTCGCCCGCCATGGCGACGGCGCGCAGCTCGAACTGCGCGCCTCCTGGAGCCCCACCAGCACCGACCTCGCCCCCCACATCGAGGCCTGGAGCGAACTGATCTGCACGCTGGCGGGACTCCCGCCCACCGTCGAGGGCGTCACCCTCCTCGCGTCGCGGCGGGTCGGTCGAGACTGACCCAGAAGGACGACATGAACGCCGCCGCATCAGAACCCTCCCGGGACGAGACCTCCCGCGACCCCGTCGTGACCGTCTCCCCCGTCGTGGTGACCACCGCAGACGACTCCCACGGGCGCGTCGACGTCATCGACGACCGGGACGGATACCTCGCCGCCGTCGACGCGATCCGCGCCGGGACCGGCCCGATCTCGATCGACGCCGAGCGCGCCTCCGGCTTCCGCTACTCGCAGCGCGCCTATCTCATCCAGGTCTTCCGCCGCGGGGCGGGCGTCTTCCTCTTCGACCCGCCCGCCATCGGCTCGTTCGCCGAGCTGCAGGAGGTCATCGGTCACGAGGAGTGGGTCCTGCACGCGGCGAGCCAGGACCTCGCCTGCCTCCGCGAGGTGGGACTCGACCCGGAGACCGTGTTCGACACCGAGCTCGGCGCACGGATCGCCGGGCTGCCCAAGGTCGGCCTCGGCGCGGTCGTCGAGCAGCTGCTCGGCGTCCACCTGGCGAAGGAGCACTCGGCCGCCGACTGGTCCACCCGCCCGCTCCCGCAGAGCTGGCTGGTCTACGCGGCCCTCGACGTCGAGCTCCTCGTCGACCTCCGGGATGCGATGGAGGAGCGGCTCGAGGCCGCGGGCAAGCTGCAGATCGCGCGACAGGAGTTCGCGGCCACCGTGGCGCGCGAGGCCAAGCCGCCCAAGGCCGAGCCGTGGCGACGACTGACCGGGCTGCACACGATCCGCGGGGCGCGTGGCCTGGCCGTCGCCCGCGAGCTCTGGCTGGCCCGCGACGACTACGCCCGGCAGATCGACACCGCCGCCGGTCGACTCGTGCCGGACTCGTCGCTCGTCGCGGCGACCAAGGCGATGCCCCAGGACAAACGCGCCCTCGCGGGCATGAAGGAGTTCGTCGGTCGCGCCAGCCGCAGCGAGCTCGACCGCTGGTGGAGCGCCATCGAGCGGGGACTCGCGACGGACGACCTGCCGTCGACGCGCGGCCCCGCCGGCGACACCCTCCCTCCGCCCCGCAGCTGGGCCGACAAGAACCCGATGGCCGACGCCCGGTACCGCTACGCCCGGCCGCGCATCACGGAGATCGCCGACTCGCTCGACATGCCGGTCGAGAACCTGCTGACGCCGGAGCACCTCCGCCGGCTCGCCTGGGAGCCCCCCATCCCGTTCGAGGCCGACGCCGTCGCAGCGGCCCTGGCGGTGCTCGGCGCCCGCCCGTGGCAGATCGACGCGGTGGCCGGCCCCCTGACCGACGCGTTTGTCGACGCCCACCAAGAGCCCGAGGACGGCGACGGCACGCCTTCGTAGACTTCCGCGAAGGATTCTCTCCCGGCCCGCCCCTCTCCCTAGGATCGGACCAGATCCGAGCACTGGAGGCAATGTGGCCGAGAGAACAGAAGTCGTCTTCGTCGACGGGGTCCGCACCCCGTTCGGCAGGGCCGGCGACAAAGGCATGTACTGGAAGACCCGCGCCGACGACCTCGTCGTCAAGGCCATGAAGGGCCTGCTCGAGCGCAACCCGTCGCTGCCGCTCGACCGGGTCGACGACGTGGCCATCGCCGCGACCACCCAGCAGGGCGACCAGGGGCTCACCCTCGGGCGCACCACCGCCCTGCTGGCCGGACTGCCCCGTTCCGTGCCGGGGTTCGCCATCGACCGGATGTGCGCCGGCGCCATGACGAGCGTGACCACGCTGGCCGGCGGCATCGCCTTCGGGGCCTACGACGTCGCCATCGCCGGCGGCGTCGAGCACATGGGGCGGCACCCGATGGGATTCAACGCCGACCCCAATCCCCGGTTCGTCGCCGAGAAGCTCGTCAGCGGCGAGGCCCTGAACATGGGCAACACCGCCGAGCGGATCCACGACCGGTTCCCTCGGCTCACCAAGGAGCGGTCCGACCGTTTCGCGATGCGGTCGCAGCAGAAGCTCGCCGCGGCCTACGATGCCGGCCAGATCCAACCCGATCTCGTGCCCGTCGCCATAGCGACCGACGAGGGCTGGGGTCTGGCCACTCGCGACGAGGCGCCCCGTCCCGAGACGACCATGGAGGGGCTCGCGTCGCTCCGCACGCCGTTCCGGCCCCACGGTCGTGTCACGGCCGGCAACTCGTCGGGCCTCAACGACGGTGCCACCGTCAGTCTGCTCGCCTCGAGCCAGGCCGCCGACGAGCTCGGGCTCACCCCGAAGATGCGCCTCGTGAGCTTCGCCTTCGCGGGCGTCGAACCGGAGATCATGGGCATCGGTCCGGTTCCCTCCACCGAGAAGGCGCTCCGCAAGGCGGGCCTGACCATCGCCGACATCGGGCTCTTCGAGCTCAACGAGGCGTTCGCGGTCCAGGTGCTGTCGCTGCTCGACCACTTCGGCATCGACGACGACGATCCGCGCGTCAACCCCTGGGGCGGTGCGATCGCCGTCGGACACCCTCTCGCCTCGAGCGGCGTCCGCCTCATGATCCAGCTCGCCCGCCAGTTCGAGCAGCGCCCCGACGTCCGCTACGGGCTGACGGCCATGTGCGTCGGCCTCGGGCAGGGCGGCAGCGTCATCTGGGAGAACCCGCACTACTCGCGAAAGGCGGCCCGGTCATGACGACGGCCCTCGAGACCCTCACCGCACTGTCCGCCGACGAGGTCGTGACGCACTCGTACGTCCGAGACGTGCCCTTGCCCTCCGGCGGGGTCCTCGCCCTCGTCACTCTCGACAACGGCCGCGACCACACCCGCCCGAGCACGCTCGGACCCGCGACGCTCGCCGAGTTCGGAGCGACTCTCGACGGACTGCGCGAACGCGCCTCCCGGGGGGAGATCGCGGCCATCGCCGTCACCGGCAAGCCGTACTTCCTCGCCGCGGGCGCGGACCTCAGCAAGGTCAGCCAGATCCCCAGTCGCGAGGTGGGCCTCGAGCTGGCGCGTCAGGGCCACGCGGTGCTGGGCAAGCTGCACGACGCCGGCGTGCCCACGTTCGTCTTCGTCAACGGACTCGCCCTCGGCGGCGGCGTCGAGATCGGCCTGCACGCCGACTACCGCACGGTGGACTCGTCGGCGGCCGCGATCGCCCTGCCCGAGGTCTTCCTGGGGATCATCCCCGGCTGGGGCGGCGCCTGGCTGCTGCCCAATCTGATCGGCATCGAGAACGCGCTCCGCGTCATCGTCGAGAACCCGCTGAAGAACAACCGCACGCTGAAGCCCGCGCAGGCCCTCGAGCTCGGGATCGTCGACGTGCAGTTCGGTCCGGCGGCCTTCCTCGAGGACAGCATCCGCTGGGCGGACGGCGTCATCTCCGGACGCATCTCCGTCAAGCGGCCCAACGCACCCGGCAGGATCGAGCGGGCCGTCAAATGGGACGCCGCGATCGGCATCGCCCGGAAGTCCCTCGAGTCGAAGATCGGCACGGTCGCGAAGTCGCCCTACGCCGCACTCGAGCTGCTGAGAGCGGCCAAGAGCACCGACCGCGCGACGGGCTTCGCCGCCGAGGACGAGGCACTCGCCGATCTCGTGTCGGGCGATCAGTTCCACGCCAGCATGTACGCCTTCGACCTGGTGCAGAAGCGAGCGAAGAAGCCGGCCGGCGCCCCCTCCCCCGAGCTCGCCCGGAAGATCGGCAAGGTCGGAGTCGTCGGCGCCGGACTGATGGCGAGTCAGTTCGCGCTGCTCTTCGTGCGTCGACTCCGCGTCCCCGTCGTCATCACCGATCTCGACCAGGGCCGCGTCGATGCCGGCGTCGCCCGGATCAAGAGCGACATCGTCGAGCTCGCGGCCAAGGGACGCATCTCCGCAGACGAATCCAACCGGCTGGAGGCGCTCGTCACGGGCACGACGGACCTCTCGGAGTTCGCCGACTGCGACTGGGTGATCGAGGCGGTCTTCGAGGAGCTCTCGGTCAAGCAGTCGGTGTTCGCCGACGTCGAGAAGGTCGTCGCCGACACGGCGGTCCTGGCGACGAACACGTCGTCGCTGAACGTCGAGGCGATCGGGGCCCGCCTCGAGCACCCCGAGCGGCTCGTCGGGTTCCATTTCTTCAACCCCGTCGCGGTGATGCCGCTGATCGAGGTGGTGAAGACGCCGAACACCGACGAGGCGACCCTGAGCACCGCCATGGTCACGGCGAAGGCCCTGCGGAAGAACGCCGTGATCACGGCTGACACGCCGGGCTTCGTGGTGAACCGCATCCTCGCGAAGGTCCTCGGCGAGGCCATGCACGCCGTCGAGACCGGCACCCCGTTCGATGTCGTCGACCGCTCCATCGACCCGTTCGGCCTGCCGATGACGCCGTTCGAGCTGCTCGAGCTGGTGGGTCTGACCGTCGGGGCGCACGTGCTCGACACGCACCATGCGGCCTTCCCGGAGCGGTTCCACGCGAGTGAGGCTCTCCACCGTCTGGCCGACCACGGTCGCATCTACGAGCGCGACGCCAAGGGCCGCATCAAGGGCTTCGACAAGAAGGCGGTCGCCCTGGCTGCGGGTGAGGGCACGGCCCTGTCCGGTGACGACCTCCGGCGCCGGGTCGAGGACGGACTCGCCGACGAGGTCGGTCGGATGCTCGACGACCACGTCGTCGCGGCGGCGGAGGACATCGACCTCTGCCTGATCCTCGGAGCGGGGTACCCGTTCCAGATGGGCGGTCTGACGCCGTATCTCGACCGGGTCGGAGCGTCCGAGCGGGTGCGGGGACGCACCTTCCACACGCCGCCGATCCGCGGCGTGGCGGGCTGAGCCCCGCTCACGACGGCGCCCTCGCCTCCTTCCGGTGGCGAGGGCGCCGTGGTCTGGTGCCGAGACCAGGAGTCGGCTCAGGGATCAGTCGTGGCGACGGGCATCCAGGGAACGGTCGGACGCCGGGTCGTCGGACAGCGGGCGGGCGACCGGGATCTTGCTCCCGAGGACCTGAGCCACGACGTCGCGCGCGATGGCCTGGGGGGTCAGACCGACCTCCTCGAGGATCTCCGCCCGTGATCCGTGGTCCAGGAACTCGTCCGGGAGCCCCAGCTCGGTGACGGCGGTGTCGACGCCGGCCTGGCGGAGGTCCTGGCGGATCCGGGTCCCGATGCCGCCCACGCGGACGCCGTCCTCGATGGTGACCACCAGCCGGTGCGTTCGCGAGAGCTCGATCACCGAGGACGCGACGGGCACGACCCAGCGCGGATCGATGACGGTGGCCCCGATCCCCTGGTCGGCGAGCCGGGCGGCCACGTCGAGACCGACGCTCGCCATCGGGCCCACGCAGACGAGGAGGACGTCGTCGCGCTCACCCCGGTGGAGCACGTCGACTCCGTCGTCGAGACGCGCGAGAGCCTCGTGCTCCGTTCCGACGCTGCCCTTCGAGAACCGGACGACCGTGGGGGCGTCCGAGACGGCCACGGCCTCGCGCAGCTCCTCTCGGAGACGGGAGGCGTCGCGCGGGGCGGCGAGGCGGATGTGCGGCACGATCTGCAGCAGGGCGAGATCCCACATCCCGTGATGGCTGGGACCGTCCGGACCCGTCACTCCTGCTCGGTCGAGCACGAACGTGACCCCGGCGCGGTGCAGCCCGACATCCATCAGGACCTGGTCGAAGGCCCGGTTGACGAACGTCGCGTACAGGGCGACGACCGGATGCAGCCCGCCGAAGGCCAGTCCGGCGGCGCTCGTGACGGCGTGCTGCTCGGCGATGCCGACGTCCAGCACCCGCTTCGGGAACCTCTCCGCCAGCTTGTGGAGACCCACCGGACGCAGCATGGCCGCGGTGATGCCGACGATCTTCTCGTCGTGTTCGGCGATGGAGACGATCTCGTCGGCGAAGACGGAGGTCCACGACGGAGCGTTGACGGTCTCGAGGGGCTCACCCGTCTCGGGATCGATCTGGCCCACGGCGTGGAACTGGTCGGCGACGTCGGCTCTCGCCGGATCGTATCCACGGCCCTTCTCGGTGATCGCGTGCACGATCACCGGGGTGCCGTAGTTCTTGGCCTGACGGAGCGCCTCCTCCATGGCGTGCTGGTCATGACCGTCGACGGGGCCGACGTACTTGATGTCGAGGTTCGAGTAGAGGGCCTCGTTGTTGGTGAATCGACTCAGGAACCCGTGCAGCCCGCCACGGACGCCGCGGTAGAAGGCGCGACCCGGGTGGCCGAGCCTGTCGAAGACCGCCCGGCTGCCCCGGTGCATGTCGCGGTAGGTGCTGCGGGTGCGCACGGTGTTGAGGAATCGCGCCATGCCGCCGATGGTGGGTGCGTACGAGCGGCCGTTGTCGTTCACCACGATGATGAGCCGGCGGTCGTTGTCGTCGCTGATGTTGTTGAGCGCCTCCCACGTCATGCCACCGGTCAGGGCGCCGTCGCCCACCACGGCCACGACGTGCCGGTCGGACTGCCCCGTGACCTGGAACGCCCTCGAGATGCCGTCGGCCCAGGAGAGGGAGCTCGACGCGTGGGAGCTCTCGACGATGTCGTGCTCCGACTCGGAACGCTGAGGGTACCCGGCGAGACCGCCCCGCAGCCGCAGCCTGCTGAAGTCCTGTCGCCCGGTCACGAGCTTGTGGACGTACGACTGGTGGCCGGTGTCGAAGACGATGGCGTCGTGCGGCGAGTGGAAGACCCGGTGCAGGGCCAGCGTCAGCTCGACCACACCGAGGTTCGGCCCCAGGTGCCCGCCGGTCTTGGAGACCTCGTCGACGAGGAAGCGCCGGATCTCGGCGGCCAGGTCCACCATCTCGTCGTCGGTCAACCGGTCGAGGTCTCGGGGACCCCTGATCGTTTCGAGCAGGCTCATACCGGCTTCCCTTCCACGCCCCGGAGGGCATCTGTTCAGTGTAGGCACCACCGGGTGCGGAACGTCAGAAGACCCCCGGCCCGCGCGTCTCGGCGGGGCGGGGGTCGTCCGATGGTCGGGTCAGACCAGGCTGCGCAGCACGTACTGCAGGATGCCGCCGTTACGGTAGTAGTCCGCCTCGCCCGGGGTGTCGATCCGCACCACGGCGTCGAACTCGACGGCCGTCCTGCCCTCCGACGAGTGCTCGGTCGGGCGCGCCACGACGTGCACGGTCTTGGGCGTGACGCCGTCGTTCAGAGCCTCGAGACCCGTGATGCTGATGGACTCCGAGCCGTCGAGGCCCAGGGTCTCCCAGCTCTCGCCTGCCGGGAACTGGAGCGGGACGACACCCATGCCGATCAGATTCGAACGGTGGATGCGTTCGAAGCTCTCGGTGATGACGGCCTTGACTCCGAGGAGGCTGGTGCCCTTCGCGGCCCAGTCGCGAGAGGAACCGGATCCGTACTCCTTACCGCCGAGGATGACCAGGGGCGTGCCCTGCTCCTGGTACCGTGCGCTCGCGTCGTAGATGAACGACTGGGGGCCGTCCGCCTGGGTGAAGTCGCGCGTGTAGCCGCCCTCGACGCCGTCCAGCAGCTGGTTCCGGAGACGGATGTTCGCGAACGTGCCGCGGATCATCACCTCGTGGTTGCCTCGACGCGAACCGTAGGAGTTGAAGTCCTTGCGATCGACGCCGTGCTCGGCCAGGTAATGACCGGCCGGGCTGTCGACCTTGATCGATCCGGCCGGGCTGATGTGGTCGGTGGTGACCGAGTCGCCGAGCTTGGCCAGCACGCGGGCGTCGAGGATGTCGGCGACAGGCGTCGTCTCGATGGTCATGCCGTCGAAGTACGGGGGCTTCCGCACGTAGGTGGACTCGTCGTCCCACTCGAACGTCGCTCCGGTGGGCGTGGGCAGCGAACGCCAGCGCTCATCACCGTCGAAGACACCGGCGTACTCGTGGGTGAACATGCCCGTGTCGATCGACTCGTCGATGGTCTTCTGCACCTCGGACGCCTCGGGCCAGATGTCGCGGAGGAACACCTCGCTGCCGTCGTCGGCCGTGCCGAGGGCGTCGTTCTCGAAGTCGAAGTTCATCGAGCCGGCCAGCGCGTACGCGATGACGAGCGGCGGGCTGGCCAGGTAGTTCATCTTCACGTCGGGGTTGATCCGACCCTCGAAGTTGCGGTTGCCGGACAGGACCGCGGTGACGGCCAGGTCGTTGTCCTGGACGGCGGTCGAGATCTCGTCGATCAGAGGTCCCGAGTTGCCGATGCAGGTCGTGCACCCGTAGCCGACGGTGTAGAAGCCGAGATCCTCGAGGTAGCTCGTGAGGCCGGCCTTCTCGTAGTAGTCGGTGACGACCTTCGAGCCCGGCGCGAGGGTCGTCTTGACCCACGGCTTCGCCTTCAGGCCCTTCTGGCTCGCGTTGCGGGCGAGCAGTCCCGCCGCCAGCATGACGGAGGGGTTCGACGTGTTCGTGCACGAGGTGATGGCCGCGATGGCGACGGCACCGTGGTCGAGGGTGAAGTGCTGACCGTCCTCCAGGGTGACCGACGTGGGCTTCGAGCTCTTGGCCGGTGCGTGGGAGGTGTGGCTGTGGCTGGCCGCGTGGGAGGACTCCTCGTCCTGCGGGGTGAGTCCGACGGGGTCCGAGGCGGGGAACGTGCCTTCGACGGCGGCGTCGACCCCGGAGTGGTCGGTCGTCGTGTACGAGCCGAGGTCCACCTCGAACTGGGACTTCGCCTCGGTGAGCTCGATGCGGTCCTGAGGACGCTTCGGCCCGGCGATCGAGGGGACGACGGTGGCGAGGTCGAGCTCGAGGTACTCGCTGAAGACCGGCTCGGTCGAGGGGTCGTGCCAGAGGCCCTGGAGCTTGGAGTACTTCTCGACGAGCTCGATCTGCTCGTCGCTGCGTCCCGTGAGGCGCAGGTAGTCGAGAGTGACGTCGTCGATGGGGAAGATCGCGGCCGTCGAACCGAACTCGGGGCTCATGTTGCCGATCGTCGCCCGGTTGGCCAGGGGCACCTCGGCGACGCCCTCGCCGTAGAACTCGACGAACTTGCCGACGACGCCGTGACGGCGCAGCTGCTGCGTGATGGTGAGGACGACGTCCGTCGCGGTCACGCCCGTCGGGATGGCGCCGCTGAGCTTGAAGCCGACGACGCGCGGGATGAGCATCGACACGGGCTGGCCCAGCATCGCGGCCTCGGCCTCGATGCCGCCGACGCCCCAGCCGAGGACTCCGAGGCCGTTGACCATGGTGGTGTGCGAGTCCGTGCCGACCAGCGTGTCGGGGTAGGCCTGCACGACCGTTCCGCCCTCGGCGGACGCGACCTCGCGGCTGTAGGTGACCCGGGCCAGGTACTCGATGTTCACCTGGTGGACGATGCCCGTCCCCGGCGGGACGACCTTGAAGTCGTCGAAGGCCGTCTGGCCCCACCGCAGGAACTGGTACCGCTCGCCGTTGCGCTCGTACTCGATCTCGACGTTGCGCTCGAGGGCGTTCTCGCTGCCGAAGAGGTCGGCGATCACCGAGTGGTCGATGACGAGTTCGGCCGGGGCGAGCGGGTTGATCCTGGTCGGGTCGCCGCCGAGGGCGGAGACGGCCTCGCGCATGGTGGCCAGGTCGACGATGCAGGGCACCCCCGTGAAGTCCTGCATGACGACGCGAGCCGGCGAGAACTGGATCTCGGTGTCCGGTTCGGCCGTCGGCTGCCAGGAGCCGAGGGCGCGGATCTGGTCGCCCGTGACGTTGGCGCCGTCCTCGGTGCGGAGCAGGTTCTCGAGGAGGACCTTGAGACTGAAGGGGAGCTTGTCGGCTCCGGGCACCGCGTCGATGCGGTAGACCTCGTAGTCGGTGTCGCCGACCCTCAGTGAGTCCTTCGAACTGAAACTGTTGATTGCAGACACGTGCCGTCTCCCTTGCTGACTTCGTCGTCATCATGGTCACTGGGCGAGGTCCCGCACCAGCGAGGCAAGCCTAAGTCCGAAGACCGGTGATGGGCCGACGTCGTCGATTTATCTCGATGTCGAGATAAAGCTACCACCGGCGGGGTGGTCCGATGTTCAGGCGTCGCCGGACGAGGTCGAGCCGGCTGCGGCGTCGGCGTTCTGGCGCCCGCGGTAGACGGTCCGCACGAGGAGCCAGGTCACCCAGAGCACCATGGCGTACAGGGGAACGCCCATCAGCAGCTTCGTGGTCGCGAGAGCCGTGATCTCTCCCGAGAAGAACAGCGGCAGCTGCACGGCCAGTCGAGCGGCGAAGAGCAGGCACCAGAGCCCGGTCGTCAGCTGGAGCACCCGCCGCTTGGCCCGGTCGGCTCGCCAGGCGGCCCCCTCGTTGGTGAGCAGGCCCACGATGACGCCGATCAGGGGCCAGCGCACGACGATGCTCACGACGAGCGCCAGGAGCGACACCGCGTTGATGACGAGCCCGGGGACGAAGTTCCCCTCCGCCCGACCGCTGAGCAGCGCGATCGCCGCGGAGATCGCGATTCCGAACACGCCGGCCAGGGCCTGGGCGATCGGGCCGCGCTGCACCGCGCGGGCCACGACGAACAGGACCGCGACGCCGACCGGGATCAGCACGGACGGCAGCAGCTGTCCGGTCAGCGCGTAGACGACGACGAAGCCGAGCCCCGGGAGGATCGACTCGGCGAGACCGCGGACCCCGCCGATGGCCGCCAGGAGGGCGGACGCGGTCGGCACCTCGCCCGGAGCCACCTGGCCGATCCCGGCCCGACCGGCGGCGACCCGCAACTGCGCCGCCAGCGAGACCCGAGGGTCGTCGAGCGAGGACTCGGAGGCGGACGTCGGGCGGTCGTCGTCGGACATGTCGTCCCTAGACCTGCGAGGGCGTCGCGCCCGGGCCGTCGGTGGGCCCCGCCTTGGGCATCGTCAGCGGGATCAGGTCGCGGGGCGCCATCGGGTTCGTGCCGCGGACCACGACGACGCTGCGGAAGAGCTCCTCGATCTTCTCGGCGGCCTCGTCGTCGACGGTGGCGTCGCCGGCGATGACACCGCGCAGGAACCAGCGCGGGCCGTCGACCCCGATGAAGCGGGCGAGGCGCGTCATGCCGGCGTCGCCGCCCATGACCGGGATCTCGGCGCGCACCTCGGGACCGAACGGACCGTCGACCTCGGAGGTGGCGCCTCCCTGGCGTTGGATCTGCTCGGAGATCTGGCCGCGGATCTCGTTCCAGAGACCGGCGCTGCGCGGGGCGGCGAACGGCTGCACCTGCAGTGTCGACTTGGCGAAGTCGAGGCCGACCGCGACGACGCGCTTGCTGCCCTCCTCGACCTCGAGTCGGAGGTGGAGGCCCTCACGCGGGACGATCTTGACGCCGCCGAGGTCGACGTAGGGGCGGACGGGATTCGCCTCGGTCTCGTCGAACGGGCCCTCGTCGGCTCGATCCGCGGGAGCGGACTTCGAGTCGTCGAAGACCTCGACGTCCGATTCCGCCTCGTCGGGGATCGCGACGTCGACGTCGTCCCCGTCGACCTGCTCGACGTCGATCTCGACCTCTGCCGCCTGCTGGGCGCGTTTGGACTTCCTCATGCTGATGCCATTCCTGAGTTGTGTGCGTATCCGGTCGAGCCGAAACCGCCGACGCCGCGGACGCTCTCGGGGAGGACGTCGACCGGGACGAAGGTCGCGCGGACGACCGGCATGATGACCAGCTGCGCGATCTTGTCGCCGACGGCGATCTCGTGGTCGGCATCGATGTCGGTGTTGAGCAGGGTGACCTTGATCTCACCCCGGTAACCCGAGTCGACGGTGCCCGGGCTGTTGACGACGGTGATGCCGTGCTTGGCCGCCAGGCCGCTGCGCGGGACGACGAAGGCCGCGTATCCGTCGGGGAGGGCGATCGCCACGCCCGTCGAGACGAGGGCCCGGTGCCCGGCGCGCAGGGTCAGCGCCTCGGTCGACACGAGGTCCGCGCCGGCGTCGCCGGGGTGCGAATAGAGAGGAGCGGAGACGGAGCCGTCGGCCTCGGCGGCCGCGATCAGGACGTCGAGGGTCTGAGTCACGTGTCGAGGGTAGTGCAGAAGTCTGATCGAATGGACCCATGAACCACTACCGCGAGCGGCTCGTGCCGCCGGTCACCGTCTTCGTCGCCTCGGCCCTGCTGCTCCCCGCCACGCTGCTGGTGTTCCTTCCGATCAACCCCACCGTGGGCGTCGTCATGGCGGTCCTCTTCTACGCCGCGGCCGTGCTCGCCCTCGTGTTCGGATCCCCGGTGCTCACGATCGACGACGAGGGGTTCTCGGCGGGCAGGGCCCGCCTCTACCCCCACGAGATCGGTGAGATCACCGCGCACCGTGGCGCAGCCGCCACAGCGGAAAGAGGGCCCCTGCTCGATGCTCGAGCCTGGACCCTCTTCAGAGGTTGGGTGAAGCCGGTCGTGAAGATCACGCTCGCCGACGAATCGGACCCGGCTCCTTACTGGTTGGTGTCGACCCGTCGTCCGGACGAGGTCGTCGATCGCCTGGAAGCGCTCAGGCGGCGCATTCCCGGCAGATAGCGCCGAGCTTCGTCTCGTGGTCGAGTTGCGAGCGGTGCTTCACGAGGAAGCACTCGACGCACGTGAACTCGTCCACCTGAGGGGGCAGCACGACGACGTCGAGGTCGAGGTCGGAGAGATCCTGACCGGCGAGCTCGAACGAGCCCGGGTTGTCGGCGTCGTCGTCGACGACGCCGGTCATCTTGTCGGGGACCCGCTCCTTGAGCCCCTCGATCGACTCCGAGTCGTCGTCGTTCTTGCGAGGTGCGTCGTAGTCGGTTGCCATGCCCATCCAGTTCTGTTTCGTTCGTGTACCCAATTCGGCGCGCACAGTTTGCATCACTCGTTGCCGAATAGCAAACCGGTCGGCAGGGCCTCCCGGGCGCCTCGAGAGAACTGGCGGCACGCCCGTTCTATTCCCGGCCGCAGGCCCCTGAGCGTGCGAGTCTTACGGGCGAATCACGACGGCGAAAGGCGTGGGACATGCAGGATCTGAGGGTCATCGGAGTCGAGAGCGGTGCGCTGCTCGTCGCGACCGACGGCGGGAGCGAGTACCGCCTCCCGGTCACGCACTCGCTCCACACGCAGCTCCGCGCTGCCGCCCCCGACGGGACGCCCGTCGAGCGCAAGGCCCCGCCCCGCGAGATCCAGGCGCACATCCGCGCCGGCCTCTCGTCGGAGGACGTCGCGTCCGTCACCGGTGCCGACCTCGCGTACGTCCGCCGCTTCGAGGGTCCCGTCCTCGCCGAGCGCTCGTTCGTGCTCGAGACCGCCCGTGCGGTGCCCGTCACCGTCGCAGGCGACAGCGACACCGATTCCGAGACGACCACCTTCGGTGGGGTCATCGAGAGTCGCCTGGACTCCGCGGACGCCACCGACCGTGACTGGACGAGCTACAAGGACGCCGAGCAGGGCTGGGTCGTCCACGTCTCCTACGTCACCCACGACGTCGAGCGGGACGCCACGTGGCGCTTCGACCCGAAGAAGCTCGTCCTGGCTCCGTCGGGCGGTGACGCCCACATCCTCTCGCAGCACAAGGAGGACATCGGCCCCCTGACCCCGCGCCTCCGTGCCGTCGATCGCGAGCACGAGACCTCGAGCCGTTTCGACAGCGGCGCGTTCGTCGTCGACTCGCCGGCCTCCGTCGAACCCGACCCGGTGGTGGAGCCCGCACCCGAGCGCCTGCGAAGCGACGCGCGCTCCGCGGCCTCGGTGGCGGCGACGAACCGGGCTCCCGACCCGGCGTCGTCGCACAACCAGACGGCCGATCTGCTGGAGGCGCTGCGTCGACGTCGAGGCGAGCGCGAGTCCGCCCGCTTCACCGACGACGAGACCGATCGGCACCCGTCGACGGCCTCCATCCGCGTGATCGACGTCCCCCTCGACGACTTCGACCTCCCGGAGGGAGCCACCAAGCCGACTCCGGTCGCGCCGGGTCCGGACGAGACCACGCGCGCCGACACCGCCGGGGCGCCGTTCTCCATCGGCGGGGGCAACCGGCCCGGACGGACGAGACGGGCCGGGACGACACCCCCCTCCCCCGTCGCACCGCTCTCGGCGGGAGGCAAGAAGGCCCGTGGCCGCGCCTCCATGCCCAGCTGGGACGAGATCGTCTTCGGGGCGCGCTCGGACGACGACCCGTCCTGACGCGCGAGGCCCGTCGTCGGACGGCCTCGCGGCCGAGCTCACGAGGAATAGGCGCCGAAGCGTTTGAGAGGCACCTGAGTCTCCTCGGAGGACCAGCTGCCGTGCTGGCCGATCATGGAGCCGGGCGCGCCGCCCGTGTCCCGGCCGTCGTAGTACACGACACCGCGCCGCGCGGCCACGAGGACGTCTCCGATCCGGGGCATGACCACGGGGTCGACCTCGCCGAACCAGCCTGCCGACACGGCCTCGTCGCGGGTGACCACCCAGGCGCGGTCGGCCTCCGCCGCTCGCCAGGCGGCCAGCGTGGCGTCGCGGAGGTCCGCCGGCGCGTCGGTGTCGAAGTGGAGCTGGAGGCACCGGGGCTCCCCCGCGACGTGACGGATCCCGTCGACGAGCTCCGATCGGTCGCCGAACACGATGCGCTTCCGCTCGCCGACGTCGATGATGCCGTGGTCGGCCGTGACGAGCAGTCCGACGTCCGACGGGAGCCGATCGACCAGGCGACGCACCTCCCCGTCGAGCTCCTCGAGGGCGGCCGTCCATTCGTCGGACTCCCAGCCGGCCCGGTGCGCGATCATGTCGAGCTCGGGGACGTAGAGATAGACCAGGGAGGCGCGGGCCGACTCGGCCACCTCTCTCGCCCGATCGAATCGGTCGCCGAGTCGCTCGGCGGATTCGTATCGGGCACCGGAGAGGATCGCCTCGGTCAGTCCAGAGGACGAGTAGCGCTTGGGCCCGACGGCGATGCTCGTCACCCCGTGCTCGGCCGCACGCTCGAAGACGGTGCTGCTGCGCTGCCAGGTGTCCGGACGCATCCCGGCGTCCCAGCCGGACAGCTGCTTCACGACGCGGTCCCGGTCGCCGTCCAGGACGGAGTAGCCGACGAGACCGTGCTCGCCGGGCAGCACGCCGGTCGTCAGGGTCGTCAGTGCGGACGCCGTCGTGGTCGGGAACCCGGACCAGAGGCTGCCGGGTCTGCCGGCGAGGGTGCGTGCGTGACCGCGGCGGGCTCCGAGGGACGAGCTGCCCAGGCCGTCGACGAGCAGGACGATCGCGGAGCGGGCCGGTCCGAGACCGAGGGCGTTGGGGGCGCCTGACAGGGACGCGACACACGACGGCATCACGTCCGCCAGAGTCACGGCCTGCGGGGGGCGCCCCGGTACGATGGACGTCATCGTCACCAGTCTGACACAGCGGATCGACCCGTTCGCGCCCCGTCTCCGACGGCGACCGTCGGCGGCTCCCGTCGGCGACGACGCCCTGTCGGCCAGGTGACCGAACAGACCCCGTCCATCCGAGGTGCACCGTGCCTCCTGCCCGTGAGAAGCGCATGACGACGACCGACACCCTCTCCAACGCCGACGACGGCGAACGCATCGAAGACATCGACGTCTCGCTCGAGATGCAGGGCTCGTTCCTCGAGTACGCCTACTCGGTCATCTACTCGCGCGCCCTGCCCGACGCCCGTGACGGTCTCAAGCCGGTGCAGCGACGGATCCTCTACCAGATGTCCGAGATGGGTCTTCGCCCCGATCGCGGTCACGTCAAGAGCGCCCGCGTCGTCGGCGAGGTGATGGGCAAGCTGCACCCGCACGGCGACACGGCGATCTACGACGCGATGGTCCGTCAGGCCCAGCCCTTCACCATGCGGGTGCCGCTGATCGACGGCCACGGCAACTTCGGCTCCCTCGACGACGGACCGGCCGCGCCGCGCTACACCGAGGCTCGGCTGGCGGAGG
Organism: Frigoribacterium faeni; assembly: GCF_007988805.1. Taxonomy (GTDB): domain Bacteria; phylum Actinomycetota; class Actinomycetes; order Actinomycetales; family Microbacteriaceae; genus Frigoribacterium; species Frigoribacterium faeni. The sequence goes on along the minus strand of NZ_BJUV01000005.1, from coordinate 39,755 downwards.
CGTCGTTGGCGATGACGCAGGGGCTCGGCGAGGACGTCGTCGACTTCGTGCCGAACTACGACAACCAGCTGATGCAGCCCGAGGTGCTCCCGGCGGCCTTCCCCAACCTGCTCGTCAACGGCGCCAGCGGCATCGCCGTGGGCATGGCGACCAACATGGCCCCGCACAACCTGATCGAGGTGGTCGGGGCCGCACGTCATCTGATCGACCACCCCTCGGCGAGTCTCGACGACCTGATGGCGTTCGTCCCCGGCCCCGATCTCCCCACCGGGGGGACGATCTCCGGCCTGGCCGGGATCCGCGACGCATACGCGACCGGTCGGGGCAGCTTCAAGACCAGGGCGAGGGTCTCCGTCGAGAGCATCACCGCCCGGAAGAACGGACTCGTCGTCACCGAGCTCCCCTACCTCGTGGGTCCCGAGAAGGTCATCGAGAAGATCAAGGACGGCGTCCAGGCCAAGAAGCTGACGGGCATCACCGACGTCACCGACCTCACCGACCACAAGCACGGGCTCCGTCTGGTCATCGGCATCAAGACCGGCTTCAGCCCCCAGGCCGTGCTCGAGCAGCTGTACCGGTACACGCCCCTCGAGGACGGCTTCAGCATCAACAACGTCGCCCTGGTCGAGGGTCAGCCGCGCACGCTCGGGCTGAAGGAGATGCTGGAGGTCTACGTCGCGCACCGGGTCGAGGTGGTCACCCGGCGCAGCCGCTACCGGCTCGCGAAGAAGGAGGACCGCCTCCACCTCGTCGAGGGTCTGCTGATCGCGATCGTCGACATCGACGAGGTGATCCAGGTGATCCGCTCGAGCGATGACACGGCGGCGGCCCGCGCGCGGCTGCGCGAGGTGTTCGACCTCAGCGAGATCCAGGCCGAGTACATCCTCGACCTGCAGCTCCGTCGACTCACGAAGTTCAGTCGCATCGAGCTCGAGGCCGAACGGGACGACCTGCTCGCCGCCATCGCCGATCTCCGAGCGCTGCTGGCCGACACCAGTCGGCTCCGAGCCCTCGTCTCCACCGAACTCGGCGAGATCGCCGACCAGTTCGGAACCCCGCGTCGCACGCTGCTCACCGAGGCGGCGCCCAGCATCGCGACCACCGGCCGAGGAGCCAGGAAGGCGCCCGTCCTCGAGATCGCGGACACCCCCACCCGGGTCTTCCTCTCGACGACCGGACGGATCCTCCGGGTCGACCATCAGGACCCCGAGTCGGGCGCCCCGACTCCCCCGGCCCGACGGACCAAGCACGATGCGATCCTGTCCTCCATCGACACGACCAGCCGGACGGAGATCGGGGCCGTGACCACGCACGGCAGACTCGTCCGTCTCACCCCGGTCGATCTCCCCTCGGTCCCGCCGACGTCGGTCCAGCTGGGCGCCGGAGTGCCGGTGCGCGACTACATCGGTCTCACCGACAAGACGGAACGCGTGCTGGCCCTCGTCTCGCTGACCGCCGACCGGACGATCGCGCTCGGAACCGCACGCGGGATCGTCAAACGCGTCACCCCGGGTCAGTACCCGTCGAAACCGGACTTCCCCGTCATCGGGCTGAAGAAGGGCGACACGGTCGTCGGCGTCGCACAGGGGACGGACGACGACGAACTCGTCTTCGTCACGTCGACCACCCAGCTGCTCCGCTTCCCGGCGTCGTCCGTGAGACCTCAGGGCCCGGCCGGCGGCGGTGTGGCGGGGATCAACCTGCTCGAGACGTCGAGGGTCATCTTCTTCGGAGCCGTCCCGGCCGGACACGGGGCCGTCGTCGCGACGATCTCGTCCAGCGCGTCGACCATCCCGGGGACGGACCCGGGACGCGCGAAGGTGAGCGCCTTCGACGAGTACCCCGCCAAGGGCCGTGCCACGGGCGGCGTCCGATCGCATGCCCTGCTGAAGGGCGAGGACGGCTTGTCGCTCGCGTGGGTCGGGCCCGCCCCCGCTCGCGCGGTCGGCATCGACGGCGCGGTGCGGGACCTGCCGCTCGAGCTGTCGCGACGCGACGCCTCGGGGACGCCGCTGGAGGCCGAGATCGCCAGCATCGGCGCGTCGGTGGCGCACATCGCCGACTCCGCGACCGGGGTCGAGGCCGGTTCCGACCCGGAGACCGCCCCGGGAACGGCGCCCTCCGAACCGACCTCGTGACCGTGGGCGCCCGGCCCTCCGACGGTCCGGGCGTCTCGTGGGGGCGGAGGGGCCGCCGCGTCGTCAGACGTCGATGCGGTCGCGGCTGAGACCCGCTCCGTCGATGATGAACTCTTTTCTCGGGGCGACGTCGTTGCCCATCAGCAGCTCGAACACGCGTGCCGCGTTCTCGGCGTCGTCGACCTTGACGCGGCGCAGCATGCGGTGCTGTCGCTCCATCGTGGTGGTGCGCAGCTGCTCGGCGTCCATCTCGCCCAGACCCTTGTACCGCTGGATCGGGTCCTGGAACTTCTTGTTCGTGCGCTTGAGACCGGCCAGCACCCCGTGGAGCTCCTTCTCGGAGTAGGTGTAGATGGTCTCGTTCGGCTTGCTGCCGGGATGCATCACCACGACCCGGTGGAGGGGCGGGACGGCCGCGAAGACACGTCCGGCCTCGATCATCGGCCGCATGTAGCGGAAGAACAGAGTCAGCAGCAAGGTCCGGATGTGCGCCCCGTCGACGTCGGCGTCGCTCATGATGATGACCTTGCCGTATCGACTCGCGTCGAGGTCGAAGGAGCGACCGGAACCGGCGCCCAGCACCTGGATGATGGAGGCGCACTCGAGGTTGGAGAGCATGTCGCTCACCGAGGCCTTCTGCACGTTGAGGATCTTGCCCCGGATCGGGAGAAGTGCTTGGAACTCGCTGTTGCGGGCCAGTTTCGCCGTGCCGAGGGCGGAGTCCCCCTCCACGATGAACAGCTCGCTGTTGGCGACGTCGTTCGACCGGCAGTCGACGAGCTTCGCAGGCAGGGACGAGTTCTCGAGGGCGTTCTTCCGCCGCTGGGTCTCCTTGTGAGCCCGTGCCGCGATGCGCGACTTCATCTCGGCGACCACCTTGTCGAGCACGAGAGCCGTCTGGGCCTTGTCTTCGCGCTTGGCGGACCCGAAGCGCTCGGCGAACTGGGACGCGACGACGTTCGCGACGATCGCCCGCACGGCCGGCGTGCCGAGGATCTCCTTCGTCTGGCCTTCGAACTGGGGCTCCGGGAGGCGCACGGTGAGCACCGCCGTCAGCCCGGCGAGGACGTCGTCCTTCTCGATCTTGTCGGTTCCGGCCTTGAGACGACGTGCGTTCTGCTCGACCTGCTGGCGCAGGAACTTCAGCAGACCGGTCTCGAAGCCGGCCTGATGCGAACCGCCCTTGGGCGTGGCGATGATGTTGACGTAGCTGCGGAACACCGTCTCGTAGCCGCTGCCCCAGCGCAGGGCGATATCGACCTCGCACTCGCGCGTCAGCTCGGTGGCGACCATGGCGCCGCCGTCGGTCAGGACGGGCACGGTCTCGGTGTACGTGCCCGACCCCGTCATGCGCCAGGTGTCGGTGACGGGGGCGTCGGGCGCGAGGAACTCGACGTACTCGCTGATGCCGCCGTCGAACCGGAACGTGCTCTCGAGCGGGAACCCGCCGTCGGTCAGCGAGCCCGGCCGCTCGTCGCGGATGCGCAGCGTGAGTCCGGGGATGAGGAACGCGGTCTGGCGCGCCCGGCTCGAGAGGTCCTCCGGCTGGAAGGCCGCGCCCTCGGTGAAGATCTGGCGATCCGCCCAGTAGCGGATCCGGGTGCCCGTGACGCCGCGCTTGACCTTGCCGACCTCCCGCAGCACGCTGCCGGAGACGAAGGGCGTGAACGGCGAATCGGGTGTCGGATCGCCGGCGTCGGCGAACGTGCCGGGCTCTCCGCGCCGGAAGGACATGGCGTAGGTCTTCCCGTTCCGGTCGACCTCGACGTCGAGCCGTTCGGAGAGGGCGTTGACGACCGAGGCACCCACGCCGTGCAGACCGCCCGACGACGCGTAGGACCCGCCGCCGAACTTCCCCCCGGCATGCAGCTTGGTGAAGACGACCTCGACGCCGGTGAGACCGGTCTTCGGCTCGATGTCCACCGGGATGCCGCGAGCGGTGTCGCGCACCTCGACGCTGTCGTCGGCGTGGAGCAGGACGTCGATCGAGTCGCCGTGCCCGCCGAGCGCCTCGTCGACCGAGTTGTCGATGATCTCCCAGAGGCAGTGCATGAGACCGCGGGAGTCGGTGCTGCCGATGTACATGCCCGGCCGCTTGCGGACCGCCTCGAGCCCCTCGAGGACGGACAGATGACGGGCCGAGTAGTCGGACGTGGCCAATGGGTGCTCCTGACGCGTGCTGAGTGACCACCGTCCGAGGGAATTCCCGAGCCGAGGGTCGGGTTCCATGGTATCGAGGGCCGCCGACACGGCCGGCCCCGACACTCTCTCGTCATCGAGCAGCTACGCGATGAGCGAAATACAGCCGAATGTCGCACGATCGAAACGTCGGCGTGTTTTGATGAGTGTCACGTATCCACAGCACCACCGTCAGGAGGAGCACCCCATGACTCAGATGGCCACCGACCAGACCGCCGTCGACGAGCTCGGCTCCCGTTACCAGTTGAGTGCGGCCGACCGCTGCGACAGCTGCGGAGCCCAGGCGTACATCCGTGCGACCCTGGCCACCGGCGAACTCTTCTTCTGCGCCCACCACGGCGCGAAGCTGAAGGACAAGCTGCAGCCGACCGCCATCGAATGGCTCGACGAGAGTTCCAAGCTCACCGAGCACTGACTTCCGTCCCGCGCCTTGCGGAGGCACCGGCGGGTCGCGACGACGAAGGGCCCGTATCCATCTCGGATACGGGCCCTTCGACGTGAGCCGGTCACATGGCCTTGAACGAACGCTCCAGGTTGTCGGCGATGACCCGCTGAGCGGCGGCCGCGTAGCGGTCGAGCTTCTCATGGGCGTCGGTCGTCCCGTACGAGATGCCCCGTCGGGACAACGCCGCTCGGAGCACCCGATCGGTCAGGGCCGGGTTGAGCGGAAGCAACGGGCCCTTCAGCTGCGTGCCGAAGGAGGTCCCGCGGACCACGCCCTCGAGCCCGTCCGAGCCATTGCCGCCGCCATGGACGACGTGGGCGAACGCCTGAGCGTCGGAGCCGAGTTCGAGGTGGGTCGCGTGGTCCTCGAAACCGTAGAGGGTGAGCTCGTCGCCCCCGTACGTCGTCGTGAGCTGGAAGTAGTTCGTCCGTCGGGGTGCGCCACGACGAAGGAGGGCATCGAAGAAGCCGACTCCCTCGACGGTGTCGCCGTCGACCGTGACGACGCCACGGCTGAGGAGTTCGAGTCCGCCGCCGACGGCGACCACGGGGACGCCGGACGCGGCGAAGCCCTCGAACGCGTCACGAAGCCGACGGGCGTCGTCGCTCACGGCCCGGACGCCGGAGAGCGGCCCGTGTCCGAGGACCACCGCATCGGCGACGGTCGGCACGGCATCGCCCACCCGGTACTCGGTGACGCTCGACTCGATGCCCGCACGACGGGCCCGTTCGACGAGAGTCGTCACGTTCCCGCGGTCACCGCTCACCCCGAGCTCCTCGGGATACAGATGGACGATGCGAAGGGTGTCGTCGCTCACGCGCTCTTCTCCAGATCAGGGTGCCCGAGAATGCGGCGGGCCAACATCATCTGCTCGTAGTTCGTCACGAAGTGCTTCGTGTGGTCGCTCGGCGACGGCAGCGCCCGCATCAGGCGGATCGCCTTCGAGATGTCCTCCTCGATGACGTGGACGGGGATCCCGTCGTGCTCGAGTCGCAACGCGAGCTGCCATGCCTTGGCGCCGGCGAGGACGTCGACGTGGTCGAGATGCGAGAAGTCGATGTCGTAGATCCACGAGATGTCGGGCGTGCCCTCGTCGATGGCGAGCATGACCTGCTCGACGTCCTGGGGCAGAGCGTCGAGGTTCATCTGGAGGCTCGCGGCGTTCTTGAACATGATGAACTCGGCTTCGTCGGCGCCGAGGCTCATCCGCTCGCCCCGCCCGTACGCGGGTTTCATCCCGTCGAAGGCACGGGCGACGGCGACCGGATCGATGCGGCCTCCGAGGACCACGGACGCCGTCTCGATCGCCGCGGCGGCGTCGACGGCGTAGTGCAGGCCGCGCGCGGGCAGGCGGATGTCGACCGTCGTCTCACCCACGCGGATGCTCGCCCCGTCGCCGTTCACCGCGACGACCTCGGTCTGGGCCTCGAGGGTGCCGTCGGCCCGCCGGGTGAAGTCGTTGGCGTTCTGGAGCCCGTTCGGAGAGGCGGCGACGATGTCGGCCGCGGCCCCGAACCGGGTGACGGACTGCCCCTCCCGCGCCTCGTAGGGACCGAGGTGCTGGTCGTCGCGGTTCGTCACGACGGCCGTCGACGCGAGCGCCGCCGTGTCGGTCATCATCGTGCCGACCCGCTCGGTCTCGAAGAAGCGGTAGAGCTGGTCGACCTGGACGTTCAGCATGAGCACCGTCGAGGGCTTCAGCGATCTGGTCAACTCGACCGCGAACGCCTCGTCGACCTCGATGACGCCGATGTCGTGCCGGACGTCGCCCATCGGGGTGACCTCGCGGAGGAACGCGGACGCGATGCCCTGGGGCAGGTTCGCGCCCGTCGGGTTCGTGAACACCGAGAGACCGTGGGCCCGCAGGGTCTCGGTGAGCATCATCGTGGTGGTCGACTTGCCGTTCGAGCCGAGGACGAACACGACGCCCCGCTCGAACTGCGACGAGACGTGGGTGAGGAAGTCGGGTGCGAGGGCCAGGACGGTGCGCCCGGGGTAGGCCGATCCCCCGCCCCTCAAGCGGGCGAGGGCACGGACCATCCGACCCGCCAGGACGGGGATGACGTACTTCACGGGCCTACTCGAGGTAGTCGCGGAGCGACTGCGAACGGGACGGGTGGCGCAGCTTGGCCATCGTCTTGGACTCGATCTGACGGATGCGCTCGCGCGTCACGCCGAAGGTGTCGCCGATCTGGTCGAGGGTCTTCGGCATCCCGTCGCCCAGGCCGAAGCGCATGCGGATGACACCGGCCTCGCGCTCGGACAGGCTGTCGAGGAGGGACTCGAGCTGCTTCTGCAGCATGGTGAAGCCCACGGCGTCCGCCGGGACGACGGCCTCGGTGTCCTCGATGAGGTCGCCGAACTCGCTGTCGCCGTCTTCACCCAACGGGGTGTGGAGCGAGATGGGCTCGCGACCGTACTTCTGGACCTCGACGACCTTCTCGGGCGTCATGTCGAGCTCGCGCGAGAGCTCCTCAGGAGTGGGTTCGCGACCGAGGTCCTGGAGCATCTGCCGCTGCACCCGTGCGAGCTTGTTGATGACCTCGACCATGTGCACCGGGATCCGGATGGTACGCGCCTGGTCGGCCATGGCCCGGGTGATCGCCTGACGGATCCACCACGTGGCGTAGGTGGAGAACTTGAAGCCCTTCGTGTAGTCGAACTTCTCGACCGCGCGGATGAGCCCCAGGTTGCCCTCCTGGATGAGGTCGAGGAACTGCATGCCTCGGCCCGTGTAGCGCTTGGCCAGGCTGACGACGAGACGGAGGTTCGCCCCCAGGAGGTGGCTCTTGGCCCGCTGACCGTCACGGGCGACCCAGCGCAGCTCGCGCTCGAGGTCCTTGCTCAGACCGGTGCTGGCCGCCAGTTTGTCCTCGGCGAACAGACCCGCCTCGATGCGCATGGCCAGCTCGACCTCTTCGGCCGCGTTCAGAAGGGCGACCTTGCCGATCTGCTTCAGGTAGTCCTTGACGGGGTCGGCCGTGGCGCCCGTGATCGTCGTCGAGTAGACGGGCATCTCGTCGTCGTCGTCCTGCGAGATGACGAGCGCACCGGTCGGGAGCACCTCGGGCGCCTTCTCGGTCGTCTCGCCGTCGGCGTCGGCCTCGGTGTCGGCCGGAGCGTCGGTGGCCTCGACCTCGTCGTCGGCCGCGGCGTCCGATGCCTTGGCGGCCTTGGACGGAGCCTTCTTGGCCGCGGCGCGCTTCGCGGGGGCCTTCTTGGCGGGGGCCTCGGTGGCGGCGGCCACCTCGTCTGTCACGGTCTCGTCGGCGACCGTGGTCGCCTTGCTGCGAGTAGCCATGCGAACACCTTTCACTTCTCGTTTGCTCCGGTCCGGGCGCGTATCACGCGGTATCGGTGTCCGCGGGTTTCGGACGTCGACCGGCAGAGGAGTGCGTCGGTCGATTTCGGGCAGTACTAGGACCCATGTCAAGTCTCTGTGCGACAGCCACGCCCCGAGAGGTGGTGGAAGCCATAGAGACACGAACGGGTCCGTGATCCATTATTGCACGCCCACCGCGCCGGCGCCGACACGGCCGCGCACGTCGCTCAGTCGGATCCGCCTCGCGTCGATCGCCACCGTCTCGCGAGGGCCACCCAGATCGGCGCCACCTCGATCCCCTCTTCGCGATGAAGCCCGTACCTGGTCCGCCGACGCTCGACGATCAGCCCGACGACCCCGGCGCCCACGACGAGGTACTGCACCAGGAACGCGACACGGAACGACTCGAAGGAGAAGATGTCGCTGGGCCTCCCGGACGCGATGCGGGCGGCGTCGAGCTGGTCGAGCACCACTCCGATGAGGAACATCATGACGAAGCTGGCGAGGAAGCCGCCGACGTTGACGATGCCGTTCGCCACCCCGAGGCTCCGCAACGGGTTGAACGTGCGGGCGAAGTCGAACCCGATGATCGACCCGGGTCCGCCCACCCCGATGACCACGACGAGGACGACCGCGAGCCAGACGGGTGGCGTGCCAGGCCAGGCCAGGACCACGGCCCAGGTCAGGCCCATCCCCGACACGATGCCGAGCACGAGGTTCGACCGGCGCAAGGGGAATCGAGCCACGAGGAGTCCCAGGATCGGCCCGGCGACCACCCCGGACGCGACGAGCACGGCGAGCATGCCCGAGGCCCCGGCGGACGAGAACCCGAGACCGCCGACGAGGAACGGGACACCCCAGAGCAGGCTGAACACCGTGCCGGAGGACTGCGTGACGAAGTGCGACCAGAAGCCGAGCCTGGTGCCCGGTCTCCGGGCGCTCTCGACGAGTTGACGGCCCGCGGCGCGCCAGGTGGCCGTCCCGGCCGACGCCGTGCGCCCCTCCGGGGACTCCGACACGACGAGGACGACGACGACGACGGCGACGACCGACAGCGACGCGGCGCTGACGAAGGCCGGCGACCAGCCGGAACCGTGCAGGATGAGCGACAGCGGCACCGCGGAGAGGATCTGACCCAGCTGACCGACATTGCCGGTCCACTGCGAGACCTGGGGCAGGATCGGCCCGCGGAACCACGACGGGAGCAGTCGGATGACGGAGATGAACGTCATGGCGTCGCCGGCGCCGACGAACACGCGACCGACGATGGCCACTCCGATCACGGGCGGCGAGAAGGCGACGACGAACTGGCCCAGGGCGAGCAGGACCCCGCCCGTGACGATGAGCGCCTTCGGACCGACCCGGTCGAGCATCACCCCGACCGGGATCTGCAGACCGGCGTAGACGACCAGCTGGACGACCGCGAGGGTCGACAGGGTGGACGCCGACACGTCGAAGAGGTGACGGGCCTCGACGCCCGAGACCCCGAGGGACGAGCGCTGGAGCACGGCCACGACGTAGGCGAAGACGGCGGCGCCCCAGACGAGCCAGGCGCGCGACGAGTTCACCCGTCGAATCTACCCGAGCGGGATCGGGCCGCGGACGTCGAGGAGGCGCGGGTCAGCTCGCCGGGTCCCCGTCCGAGCGACGCGCGAGGAACTTCTCGAGCTCGGCTGCGAGGGCGTCGGCCGTCGGGACGCGACCGTCCTGGTCGGTCAGGGGCGACGGAAGCGGATTGCCTTCCATGTACGTGTCGTGGCGCTCTTCGAGAGTGGAGACCAGGCGGGAGAGCTCGGTGTTGCCGTGCACCTGCTCCTCGACCTTGTTCAGGAACTCCCGCCCCTCTTCACGGAGCCGGTCGGTCGGGAAGATGAGCCCCGTGGCGGCGCTGATGCTCGACAGCGCGGCCACCGCGGCGTCGGGGAACTCGGTGTCGGCGAGATAGTGAGGGACGAGCAGCACGAATCCGGCCGTGGGATGCCCCTCCTCGCCGAGACGATGCTCGATGAGGTGCAGGGCGTTCGCGGGCGCCTGGGTGACGGGCTTCCAGACCGAGAGCGACTCGATGAGGTCGGCCCGGTTGCCGCTGACGGTGACGCCGATCGGACGGGTGTGCGGGACGGGCATCGGGATCGAGTGGACCCAGGTCGTCGTCGACACCCGATAGCGCTCGACCAGTTGCAGGACGGCCGCCGTGAAGCGGTTCCACTGGAAGTCGGGCTCGAACCCGGAGAGGAGGAGGAACGGCTGACCGATGTCGTCGTGGACCAGGTGCAGCGACAGCCGCGCGACGGCGACCTCGCTCACGTGGTCGTGATCGAACGTGAAGACGGGGCGTCGGGCGCGGTAGTCGAGCAGCTCGTCGGTGTCGAAGGACGCCACGAGCGTGTGGTCGAGGGTCTCGAGCATGTAGTCGGCGAGTTGACTCACCGCCGAGCCGGCGTCGGCGAAGCCGGTCAGACCGGCCACCAGCGGCAGCCCGTCGGGCACCTCCGAGGCGTCGGAGGAGAGGTCGTAGAGTCCTGCGGGGTCGTGCATGGCTCAAGCCTAGGCATGGCCGGTCCGGTCCAGGGGCTCGCGCCACGTGCCGAGAGCGAACAGGCGTCCTGGCTACGATCGTGGTCATGACGGATCTCACGCTGACCACCTCCACCACCGCCGCGATCGGCATCGACGGCGACGTCCTCGTCGTGGGCGTCCGGAAGACCCCGGACGGCCCCCAGCTGACGACCGACCTGGCCGGCGTGGCCGACTCCCTGAGCGCGGTGGGCGTCTCCGGCGCTCGTGACGAACTCGTCCGGCTCCCCGGTTCCGGCGTCTCCGCCACGAGCATCGCCCTCATCGGCCTCGGCGACGCCGTCGACGCCGAGGCCCTCCGCTACGGCGCCGGCTCCGCCGTGCGTCAGCTCACCGGCGTCGACCGGGTCGTCCTGGCCCTGCCCGTGTCCACCGCCGAGGAGGCGCGGGCCGCTCTCGAGGGCGCCGCCATCGCCTCCTACGAGTTCGACTCGTTCCGCTCCGCGTCCGCTTCCGCGACCCGGCGGCACGCCCGTGACATCGTCCTCGCCACCGACACCTCCGTCGACGAGTCCGTCGTCCGTGCGGCACGCGCCGTGGCGACGGCCGTGCACACCGTCCGGGACCTCTCGAACACTCCCCCGCAGCAGATGTACCCCCAGGCCCTGGCCGACATCGCCGTCTCGCTGGCCGAGGGCACCGATCTGACCGTCACCGTCCTCGCGGAGGACGAGCTCCGCGCCGGTGGCTACGGAGGCATCCTGGGCGTCGGTCAGGGATCGTCCCGCGGGCCCCGGCTCGTGAAGGTCGAGTACTCCCCCGCCGGCGCCGCCAAGCACCTCGCCCTCGTCGGCAAGGGCATCACCTACGACACGGGCGGACTCTCGCTCAAGCCGGCCGGGTCGATGCTCGGGATGAAGGACGACATGACCGGCGCCGCCACGGTCCTGGCCGTCACGGTCGCCGCAGCCGAGCTCGCCCTCCCGGTCAGGCTGACGGCCTGGCTCTGCATCGCCGAGAACATGCCCAGCGGCACGGCCATCCGACCGGACGACGTCCTGACGATCCGGGGCGGCACCACGGTCGAGGTGACCAACACCGACGCCGAGGGACGGCTCGTCATGGCCGACGGCCTCGTCGCCGCCAGCGAGGAGCAGCCCGACGCGGTCATCGACGTCGCGACCCTGACCGGAGCCCAGGTGGTGGCGCTCGGCATGCGCACCGTCGGCGTCATGGGCAACGACGACCTCGCCTCGCGGGTCGTGGAGGTGGCCGACTCGGTCGGCGAGACCTTCTGGCGCATGCCGCTGCCGGGCGAGCTGAAGGCGCGCCTCTCCTCGGACGTCGCCGACCTGGTCAACGCCACACCGGGCAACACCGCCGCCGGGATGCTCCTCGCCGGGGTGTTCCTGAACGAGTTCGTCGGCAAGCGCGAGGGGTCGGAGGAGGCGCTTCCCTGGGTGCACCTCGACATCGCGGGACCGTCCAACAACAAGGGCTCCGGGTACGGCTACACCGGCAAGGGCTCGACCGGGGTTTCCGTGAGAACCCTGCTAGAGCTGGCCTCGGAGTTTTCGGCCGCGTAGTAGGGTCGACGAGGCGGGAGAATCCCGCCGATCACGGTCCCGTACGCCGGTCGCCCTCCTCACCACGACGGAGGCAAGCCTGGCGACGCGTCGACGTCACCACGCCGACGCCGAGTCTCCCGGCGGGGGAACCTCCGAACGCACGAGGGAGTTGCTGGGTGTCGGAACAGAATTTTGACCTGGTCGTGCTCGGCGGCGGCAGCGGTGGATACGCTGCCGCCCTCCGGGCGAGCGAGCTGGGCCTCAACGTCGCACTGGTCGAGAAGGACAAGGTCGGTGGCACCTGCCTCCACCGTGGCTGCATCCCCACCAAGGCGCTGCTGCACTCGGCCGAGGTGGCCGACGTCTCCCGCGAGTCGGCGAAGTACGGAGTCCACACCGACTTCCACGGCATCGACATCGCCGCGGTGACCTCGTACCGGGAGGGCGTCGTCGCCAGCAAGTACAAGGGCCTCCAGGGACTCGTGAAGGCCCGGGGCATCACGACCATCGAGGGCGAAGGCCGACTCACCTCCCCGTCGACCGTTCAGGTCGGCGACGTCACGCTCCGCGCGAAGAACGTCGTGCTCGCCACGGGGTCGTATTCGCGCAGCCTCCCCGGTCTCGACATCGGAGGCAAGGTCATCACGAGCGAGCAGGCCCTCGCCCTCGACCACGTGCCGAACAAGGTCGCCATCCTCGGCGGCGGCGTCATCGGCGTCGAGTTCGCGAGCGTCTGGAAGTCCTTCGGCGCCGACGTGACCATCATCGAGGCCCTCCCCCACCTCGTCCCCAACGAGGAGGAGTCGATCAGCAAGCAGTTCGAGCGCGCCTTCCGCAAGCGCGGCATCGGATTCTCGCTCGGTGTCCGCTTCCAGGGCGTGACCCAGAACGACGACGGCGTCGTCGTCACGCTCGAGGACGGCACCACCGTCGAGGCGGACCTGCTGCTCGTGGCCGTGGGCCGCGGACCGTCGACCGCCGGACTCGGGTTCGAGGAGGTCGGCATCACGATCGACCGCGGCTTCGTCATCACCAACGAGCGACTGGCCACGAACGTCCCCGGCGTCTACGCCGTGGGCGACATCGTCCCCGGACTGCAGCTGGCCCACCGGAGCTTCCAGCACGGCATCTTCGTCGCCGAGGAGATCGCGGGCCTCAAACCCCAGATCATCGAGGACGTCAACATCCCCAAGGTGACCTACTCCGACCCCGAGGTCGCCTCCGTCGGACTCACCGAGGCGAAGGCCTCGGAGAAGTACGGCGCCGACAAGGTCTCCAGCTACGACTACAACCTGGCCGGCAACGGCAAGAGCCACATCATCGGCACCTCGGGCTCGGTCAAGGTCGTGCGCGTCGTGGACGGCCCCGTCGTCGGAGTGCACATGATCGGCGCTCGCGTCGGCGAGCTCATCGGCGAAGCTCAGCTGGCCGTCAACTGGGAGGCGTACCCGGAAGACGTCGCGCCGCTGATCCACGCGCACCCCACCCAGAACGAAGCACTCGGGGAGGCGATGCTCGCCCTGGCGGGCAAGCCCCTCCACGCGATGTAGTCGCACTTTTTCCTGCACACACAAAGACACACAATGTCGTCAAAGGAGTTCCACAGATGAGCGAATCCGTCAACCTCCCGGCACTCGGTGAGAGTGTCACCGAGGGTACGGTCACCCGCTGGTTGAAGAATGTCGGTGACCGCGTCGAGGTCGACGAGCCGCTGCTCGAGGTCTCGACCGACAAGGTCGACACCGAGATTCCGTCGCCCGTGGCCGGCGTGATCGAAGAGATCCTCGTACCGGAGGACGAGACCGTCGAGGTCGGAACCGCGCTCGTCCGGATCGGCGACGGCAGCTCGAGCGACTCCGGCGAGCCCGCAGCCGACGAGCAGGCCGAGTCCCCCGCCGAGGCCCCGTCGGAGCCGGAAGCCGAAGAAGCCGAGGTCCCGTCGTCCGCGGCTCCCGCTCCGGGTGAGGAGTCCGCCGAGACCGCCCCCGAGCCCGCACCGGCGGCGGACCCTGCTCCCGCGGCCCCCCAGGCCGCAGCGCCTGCGGCAGCCCCCGCGGCCGCTCCCGCCGCGGCGGCACCGCCTGCCGCTGCCCCCGCGGCCCCGGCTCCCGCCGCACCCGCAGCCTCGGCCCCCGCCGCGTCGGCTCCGGCGACGGACTCCGGTTCGGTGGCGGGTTACGTGACGCCTCTGGTCCGCAAGCTCGCGAACGAGAAGGGCGTCGACCTGTCGACCGTCTCGGGCAGCGGAGTAGGCGGACGGATCCGCAAGGAGGACGTGCTCGCCGCGGCCGAGTCCGCCGCGTCCAGCGCGACGACCGAGGCACCCGCTGCCGCTCCGATCGAGGTGTCGCCCCTCCGCGGCACCACGGTCCCCATGACCCGTCTCCGCAAGGTCGTCGCCGAGCGCGCCGTCCAGTCGATGCAGGCCATGGCGCAGCTGACCAGCGTCGTCGAGGTCGACGTCACCGCCGTCGCGTCGTTCCGCGACGCGAACAAGGCCGCCTTCCTCGAGAAGACGGGCAACAAGCTGTCGTTCCTTCCGTTCTTCACGCTGGCGGCCGCCGAGGCGCTGCAGGCCCACCCCAAGCTGAACGCCACCGTCGACGGCGACTCGATCGTCTACCCCGACCACGAGAACATCAGCATGGCCGTGGACACGGAGCGCGGACTCCTCACCCCGGTGATCAAGAACGCGGCGGACCTCGATCTGGCGGGCATCGCCGGCGAGATCGCCGACCTGGCCCAGCGCACGCGCGACAACAAGCTGAAGCCCGACGAGCTCGCAGGCGGCACCTTCACGGTCACGAACACGGGTTCGCGTGGAGCCCTGTTCGACACCCCCGTGGTGTTCCTCCCGCAGGTGGCCATCCTCGGCACCGGTGTCGTCGTGAAGCGTCCGGTCGTCGTGAAGGTCGACGGCGGCGAAGCCATCGCCGTGCGATCCATGGTCTACCTGGCCCTGTCGTACGATCACCGCATCGTCGACGGTGCCGACGCCGCTCGATTCCTCGTGGCGGTCAAGACCCGTCTCGAGGCGGGCGACTTCTCGGCCAAGCTCGGAATCTGATCGCGGGCCCGCTAGCGGCGGGCCTCGATCTCACGCAGACGCCAACCGGCCTCGGTCCTCACCACGAGGACCGAGGCCGGTTCGTCGTGCGCGGTGAACGCCTCGAAGAGGACGCTCTCGCCGAGCCGCTGCTGCTCGTCGCCGAGTCGGATCGGGAGGACCAGCGTCTCGACGACGCCGGGATCGGCGAGTGCGGCGGCATCCGCGACGGCGAGAGGGGAGCCGGCGTGGTCGACGGCGGACAGGCACGACACCGTGACGTCTCTCAGGCACCCGACCCGCGCCTCCAGCAGGACCGCCGTCGCCGCCGCGGCGTCGTCACCGCGCACGAGGGTCTCGGACGGCGGGGGCGGCTCGACCGACGGGGAAGGCGCCTCGCGCTGAGGCGAGGGGGATCCCTCGGCGACCTCGGGGTCCGGTGACGGCCCCGCGGAGCCGTCCGCCGGAGCCGGGGTCCGGTCCGACGAGGCGGAGGGGGTCACGGTATCCGAGCCGGCCGGCAGGAGCACCGCCGCCCCGACGAGGGAGAGCGCGCAGAGACCCGCCATGACCCGGAACCGCGGACGGACCGCGCGGACTCGATCGAGGATCGTCGTCGACGACCGGGTGGCCCACCATTCCAGAGCACGCTCGACGAGCTCGCTCTCGGGCAGGATGCGCGTCCAGGCGGGCAGGACACGCTCGACGGCGTCCCCTGGCACGGTCGCGCCGGTTCGCTCGTCGGGGGCGAAGACGGTCGGGAGGGGCGTGGGCTCACCGAGGTCATGGGCCCACTCGAGGAGCTCGTCGACCGTCGTCGGGGGCGAGGCCGACCACGACGAGCCCTCGAGCCGATCCGCGACGAGTCGCCGGAGATCGCCTGCCGCCGGAGACGGATCGCCCGCCCGAGGGCGCGCGGAGGCCGGCCCCGACAGCCCGAGGAGCACGGGTGCGCCGCGGGAGTCGATCCCGATGTCGTGCGGCTCGATCGCGAGGGGTGCGAGTCCGCGAGCCTCGAGGTGAGCGAGGGCCGAGGCCAGCGGGACGACGAGCGTGACCGCCTCGCCCCTGCTGATCGTCCCCCGTTCGGACAGCCACCGATCGAGACGGACCGCGGGGATCCCGGCCGTGACGACGACCGGCGTGTGCTCGTCGTCGTGGAAGACCTCGACGACGTGCGGATGATCGGCCCTGTCGAGCGCCACCGCCTCGATCACCACGTCACGGCCGTCGCCGGCGGACGCGGCGCGGAGCAGCACGGGTCGTCCGTCGCCGTCGGTGGACTCCCACCAGCGTCGCGTCGAGGGTCCGTCGACGGGTACGGCCTCGTAGGGCCCGATACGGAGCTTCGGCATCGCCCCAGGGTGCCCCGATCGGCGCGCCGGGACCCGGCCCGGGATCGCCGCTGGGGAGCCGTTCGTCGACGGCGGACACGGGGAGGACTCACGAGACGAGCCGACCCCGTATCCTGTGTGCATGGCACGACGTACGTCTTCGGAGAACACGACCCCGAAACCGCCCAAGGAGCCGGGCCGTTTCAAGCAGATGTGGCAGGTCTTCCAGATGACCCGCCGCATCGACAAGACGGCTCTGCCGCTGATGCTGACGGTGCTGATCCTGCCGATCCTGCTCGGCGTGCTGGCCGGGCTCCTGCTCTCGCAGGGCAACGTCCTCGCCCTCGTCCTCTACATCATCGTGGGACTGATGCTCGGCATCCTCCTGCTCCTGATCGTGCTGGGGCGGCGTGCGGAACGAGCCGCCTACTCGCAGATCGAGGGGCAGCCCGGTGCCGTCGGCGCCGTCATGAAGAGCGGTCTCCGCCGAGCCTGGCGGGCCAACGAGATGCCGGTCGCCGTCCAGGGTCGCAGCCAGGCCGCGATCTACCGCGCCGTCGGCAAGCCCGGAGTGGTGCTCATCGCCGAGGGATCGGCCGGTCAGACCAAGCGGCTGGTCGACGAGGAGCGACGCAAGGTCGCCCGGGTGCTGCCGAACGTCCCCATCACCGTGCTGCACGTCGGCCCCGACAGCGACGCCGTGCCTCTGCACAAGCTCGCCGGCCGCATGAACAAGCTCAAGAAGGCGATCAACCGCAACGAGGTCCTCGCCGTCGGCAACCGCCTCCAGTCGCTCGGCCAGAACGGCCTGCCGATCCCGAAGGGCGTCGATCCGTTCAAGGTCCGCGCCGGCCGACCTCGCTGACCCCTGGTCCGACGCCTCGGCGACGAAGACGACGAAGCCGCTCCCCCGTTCTCGGGGAGCGGCTTCGTCGTCTTCCGGACCGGGCGGCGGGTGCGCCGTCAGACGCGGACGAGGACGGTTGCGGCGATGCGGTCGTGCAGGCCACGCTGGTCGAGGTCCCAGACGACGGCGGGGATCACCACGGCCACGAGCAGCGTCCGCACGATGGGACGCCAGACGCCCAGCGGACCGCCCTGCATCGGGACGACCCGCATCCGGAGCGCGAGGTGGCCGATGGTCCCGCCCAGGGTGATCAGGAAGACGATCTGGATCAGGACGAAGACGATCGTGATCGCGATCCCCTCGCCCTGGAAGAAGGCGAACGCCACGATGTAGGCCAGCGCCCAGTCGATGGCGATGCCGCCGACCCGGCGACCGATGCGCGCGATCGACCTCGGACCGTGCTCGGGGAGGCCGAGTCTGCGGCCCGGCCAGGCCTGAGGGCCGCTCGCCGCGCCTCCTGCCGCATCGGGGCCGGGGGGAGGTGTGCGAGGCGTGTCGGGCATGCCCCGAGCCTACCGATCGAGCCAGCCGTAACATGCCGGAAACATTGGGGACACTGCGTCGAAACGGCCCCTCAATAGCCTCGACAGAGGCTGCGCCCGTGGCCGATCCGATCCAGCCAAGCCCATTGGAGAGACATCTAGCATGTTCACTGATTCTTCCGAGGTGCTGAAGTTCATCAAGGACACCGACGTCAAGTTCCTTGACATCCGCTTCACCGATCTCCCCGGTGTCCAGCAGCACTTCAACATCCCCGCCTCCACGGTCGACGAGGAGTTCTTCTCCGTCGGACAGCTCTTCGACGGATCGTCCATCCGTGGCTTCGCCTCGATCCACGAGTCGGACATGCAGCTCATCCCCGATGTGACCACCGGCTACGTCGACCCGTTCCGCGTCGAGCGCACCCTCATCCTCGTCTTCGACATCTTCAACCCGCGCAACGGCGAGCTCTACAGCCGCGACCCGCGTCAGGTCGCCAAGAAGGCCGAGAAGTACCTCGCGTCGACCGGCATCGCCGACACCGCGTTCTTCGCCCCCGAGGCCGAGTTCTACATCTTCGACGACGTCCGCTACGAGGTGAAGCAGAACGCCAGCTTCTACAGCGTCGACAGCGAAGAGGGCGCCTGGAACACCGGCCGTGTCGAAGAGGGCGGCAACCTCGCCAACAAGACCGCCTACAAGGGCGGGTACTTCCCGGTCAGCCCGGTCGACAAGACCGCCGACCTCCGCGACGACATCAGCCTCAAGCTGATCGACTCCGGCCTCGAGCTCGAGCGTGCGCACCACGAGGTGGGCACCGGCGGCCAGCAGGAGATCAACTACAAGTTCGACACGATGGTGCACGCCGCCGACGACATCCTGAAGTTCAAGTACATCGTCAAGAACACCGCCGAGCTCTGGGGCAAGGTCGCGACCTTCATGCCGAAGCCGCTCTTCGGCGACAACGGCTCGGGCATGCACACCCACCAGTCGCTCTGGAACGACGGCAAGCCGCTGTTCTACGACGAGAACGGCTACGGCGGCCTCTCCGACCTGGCGCGCTGGTACATCGGCGGTCTGCTGAAGCACGCCCCCGCGGTGCTCGCCTTCACGAACCCGTCGATCAACTCGTACCACCGTCTGATCCCGGGCTTCGAGGCTCCCGTCAACCTGGTCTACTCGGCCGGCAACCGGTCCGCCGCGATCCGCATCCCCATCACGGGGACGAACCCCAAGGCCAAGCGCATCGAGTTCCGCGTCCCCGACGCCGCCTCGAACCCGTACCTGGCCTTCGCCGCCCAGCTGATGGCGGGCCTCGACGGCATCCAGAACCGGATCGAGCCGCACGAGCCGGTCGACAAGGACCTGTACGAGCTGCCCCCCGAGGAGGCGAAGAACATCCCCCAGGTCCCGGCCTCGCTCGACGGCGCCCTCGACGCCCTCGAGGCGGACCACGAGTTCCTCACCAAGGGCAACGTCTTCACCGAGGACCTGATCGAGACCTGGATCGCGTACAAGCGCGAGAAGGAGATCCTGCCCATGGCACAGCGTCCGCACCCCTTCGAGTTCGAGCTCTACTTCGGCGTCTGAGCCGTCGGCACCGCCCGGACCACGAGAGGCCCGCATCCCCGAGGGGTGCGGGCCTCTCCGCGTGAGCGGGGCCGGTCCGGGCGATCCGCCTCAGGCGGTCGGCTCGGGGGCCTCGTCGAGGCCGTAGAAGCCGCGTTCGAAGACGGCGCGGGATCGACGCGTGGCCGCAAGGTAGTCCTCTTCGAGGCGGGTCGCCGAACCGGGCGGATACTCCATGAGGCGGGCGACCCCCTCGAGGAGGCGCCGGTCGGTCGGCAGGACGTCGGACGTCCGCGAGGTCCACAGCACCACGGCGGACCGCGCCCTCGACGCGATGGTCCACGCCTCGCGGAGCTTCCGGGCGTCGTCCGATCCGAGGAGACCCGCCTCGGCGGCCGCGGCGAGGGCCTCGATCGTGGAGGGCGTCCGCAGGCCGAGCACCTCGTGCGCGTGCTGCAGCTGGAGCAGCTGCACGTACCACTCGACGTCGCTCAACGAGCCGCGGCCGAGCTTGAGATGGCGTGACGGCTCGGCGCCCTTGGGCAGCCGTTCGGCCTCGACCCGGGCCTTGATCCGCTTGACCTCGCGCACCTCCTGGTCGGAGATGGCCGTCGGATAGCGGACTCCGTCGGCCACGGCCATGAAGTCGTCCGCCAGTGCGGGATCGCCGGCGACCGCGCGCGCCCGGAGGAGCGACTGGGCCTCCCAGGTCAGCGACCACCGCGCGTAGTACGCCCGGTACGACGCGAGCGATCTGGCCACGGTGCCGTTCTTGCCCTCCGGCCGCAGACCGCTGTCGAGGTCGAGGGGGACGAGCGCGTCGGACGTCAGGCGATTGAGCTCGGAGACGACGGCGAGGGCCCGGCGGTGCGCCGTGTCGTCGTCGTCCGCCGCACGGTAGACGTAGAGCACGTCGGCGTCCGACCCGAAGCCGAGCTCGCGTCCGCCGTAACGCCCCATCGCGATCACCGCGAACTCGAGGTCGCCCGCGTCCCGCCGAGCCAGCGACAGCGCTCCGGCGATCGTCGCCGTCGTCACGTCCGAGAGCCCGAGGGCGAGCTCGTCGATGCTCAGCAGACCGAGGATCCCGCCCATGGCCAGGCGGAGGATCTCGCGCCGGCGTGCCTGGCGGAGGACCCCGGCGGCGGCGTCGACGCTGCCGTGCCGAGCCACGGTGGCCCTGGCCTCGTCGAGCAGGCTCTCGAGCGGGCGGGGCCTCAGCTCGTGGTCGTTCTCGAACCAGGCCGCGGATTCCGGGATGCGGTCGAGGAGATCGGCGACGAAGCGCGAGCTGGAGAGGACGGTCGTCAGCCGATGCGCGGCGCCGGAGGAGTCGCGGAGCATCCGCAGGAACCAGTACGACTCGCCGAGCCCGTCGCTCAGCCTCCGGAAGGCCAGGAGGCCGAGGTCGGGATCGGTCCCGTCGGCGAACCACTGCAGCATCGCCGGCAGGAGGTGCCGCTGGATGCTGGCACGCCGCGAGACCCCCGCGGTGAGCGCGGCGATGTGCCCGAGGGCGCCCCGGGGATCCGCGAAGCCGATGGCGGCGAGCCGGGCCGCCGCCTGATCCGAGCTGAGGGCGAGGTCCTCCTCGGGGCGCGCGGCGACGGCGGAGAGCAGCGGACGGTAGAACAGCCGCTGGTGCAGGGTGCGGACGCGACGTCGGACCTCGTGCCAGGTCGCCACGAGCTCCGCCGAGGTCGCACCGAGCCGGCTGGACCGTGCGAGCACGCGGAGGGCGCCCTCGTCGATCGGCATGAGGTGCGTCCGCCGGAGACGCGAGAGCTGGATGCGGTGCTCGAGCAGGCGCAGGAGGCGGTAGTCGCGATCGAACTCGGCCGCCTCGGCCCTGCCCACGTACCCGCGGCGGGCGAGGGCGCCGAGGGCGTCGAGGGTCGCCCGCTGGCGGACGCCCTCGTCGGATTGACCGTGGACGAGCTGGAGGAGCTGGATGGTGAACTCGATGTCACGGAGCCCGCCCGGCCCGAGCTTGAGCTGCCGATCGACCTCGTCGGCGGGGATCAGATCGGTCACGCGTTCGCGCATGCGCTGCACGGACTCGACGAAGTTCTCCTGCGCCGCCGCCTGCCAGACGAAGGGCGACACCCGGTCGACGTAGCGCTCCCCCAGCTCGCGATCGCCGGCCAGGGGCCGGGCCTTGAGGAGCGCCTGGAACTCCCACCCCTTCGCCCATCGCTCGTAGTAGGCGACGTGGGACTCGAGGGTGCGGACCAGGGCGCCGGCCTGCCCCTCGGGCCTCAGGTTGGCGTCGACCTCCCAGAGCTCCGTCTCGAGCGACAGCTCGGAGACCACCCGCACGGCGTGCACGGCCAGTCGGGTGGCGATCTCCACGGCTCTCCCGTTGTCGAGGCCGTCGGCACCCTCGGCCACGTAGACGACGTCGACGTCGCTGAGGTAGTTGAGCTCCCGTGCGCCGGCCTTGCCCATCCCGATGACGGCCAGCCGGGTGCGCTCGACGTCCGCCGCGGGGAACGCGACCTCGCGCCGCGCGACGTCGAGAGCGGCCTCGAGCGCGGCCCCGGCCAGATCGGCCAGGGCGGTGGCGACCACGGGGAGGACGGCGATCGGGTCGGCGGAGTCGAGGTCGAAGGACGCCAGCTGCAGGAGGTGACGGCGGTAGCGCACCCGGAGCGCGACCCGGGCGTCGTCGCCGACGAGACCGTCGACCGTGCGGCGGAGATCGTCGACGTACTCGGCCTCCGACGGCGGGGTGACGAGGGCCGTCCGGAGAGCGTCGAGCTCGGAGGGACGCCGGACGAGGAAGTCGGCGAGGCCCGAGGAGGCGCCCAGCACAGTGAGCAGGCGCGGACCGAACCCGTCGTCGAGCAGTCCGACGACGACGTCGCGATCACGGTCGATCAGGCGGGCGAGGAGCGACAACGCCGCGTCCGGATCGGCGCAGGCGGCGAAGGCGGGAAGGAGCTCGCCGATCGCCGGGGTGGCGGAGGCGAGCTCGGCGAGACGGTCTCTCGACTCGCCGAGCTCGGAGAAACCCAGCCGTGCCAACTCGGACAGAGCGGTGGCAGGACGGGGCATGGCGATCTCGGGTCAGAGGATCTCGAGGTTCGAGCGCAGCTCGAACGGCGTGACCTGGGCCCGGTAGGCCTTCCACTCCTGACGCTTGTTCAGCAGCACGTAGTTGAAGACCTGCTCGCCGAGGGTCTCGGCGACCAGCTCGCTGTCCTCCATGATCGACAGGGCGTGATCGAGACTGGCGGGCAACTGCTTGTAGCCCAGGGCGCGACGCTCGGCGTCGCTCATGCCCCAGACGTTGTCCTCGGCCTCGGTGGGGAGCTCGTAGCCCTCCTCGATGCCCTTGAGCCCGGCCGCGAGCATGAGCGAGAACGCCAGGTACGGGTTCGCGGCGGAGTCGATCGCCCGGTACTCGACACGGCTCGAGTTGCCCTTGTTCGGCTTGTAGAGCGGGACGCGGACGAGCGCCGAACGGTTGTTGTGCCCCCACGTGACGAAGCTCGGCGCCTCGTCACCGCCCCAGAGCCTCTTGTAGCTGTTGACGAACTGGTTCGTGACGGCCGTGATCTCGGGAGCGTGGCGCAGCAGGCCCGCGATGAACTGCCGGCCGATGGTGCTCAGCTGGTACTCGGCGCCCGCCTCGTAGAACGCGTTCGAGTCGCCCTCGAACAGCGACATGTGGGTGTGCATGCCCGATCCGGGGTGCTGACTGAACGGCTTGGGCATGAACGTCGCGTAGACGCCCTGCTCGATCGCGACCTCTTTGATGACCGTGCGGAAGGTCATGATGTTGTCGGCCGTGGTCAGGGCGTCGGCGTAGCGGAGGTCGATCTCGTTCTGTCCGGGGCCGGCCTCGTGGTGGCTGAACTCGACGGAGATCCCGAGGTCCTCCAGCATCCGCACCGAGCGGCGTCGGAAGTCGTGGGCGGTGCCGCCGGGCACGTTGTCGAAGTAGCCGGCGGAGTCGACCGGCTGCGGCCCCTGCTCGCCGACCTGGGCGCTCTTGAGGAGGTAGAACTCGACCTCGGGGTGTGTGTAGAACGTGAACCCTCGCTCTCCGGCCCGGGCCAGCGTGCGCTTGAGCACGTTGCGCGGGTCGGCGACGGCGGGCTGGCCGTCGGGCGTCGTGATGTCGCAGAACATCCGCGCCGTGGGGTCGATCTCACCACGCCAGGGCAGGATCTGGAAGGTCGTCGGGTCCGGCTGGGCCAGCACGTCGGCCTCGTACGACCGGGTCAGGCCCTCGATGGCCGAGCCGTCGAAGCCGATGCCCTCGGCGAACGCGCCCTCGACCTCGGCCGGGGCGATCGCGACGGACTTGAGCGTGCCGATGACGTCGGTGAACCAGAGGCGGATGAACTTGATGCCCCGCTCTTCGATCGTTCGAAGAACGAAGTCTCTCTGCTTGTCCATTCACGGCCTTTCTGCTCGCTGATCAGGCTAGTGGACGCGCGCCGCGCGGGCGTCGCACCCGGCGGTGCGGCGCTCAGTCGTCGGCGGCCTCTTCCGCGTCGAGTCGGGCGTTGCGGGCGCGGATGGTCTCGATGGCCTGAGCGGCCTCCTCGCGGGTCGCATACGGCCCCGCCCGGTCGACGGCCGGCGAGACCTTGCCCTCTTCCACTTCGTGGGTCTTCGTGTTGAACCAGAAATCTGCCATGCGGGCAGGCTACTGCGCGGGCGGCGGCAGCGGGTCAGCGACGACGGGGCGCCACGGCGACGGGTGCCCGACCGGCGGACCGACGTGCCGTCAGCGACGAGACGAGCGGGGCGAGCAGCATGACGAGGATGCCGAAGATGACGACGAGCGAGCCCACGACCATGAGGGCGATGACGAATGCGACCATGCGTTGATTCTCCCCCGCCCGCCCGATCCCGGCAAGGACGCCGACGGGTGCGTCCTCGGATCCGGGCGATGGTCAGCTGGCCGCGGGCGCCCGGCGGGCGACGCTCCCCCTAAGCTGGACCGCATGCCCCGGGACACCCACGGAATCCTGACCCCCGGCCGGATCTCAGCGCAGCGTCCGGTCCCGGCGTCCATCCCCCGCCCCGAATACGTCGGCAAGGCCGCTCCCGCTCCCTACACCGGCGGCGACGTCTACGACTCCGCGACGATCGAGCTGATCCGCGAGAGCGGCCGGATCGCCTCGCGCGCCATCGACGCGGTGGAGGCGGCCCTCCGTCCGGGAGTCACGACCGACGAGCTCGACCGGGTCGCGCACGAGTACCTCGTCGCCCACGACGCCTACCCGTCGACCCTCGGCTACCGCGGGTTCCCGAAGTCGGTCTGCACCTCGGTCAACGAGGTGATCTGCCACGGGATCCCCGACGACACCGAGCTCGTCGACGGCGACCTGATCAACATCGACATCACCGCGTTCGCGAACGGCGTCCACGGCGATCTGAACCGCACGTTCGTCGTCGGCGAGGGGTCGACCGAGACGCACGATCTCGTCGACCGCACGCGCGAGGCGCTCCGCAGGGGCATCAAGGCGGTGGCCCCGGGCCGCGAGGTCAACGTGATCGGCCGGGCGATCGAGTCGTACGCGAAGCGGTTCGGCTACGGCGTCGTCCGCGACTACACGGGGCACGGCGTCGGTCGCGCGTTCCACTCGGGGCTCATCATCCCCCACTACGACGCTCCGCAGTACGACGACGTCATCGAGGTCGGCATGGTGTTCACCATCGAACCCATGCTCACGCTCGGCGGGATCGAGGCCGACATCTGGTCCGACGGGTGGACCGTCACCACCCGTGACAAGAGCCGCACCGCGCAGTTCGAGCACACCCTCGTCGTCACCGAACGCGGTGCCGACATCCTGACCCTGAGCTGACGCTCACCACGCGACCCCAAGGAAGGATGCACCCATGGCACAGAAGGCAGTGGGCATCGACATCGGCGGCACCGGCATCAAGGGGGCGATCGTCGACCTCGAGACCGGCGAGCTGCTCACCGACCGGCTCAAGAAGAGCACCCCGGAGGGCGGCGAGCCCGACGACATCGTGGCGGTGGTCAAGCAGATCGTGGACGAGCTCGGCATCGACGACGACACCATGCCCGTGGGAGTCTGCTTCCCCGCCGCCATCATGGACGGCAAGACCCTCTCGGCCGCGAACGTCTCGAAGAAGTGGATCGGGTTCGAGGCCGAGAAGCTGTTCGAGACCACGCTCGGCCGCGACATCCACTTCGTCAACGACGCCGACGCCGCCGGCTACGCCGAGACCCGCTTCGGCGCCGCGAAGGGCGTCGACGGACTCGTCATCATGACGACCCTCGGCACGGGCATCGGCACGGCGCTGATCAACGACGGCGTGCTCATCGTGAACGCCGAGCTCGGCCACCTCGAGATCGGCGGCAAGGACTACGAGACCAAGGCCTCGTACGCGGCCAAGGAGCGCGACGACCTCAGCTGGAAGCACTGGGCGAAGCGGCTGCAGAAGTACTACTCGCACCTCGAGGCGCTGCTCTACCCGCGCCTGATCATCGTCGGCGGCGGCGTCTCGAAGCACCACGCCGAGTTCCTGCCGCTCCTCGACCTCCGGGCCGAGATCGTCCCGGCGACGCTGCGGAACAACGCGGGGATCATGGGCGCCGCCGCCCTCGCCGCGTCGTCGAACCCGGCGGTCTGACCCGACCCGCGCCTCCCGACCCGCGCCTCCCGGGGTGTGCACATCGCGACCGCCCGAGGTCGACACGCCGCTCACATCCACGGGGAGGCGGCGTGTCGCGGGCCTCGGGTCGGGTTCGGCACACGAGACACCGGCGGACCGGTCGCGATCGGCACACGTCGGGTCCCCGACAGCACGGGCAGCCGGACCGGACGTGACGATGCCCTGCTGCAGGAGGCGCGCCTCCGGCAGCAGGGCATGTCACGTGGGGCGAATGGGCCGGCTGCTACGCCGGGTTCTGTCTCGATGCTCGCGCACCGTGGACGGCCATCTCTCTCGGAACTACGTTGCCGCAGCTCTCTAGCGGTCTACCCGAGGACTCGGCGAGCAACCTCGACGCCCTCTGTCTGACCTTGCTCCGGGCGAGGTTTACCTAGCCGGTCGGTCACCCGAACCGCTGGTGGTCTCTTACACCACCGTTTCACCCTTACCCCGGCCGTGCCTCGCGGCGACGACCGTGGCGGTCTTCTCTCTGTTGCACTGTCTCGCGGGTTGCCCCGGGTGGGTGTTACCCACCGCCCTGCTCTGTGGAGCCCGGACGTTCCTCGGCGGCCCGGGCGGACCCGTGCCGACGCGACCGTCTTGCCGACCCATTCGCGCTCCCCAGCCTACCGGCGGACGCCGGGCGCCGCGTCACGGGCCCGGCGTCGAGTCGGAGCGTCGGGTCAGATGCCCGATTCGTAGGTGCGGACGAGCACGGCGTTGCTGTCGGGGCAGAGGACGACGTCGTAGGCCGACGCGGCCCGGACGGCGGCCAGGTCGCTGCCCGTGAGGGTGACGCCGCTGGCGCTCGAGACGCCGCCGCGCAGCAGGGACGCCCCGATGCCGTAGCGCTCGCGCTGACGCTCGTAGAGGGCGAGGAGGTCGGCGGGGACGCGGGCCGCGATCGTGGCCCGGTCCGCGGCGACCTGGGCCCGTTCGAGCTCGAGGCCGGCCAGCGACTCGTCGCGCGAGGACGTCGCCTGTTCGCGTCGATCGTCGATCTGGTCGAGCTCGCTCTGCGTCAGACGGACGACGGCGCCGAGGCTCTCGACCCGCTCCATGACGTCGATCTGCATGTCCTCGAGGTCGGAGGTGCGCTTGGCCAGGGCCGTGAGCTCCCCCTCGAGCGCCTGGACGTCCTTCACCGACGACGTCGCCGCCAGCCGCTGCTGGTCGCGGGCCACGCGGGCCTCGACGACGGCGACGTCGGACTCGATCCGGGCGAGCTCGGCCGCCGCGTCCTCGTAGGCGCCCTGCTCGGAGGCGAGCCGGCCCCGCAGGCGGGCGGCGTCGCCGTCGATGGTCGCGAGCACCGCGATCTCGGGGAGGTTGCGGGCCTTGTGGGCGAGCTGCTGCAGGGTCGTGTCGAGCTTCTGGAGGTCGAGCAGCAGGGCCTGGTCGTCGGGGCTGGCGGTCAACGGCATTCGTGGCCTTCTTCGTGTCGGTGCGGTTGTTCGGAGAGGGGAGGGCCGAGGAGGCGCGATCCCCTCGGATGGTCGGGTGTCACTGGACGACGGTGAAGTCCCAGGGGTCGGTCCGGAGATCGCTCAGCGTGACCTCTATGTCGTCGAGGGCCTCGCGGAGCTGGGCCGCCGCCGTGTCGAGCCAGAGCCATTCGCTCGCCCAGTGCGAGACGTCGATCAGGGCGGGTCCTCGACCGAGCAGCATGAGCTCCCGGGCGTCGGAGGCGGGGTGGTGGCGGAGGTCGCTCGTGAGGTACACGTCGGCCGCCCGCACGGCGGGGTCGTCGAGCAGCGAGTCGCCGGCGCCGGCGCAGAGCGCCACCGTCTCGACGCGACGGTCGGCCTGCCCGGCCACCCGGATGCCGGACGCCGTGGGCGGGAGGATGTCTCGCAGCTGGGTCGCCAGCGCCACGAGCGAGACCGGTTCGGGCAGGCGGCCCACGATGCCGAGGCCGGTCGTCGGCGTCCGCCCGGGCGTGATCGGCCGTTGGTCGACGAGCCCGAGCTGGTGGGCGAGCACGCGGGAGGTGCCGGTCTCGACGACGTCGGCGTTGGTGTGAGCCGCCACGAGGGCGCAGTCGCCGCGCACGAGACGGGCGATCAGCGCGCCCTTGGTGGTGTCCTCGGAGACCGTGGTGACGCCGCGGAAGAGCATCGGATGGTGCACGAGCAGGAGGTCGGCACCCAGACCGACGGCCTCGTCCACGGTGTCGAGCACGGCGTCGACAGCCAGGTGGAGGTGCCGGACCGGGCGTTCGGGGTCACCCACGACCAGGCCCGGGGAATCCCACGACTCGGCGCCGGAGAGGGGCCAGAGACGTTCGACGACGGAGGTGACGGAGGCGAGGGTGGACACCTCGACAGCCTAGTCGCGAGCGGAGGAGCGGACCCCGGTGACGAGAACGGCCACGACGAACGCCACGACGGCCGAGGCGACGAGCGCCAGAGGGACGGCGACGCCCGAGCCGAGGCCGGACGCGCCCACCGACGCGGCGAGATAGCCCTGCCAGCCGAGGGCGGCGACCACGGGCGACAGGATCCCGAAGCCCGCGCCGGAGGCGACGACGACCGCGGCCACGACGGCGCTCGGGCCACGGCGGTCGAGCACGGTCGACGGGGAGGTCGCGCGCCGGACCGAGACCGCCACGAGGGCGCCGGTGCCGGCGAGCCCGCCCAGGAGGGGGACGGCGAGCGTCGCCACGACGGCCGTGGCCAGGGACTCGCCGTCGACGCCGGCGAGGACGAGGGCGGCGACGACCACGGCGAGGGACGCGCCCACGACGAGGCGGACGGGCAGGGTGGTCCGAGCGAGGACGCCGGCGAGGCCGGACGCCTCGTGGCCGGACGCCTCGTGGCCGGACGCCTCGTGGTCGGACGCCTCGTGGCCTTGGGGGGCGACGCCCGTGGACGAGGGGGTCTCGTCGACGGGAGCCGGCGGGGCCTGCCCGGCGACCGTCGGCCCCCGGAGGGCCGCCGCGGGCTCGGCGCCGTCGATCGTCGCCGCGTCGACGACGACCGGACCGGAGCCCGTCCGCTCGATCTCGGCCTGGCGGGCGGACTCGCGCCGGAGCGCCAGGTCGGCGGCGACCTCCTCGGGCGTGACGATCGGGATCAGGTTGGTGTCGGAGTCGTCGAGGTCGTCGGGACTCGCGGCGGTCTGCGTCGTGTGGGTGATCGGCAGCGCGCCGACGACGTCGATGACCCCGGTGAATCGGAGTCGGGTCCGGGCGAGGACCTGGGCGGCCTCGTCGGTGCCGACCCGGCTGATCTCGTTCTCCCAGCGGGCGAAGCGAGCGGCCTCGGCCCGCCGGGCCAGCATCTGGGCCTGCACGACGGCCATGAGATCGACCGTCGCCGTGTCGTCGAACCTCTCGCCGACGAGGCGGGCCAGCACGTCGTCGTCGAGCGTGACCCGCTCGGGCGGCTGCGGGAGGTCGGGAGCGACCGGCACGGCGAAGACGGGCAGGGTGATGGCCGAGGTGTCGACGGAGTGACGGGGGACGCTGAGCGGCCGGACGTCGGTGACCTCGTTGGCGACGACCTCCGCTGCGGGGACGTCGGCACGGTGGGACGGGACCGAGGAGGGGCGCGGCGCGAGGCTGGGGCGTGCCTCCGGGGCGAGGATCTGTGACACGGGGTGGTGCTCCTGCTGGGTCGGCGCCGCGGAGGGCGCCGGGGTCGGGGTCGGCTCGACGAACGTCGAGCGGAACCGGTTCACGGGGAACTCGGCGGGCGCGTCGGCGTCCGTCCGCAAGAGGTCCGTGTCGTCGGTCATGCGTGGATGGTACGTCCCGGCGACGCCCGGACGAGGGCGGCTCGCCGGGCCGACCGGGACAAAACCCGATCTCGATGCCGGATCGGGGGTCGATGGCGCCCGCCGCCGTCCTCGCACCCCGGGGGCCTGGGTCGCGCCGGCGCTCAGGTCTCGCGCGGCGGACGGGTCGCGAAGGCGTCGACGACGACGGGGCCGTCGCTCCGTTGCCGCTCGAGGAACAGCACGAGCGACGCGGTGACGGTCCTCGCGTGCACGCCCGTCACGACGTCGTGCCCGCCGTGCTGCACGATGCGGACGGCTCCGCGCGGCAGGTCCGAGGCCCAGCCGACCGCGTCGGCGACGTCGGTGACCTCGTCGCCGTCGCCGTGGAACACCAGGCTCGGCAGGGTCAGGGCCCGGGCCGGAGGCAGCCGCAGGCCCGACGGCAGAGCCGGGGTGCCGGACGACTCGGAGGGCGGGTCGCCGAAGGGACGGCCCATCGCATGGGGCGCGCTGCGCCGCGACCGCACCGTCACGAGTCCGGCGAGGACGACGGCGTCGAGCCCCGCCGGGAACTCCGCCGCCACCGAGGCCGCCAGGGTGGCGCCGACGTCGGATCCGAGCAGGACCCGCGGAGACGGCAGCCCCGGGTCGCCGAGCAGCCGGCGGACGCCGGCCCGGACCGCGCCCACGTCGACGGTCACGTCGTCGAAGAGCTCGACCCGGTAGCCGTCGAGCACGAGGCGCTCCGTGAGAGGGCCGAAGTCGTCGATGCGCTCGCCCTGGCCCGCGAGCACGACGACCGTGCCGCGGACCTCGATCTCCGACGGGATGCTGACCATCACCCCACGATGCCGCGACGAGGCCCGACCGCGCGGAGCATGTCGCCGCGGGTCGAACCGTGACCGATTGTGACGCGCGACGGCGCCGACGAGCCGAGGAGGCGCGGGTCAGCCGGCCAGCGCCGCCGCGAGATACGGGGCGGTGCGGCTGCCCGGCGCCTCCGCCACCTGCTCGGGCGTGCCGACGGCCACGACCCGGCCTCCCGCGTCTCCCCCGGCGGGGCCCATGTCGATCACGTGGTCGGACGCCGCCACGACGCCCATGTGGTGCTCGACCACCACGACGGTGTTGTCCGCGTCGACGAGTCGCTGCAGCTGGGCCACGAGCAGCTCGACGTCGGCGGGGTGCAGCCCCGTGGTCGGCTCGTCGAGCAGGTAGAGGGTGTGTCCGGTCCGGGCGCGCTGCAGCTCGGTGGCCAGCTTGATGCGCTGCGCCTCGCCGCCCGAGAGCTCGGTGGCGGGCTGACCGAGGCGGAGGTAGCCGAGACCGACCTGCCGCAGCGTCTCGAGGGCCCGGGAGGCGAGGGTCACCTCGGAGAGGGACGTCGCCGCCTCGTCGACCGTCATCGCGAGCACGTCGGCGACGGTGACCCCGTGCCAGGTCACTTCGAGGGTCTCGTCGTTGTAGCGGCTGCCGTGGCACTCGGGGCAGGGAGCGTAGCTGCCGGGCAGGAAGAGCAGCTCGACGGAGACGAACCCCTCGCCCTGGCACACCTCGCAGCGCCCGCCGGCGACGTTGAACGAGAAGCGCCCGGCCGTGTAGCCGCGGGCCCGGGCCTCGTCCGTCGAGGCGAAGGCCGTGCGCACAGCGTCGAACAGGCCGGTGTAGGTCGCGAGGTTCGAGCGCGGCGTGCGGCCGATGGGCTTCTGGTCCACCTGGACGACCCGGTCGACCCGGTCGTGGTCGGTCGCGCGCTCGGCGAGCACGGCGCCGACCAGCGTGGACTTGCCCGACCCCGACACGCCCGTCACCGCCGTGAGCACGCCCAGGGGCACGTCGACGTCGACTCCCTCGAGGTTGTGCCGGGTGACGCCGCGCAGCTCGAGGGCGTCGACGGGCCGACGGCGGGCGGCGGGGTCGGCGCCGGTGGCGGGCGCGGGGTCGAGGAACCGGCGCGTGACCGACTCGGCGACCCCGGAGAGGCCCGCGACGGGCCCGCTGTAGAGCACCGCGCCTCCCTGGCTCCCGGCCCCCGGGCCCACGTCGACGACCCAGTCCGCGCGTCGGACGATGCCCATGTCGTGCTCGACGACGAAGACCGAGTTGCCGCTCGCCCGCAGCTGCTCGAGCACCACGACGAGCGGCTCGGCGTCGGCGGGGTGCAGGCCGGCGCTGGGCTCGTCGAGGACGTACACGACGCCGAAGAGACCCGATCGGAGCTGGGTCGCGATGCGGAGGCGCTGCATCTCGCCGGGCGACAGGGTGGGCGTGGCGCGGCCGAGGCTGAGGTAGCCGAGTCCGAGATCGTCGAGCACGGAGGTGCGCGCGAGGAGGTCGGCCGCGATCCGCACGGCGACCTCGGTGACCTCGCCCGACGAGGCGTCCGAGACCGCGGCCGTCGCGGAGGCGAGGGTCGCCGTCGGACGCAGCACCTCGCCCAGCTGCGCGATCGGCAGGGCGTTGAGCTCGGCGATGGTCCGGCCGGCGAAGGTCACGTCGAGGGCCGCGCGGGTCAGACCCGTGCCGCCGCAGAGGGAGCACGGGCCGCTCTCGACGTACTGGAGCACCTTGGTCCGCTGACTCTCGCTCTGCGAGTCGGCGAGCGTGTGCATCACGAAGGCGCGGGCGCTCCAGAACCGGCCCTTGTAGGGCTTGGCGACCCGGTCGCGCTGCGGGCGCACCTCGACGACGGGCTGCTCGTCGGTGAAGAGCAGCCAGTCGCGGTCGGCCCGGGGCAGGTCGCGCCAGGGACGGTCGATGTCGTGGCCGAGCACCGCGGTGACGTCGCGGAGGTTCTTGCCCTGCCAGGCTCCCGGCCACGCGGTGATCGCGCCCTCGCGGATCGTGAGCCGCGGGTCGTGCACGGCCGACGACTCGGTCACCTCGTGCGCGATGCCGAGTCCGTGACAGCGCGGGCAGGCTCCCGCGGCGGTGTTCGGCGAGAACGAGTCCGACTCGAGCCGTGCCGCTCCCGCGGGGTAGCTGCCGGCCCGCGAGTAGAGCATGCGCATCGAGTTCGAGAGCGTGGTCAGCGTGCCGACGGTGGAGCGCGAG
Source organism: Frigoribacterium faeni (assembly GCF_007988805.1). GTDB lineage: Bacteria > Actinomycetota > Actinomycetes > Actinomycetales > Microbacteriaceae > Frigoribacterium > Frigoribacterium faeni. The sequence goes on along the minus strand of NZ_BJUV01000005.1, from coordinate 6,814 downwards.
CTGGGCGCACCCCGCCGCTGCTGCAGCGCGACGGCCGGCGGCAGGCCGGTGATCTCGTCGACGTGCGGGTTGCCTCCCTGGGCGATCAGCCGGCGGGCGTACGGGGCCACCGACTCGAAGAACCGGCGCTGAGCCTCGGCGAAGATCGTGCCGAACGCCAGCGACGACTTGCCCGACCCCGAGACTCCGGTGAACGCGACGATGCTGTCGCGCGGCACGTCGACGTCGACGTCGCGCAGGTTGTTCTCCCGCGCTCCGCGGACGCGCACGAAGCCACGGGCGCGGACGTCCGCGGGGCTCGACGCGGCTGCCGACTCGGGGGCGGAGTCGTGCCCGGGGCGGGGAGCGGCATCTGGTCTCTCGGCGTGAGGCTTCGTTCCGGGCATCCGGGCGATGGTAGGTGGTCCGGCGGGTCCGTGTCACCGACGGCGGATCGACTGAGGCCCGCCGCCGGTGCCGTCGACCCGCCGCCCGGAGTCGCTGATCGCGGCCCGTTCCCCCTGGAGGAGCGGGTCAGGTGAGCGGCGTCTGCTCCGTGGGCAGGGTGCGCGGCGCCCCGAACCGCCACGAGACGCCCGCGACGGCGAGGGCGCCGGCCGCCAGGATGCTCGCCAGCACGACGAGCTGGAACGCGGCGGCCTCGAGCGGAGACGCCCCGGCGAAGACCGCGCCGACGAATGCGCCGGGGAGCGTGACGATGCCCGTCGTGCGGGTCTGGTCCGTCGACGGCAGGATCGCGGACGAGGCCGACGCCCGCACGCTGCGACGGGCTGCGACCCGAGACGGCGCACCGAGCGCGAGCCAGCCCTCGATCTCTTCGCGGTCGCTCACCAGGGCGGCGCCGAGCAGCCTGCCCGAGAGGGTCACCACGGCCATGACGTTGCCGACGACGATGCCGGCCAGCGCGAGTACGAACCGGGGGCTCGCCTCGACCGCTCCCGTCCCGAGCGCCACGGCCACGGGGACCGCCGCGGCGGCGGCCACGACGACGATCACGAACGGCAGGAGGCGCCAGGCCAGCCCGAGACGGGACCGCACCGTCCACGACGCGGCCAGGACCATCGCGCCCAGGAACACGCCCACCCAGACGGGATCGCCGATGGCGCCCGCGAGGACGAGGCTCAGCAGACCGAGCTGCACGGTCGCGCGGACGATCGCCCAGGGCTGCAGCCAGGCCTGTTCGAGGCCCAGACCCCGGACGACGCCGAAGGTCAGACTCGCCAGCACGAGGACGGCGACGAGGGTGGGCAGGAGGGTCGTCACGCGTCGACGGTACCGGGACGGGAGCCGTGCCGACCGGGCGGCCGAGCGGCCGAGCGGCCGAGCGGCCGAGCGGCCGAGCGGCCGACGGCACGGTGCCACGGGGCGGTGCCTCGGGGCGCTCGGACGGGATGGTGCGTGCGACCCCGGGATCGGGCCCGCTCGCGACGAGGCGATGTCGGAGGTCGGTCGTACCGTGACCGCATGCCCGAGCCGATCGACCGCTGGTGGGCGCGACGTCAGACGTCGCGCGGCGTCGTCGTGCCCTACCCCGTCGGCACCTACCGACAGGCCTGGGCCTCGTTCCCGGTGCTCGTGCGCCAGTACCGGCCCGAGCACAACGGCGGCATCGTCCTCAGTCAGATCCCGCCCGCGGCGGACGTCTTCCTCTGCTGGCTGTGCGACGCCGGCCACCTGTTCGTCGCGACCCCCGACGAGCAGCGGCACCGGCCCGGCCGCGAGCGTCGGCGGTCGTCGTGGTGTCCCGACTGCAGCGAGTCGGCGAAGCCGCGTGCCCTGCCGATGCGGCCGGCGATGGCACCGGCGGCGGTCGTCCGCGCCCGGGCCGCGGAGCTCGCCCCCCGTGAGGCGCCGACCGTCCGGTCGGACGCGCAGGCCGCCCTGCGCCCACCGCCCGGCCCACGGCGGCCTCTCCCCCAGCCGGCCCGTTCTCAGCAGGCGCCGCCCCCGCCCGCTCCGCCCCCGCCGCCCCTCGTCCGGCGCCCGCGGAGCCCTAGGCCGACCCGCGACACCCGGCCGGTCTGCGGTCGGACGCCGACGGTGCCGACGGGGACCCCGTTCACCAGCGCCTGCGCGCCGAAGCCGGCCTCGGCGGTCGAGGCCAAGCTCCGCGCCCGTCTCGCCGAACGACTCGAGTTCGAGCCGGGCCTGAACGCCGTGCGCATCGCACGACCCTTCTTCGACCACCTCGAGGTCTGGCCCGACATCGTCCTGCCCGAGCTGCGGGTCGCGATCGAGTACGACTCGACCGGGCGTCACGGGCTCGAGCACGTCGGCGATCGCGAGACGTCCGACCGCCGCAAGGACGCGGCTCTCCGAGCCGCCGGCTGGGAGATCGTGCGCCTCCGCACAGGACGGCTCCCGCTGCTCGGACCGCACGACCTGCAGCTCTCCGGGCTGACGAGGCAGACCGTGCCGCGCCTCCTCGACGAGCTGCGAGCCATCCGCGGCCCCCTGTTCGTCGACGCCTACCTGCGCGACTGACGCGCCGGATCGGCCGGACCGCGTTCAGGCGCCGAGGGCCAGGGCCTCGCTGCGCCAGCGCGCGTACCGCTGCCACGGGTCGTCGACGCCGGCGGCGAGGGCCGACGTGTGGGCGTCGAGCTCGGCGCTCGCAGCGAACCACTCGGTGCGCCCGAACCGCCAGGCGCCGAACTGCTCGTGCCGCCGCCCCTCGACGCCGCGGTCGCCCCGCTCGAAGGCCAGCAGCTCGTGATGCCAGAGCCGTCCGAGCCGCTGCCGGGGGTTCGCCGTCGTGCCGATCTTGATTCGGTCGTCGAAGCGGATGTAGTAGACGACGTCGACCCGGGGAGGCGCGAGGTCGGCGTCGGGGACGTCGCCGAGCCGCCACTCGCAGACCGCGCACAGCCACCCCGACGGCCACCGCACCCCCAGCCGGGAGCCGCAGGCCGGGCAGGGCGTGGGCAGCAGATCCGTCAGGCCGTCCGGATGCTCCTCGCGCCCGGCGAGCCAGTCGGCGACGAGCGCCAGGTGGCGATCGCAGAGCAGCACGGGGGCGGACCCGGCCACGGCACCGGCGCACGGTGCGTCGCCGACGCGACCCGCGCCTCCTCGGCAGGTGTCGATCGTGGCCGTCTCGAGATCGTGCATGCTCGCACGCTAGACGCCACCACCGACGGTCGAACCGGCGGGACGGGGCCGTCGAGGGGGCGGGACGCGCCGTGCCGGCCCGCACGGCGCGGCAGGTCGAGACGCTCGGCGAGCGGGAGGGGCCGGGTCAGTCCTGCTCGTGATCGATGCGGAGCCCGAGCGGGTGGGGGCCGAGCAGCAGCCAGACGGCGCCGGCGCCGATCGGGAACAGCACGACCGCGACGGTCCACACGGTGCGTTCGAGGGGTGTCGTGTCGACGCGGCGACGCACCGCCCGCACGATGCTCACGACGATCGTCACGTAGACCGCGACCGCCACCACCGCGAGCACGACCGTGCCCCACTCACCCCAACCGCTCATGCCGCCAGCCTACGGGTGGCCCCGTCTCGCCCGCTGGTCGACCTCCACGGCGCGGACGCCGCCGCTCAGTGGCCGCCGCTCAGGACGGCCAGGACGTCGGCGTACCGCCCCTCGGCCTCGGCGTTCCGCAGGAACTTCACGCGTTCGACCAGGATCTCGTGGGCGTCGGGCTGTGACTCGAGCAGGGCCATCGTCTCGTCGAGGTACTCCTCCAGCGGCATGGCCGACGGATCGTCCTGCTGGCCGAGCAGGGTGGTCCGCACGGCCGGGGGCACGAGCTCGACCACCTGCACGCTCGTGCCGGCGAACTGCACCCGGACGCCCTCGCTCAGCGAGTGGATCGCCGCCTTCGTCGCGTTGTAGGTCGGCGTGATCGGCAGCGGCACGCTCGCCAGCCCCGAGGACACCGTGACGAACGCGGCCGACGGTCGGGACTGCAGGAACTCCGTCCAGGCCGCGAGCAGGCGGATCGGTCCGAGCAGGTTGGTCGTGACGATCGACTCGGCCGTCTCGAGGAAGCCCCCGGTCAGGACGTCCTCGGGCTGCATGATTCCGGCCATCGCGACGACGACGTTCGTCTCGGGCCAGCGCCGCTGGACCTCGGCCGACACCGCCACGACGGCGTCGGGATCGGTCGTGTCGAGGACGATCGACTCGATGCCCGGGTGATCGCGCACGATCTCGTCGAGCAGAGCGGCCCGTCGGCCCGCGACGACGACGGTGTTGCCGGCCGCCTGCAGTCGCAGGGCGAGACCCAGGCCGATGCCCGACGTGCCGCCGGGGATGAACACGGTGTTGCCGGTGATCTTCACGTGATGCTCCTTCGTAGGGGGTGGTGGTCCCACTCTGAACCGAGGAGGCGCGGGCCGGCAGAGTCCGCTCGTCCAGGGATCGGCGGTCCCTGGCCCGGCGGGTCCGCGGCTGACAGCATGGGGCGATGGACCGCGCCGAGCTCGCCGACTTCCTCCGCCACCGCCGCGAGGCGCTCCGGCCCTCCGACGTGGGCCTGCCCGAGGGCGAGCGCCGCCGCACCGCCGGTCTCCGCCGGGAGGAGGTCGCCGGGCTCGTCGGCATGTCGACGGACTACTACGCCCGCCTCGAGCAGCAGCGGGGGCCCCAGCCGTCCGAGCAGATGGTGATCGCCCTCACCCGGGGGCTGCGGCTGAGCCTCGACGAGCGCGATCACCTCTACCGCCTCACCGGCCACCACCCGCCGCGACGGTCCCGGGGCGGCGAGCACGTCAGCCCCGCCCTCATGCGGGTGCTCGACCGACTCGACGACACCCCGGCGCTGGTGCTCAGCGACCTGGCCGAGACCCTCGCCCAGAACCGCCTCGCGACCGCGCTGCTCGGCGACCAGACCCGTCACGAGGGGTGGGCCCGCAGCGCGTTCTACCGGTGGTTCACCGATCCGGCCGAGCGCGCCTCCTACCCGGTGGAGGATCACCCCCACCAGCTCGAGCTGCAGGCCTCCGGGCTGCGAGCCGCCCTGAGCATGGCCGGCGGCGGCGGCCGAGCCCGCGATCTGGTGGAGACGCTGCTGACGTCGAGCCCCGAGTTCGAGACCCTCTGGCGACGGCACGCCGTGCACCAGCGGTTCGACGACCGCAAGACGCTGGTGCACCCCGAGCTGGGCCGCATCGAGGTCGGCTGCCAGGCCCTGTTCACCGAGGACCAGTCGCAGACCCTGCTCGTGCTGACCGCGACGCCGGGCTCGCCCGACGCCGAGAAGCTGCGACTGCTCGGCGTGATCGGCACGCAGGAGTTCGCGGGCTGAGCGCTGTCGCCGCGACGGCCGCGGCATGATGGAGGCACGACGACGTGACCGAGGAGCCCGCATGACCAGCCTCATCTTCCCCACCGCCACCACCACCCCGTTGCGGGGCGGCCCGACGCTCCGGTGGGGCGTCATCGGCCCGGGAGAGATCGCCGGGGACTTCACCGACGCCCTGCACGCGCACACCGATCAGCGGGTCGTCGCGGTGGCGTCGCGCAGCCTCGACCGGGCCGAGGCCTTCGCCCGAGGGCACGGAGTCGACTCGGCCTTCGACAGCGCGGAGGCGATGGCGGCCTCCCCCGACGTGGACGTCGTCTACGTCGCCACGCCGCACACCCGGCACCTGCCGGACGCGCTGACCGCGATCGCCGCGGGGAAGCACGTCCTGATCGAGAAGCCGCTCGCGACCACGACCGCCGAGGCCGACGAGATCGCCGCCGCGGCCGAGAGCGCGGGGGTCCTCGCCATGGAGGCGCTCTGGACGCGCTACCTCCCGCACACCACCGTCATCGCGCAGCTGCTGGCCGACGGCGCGATCGGCGACGTCCGCCTGGCGACCGCCGACGTCGCCTGGGCCAACGACCTCTCGGCCCCCGGCCGCATGACCGACCCCGCCCTGGGCGGCGGGGCCCTGCTCGACATCGGCGTCTACGCCTTCTGGTTCACCCAGTTCGCCGCCGGTCACCCGGTCGAATGGCGGGCGACGGGGTCCACGCGCGCCGACGGGGTCGACCTCGACGCGGCCGTCGTGACGCGCACGGCCGACGGGGTGCTCGCTTCGGCGGCCACCAGCCTGCTCGCCACCTCGCCGGGCCTCGGGACGATCGCCGGATCCGCCGGCTCGATCCGGACGCTCGAGAACCTCGTGTTCCCCGCCTCGTTCGAGCTCGCCACCGCCGACGGCACAGCCGTCTGGAGCGACCCGACCGTGCCGGCCGGGCGCCGGGGTCTCGCCTACCAGGCCGCCGCGCTGTCGTCGTTCGTCGCTCAGGGCCTCCGCGACTCGCCCCTGCACTCGCTGGCGGACTCGCGGTCGCTGCTCGCGACGATCGAGGCGACCCGCGCCTCCCTGACCGTGGTCTGAGGCACCGCGGAGGCACAGTGGCGGCCCGGTCGTCGGCGGCATGTCGCGCGGGATCGACGGGGCGTCGACCCGTGCTCACTAGGCTGACCGGATGACGCGCGCTCAGCTGATGGTCCCCTACCGACTCGTCTTCGCCGCGATCGGACTCGTGGCCGTCGGCTACCAGTTCGGAGTGACGCTGACCAACGGCTACAGCGTCGTCAACTTCTTCTCGTACTTCACCAACATCAGCAACCTCGTCGCGGTCGTCGTCTTCGTCGTCGGGGCCGTCCGCACGCTGCGGAAGCGACCCGGCAGTCGCACCTGGGACGTCGTGCGGTTCGTCTCGGTCGTCGACATGGTGTTCGTCGGCCTGGTGTTCAACACGCTGCTGACCGGCGTCGGCGGGGGCGTCATCCCCTGGGTCAACGTGATCGTCCACATGCTGATGCCCGTGGCGGTGCTCGTCGAGTGGCTCGTGCTGCCCGTCGGACGCCGCCTG
>NZ_BJUV01000004.1 GCF_007988805.1 Frigoribacterium faeni | reverse complement strand
TTTTTGTGTGCCATGTGTTCTCAGCTCCTGATGTTCGACGGTGCTACTTGGTCGTGATCGAGGTGATCTTGACGCGGGTGAGGTCGGCACGGAAGCCCATGCGACGCTTGTACCCGGTCTTGTTCTTGTAGTTCTGGATGACGATCTTCGGGCCGCGGAGGTCGTTCAGGACCTCGCCCTGGACGGTGACCTTCGCGAGGTCGTCGCCGGAGAGGATCGTGTCGCCGTCGACGTGCAGGACGGGGACGAACGAGACGGTGTCGGCAGACGAGGCCTTGAGGCGATCGACGGTCAGAATCGTTCCGACCTCGACCTTCTCCTGACGGCCGCCGGCGCGCACGATTGCGAAAGCCATGGGTGCTCCAAAGTCTGGGGGTGTGACGCCCGGACTGCCGGGCGACGTCGTGGTGCCGTGATGGCAACTTGGATAGTCTTTCACAAATGTCACGACCGATCAAACTTCGCCGGCCCCCGCAGTTCACCGCCGAGATCGTCGACGACGCGCGCGAGCGCCTCATCGACCTGCTGGACGACCTCAAGCGGTTGACGACCGAGCACGCCGACGACATCGAGGTGTGGGGCTCGGCGGTGACGACGGCGGGCTGGGAGATCGCGAGCCTCGGCCAGTGGCTGGGACTCGAGGGCGAGGCGGTGCTGCTGCTGGGCGGCGCCTCCTACCCCGAGATCGCCGAGCACCAGGGCACGAGCGCATCGGCGGTCTACGCCCGCGTCGGCCGGTCGCTGACCCTGGCCCCGTACGCGCAGGCGTCGGGCGCGGACGGCGCCACCACGCGGGTGTCGGCCGAGGGTCTCGACCACGCCCGAGCGGAGTACCTGCAGGAGGCGCGGGTCGGCGAGGCGGGCGCGCCCGGTGACGCAGGCGCCGACGTCGGCGACTCCCTCGCGGACCGCATCCCCGAGATCCTGCGGGGCGGGGAGCTGCGCACCACGGAGATCGTCGCGGCGCTGCCGGACTACCGTCGCAGCAGCGTGCTGTCGACGCTGAGCGTGCTCGCGCGGCAGGGTCGTCTGGCGCGCGTGGGCCACGGCGTGTACGCCCTGCCCGACGGTCGCACGGCGTCCGGCGGCTGACGTCGGCGTCGACGCGCCGAGGGTCCGTGACCGGGCGGGTCGAGATCATGACCTAGGCTCATTGAATGGCCTCAGGACACCGCCCGCGACCGAAGCGATCACGAGGCAGCGGCGCGATCCCGTACATCGGACTCGCGGTCCTCGCCGTCGCGGCCGTGGCGCTGACCGGTGTGGCGCTCTCGTCCGCACGTCCCTCCGGTGGCGGCACGTCGGGGGCTGCCCCGTCGGCCAGCGAGAGCCCGTCTCCGGTGACGGTCTCCATCCTCGGTGATTCGCACGCCGCCGCGGCCGACGGCTGGTGGCGGCAGACCGTCGGGGCCGGAACGGTCGACGGTGTCCGCGAGGGCGCCTTCGAGGCCTACGAGGGCGCGACGGCCTCCGCCCTCACCGAGCATCTCGACGCGGCCACGGCCGACGGAGGGCTGGTCGTCGTGCAGGCCGGGACGTACGACCTCGAGGCCGGCCGCACGGCCGGCGAGACGGCCACCGACGTGGCCGCCCTGTGGCAGGGCGTGCTGGACCGCGGCGCAACGCCGGTCGCCGCCCTCCTGCCGCCGTCCGGGGACCGCGGCGAGGAGACCGACGACGTCAACCGGCGGCTCCGCGACGGGGCCGCCGACCGCGGGATCGACGTGCTCGACCTCACGACGGCCGTGCAGGGCGGCGAGGGCGACTGGAAGTCCGGGCTGACCGACGACGGCGTGCTCGCGAACGCGACCGCCGCCGCCCGCATGGCGCAGGCGGCGGACGAGCAGCTGGGCGCACTCGCCGGGCGGTGACCTCGAGGCCGCCGTGCGCGTCGTCCTCCGCCCCGTCGGCGCCCTGCCTCAGCCCGTCGTCTCGACCAGGCCCAGGGCCGCCAGCTCGGCGTCGTCGAGCATGCGCGACCTGATCAGGAAGCGTCTGCCCTCGGGCGACTCGATCGAGAACCCCGCACCGCGACCGGCGACGACGTCGATCGTCAGGTGCGTGTACTTCCAGTACTCGAACTGACTGCGCGACATGTAGACCTCGATCGGATCGATCCCGTCGACCTGGAGGTCGCCGAGGTGGACGTCGACCGCGCCCACCCGGAAGAAGCCGACCGGGTAGCACATCGGCGACGAGCCGTCGCAGCAGCCGCCCGACTGGTGGAACATCAGAGGTCCGTGCTGCGCCGTGAGGGCCACGAGGAACGCCGCGGCGTCCGGCGTGACGTCGACCCGGGAGGGGGTGGCGGCGACCGCCCCGGAGGCCGGGGCCGGCGCGTCCGCGCCGACCCGTGCCTCCTCGGCTCGCGTGCTCGTCTGCTCGGGCGTCATCAGAAGAAGCCCATCGGACCGTCCGCGTAGCTGACCAGCAGGTTCTTCGTCTGCTGGTAGTGGTCGAGCATCATCTTGTGGTTCTCCCGACCGATGCCCGACTGCTTGTAGCCGCCGAACGCCGCCCCCGCCGGATACTGGTGGTAGGTGTTCGACCAGACGCGGCCGGCCTGGATGTCGCGGCCGGCGCGGTAGAGCTGGGTCCCGTTGCGGCTCCAGACGCCGGCGCCGAGGCCGTAGAGGGTGTCGTTGGCGATCTTGATGGCGTCGTCGTAGTCGCTGAAGCTGGTGAGCGACAGGACGGGTCCGAAGATCTCCTCCTGGAAGATGCGCATCGAGTTGCGGCCCTCGAAGATCGTCGGGTTGACGTAGTAGCCGTCGGTCAGGTCGCCGCCGAGGTCGGCGCGATCGCCGCCGAGCAGGAGCCTCGCGCCCTCCTGCTTGCCGATGTCCATGTAGCTGAGGATCTTCTCGAGCTGGTCGTTGGACGCCTGGGCGCCGATCATCGTGTCCATCGAGAGCGGGTCGCCCTGCTTGACCTTCTTCACCCGCTCGACGCCGTCGGCCGTGAACTGGTCGTAGATCGACTGCTGCACGAGGGCCCGCGACGGGCAGGTGCAGACCTCGCCCGAGTTCAGGTTGAAGAACGAGAAGCCCTCCAGGGCCTTGTCGTAGAAGTCGTCGCGTTCGTCGGCGACGTCGGCGAAGAAGACGTTGGGGCTCTTGCCGCCGAGCTCGAGCGTCACCGGGATGAGGTTCTCGCTCGCCATCTGCATGATCAGGCGGCCCGTGGTGGTCTCGCCGGTGAACGCGATCTTGCGGATGTTCGGGTGGCTCGCCAGGGGAGCGCCGGCCTCGACGCCGAAGCCGTTGACGATGTTGAGCACGCCGGCGGGCAGCAGATCCTTGATCAGGTCCATGAAGACGTGGATCGACGCCGGGGTCTGCTCGGCCGGCTTCAGCACGACGCAGTTGCCCGCCGCCAGGGCCGGGGCGAGCTTCCAGACCGCCATCAGCAGCGGGAAGTTCCACGGGATGATCTGCCCCACCACGCCGAGCGGCTCGTGGAAGTGGTACGCGACGGTGTCGCCGTCGATCTCGCCCGTCGAGCCCTCCTGGGCGCGGATCGCGCCGGCGAAGTAGCGGAAGTGATCGATCGCCAGCGGGACGTCGGCGGCGAGGGCCTCGCGGATCGGCTTGCCGTTGTCCCAGGTCTCGGCGACGGCGAGCATCTCGAGGTTCGCCTCCATCACGTCGGCGATCCGGTTGAGGATCAGCGCGCGCTGGGCGATCGTCGTCTTCTTCCACGAGTCGAACGCCCGCCATGCGGCCTCGACGGCCTTGTCGATGTCGGCCGCGTCGCCCCGGGCGACCTCCGTGAAGACCTTGCCGTTCACGGGGCTCGGGTTCTCGAAGTACCGCCCGCTCGCCGGGGCGACGTACTCGCCGCCGATGAAGTGGTCGTAGCGGGGCTTGAAGCTGACCTTCGCGTCGGGTGAACCCGGTGCCGCGTAGGTGTTCGGAGGGGTGGTGACGGTCATGGCTGTCCCTTTCGACGTCGTTGTCGGGTCGGCGGCGGGGTCGGCCGCCGGATCGGCGGCGGGGTCGCCGCCGCTGTGCGGCACAGTAGGGCCGGCGGGGTTGCGTCGGGTTGCGGGGCCGGGGGATCCGCGGAACTCGGATGCCTGGCACCCCGGTCGGGCGCTCGGTGGTGCGGTCAGCCGGGCGCCCCGCACCTCGGGCGCGCGCTCCTCCGTGCGGTCAGCGAGCGTCGTCGAGCCGTCGCCGCTCGAGGGTCTCGAGACGGGTCACGACCCCGGGACGGCGCGGCGAGTGCGGGGCGAGACGGCGCAGCAGCTCGCGCAGCACCCTCTCGTCGTCGTGTCCGGTCGGCGCGTCGGCGAACGCGACGAGCGTCTCGGCCGAGCCCGAGACGAGGACGGCGTCGCGGAGGGCCGCCCGGGTCTCCTCGCGCAGCTCCACGACCCCGGGAGCGGTCGACGACGGCAGGGCCGGTCCGCGGTCGCCCCGCACGGCCGCCCGGTGCGCCCCGCGGCCGACGAGCGCCGCCTGCTCGTCGAGGTCGAGGCCGATCGGCCGAGGCGACCGGTAGGGCCGCGACAGGGGGACGAGAGACGGGTCGACGGCCTCGATCACGTGCCGCAACCGGACCATCTCGGGGCGGAGGGTCGTGACCGCGTCGACGTCGCCGTAGACGGCGTCCGCGAGGTCGGCGGCGCCGTACCCCTCCGACCGGTGGGCGAGCAGCAGCATGATCTCGGAGTGACGTGCGCTCAGCACCACCCGGCGTCCGCCGACGGCGAGGACGGCGTCGTCCCGGCCCAGGACCGACAGACGGGCCAATGCCGGAGTCCGGTCGGGGGAGACGGCGCCGACCGCATCCGCCGCGGCCGTGGTCGGGCCAGTGGCCGTGGGCGTGGCCGGGGCGCGGACGGGCCGACGAGGACGGAGGGAGGCGCGGGTCGGGGTGAGGGCGCGGGCGTCGCCGTCCGCCGCCCACCTCAGGAGGGCGAGGTGCGCCTCCACGGCCGCCACCGTCGCGGCAACCAGGGGCAGGGTCTGCGATCCGGCGGCGCGCTCGTCGCCCGTGATGTCGAGCACCCCGATCACGTGCCCGTCGGCGGGGTCGTGGATCGGGACGGCGGTGCAGCTCCAGGCCTGGACCCGGTGGTTCCAGTGCTCCTCGCCGCGGATCTGCACCCCGTGGTCGAGGACGAGCGCGGTACCGGGCGCGGACGTGCCGACCCGCGCCTCCGACCAGCCCGCCCCGGCGACGAACAGCATGCTCTCGGCCTGGCGGCGCGCCGTGGAGTCGCCCTCGACCCAGAGCAGGCGGCCGCGCTCGTCGCCGACCGCCACCAGCAGGCCGGAGCCCTCGGCGTCGTCGACCCGCAGACGGCGGATGACGGAGAGCGCCGACGCGAGGGGATGGTCGAGCCGCCAGTCGTCGAGGTCGTCCTCGGGGAGCTCGAGCACGGGGAGGCCGTCGGGGTCGAGCCGGCGCCGGGTCGCCCGATCCCACGAGTCGCGGACCACGCGGCGGACCGGGGCTCCGTGGGGGGAGCCGCTCGCGGGAAGCGTCATCGCGCACCAATCGTCGTCGATCGGGGCGAGAGCGCCGGAGGTGCGGCGCCGTCGCCGTGGTGGTGCTCAGCGTACGGCCGCGGGGCTCCGCGGGGAAGGGCGCGCGGCGACGGCGACTCCTGCCTGGCGTCGTCCCGCGGTCGCCGGCCCGCGCAGAACCGGTGAGGACCTCGACGCGCGCGGCGGCACGGAGGAGTCGCCGACGCGCCTCCGCCCCTCGACCGCCCCGGCCGTCAGCGCTCGAGCGGCGCCACGGCGTTCCACGCGTCCGCCGCGAGCGTGCGCAGGGCGGCGTCCTCGTCGGTGTCCGTCGTCCGAGCGGGGAGCTCGAGCGGGCCCGGCTCGACGACGAAGTCGGCCTCGCCTCGTCCGCTCCGCACGGTCACGGGCAGGCCGGGCTCGAGGTGCGGGGCCGCCGCGGTGAAGACCGCGCGGAGCGAGTCGTCCGTGGCGGCGGCCACCTGGATGGAGAGCTCGCCGTCGACGAGCGACGCCGCATCGACCCCCGCGACGTCGACGAGGGCGTCGAGGAGGTCCACGCCGCTGCGGAGATCGGCGGAATCCGCGCCGACCGCGGCGAAGGTCCCGATCGCCGTGGCGTCGTCGGCCGGCCGGGCCAGCACGTCGATACCCGGGATGTCGTCCGATTCGGCCATCGCGGCGGCGGCGGCGAGGGCATCCGCCCCGCTCGTCGTCCGGACCTCGAGCGTGGACGCCGAGAGCTCCGCTCCGGTGACCTCGACACGCGACTCCGCGGCGGCGAGCAGACCTTCGACGCGGTCGAGCGGCCCGTCCACCGTGCGGACCACGCCGCCCGCGGTCACACGGACGTCGTGGGACGACGCCTCATCCGCGAGGAGTCCGGCCACGGCGCGCCCGTCGTCCCGGTCGGCCAGCGTGAAGGCCAGGCGCTCCGGCCCGATGTCGGCGGCCGTCACCTCCGCGGCGGACACCACGGAGTCGTACGCGGCGCGGACCTCGGGATCGACGTCGCCCGAGTCGCTCCGGACCGTGACGTCGCCGGCGGTGGCGGCGACGGGCGCCCCGGCGAATCGCGGGTCGTCCGCTCGCGCAGCCGCGAGTGTCTCGAGGGCCGCGAAGGCGTCACCCTCGCTCCGTTCGGCGACGAGGCCGAGCTGGTCGCCGGCGTCGTCGTCCACCGTGATGGACGTGAAACCGCCGAGGGGTCTCACCAGCGCCACGAGGTCGAGCGTCGTCTGATTGCCGGAGCGCGACGGGGACACGGGGAACGCCACCGGGCCGACGACCGCCTCCATCGACCTGACGTCGAGGGAGCCGGACTCGTTGTCCACCCACCAGGCGCCCATCTCGTCGATGATCCTCCGGAGGTCCGTCGCGTCGGCGTCCGCCTCGATCTCGACGCGACCGTCCATCGACCCTGTGAACGGCAGCGGGTTCTGGCCGTCGCCCCTTGCGCTGATCACGCCGGGGAGCGCCTCCATGTGCTCCTGGAACCGGCTGCCGGAGGCACTGCCGGCGTTCACCGGGCCGCACCCGACGAGCGCCGCGGCGACGAGCGTTCCGAGGAGAGCGGCCGGGACCGACCGGTGAGTGTTCGTCGAGTTCAACACCGTTCGACCCTAGGGCAGGAGGGGATCGAGCGGCGGTCGGTCGGTTACTCCTGGGTGGTGTCGCGCGCCCGGGCGACGGCCCGCATGACTCCGCCGAGCGGGCTCGGGCGCGCGGCAGCAGGCAGGAGTAGTCGACCGCGGGCGGCGCCCACCGGCCCCCGCTGGACTCACCCCCGGACGTCGAGGAGGCGCGGGTCAGCGAGCGCAGTCGATGCAGAGCCGAGCGGTCGGCCGGGCCTCGAGTCGGGCGCCGCCGATCCGCGCGCCACAGCGCTCGCAGCGACCGAACGTGCCGTCGCCGATGCGGTCGAGCGCGGCGCTCGCGTCTCCGGCACGTTCGAGCGCCGAACGCCGGATGGCGTCGAGCTGCGACCGCTCGTAGGCGATCGTCGAGCCCTCCGGATCGTGCTCGTCGTCGACGTTGGCCGACTCGCGGGCCTCGGCCACCGCCTCCATGTCCCGCTGCAGCCGGTCGGCGAGGGAGAGCGCGTCGTCGCGGATCGCCTCGAGTCGAGCGACGGGCTCGATCACGAGACGGCGAGCGGCGGCACCTCTTCGCCCGAGCGGGGCGGTGCCGGAGGGGTCCCGTCGCCGAAGGGACGGCCGCCGAGCTGCTCACGACCGTGCGGGGTCAGCCAGCCGGACTCGTCGGGTCCGGCGGGCACGATCCCGGTCGGGTTGATGTCGCTGTGCACGACGTAGTAGTGCTTCTTGATCTGGTCGAAGTCGATCGTGTCGCCGAATCCCGGTGTCTGGAAGAGATCGCGGGCGTAGGCCCAGAGCACGGGCATCTCGGCGAGCTTGTCGCGATTGCACTTGAAGTGCCCGTGGTAGACGGCGTCGAACCGGGCGAGCGTCGTGAACAGTCGGATGTCGGCCTCGGTGATCGTGTCGCCCACCAGGAACCGCTGGCCGGCCAGACGGTCGGACAGCCAGTCGAGCCGCTCGAACAGCGTGCGGTAGGCGCGCTCGTAGCTCTTCTGCGACCCGGCGAACCCGGCGCGGTAGACACCGTTGTTGACGTCGCGGAACACGACGGCGTTGACCTCGTCGATCTCGCCCCGCAGAGCCTCGGGGTAGAGGTCGGGCGCGCCCTCGCGGTGGAACTCGGTCCACTCGGTCGCGAAGTCGAGCGTGATCTGCGGGAAGTCGTTGGTGACGACCTTGCCGCTCGGGACGTCGACGATCGCGGGGACGGTGATGCCGCGCGGGTAGTCGGGGGTGCGGGCGAAGAACGCCTCCTGCAGCCGCTCGATGCCGAGCACGGGGTCGCGGCCGTCGGGGTCGAGGTCGAAGGTCCAGCTGCGGGCGTCGTGCGTGGGACCGGGGAGCCCGAGCGAGATGGCGTCCTCGAGCCCGAGCAGCCGCCGCGAGATCACGCTGCGGTTGGCCCACGGGCAGGCCCGTGCGGCGACGAGGCGGTAGCGACCCGCTTCGACGGGCCAGCCGTCGGTCGCGTCGCGCGTGATGCGGTCCTCGATGTAGTTGGTGTCGCGCGTGTACTCCTGGCCGGGCTCGACGTAGGTGCCCTGTGCGTGCTGCTCGCTCATTCCGCCACCCTACGCACGACCCGGCGGCAACTCCTGACGGGTGACGCGGATCGGCGCGACACGCCGGGCGAGCGGTGCGGGCGGGGGCGGCAGGGAGGAGTTGCCGACGGGTGGGGGAGGGGCGGGTGCGGCGGCGGTGCGGTGCCGGCGCGGCGCGGCGGTCAGCGGTCGCCGACGGCGAGGGTCGAGGAGGCGCGGGTCGCGTTCCACTCCCGCCACATCGCCTTGAGATCCCAGGCGTTCTCGGCCTCGAGCGAGATGCCGCGCTCGCCGGTGCGACGGGTGCGCCCCTGGATGAGCATCAGCTGCGTGCCGAACAGCAGCGATCCCGCCCGCTGCTGCGCCTCGTCGAAGAACGTCGAGTCGGAGCAGCCGCTGCCGTCGTCGAGGCTGATGAACACGACGCGTCGGCCGCTGCGCATCGGCGGGGTCTGGGTGGCGATGCGGATGCCGGCGACCAGCACGGTCGTGCCGTTCCAGTGGTCGCGCAGATCGGCCGCCCGGACGACGCCGAGGTCGTCGAGCATCGGCCGGTAGCTCTCGATGACGTGCTCGCTGACCTCCATCGAGAGGATGTCGAGCTCGTCGCGCACCCGCTGCTGCCTGTCGACGTCGGGTGAGCCGGTCGGGACGGGGTCGTCGATCGAGAAGTCGAGCTGGTTCTCGACGTCGGCTGGCCGGGGGCGCGACGAGCGACTGGTCAACGCCCGGACCCGGGCCAGCACGTCGCCCCGGCTCCGCCCCGGGCCGGCGAGCGAGTCGAGCGCGCCGACCTGGGCCAGCCGCTCGAACAGCGACCGGGACGGCGTCGCCCGCTGCCAGAAGTCGGTGATCGAGTCGTAGGGGCGGTTCGCGACCACGCGGGCGAGCTCGGCGTCGCTGATGCCGTGCACGTCGACGAGGGACAGGCGGATGCCGAGATCGCCGGTGCGGGTCGGGGCGACGGGGGTCGCGGGGGCGCGGAGGCGTTCGACGCGGTAGACGTCGGTCGAGGCGTTGACGTCGAGCGGCAGCACGGGGATGCCCATCCGGCGGGCCTCGGTCAGCAGGAGCCGCTTCGGGTACATGCCGGGATCGTGGGTGAGGATGCCGGCGAGGAACTCGGCCGGGTAGTGGGTCTTCAGCCAGGCGCTCTGATAGGTGGGCAGGGCGAAGGCGGCCCCGTGCGCCTTGCAGAAGCCGAACGAGCCGAAGCCCTTCAGCACGGCCCAGATGCGGTCGACGTCGGCGTCGGTGAACCGACGCCGGCCGGTCTCGGGGTCGATGTTGCCCCGGGTGCGGGTGCGGAACGTCGTCTCGATGGCGTCGTCGTCTCCTTTGCCCATGTGCCGGCGGATCTCGTCGGCCTCGGCGAGCGAGACCCCCATGGTCGCCTCGAGGATCCTCAGGACGTGCTCGTGGTAGATGACGACGCCGTAGCTGTCGTCGAGGAACGACGCGAAGCTCGAGTGCACGTAGTCGGGCTGCTGGAACCCGTGCTTCGTGTCGAGGAACGGGGCGATCATGTTGCCCTTCATCGGCCCGGGGCGGAACAGCGAGATGTCGGCGATGAGGTCGGCGTAGCGGTCGGGCTGCATCTTGCCGATCAGCTCGCGCTGCCCCGGGCTCTCGATCTGGAACATGCCGAGGGTGTGCGTGGTGCGGATCGCCGCGAACGTGGGCTCGTCGTCGTGCGGGATCTCGTCGAGCTCGATGCGCCCCTGCCGGTTCACGTAGCGCACGTCGACCGGCAGCGCGCCCGCCACGGCCGTGCGGGAGCCGTTGACCCGCTCGATCTCGTCGAGGGCGTAGGCGAGCGAGCTCTGCATGCGGACGCCGAGCACGTCGAGCTTGAGCAGCCCGGCGTCGTTCATGTCGTGCTTGTCGAACTGGCTCATCGGCAGCCCGATGCCGCTCGGCTGCACGGGCGTCATGCTGAGCAGGTCGGAGTCGCCGAGGATCACCCCGCACGGGTGCATCGAGATGTGCCTCGGCAGCCGGTCGAGCCGCTCGCTGAGATCGACCAGCAGATCGATCTGCGCGTCGTCGCGCGCCAGCTCGGCGATCTCGCGCAGCTCGGGCTTCTCGGCCAGGGCGGTGCGCAGGTCGCGGGCGTTCGAGCGCCAGACGTTCTTCGCGACCAGGTCGATCTGCTCGTCGTCGAGCCCGAGGGCGAGCCCCGCGTCGCGGACGGCGCCTCGCCCGCGGTACGTCGACTGCATCGACATCAGGGTCACCCGGTTGCTGCCGTAGCGGTCGAAGATCGCCCGGTAGACCTCGTGGCGTCGGGCCGACTCGACGTCGATGTCGATGTCGGGCAGCGTCTCGCGCTTGTTGCCGAGGAAGCGTTCGAACAGCAGGTCGTGCTCGATCGGGTCGACGTTCGAGATGCGCAGCAGGTAGGTGATCAGGCTGCCCGCCCCCGATCCGCGGGCGGCGTTGCGCACCCGCATGTCGCGCATCATCTTCGACACGTCGGCCACCGTGAGGAAGTACCCGGCGAAACCGAACCCCGTGATGATGCCGAGCTCGTAGCGCATGCGCTCGTCGACCTCGCGGCGCAGCGCCCGGTCGGCGTCGCCGAACCGCTCGGTGACCCCGGCCTCCGCCCGACGGAACAGCACCTGGTCGGGGTCGCCCTCGACGCCGATCGCACTCGGCTCGGGCACCTTCGGCCGCCCCCAGCCCAGGTCGGCGGCGGGGTCGAGCCGGCAGCGGTCGGCCAGGCGCTCGGTCGCGGCGAGCATCTCGTCGGCGGCGCTGCGGGGCAACGAGGAGGCGTCGGCCACCATCCGGGCGATCTCGCGCATGTCCTCGGCCGGTTTGAGGAACGCCTGGGCGTTGGGCTGCGGTCGGAACCGGCCGAGCGCGGCGAGGTGGCCGGCGGAGTCGAGGACGTCGGCCGTGACGGCCTCGTCGGGGTCGAGGTAGCGCACGGCGTTGGTCAGCACCGCCGGCACGCCGACGTGGTCGGCCAGCTCGAGCATGCGGGCGGCATGGCGGATGCTGCGGCTCTCGCCCGGCTCGGTCAGATGGCAGACGACCTCGACCACCACGCCGCCCGGAAGCGTCGCCGCCCAGTCGGCCAGCGACGCGGCCGCCTCGCTGTGCCGGCCCGCCTGCACCAGTCGCCCCACGTCGGAGTCGGGACCCAGCAGCACCGTCGCCGACGGCGTCGTCTCGCCCTGCACGAAGGCCCGCACCCGCGACCGGCCGATGGTCGCCGCGCTGTGGGCGCTCCCGCTCATCTTCTTCGTCGCCCGGCCGTGCGCGGCGCTGATCAGACGGCAGAGCGCCGCCCAGCCCGCCCCGGCGGGGCCGCCGTCGATCGAGCCGTGCGCGAGCACCACGATGCGGTCGACCGAGGCGCCCTGCCCGCCCGACGCGCTCCGTGCCTCCTCGGCGCCCGATGCCCCGGAGCGATCGTCGCGGCAGCCCAGCTCGACGCCCACGATGGGGTCGATGCCCGCCTCGCGACACGCGCCGATGTGCCGGATCGCCCCGTAGAGCCCGTCGCGGTCGGTGATCGCCGCGGCATCGGCCCTGCGCCCGGCGGCGACCTCGACGAGAGCCCGCGGCTGGGCGGTCCCGTGGTGGGCGCTGAACGCCGACGCGACGCGCAGATGAGTGAAACGCATGATTCGTGCCTCGTGCTCCGAACCCCCGGCCAGGTCAGTTCGAACAGATGTTCGATCAGTGTACGTGCTCGACGGGGCGACGGCATCGCCTCCGGGCTGTCATCATCGAGGGATGCCCGACCGCCGATCCGTCCTCCGCCGAGAGGCCAGCACCGCGAGTCGATGGACGCGCCTGATGATCTCCCAGCCGCGGCTCCTGCTCGCGGTCAAGACCGCGCTCGCCGCGGCCGTGGCGTACTGGATCGCACCGCAGGTGCCGGGCGTCGCGGCGGAGTACCCCTACTACGCGCCGCTCGGCGCCGTGATCGCGATGTACCCGACCATCAAGTCGTCGCTGCGGCAGGGCGTGCAGGTGCTCGTCGGCGTCGTGACGGGCATCGCGCTCGCCTCGCTCGTCTTCGCGCTCCAGGACGGCAGGCCCGGCGTGCTGTCCGTCGCGCTGCTGGTCGGGGTCGGGGTCGTCCTCGCCGGCATCCGCTGGCTCGGGGCGGGCCGCGACTGGGTGCTGACCGCGGGACTGTTCGTGCTGCTGCTCGGCGGGGCGGACGCCGAGGCGTACTCCCTCGGCTACATCGTGCAGCTCGGCGTCGGCGTGGTGGTCGGCGTCGTCGTCAACGTCGTGCTCGTGCCCCCGCTCAACACCTCGCGCGCCGACGACCGGCTGCGTCGCGTACGGCATTCGCTCGCCGACCGCGCCGACGAGATCGCCGGCGTCTTCGAGACGACCTGGCCGATCGAGGACGACGACTGGGAGCGCCGCGTCGGCGTGCTCCCGAGCACCCTCCGTCGGGTGCGCGACGCCGTGCAGTACGCCGACGAGTCCCGCCACATGAACCCGCGCTGGCTCCTCAAGCGGCGCGACCTGGCGGGGGAGTACGCCGAGCTCGCGGTCTTCGAGCGCGTCTCGTTCCACCTCCAGGACATCGCCGAGGTCTCGGGGATCCTCGGCCGGCGCATCGGCCGCCAGATCGGCATGCCCGACCTCCTGGCGCCCGACGTGGCCCGCGCGGTGCACGCCGTCGCCGAGGTCATCCGCCGGCACGGCGCCGCCGAGACCGCCGCCGCCACCGACGCTCCGGCCCCCGACGCCTTCGTCACGGCCCGTCGCCGCATCGCCGACCTCTGGGACGCCATCGACACGCATCGCGACCGACCCACCACCGACACCAGTGGCGGCGTCTCGATCGCCGTCTCGCTCGGCCGCATCGTGGCCGCCCTCGACCCCGACGACATGACGGCGCCGCGACCGGACGACGCCGACGCCGAGGAGGCGCGCGCGGCATCCGACGGAGCCCACGACGGCGAGGTGGGCGGCACCGACAGCACGGGGCCGCGCTCCGACGCCTCGGCGCCCCGCGACACCGCGCCGCAGGACACCGTCCGCCCTGACCACCCCGACGGCGACACCCGCTGACCGGGGTTCGGCGCTCGCCGCCCAGGAGCAGTACGGTTGACCGGGCACCGACGCCGAGACGCGACCCGTGCCCTGAGCGGCCGGGGCGGTCGACGGGAATGCCCGTCCCCCCTGTGCGTTGACACCCGTGGCCCCGAGCACCCTCCCGCCGCCAGATCGACAACGGCGACCTGATCGCCGCCCTCTACGAAAGCTGCACTGTGACAGACACCACCACCCTCATCATCCTCGGAGCCAGCGGAGACCTCACCGAGCGTCTGCTGCTCCCCGGCCTCGCCAGCCTGCTGAAGAGCGACCGCGGCGTCGACGTCCAGCTGATCGGCACCGGCCGCAGCGAGCGCAGCCCCGAAGAGTGGGACGACGTCGTGACGACGGCGTTCAACGGCGACGCCGGCAGCGACCTGGCCAAGAAGACCCTCGCGTCGAGCCGGTACATCCAGGGCGACCCGACCACGGTCGAGCACCTGAAGGCCCTGTTCGAGGCCAGCGAGGGCACCCCGGTGATGTACTTCGCCCTGCCGCCCGCCATCAGCACCAAGGTGATCCAGTCGCTCGCCGAGATCGACCTGCCCGACGGCCTGCGTCTCGCCCTCGAGAAGCCGTTCGGCTCCGACGAGGAGAGCGCGCGCGAGCTGAACGCCGAGCTGCTCAAGATCGTCCCCGAGGAGCGCATCCACCGCACCGACCACTTCCTCGGCCGCGCCACCGTGCTGAACATGATCGGCCTGCGCTTCGCCAACCGCCTCTTCGAGCCGGTCTGGAACAGCGAGAACATCGAGAAGGTCGAGATCTTCTACGACGAGGTGCTCGGCCTCGAGGGCCGTGCGCAGTACTACGACAAGGCCGGCGCGCTGATCGACATGATCCAGAGCCACCTGCTGCAGGTGCTCGCCGTCATCGCGATGGACGCCCCGTCGAGCATCGACTCGGTCGAGCTGCGCAGCGAGATCGCGCGTGTGCTGCGGGCCACCTGGGTGAAGGACGCCGACCCGGTCGCCTCGAGCCGCCGTGCGCAGTACGCGGCCGGCACGATCGACGGCAAGGACGTCCCCGCCTACGCGGACGAGGACGGCGTCGACGTCGAGCGTCAGACCGAGACCCTGGCCGAGGTCGAGTTCGAGGTCAAGACCCGTCGCTGGGCCGGCGTCCCGTTCATCCTCCGCTCGGGCAAGGGCATGACCAAGATCCGCAAGGAGGTCCTCATCACCTTCAAGCCGGTCCCGGCGCTGCCCGAGGGTCTGAAGGGCTCGTCGACCCCCGACACGCTCCGCATCGAGATCAGCCCCGAGACGATGGAGCTCGGCGTCACGACCAACGGCTCGGGCAACCCCTTCGACCTCGAGAAGTCGACGATGTCGGTCACCCTGGGCAAGCCCGAGCTCACGCCCTACGGCGAGGTGCTCAGCGGCATCTTCCACGACGACCCGACGCTGTCGATCCGCGGCGACGTCGCGGAGCGCTGCTGGGCGATCGTCGCTCCCGTGATCGACGCCTGGAAGGCCGACCGCGTGCCGCTCGACACCTACGCCGCGGGCTCCACCGGTCCGAAGGACTGGCCCGCCTGAGCCCTGGCGCTCACGCCCTGACCGGCAGACCCCGACGGCCGCCCCGCTCGCACGAGCAGGGCGGCCGTCGTCGCGTCCGGGAGTCGGAGCCGAGGAGGCGCGGGTCGCGTCAGGCCCGCGCCCTCGCCTTCGCGATCGCGTCCGCCGCCCGCACCAGGGCCAGGTGCGAGAGCGCCTGCGGGGTGTTGCCGACGTGCCGTCCCGTGGCCACCTCGATCTCCTCCGAGAGCATGCCGACGTCGTTGCAGTAGCCGACCAGGCGGTCCATGAGCTCGACCGCGTCGTCCACGCGGCCCGAGGCGGCGTACTGCTCGGCCAGCCAGAACGAGCAGGTGAGGAACGGGTTCTCCGCACCGTCGAGCCCGTCAACGCCGCTCTCGGTGCGGTACCGCAGCAGCAGTCCGTCGTGCATCAGGTCGCGTTCGATCGCGGCGACGGTGCCGAGCATGCGGGGGTCGTCGGCCTCGACGAACCCGACCTGCGGCAGCTGGAGCAGCGAGGCGTCGACCTCGTCGGTGCCGTAGTACTGGGTGAAGGCGCCGGTGGAGGCGTCCCAGCCCTTCGACTCGATCTCGTCGCGCACCTCGTCGCGGAGCCGACGCCACCGCTCGACGGGGCCGTCGAGACCGAACTGCTCGACACCCTGGATCGCCCGGTCGAGGGCGGCCCAGATCATCACGCGTGAGTGGGTGAAGTGCTTCAGGTCGCCGCGGATCTCCCAGATGCCGTTGTCGGGGCGGGTCCAGTTGTCTTCGACGTACTGCATCAGGGCCCGCTGCAGCGGCCAGGAGTACTCGGTCTCGGCGACGCCGAGCAGGCGGGCCTCGTGCAGGGCGACCATGACCTCGCCGAAGATGTCGCCCTGGTACTGCTTGTAGGCGGCGTTGCCGATCCGCACCGGGGACGCCCCGTCGTAGCCGGGCAGCTGCTCGAGCTCGCTCTCGTGCAGGTAACGTTCGCCGGCGAGCCCGTACATGATCTGCACGTCCGCGGGGTCGCCGGCGATGGCACGCAGCAGCCACCCCCGCCACCGGTCCGCCTCCTCGGCGTAGCCGTGCAGGATGAGGGCCTGCAGGGTCATCGACGCGTCGCGCAGCCAGACGTAGCGGTAGTCCCAGTTGCGGGAGCCGCCGAACTGCTCGGGGAGGCTCGTCGTCGCCGCGGCCACGATGCCACCGGTGTCCTCGTTCGTCAGGGCCCGCAGGATGAGCAGCGACCGGTGCACCTCGCGGTCGTAGACCGGGGGAGCCGTGCACCGGCTCGCCCACTCCTGCCACCAGGCGACGGTCTCGTCGATCCGGGCCGAGACGTCGACCGCCGTGGGGGGCTCGCGGTGCGAGGGGTACCAGGTGAGGCTGAAGTCGACGACGTCTCCGGGGGAGACGTCGAACTCGGTCTCGTGGGTGTGGTCGGTGGCGGTGAGCCGGGGGCCGCGGACGACGACGGCGTCGGGCCCGGCCGTGGCGACGAGGGCGGTGCCGTCGCCCTCGGCGACCTGGCGGACCCAGGGGATGGCGGTGCCGTAGCCGAAGCGGATGGCGAGGTCGACGTGCATCGTGACCGTGCCCGAGACGCCCGTCACGCGACGCACCACGTCGGCGCGCCGGTCGCCGTACGGCATGAGATCGGTGACCTCGACGACGCCCGTCGGGGTCGTCCATCGGGTGACGAGCACGAACGTGTCGTCGACGTACCGACGGGTGGAGGTCGCGGACGCGTCCGTCGGGGCGACGAGCCAGCGCCCGGCGTCGTGGTCGCCGAGCAGCGCGCCGAAGGTGGAGGCGGAGTCGAAGCGCGGCAGGCAGAGCCAGTCGATGCTGCCGTCGGTGCCGACCAGGCATCCGGTGTGCAGATCGCCGATCAGCGCGTAGTTCTCGATGGGCAGGGGCATGACGACATCCAATCAGCCCCGCCGCGGCCGCCGCTCGGTCAGCGCTGCAGCGTGGGGTCGGGCCAGAGCGTCTCGACCTTGGGCTTCTGCCGCCGTGCACGGGCCCAGACGAAGAACCCGGCCAGGGTGAAGGCCCCGTAGAAGACGTACATGAACGCCGAGGCGTAGTAGCCGGCGCTGAAGAGGAGAGGGGTGCCCACGAGGTCGACCGCGACCCAGATCAGCCAGAACTCGACCCAGCCCTTGGCCATGCCGTAGGTGGCCAGCAACGAGCCGGTGAAGATCCAGGCGTCGGCCCAGACCGGCTCGTACGAGCCCAGCAGACGGAACAGCGGGGTGAGCACGGCGGTGCCGCCGACCAGGGCGACCACCAGCAGCACGCGGTTGCGCCATCCGGCCCAGCGGGGCTCGACGGCGACGCCGCCGGTGTCGCCCGCGTGCTTCCAGCGGTACCAGCCGTAGATCGACACGGCGATGAACATCACCTGACGGGCCGCCTGCCCGAGCAGATTGACCGGGTTGGGGGTGCCGAAGACCGCTCCGAGGAAGACCGTGAAGAGGAGGGCGTTGCCGACGATGCCGACCGGCCAGGCCCAGACCTTGCGTCGCATGCCGCCCAGGGCGCTGAGCAGGCCGAACACGTTGCCGACGACCTCGCGCCAGAGGATGGTCTGGTCGCCGATGTGCAGCTGCGCATCGAACAACCACAGCAACGGTGTCATCGGGGTCTCTCTTCGTGTCGGGGCGATCGGTCGTGCGGGACCGCGTCGTCCCCGGGCGTGTCCGCCCGATGCTGCAACGAGTGTGGCACACCGGTCATTCCCGGGCCCGCCGGTGTCGCCCCCGCTCAGGCGAACAGCTGCTGCTCGACCCGGTCGTCGAAGACCCCGAGCAGCAGCCACGACCCGCGGATCGGGTCGAGGGCGAGATCGAACGTGCCGTCGACACGATGGACGCCGTCGGTGAGCGGCAGGGCGTCGACCCGCCAGACCGGCAGCTCGAGCAGGTCGACCGTGCCGCCCCGAGGGGCCCGTGCCGCCGACCGCCACCACTCGCGCCGGGTGATCCACCGTTCGGGCGGGCTGACCACCCCGTAGACGACCCCGCGCCACACGAACCGCAACGGCGCCCCGTCGTCCGTGATCTCGACCGGCACCGTCTCGTCGACCTTCATGTCACCCTCGCCTCGCTCGTCGCGCACGCACCGTTCGAATGCATGTTCGAGTGAAGTGTATGTTCGACCGCCGACATCGGCCAGGGTCTCACCAGCGGGGGAGCGCCTCCTCGATCCGACGGGCCGCGTCGTCGTCGAGCCCGGCCCGCTCGGCGAACCCCCGCCACCCGGCGACCGCCTCGAGCACCTCGGAGATGATCTCCGACGCGCCGGGAACCAGGTAGCGGTCGGCGACCCGCATCGCGTCGTCGCGGGCGACGTCGCGGAACACCCCGTCGACGCCCATCAGGTGCTGGTACGTCCACCTCCCGGTGGGGTTGTGCGCGTACGTCACGTCGTAGGCCGGCGCCAGAGCCCACGACGACCCCGGCGACGCCAGCAGGAACGACGTGTTCTTCGTGTGGTCGTCGTTGTTCGCGGTCAGGACGTTGAAGACCATCCGGCGGAACGCCTGCGCCCGCGCCTCGGCGCCCATCCCCAGCGCGTCGACCGTCTCGAACAGCTGGCCGTACTCGTGCGTCTGGCGCTGCCGGAAGTCGAGATGGGCCGTGCCGCACAGTGTCACCGAGTGCACCTTCCCCTGCGGCCCCCGATCGAACCGACGGGTCATGAAGTGCGCCCGGCCGTTCTCCTCGAGCAGACGGCACTCGGCCATGTCGACGCCCGCCGCCCCGGCCATCAGCGAGTACGCGTACTCGACCCGTCCGGACGATCCGCCCGACCCGAGCTCCGCGTCGGCTCCCAGGCCGTCGAGCTTGATCAGCCAGTGCTCGAACCCCTCGGGGGCGGGCAGCTGACCCGACCGGACCTCGCCCGAGTCGCGGTTCCACGCGATCACGGCCTTCGCCCGAGCCCCGCCCGCCGAGGTGCCCACCTGGATCAACGACTGGATCGCCGCCTCCGTCTCGCGGTCGGAGTCGAACTGCGCGTCGAGCACGCTGCGGGCGCCCTCGACCAGCGCTCCCAGCTCCACCGCGCTGCTGCGCCGGTGACGAGGCCCCCGCGCCGGCCGGAACTCGAGGGCCCCCATCGCCCGGTCGGCCATGTACGCCAGACGGTCGAGTGGACTCACCGCGCCCCGTCGCACCCCCTGACGTGCCAGCCACGCATCGATCACCGCGTTGCCGAAGTCGTCGGGCATGGCGTCCGCCAGCACGGCCGGAAGGCGGTGGAACGTGGCCTCCGGCAGCTGCGGGAACACATGTCGTCGCATCCGCACCGGCATGGTCAACGGCGCCAGCTCGACGCCCCGCTCGACCCAGTCGGGGTAGTACTCGAACACGTACGCGCCCAGCCCCGGGTCGAGGGCCACGGCGCCCACTCGGGAGCCCCATGCCGACACCTCGACGGCCTCCACGGGCGTCCAGCTCATCGGGGGACCTCGTCGGCCGGGGGCGTCCGCGGTCGGTACACCCGCCTCCTCGGCTCCCGGCTCGTGCTGCGCAGCACGTCGATCGGGCTCACCGCGCTCGCCGGGACCACGGCGTCGAGGGCGTCGTCCGCGTCGAGGGCGCGCAGGACGCGGACGAACGTGCGGAGCGTGCTGCCGCGCCCGTTCTCGAGATTCTGGAGGGTGCTCGTCGAGACGTCGGCGAGGCGGGCGAGATCGACCTGGCCGATGCCTACGTCGAGTCGTCGGGAGCGGATCCGCTCGCCGATCATCGCCTCCCACTCGTCGGTGGATCGACGGGGTCCGTCACCTGCACTCGTGCTCATGATGCCTCCAATACCCGACTATCTCACTATTGCACCGATCGAGCGCTACAAAAGCGGAAATAACCACGATAAGAGGATCGTGCCTCAGTCGATGACGCCCGACTCGACGAGCTGATCCCAGAGACCGGCGCCGTCAGGGGCGGACACCCAGGCGACCTCGCTGCCGCTGGCGTGCTCCGACCGTGACCGGCCGCCGGCGAGCACCGCCTCGCTGGGTGAGAGCTGACGGATCGCCACGGCCGCGACCGTGCTGGGGTGGTCGCGGAGGAAGCGACCGTAGAGCTCCTCGTCGTGCTGCCCGTCGTCGCCGACCAGGAGCCAGCGCATCTGGGGGAACTCCGCGGCCAGGCGATCCAGCGACTCCTGCTTGTGCTGACGCCCGCTGCGGAAGATGCGGTCGTGCGTGGGGCCCCAGTCGGTCAGCAGCAGAGGGCCGCTCGGGTAGAGATTGCGCGAGAGGAATCGCGACAGGGTCGGGGCGACGTTCCACGCGCCGGTCGACAGGTAGATGACCGGGCAGCCTCCGGAGGTGCGGTGCAGGCGCTCGTAGAGGACCGACATCCCGGGGACGGGTCGCCTGGCGTGCTCGTTGAGCACGAAGGTGTTCCACGCCGCGAGGAACGGACGCGGCAGCGAGGTCACCATGACGGTGTCGTCGATGTCGGAGACGATGCCGAAGCGGACCTCGGGGTCGATCACGAAGACGGGCGCCTCGACGGGGAGCGACCCCTCGCAGCTCACGGTGGCGACGTGCCAGCCGGGTTCGAGGTCCACCTCGACGCGGACGTCGAGGACTCCGCCCCGGTCGGTGGTGAGGTGGTGCGTGCGTCCGCCGAGGACGACCTCGACGCGCGCCTTCTCGACGGGGACGCTCGTGAAGCTCCGCCAGCCGCGCACGTTCGCCCGGTCGACGCCCTTGAGGGTCCCCGTGCGGGTGAGGAGCACCCGGGACAGCACGCGGGCCCAGCCGGGGGAGCCGTAGCCCGTGTAGGGGACCACGGTCGGGAGCAGGCCGCGCTTGCGGGCGCGCTTCTCGCGGAACCGGTGGACGGCGTTCTCGATCCGGGCGGCGCGATGCAGCAGGGGCTCGACTCCGGCCGGGGCCGGTCTACGGGTGTCGGGCATGCGCCCATCCTGTCACGTCACACCGGCTGCACGAGGGCGGGCGAGTCGGCGGACACCGACCCCACCTCGGGCGAGACCTCATGGAACAGCGCCCGGTCGGCGATCTCGGGCGACAGACCCGCCACCCCCTGGACGAGGTCGTCGTCGCCCTCGGTCTCGGGGTCGAGCCAGTCGTCCATCACATCGGCTCCGACGACGACCGGCATGCGGTCGTGCAGGGCGGCGAGCGGTCCCGAGGAGGCGCGGGTCAACAGGGTCGTCGACAACAGCCATCGAGACGGCGAGTCGGCGGCCGCGCGAGGGTCGCGCCACCACTCGTAGAGCGCGGCGAACAGCATCACCTCGTCGTCGGGCAGGCGCACGAGGTAAGGGCGCTTGACGCCGTCGGGGCCGGTCGACCACTCGTAGTACCCGGTGGCGGGGACCAGCCCGCGCCGGGCCGCGACGGCCGCCTGGAACATCGGCTTCCCGGCCGCGGTCTCGGAGCGGGCGTTGATCACCGGGGGGCCTTCCGGGCCGTCCGACCCGCCCGGGACGAGCCCCCAGCGGGCCGCGGCCAGACGCCTCACAGGCGGTCCGCCGGCGTCGGCGCCGCGTGGGGCGGCGTCGACCAGCAGATGCACCGAGCGGGTCGGAGCGATATTCCAGGAAGGATCTGGGAGAGTGTCTCCTGATACATCAACGTCGAACAGGGCCACCAGGTCGCTCGAGGCGCGCGCCATCACGAATCGTCCGCACATGCGTCCCATTCTCCCGGCTCCCACCGACAACGACCGCCATCGACAGGCGCGGGGTGCATGATCACCCTGCGTCCCGCCCTGTCCCCGACGTCCAGCACCACGTCGCGACGTCGTCGCGAATCGCCAGAAGGAGAAACGTTGCTCGTCACCGACGTCAATGACGCATTGCCCGGGGGTTCATCACTGCTGCGGAACGAGCCCGTCCAGGCCCGGAGCTCGGCACGCCTCACGGGGTTGCTCGACGCCGCGGCCTCGATCATCGACGAGATCGGCTACGAGCGGCTCACCACGGCGATGGTCGCCGAGCGCGCCGGCGCCTCCATCGGCACCGTGTACCGGTACTTCCCCGACCGCATCGCCGTGGTCGACGCCCTCGCGCTGCGCTGCATCCAGCGGCTCTCGTCGCGCGTGGCCGACCGTGTCGCCGAGGGCGACATCGGCGACTGGCGCGAGGCGATCGGCGCGCTGATCGACGCCAAGGCCGCCATGTACCGCGACGAGCCCGGGTTCCGCGCCATCCGCTTCGGCGACGCCCCCGATCTCGGCGCCCCGCAGGAGGCGCAGGCCGCGAGCCCGCTCGCCGACCAGATCACGACCCTGCTCGCCGAGCGGTTCGGGGTCGTCCGCGACGAGGCGACCGAGCTGGCGATCCAGGTCGTCGTCGAGATCGGGAACGCCCTGCTCGCCCGAGCCTTCGTCACCGGCGGCGACGGCGACGCCCGATTCGTCCACGAGTGCCGCCGCGTCGTGACCGCCTATCTCGAGCCGGTCGTCACCGTCCGCTGAGGCATCGCACGTCGGCTCATCCCGTCCGTCGCCCGGGCGACATGCCCGTCAGTCCTCGCCGTCGTGCGGATCGGCCATGTGCCGCTCCTCCCGCGAGTGCACGATCCGCTTCACGACGACGACCAGCGCGGCGAAGACGACGATGATCGCCACGAACGCGTATCCGGCCCAGTGCAGGCGGTCGGCGAGCTCGCGATAGCCGCCCGCCGCCGCCGCGCCGACCGAGACGTACGCCAGCGACCACAGGACGCAGGCCGGAGCGGTCCAGGCCAGGAAGGTGCGGTACCGCATGGGGCTCGTCCCCACGGTGAGCGGTATCAGCGAGTGCAGCACCGGCAGGAACCTCGACACGAACACGGCGACGCCGCCCCGGCGGGCGAGATAGTTCTCGGCCCGGATCCAATTGCGTTCGCCGATGCGACGACCGACGGCGCTCCGCCGGATCGCCGGGCCGAAGTGCCGTCCGAGGGCGAAGCCGATGCTCTCGCCGGTCAAGGCGCCGAGCACGAGCGCGATCACGAGCGCGGCGAACTCGACCGGCGAGGCCACCGCCGTGGCCGACACGATGGCGACCGTGTCGCCCGGCACGACGAGTCCCAGCAGCACCGAGGTCTCGAGCACCATCGCCACGCCCGCGAGGAGGGTCCGCAGCACCGGGTCCACCGATTGGACGAGGTCGAGCAGGGTGCCGAGGAGGTCGTTCACCCGTCCGATCCTATTCACAGGGCTTCGACAGCGGCTGGACGCCCTATACGACAGGTGTTGCGTAAACCCGGACGCATACTGTCTGTGTGAACGAGCTCCTCGACCCTCTCCTCCTCTCGAGGTGGCAGTTCGGTCTGACGACGATCTACCACTTCCTCTTCGTGCCCCTGACGATCGGCATGGCCTTCACCGTCGCCGTCTTCCAGACCGCCTGGGTGCGGACCGGCAAGGTGCACTACCTCCAGCTGACGCAGTTCTTCGGCAGGATCTTCCTGATCAACTTCGCGATGGGCGTCGTCACCGGCATCGTGCAGGAGTTCCAGTTCGGCATGAACTGGTCCGACTACTCGAGGTTCGTCGGCGACGTGTTCGGGGCGCCTCTCGCTCTCGAGGGCCTGCTCGCGTTCTTCCTGGAGGCGACCTTCATCGGCATCTGGATCTTCGGCTGGGACAAGGTCCCGAAGAAGCTCCACCTCGCGAGCATCTGGGGTGCGACGGTCGGCAGCATCCTGTCGGCCTACTTCATCATCGCGGCGAACGCGTTCATGCAGAACCCGGTCGGCTACGCCATCAACGAGGAGAAGGGCCGCGCGGAGCTCACGAGCATCGCGGAGGTCCTGACGAACAAGGTCGCCCTGGCCGCCTTCCCGCACACGATCTTCGCCTGCTTCATGGTCTCGGCCGCCGTCATCGTCGCCGTCTCCGCCTGGCACCTGTCGCGCAACCAGAACCTCGAGACGATGCGTCCGGCGCTCCGCTTCGGCCTCTGGACGATGGTGGCCGCCGGCGCCCTCACCGTGCTCACGGGAGATCAGCTCGGACTCGCGATGGTCGAGACGCAGCCGATGAAGATGGCGGCGGCCGAGGCGCTCTACAGGACCTCCACCGGAGCGGACGCCTCGTTCTCGATCTTCACCCTGGGGACGCCCGACGGCGTGCACGAGCTCTTCAGCATCCGGGTCCCGTATCTGCTGAGCTTCCTGTCGACGCACACCTTCGACGGGACGGTCGAGGGCATCAACGACCTCCAGGCCCAGTACACGCAGCTCTACGGCCCCGGCGACTACACGCCGATCATCTGGGTGACCTACTGGTCGTTCCGCTGGATGATGGGCCTCGGCATGGTCGCCGTGCTCATCTCGCTGGTCGGGCTCTGGGTCACCCGCAAGGGCCGGATGCCGACGAACAGGTGGGTCTGGCGGGCGGCGGTCTGGTCGTACCCGCTGCCGCTGCTGGCCATGATCGTCGGCTGGGTCTTCACCGAGATGGGGCGTCAGCCGTGGCTCGTCTTCGGCCTGCTGAAGACCGAGGACGGCGTCTCGCCCGGCGTCACGGGCCTCACGGTGCTGATCTCGCTGATCGCGTTCACGCTCATCTACGGCAGTCTCGCCGTCGTCGAGTTCCGGCTGATCGTCAAGGCCGCCCAGAAGGGTCCGGGCGACGCTCCCGAGCCCGACCCCGAGTCCGGCGAGATCCGGCACGAAGCGACGGTCTACTGATGGAAGGCGACTGCTGACATGGACCTCCCCACCCTCTGGTTCTTCATCCTCGCGTTCTTCTTCGTCGGGTACTTCGTGCTCGACGGGTTCGACTTCGGGGTCGGCATGTCGTTGCCGTTCCTCGGACGGGACGACACCGACCGTCGCGTCCTGATCAACACCATCGGTCCGGTCTGGGACCTCAACGAGACCTGGGTCATCGTCGCGGGCGCGTTCCTCTTCGCGGCGTTCCCCGAGTGGTACGCGACGCTGTTCAGCGGCTTCTACCTGCTGATGCTGCTGATCCTGCTCGCTCTCATCGCGCGGGGCGTCTCGTTCGAGTACCGGCACCAGCGCCCCGAGGCCGCGTGGAAGCGCAGATTCGACCTGATGATCACCGTCGGCTCCGCCGTGCCGGCGTTCGTCTGGGGTCTCGTCTTCGCCAACGTCGTGCGGGGCGTGCCCCTCGACGAGGGGTTCGATTACACGGGCACGCTGCTCGACCTGCTGAACCCCTATGCGCTGCTCGGCGGACTGACCACGCTGCTGCTGTTCTTCACCCACGGCGTCGTCTTCGTCTCGCTCAAGACCGAGGGCGAGATCCGGGAGCGGGCCCGGCGGCTCGCGGTGCGGTCCGGGCTCGTGACGATCGTCGTCGCGGCGGCGTTCCTCGCGATCACCTCGCTGATGCACGGGACCCTCGCCTCGATCCTGCTGTCGATCGTCGCCGCCGTCGCGCTGATCGGATCGTTCGTCGCGAACCTGCGGGGCCGCGAGGGGCGCGCGTTCGGTCTCATGGCCGTGACCATCGGCCTCGCCGTGGCGAGCCTGTTCGCGGCGCTCTTCCCCGGGGTCATGCCGGCGAGCAACGATCCGGCGAACAGTCTGACCATCGCCAACGCCTCGAGCTCCGAGTACACCCTCACGGTGATGAGCTGGGTGGCGCTCGTCTTCGTGCCGCTGATCCTCGGCTACCAGGCCTTCACGTACTGGATCTTCCGCAAGCGCATCTCCCGCGCGGCGATCCCGGCCGCGCACTGAGCCGGCGATCGTGAAGCCACTCGACCCGCGCCTCCTCCGCTACGCCGCCGCCGCCCGGTCGTTCCTCGCCCTCGGTGCGCTGCTCGGCGTCGTCCAGACGGCGTGCGTCGTCGCGTTCGCCTGGTTCGCCTCGCGGGCCGTGGTCGCCGTCGTGGACGGCCGGGGGCCGGAGGCTCTGAGGGATGCCGCGGTGGGCCTCGCCGTCGCGGTCGTCGCCCGGTCGGCGGTCTCCTGGTCGCTCGAGGCGGTCGCGGCGCGCACCGCGGCGGTCGTGAAGAGCCAGCTCCGCCTGCGCGTGGTGCGGGCCGTGACCGAGCGGGGCCACGAGTGGCTCGCGCGTCGGAACTCGGCTCGGCTCGCGACGCTCGTCGGCCCCGGGCTGGACGCCCTCGACGAGTACTTCGCCAAGTACCTGCCGCAGCTGATCCTCACCGCCCTCGCCACCCCGGCGATCGTCGTCGTCATGGCCCTGAACGACGGGCTCTCGGCCGTGATCGTCGTGGTGACGCTTCCACTGATCCCGCTCTTCATGGTCCTGATCGGCTGGACGACGCGCGCGGCGCAGGCGCGTCAGTGGGATCGCCTCGCCGGGCTCGCGTCGTCGTTCCTCGACGCGGTCAACGGGCTGTCGACCCTCAAGGTCTTCGGGCGCGAACGACGTCAGGTGGCGCGGATCGGACGTCTGACCGACGAGTACCGGTCGCAGACGATGTCCGTGCTGCGGGTGTCGTTCCTCAGCGGCTTCGCGCTCGAGCTCGCCGCGTCGCTGTCGGTCGCGCTCGTCGCGGTCTCGATCGGCATCCGCCTGGTCGACGGGTCGCTCGGACTGCCCGTCGCCCTCTTCGTGCTCCTCCTGACGCCGGAGGCGTACCTGCCGCTCCGACAGGTGGGGGCCCACTTCCACGCGGCGTCCGACGGGGTCGCCGCCGCGGACGACGTGTTCGAGGTGCTCGACGACGCGGACGTCGCCGACGGCCCGACGGCCGCGACGGCGTCCGCCCCCTCGGCCCGCGTCGCGGAGACCGACGCGCTCGTCGTCGACGGTCTCTCGGTGGACCGAGGAGGCGCGCCCGCGTTGGCGGCGACGTCGTTCGTCGCCGAGGTGGGCCGGGTCACGGCCGTCGTCGGGCCGAGCGGCGTCGGCAAGTCGACGCTGCTCGCGGCCCTGCTCGGAGGACTGACGTTCTCGGGGAGCGTCGCCTGGCGCGACGCCGGCTCGCGCCCCGTCGGCGTCGACATCGCCTGGTCGGGTCAGGTGCCGGGCCTCGTGTCCGGCACGGTCGCCGAGAACGTCGCCCTCGGCGACTCGGTCGAGCTCGACGACGTGCTCGACGCCCTCGACACGGCGGGTGGACGGGGCATCGACCCGGCCGTCGTCCTCGGGGCCGGCGGCTCGGGGCTCTCGGGCGGTCAGGCCCAGCGGGTCGCCCTGGCGCGTGCCCTGTACCGGCTGCGGCGACGCCGGGCGCGCCTCCTGCTGGTCGACGAGCCCTCGTCGGCCCTCGACCCGGTCACCGAGGCGCGTCTCGTCGACGGCCTCTGCGCCGTCGCGCGGACCGGCGTCGCCGTGATCGTGGTGACCCACCGGGCCGCCGTGCGCGACGCCGCCGACCACGTCGTCGTGATCGCCACTCCCGCCGAGGCGTCCGTCGCAGCCACGGGCGCCGCCGTCCGGGGCGCGACCGCCACCGGCTCGACCGCCACCGGAGGGTCCGACCGATGAACGCCTCCCTGCTCCGCTCCGCCCAGCCGGACGTCCGGCGGGCCTGGCCGGGCATCGCCTCCGGGGTGCTCAGCGCCCTGAGCGGAGTGGCCCTGCTCGCGGCGTCCGCCTACCTCATCACGCACGCCGCCGAGCAGCCGCCGATCCTCTACCTGACGCTGTCGATGGTCGGCGTGCGGGCGTTCGCCCTGGCCCGGGCGTTCTTCCGCTACCTCGAGCGGCTCGCGAGCCACGACGCGGCGTTCCGCCAGCTCGCCGTGGTCCGGACCGAGCTCTACCGGCGGCTCGTGCGCATCGCGCCGGCGGGCCTCGGTCGGACCGACCGGGGCGACCTGCTCTCGCGCATGGTGACCGACGTCGACGCCCTCCAGGACCTCCCGCTGCGCGTCGTCCAGCCGCTCGTCGTCTCGGGGGTCGTGTCGGTCGCGTCCGTCGTCGGCGTCGCGTTCTTCTCGCCCCGGGCCGCCCTGGTGCTGCTGGTCGGGCTCGTCGTGGCGTTCGTCGTCGGCTGCGTCCTCGCCGACGCCCTCGCCCGGCGCAGCGAACGCGCCCTCGCCGACCGCCGCGGGGCCCTGTCCGGCGCCGTGCTCGACACCGTGCAGAACCTCGACGTCCTGGTCGCCTTCGACGCGGTCGACCAGCAGCTCGACCGGGTCGCGCGACTCGACGCCGACCTGCGACGGTCGGGGCGCCGCCGTGCGACCTCGACCGGGGTGGTGGCGGCGACGATCTCGCTCCTGTCGGGGGCGACGGTGCTCGCGACCGCCCTGGCCGCCGCGCCGGTGCTCGAACGCGGCGATCTCGGCGGGCCGGCCTTCGCCCTCGTCGTGCTCGTGCCGATCGCCGTCTTCGAGGTCGTCGCCGCGGTGCCGACCGCGGTGCTCGCCTGGCGCCGGGTCCGCGCCAGCGCGGCCCGGGTGGAGTCGGCGGCGCCCGCGACGCCGCCCGAGGGGGTCGTCGTCGACGAGGTCGGGGCGGCCGACGACACCACGACCGTCGACGTCGACTCGGCCCGTCTGCCGTCCCCGGGGCCCGGGGGAGTCGCGCTCCGCCTCGCCGGCCTGTCGGCGACCTGGCCGGGAGCGTCCTCCGCCGCCCTCGTCGACGTCGACCTCGAGGTCCGGGTCGGCGACCGGATCGTCGTGGAGGGCCCGAGCGGCGCCGGCAAGAGCACCCTGGCCGCCGTGCTGGTGCGGTTCCTTGAGCACCGCGGCCGGTACGAGGTCGGCGGCGTCGACGCGTCGACCGTGTCCGCCGACCGGGTCAGGGCCACGGTGGGGCTGATCGAGCAGTCGCCCTACCTGTTCGACGAGTCCGTGCGGCAGAACCTGCTCTTCGCCCGCGACACCGCCACCGACGACGACCTCCGGCGCGTGCTCGAGCGGGTCGACCTGGCCGACTGGGTGCGGGAGCGCGGCGGCCTCGACGCCCGCCTCGGCGAGCGGGGCGCCCTCGTGTCGGGCGGTCAGGCCCAGCGCATCTCTCTGGCCAGGGCGCTCCTGCACGGGTTCCCCGTGCTGGTGCTCGACGAGCCGACGGCCGGCCTGGACGCCGAGCTCGCGGAGCGTCTCGTGGCCGACGTCCTCACGACGGCACGACGGGACGGCACGACGGTCGTCCTGATCTCGCACGTGCCCGTCGACGACTCCCTCGTGACCCGCCGGGTGCGGCTCGAGGCGGGCCGCGCCGTCGAGCTCTGAGCTCGTCGGGCGACCGTCGCCGCGCCTCCCGGGGTCGTCGGGCCGCGTCCGCGGGGAGATCGCGGGTCAGGCGTCGGCGAGCGGTCGGCGCAGCGCCTCGAGGCGCGAGCGCCAGAGGGCGAAACGGCCCGGCTGCTCGGCCGGCGTCGGGCCGTCCACCCAGTCGGTGACGATGCGGATCCCCTGCAGGGCGCTCGTCGTCCAGATCTCGAAGCCGTCGAGCTCGGCGGGGGTGGTGCGCTCATGCAGCACGTCGACGCCCAGGACGGCGGCGAGGGTCGCGAGGGTGCGCACCGTCACACCGGGCAGGCGGGGGAGGTCGTCCGCCGGGAGGCAGAGGGCGTCGCCGCGCCACCAGACGATCGAGCTCCAGGCGCCGTCGACGACGTGCCCGTCGGGGTCCAGCAGGACGGCCTCGTCGGCCCCGAGGGGTCCGACGTCCTCCCGCAGCCGGCCCAGGGCCCGGAGGTCGGGGCCCTTGACCGTCGGGCGGGTGCGGGGGTCGTGCGGCGCGGTCGCCAGCACGACCGAACGGGTCAGGGCCGGCGCCGGGCGCAGCAGCAGTCGCAGTTCGGGCGGGCCGTCGTCTCGTCCGTCTCGCCCCGCGCCGGACACCAGCTCGACCCGGGGGAACCAGGCGCCCGTCCGGGGCAGGCGGGCGACCGCCGCCGACCAGAACGCGTCGACGTCGAGCCTGCCGTCGGCGCCGTCGGCGGCGTCGGCGGTGGGGGCCGCCTCGCCCAGGGCGGCGGCCACCGAGTCGGCGAAGCGGTCGCGGTGCACGTCGAGGGCCCGCACGAGGCCGTCGTCGACCAGCCAGGAGTCGGCGACCAGGAGCCGTCCGGCCGCGGGATCCGCGCCGTCGGCGCCCGGTCCGGCCACGAGGCCGCCGTCGATCCACCGGAAGGTCGTCGGGCTGCTCATACACTCAGGCTATGCGCCCCCCGGTGGTCCGCGCGCCGCTCGACTGGCGCGACCCAGAACTCGTCGTGTCCCGTCTCGGTGCCGTGGGCGACGTCGTCTGGATCGACGCGGGCGTCGACGCGGTCGAGGGACGGTCCGTCGTCGCATGGGGGA
The DNA here is from genome assembly GCF_007988805.1 of Frigoribacterium faeni. Lineage (GTDB taxonomy): Bacteria > Actinomycetota > Actinomycetes > Actinomycetales > Microbacteriaceae > Frigoribacterium > Frigoribacterium faeni. The sequence goes on along the minus strand of NZ_BJUV01000004.1, from coordinate 114,107 downwards.
CGGCCCTCACGGCGTCCGCCGCCGACGGTGACCTCGACGAGGCGTGGCAGCTGGTCCGGGCCGACCTCGCCGACGGGACGGGCGACGCCGACCCGCTGGGCTGGTCGGGCTGGCTCGGCTACGGCATGGGCCTCTGGCTGCTCGACCGCGACGGGTCGCTCGGCCCGGGCCGAGGCGCCCCCGCGCGGCTCGGCGCCCGGGGCGTCCCGACGGAGGGGACTCCTCCCGACCTCGCCCTGCTGCGCACCGATCGCGCGCTCGTCTTCGACCACGCGCGACGCACCGTCGAGGCCGTCAGCGCCGTCGGCGCCGGCTGGATCGACGGGGTCGCGGCCCGTTGGCCCGATCCGGACGTCGAGGAGGCGCGGGTCGGGTCCGTCCCGCACCGCGCCTCCTCGGCTCCCCCTCGCTGGGCGCACGACGACGGCGCCTACCTCGAGCTGGTGGCGCGCTGCCGCTCGGCCATCGCCGACGGCTCCGCGTACGTCCTCTGCCTGACGACGAGCGTGGCGGTCGCGGGCGTCGACGACGACCTCGCCGTGTACCGGCGGCTCCGTCGCGCCTCGGCCGCGCCCCGGGCCTCGTTCGTGCGGATCGGCGAGACGGCCGTGCTGGGAGCGTCGCCCGAGTCGTTCCTCGACGTGACGCCCGAGGGCGTCGTGTCGTCGTCGCCGATCAAGGGCACCCGCCCCCGAGGGGGCGACGCCGGGTCCGACGCGCGATTGGCCCACGAGCTCGCGACGAGCGAGAAGGAGCGCGCCGAGAACCTGATGATCGTCGACCTCGTGCGGAACGATCTCATCCGGGTCTGCGACCCCGGGAGCGTCGAGGTCGTCGAGCTGTTCGGCGTGCACTCGTATCCCGCGGTGCACCAGCTCGTCAGCACGGTCCGCGGTCGGCTGCGGCCCGGGGCCGTCGGGCTCGACGCCGTCGAGGCGACGTTCCCGGCCGGGTCGATGACCGGCGCCCCGAAGAGACGCGCGGTCGAGCTGCTGGCCGAGTGGGAGGGACGCCCCCGGGGGATCTACTCCGGGGCGATCGGGACGTTCGGGCTCGACGGCGGCGTCTCGCTGGCGATGGTGATCCGGTCCATCGTGGTGACCCGTCCCGCGGGCGCCCCCTCGACGGCGACGATCGGGGTCGGGGGAGGCGTCACCGCGTCGTCCGTCCCGGCCGACGAGCTCGCCGAGGTCAAGCTCAAGGCGGCCGCCCTGCTGCGGGTGCTCGAAGAGTCGCCGACCCGCGCCTCCTGACGGTCGCGTCACGTTCGTCGGAGGTCGGGTCGGTCATCTACGCTGGGTTGTCGGGTCGCCGTGCCCGCACGTCGACGTGCCCTGCAGCCGGTGCGTCCCTCCCCAGGAATGAATGAGAGTCCCGTGGCACACGAGCACGACATGACAGCGCCCGCCGATCAGACCGGCGACCGGCCGACCCGACCGCACGACGACGAACGCGAGTACGACGTCGCGCGCCTGCAGCGCAAGTGGCAGGCCGTCTGGGAGGAGGCGAAGCCCTTCGCCGTCGACCCCGCCGACAAACGGCCGCGCAAGTACATCCTCGACATGTTCCCCTACCCCTCGGGCGACCTGCACATGGGCCACGCCGAGGGCTACGCGCTCGGTGACGTGATCGCGCGCTACTGGCGCCAGCAGGGCTTCAACGTGCTGCACCCGATCGGCTGGGACAGCTTCGGGCTGCCGGCCGAGAACGCCGCCATCAAGCGGGGCGTCGACCCGCGCGAGTGGACCTACGCCAACATCGAGCAGCAGAAGCAGAGCATGAAGCTCTACGCGCCCTCGTTCGACTGGGATCGCGTGCTGCACACGAGCGACCCCGAGTACTACAAGTGGAACCAGTGGCTGTTCCTCGCCATGTACGAGAAGGGCCTCGCCTATCGGAAGGACAGCTGGGTCAACTGGGACCCGGTCGACCAGACCGTCCTCGCCAACGAGCAGGTCCTGGCCGACGGCACGAGCGAGCGCTCGGGCGCCGTCGTCGTCAAGAAGAAGCTGACGCAGTGGTACTTCAAGATCACCGACTACGCCGACCGCCTGCTCGACGACCTCAACCAGCTCGAGGGCCGGTGGCCGACCAAGGTGCTCAACATGCAGCGCAACTGGATCGGCCGGTCCATCGGCGCCGACGTGCACTTCACGATCGAGGGGCGTGACGAGAAGGTCACGGTCTTCACCACCCGCCCCGACACGCTCTACGGGGCGACGTTCATGGTGGTCGCCCCCGACTCCGACCTCGCCGCCGAGCTCGTGGCCGAGGCCACCGACGACGTCCGCGAGCGCTTCGCCGAGTACCTGACCCAGGTGCAGAAGGCGACCGAGATCGAGCGTCAGTCGAGCGATCGGCCGAAGACCGGCGTGCCGCTCGGCCGCGTCGCCGTCAACCCGCTGACCGGCGACCCCATGCCGGTCTGGGCCGCCGACTACGTGCTCGCCGACTACGGCCACGGCGCGGTCATGGCCGTCCCGGCCCACGATCAGCGCGACCTCGACTTCGCCCGCGCCTACGACCTCCCCGTGCGGGTGGTCGTCGACACGAACGCGGCCGTGACCGGCGTCATCCCCAAGCTCGAGCTCGACGAGGACGGCCAGGCGATCCTGCCCGACGACCTGCCCGAGCTGAACCCCCTCGCGACCGGCGTCGCGCTGACCGGCGAGGGCCGCCTGATGAACTCCGGTCCGCTGACCGGTCTGAGCAAGTCGAACGCGATCAAGCGCGTCATCGAGCTGCTCGAGGCCTCGGGTGACGGCAAGGCCGCCAAGACCTACCGTCTGCGCGACTGGCTCATCTCGCGCCAGCGCTTCTGGGGCACTCCCATCCCGATCGTGCACGGCGCCGACGGAGCCGAGGTGCCGGTCCCGCTCGACCAGCTGCCGGTGCTGCTGCCGCCCACCGAGGGTCTCGACCTCAAGCCGAAGGGCAGCTCGCCGCTCGGCGCCGCCGCCGACTGGGTCAACGTGCCCGACCCGCGCGACGGCTCGCCGGCCCGGCGCGACGCCGACACGATGGACACCTTCGTCGACAGCTCGTGGTACTTCCTGCGGTTCCTCAGCCCGAACGACGCCGACAAGGCGTTCGACCCGGCCGTGGTCAACCGCTGGGCGCCCGTCGACCAGTACGTCGGCGGGGTCGAGCACGCGATCCTGCACCTGCTCTACGCGCGCTTCATCACGAAGGTGCTCTTCGACCTCGGCCACCTCGACTTCACCGAGCCGTTCAGCGCGCTGCTGAACCAGGGCATGGTGCTGCAGGACGGCGCGAAGATGAGCAAGAGCAAGGGGAACCTCGTCACGCTCTCCGAGGAGATCGAGAAGCACGGCGTCGACGCGATCCGCCTCACCATGGCGTTCGCCGGCCCGCCGGAGGACGACATCGACTGGGCCGACGTCTCGGCCGCGGGCTCGGCGAAGTTCCTCGCACGGGCGTTCCGCCTGTCGGGCGAGGTCTCGAGCTCGCCCGACGTGGTCTGGGCCGACGGCGACCAGGCCCTCCGGCGGGTCACGCACCGGTTCCTGGCCGAGGCCCCCGGGCTGACCGAGGCGTTCAAGTTCAACGTGGTCGTCGCCCGTCTGATGGAGCTCGTCAACGCGATCCGCAAGGTCGTCGACAGCGGCGCCGGTGCGGGCGACCCCGCCGTGCGCGAGGCGGTCGAGACCGTCGCCCTCGGACTGTCGCTCTTCGCGCCGTACACCGCGTCCGAGATGTGGGAGAAGCTGGGCTACGAGGGCGTCTCCGTGGCGACCCACGGCTGGCGCAAGGCCGATTCGACCCTGCTGGTCGAGACGAGCGTCACCGCGGTCGTCCAGGTCAACGGCAAGGTGCGCGACCGGCTCGAGGTGTCGCCGAAGATCTCGTCCGACGAGCTCGAGGCGCTGGCCCGGGCATCGGCCGCCGTGCAGCGCTCGATCGGCGACAAGGAGATAGTCAACGTGATCGTGCGCGCCCCGCGTCTGGTGAACATCGCCGTGAAGTAGCCCGCCCGAGGGGGATGAGTCCTCCCCGGATCACCGCGGCCGTCCTGGATCCCCAGGGCGGCCGCGGTCGTTCCGGCGGGTCGGTGGGCGGCTCGTAGCGTGCCTCCATGACCGTCGCCTTCCGCTCCGCTCCCGATCCGTCGCGCGGTCCGCGCTGGCGGACGGGTGCGGGGGCCGCCGTCGTCCTCGTGCTCGCCGCTCTCGCCGTGACCATCGCGGTCTCGGCGCTGTCGACGGCGCAGGGTGCGGGGTCGACCACGGTCACGTCGGCGCCGTCTGCGGACGCGTCGTCGTGGGCGGCCACGTCCGAGCCGTCGTCGGTGGGCGGCGTGCTGTTCGTCCACGTCCACGGCGCGGTCGTCTCGCCCGGGCTCTACGAGCTGGCCGCGGGGGCCCGGGTGGTCGACGTGATCGCCGCGGCCGGCGGGTTCGGCGACGAGGCCGATCCTGCCGGGGTCAACCTCGCGCGGCCCCTCGTCGACGGCGAGCAGCTGAAGGTGCCGGCGGTGGGCGAGGTCGTCGCGGACTCCGGGGCGGACGGCGGGGGCGCGGTCGGCGGAGGTGCGGTCGACGGAGACGGAGGTGCCGCCGGTGGGGGCGGTGCCGGGTCGCTGGTGAACCTCAACACGGCCGACGACGCCGCGTTGCAGACCCTGCCCGGTGTGGGGCCGGCGACGGCTGGCGCCATCCTCGACTGGCGCCAGCAGAACGGGACCTTCCGCTCGGTCGACGACCTGCTCGGGGTGTCCGGCATCGGCGAGAAGACGCTCGAGAAGCTGCGTCCGCAGGTGACGGTGTGAACGACGGGCCCGCCCCGCTCGACCTGCGCTGGGCCCTTCCGGTCGGGGTCGGCTGGCTCGGCCTCGTGCTGGCGCTGCCCCAGCCGCCGCTCGTCGGGCCGACCGCGGCCGCTCTGGCGGCCCTCTCGCTCGCATCGCTCGTGGTCGAGCTCATCGGCCGCCGCTCGCCCGGTCGATCGACCCGCGGCCGGTCCGCCGTCTCGGGGCTGGCCCCGGTCGTGGCGCTGGTGACCGGGCTGACGGGGCTCCTGCTGGGCGGGGCGGCCCTGCGCCACGACGTGCGCTATCCGCCCGACCTCGTGGCGTCCGTCGCGCACACCGTCGAGATCGAGGCCGTGGCGGGGGAGCGCATCACCGCCGACTCGTCGGCGGCGGCCGTCGAGGCGCGGACGGTGCGCAGCGGTCAGCGGGTCTGGCAGGGCGCCGCGTCGATGCTCGTCCTGGGTCCGCGGGTCGATCAGCCGGTCGGCGTGGGGCAGGCGATCACGTTCCGAGCCACCGTCCTGCCCGTCGAGCCCGGGGGAGACGCGGCGTTCGTCGTCGCGGCCCGGGGCGTCCTGCGAGCGGGTGCCCCGGCAGCGGGTCTCGCCGGGCGCACCGAGGCGATGCGCGCCTCCTTCCGGGATGTCGCCGAAGGGCTGCCGGGCGACGGCGGCGCCCTGCTGCCGGGCCTGACGATCGGCGACACGTCGGCAGTGCCCGACGACCTGCGCGACGCGATGCGCACCTCCTCGCTCTCGCACCTCACCGCGGTGTCGGGCTCGAACTGCGCCGTCCTGGTGGCCCTGACGATGATGATCGGCGGAGTGCTGCGGCTCCGCCGGGTCGTGCGGGTCGTCGCGGCGTCCGGGGTCCTCGCGGCGTTCCTCGTGCTCGTCACCCCCGACGCCAGCATCGTGCGCGCGACGATCATGGCGTTGCTCGTGCTGGGGCATCTCGCCGGCTCGCGACCGGTGTCCGGGCTGCCCGTCGTGGCGGTCGCCGTCAGCGTGATGCTCATCGCCGATCCCTGGATCTCCCGCGACGTCGGGTTCGCGCTCTCCGTGCTCGCGACCGCCGGCCTCGTCGTGCTCGCCGCGCCCGTCGCCCGGCTCCTGGCGCGTGTGCTCCCCGAACCCCTCGCCCTGATCCTCGCGGTGCCGATCGCGGCGCAGCTCGCCTGCGGGCCCGTCCTGCTGCTGCTCGACCCGGGGCTGCCCGTGCACGGCGTGGTCGCGAACGTGCTCGCCGAGCCCGCCGCGCCCCTGGCCACCGTGCTCGGGCTCGTGGTGTGCGCCACCGCCGGGTGGGCGCCGGGTCCGGCGGCGTTCGTCGCGGGCATCGCGTGGGGCCCGGCGTCGTGGGTGGCCGCCGTGGCCCGGTCGGTCTCGACGTGGCCCGCGGCTCGTCTCGAGTGGGGGCGGAGCGCGGCGGCGGTCGGGCTCCTCGTGCTCCTGACGGCGCTGATCGTCGTCCTCGTGCTGGCGGCCCGGGGAGGGCGCGTCCGGCGGGCCGCGGCCGTGTCGCTCGTCGCCGTCGTCGTGCTCTCCGCCGGGGCGGTGGCGGGCACCCGCCTGGGGGCCCGCGTCGGCGTTCCCCGGGACTGGACGATCGCCCAGTGCGACGTGGGGCAGGGAGACGCCGTGCTGGTCCGCAGCGGAGACGACGTGGCCCTGATCGACGTGGGCGACGACGTCGACGCGCTCCGAGACTGTCTGGAGCTGTTCGGGGTGGGGGAGGTGCACCTCCTCGTCCTGACCCACTTCGACTCCGACCACGTGGGGGCCGTGAGCGTCGTGGAGGGTCGCACCGAGGTGGTCCTCGTCGGGCCGCCGGGACGCGACCGCGACCGGGCTGTGATCGACGGTCTGCAGACCGCGGGGGCGTCGGTGGTCGACGCACGGGCAGGCACGTCGGGGGGACTCGGCGAGCTGTCGTGGGAGGTCCTCTGGCCTCCGGGCGAGGGTTTGGCTCCCGCGGCCGGCAACGACGCCAGCCTCGTCCTGCGCTTCTCTCCGGGGGCGTCGTGCCGAGAGGGGTGTCTCGACCTGCTCGCGCTCGGCGACCTGGGCGAGACCGCGCAGCGACGGTTCCGGGGCGCGGTCTCCGGGGCGCTGACCGGGGTCGACGTCGTCAAGGTGGCCCATCACGGCTCCGCCGATCAGGACGCCGCGCTCTACCGCGAGATCGGGGCGGGCGTGGCCCTGATCGGAGTGGGGGCCGGGAACACCTACGGGCACCCGAGCCGGAGTCTGCTCGACGTGCTCGGCGAGACGGGGGCGGCCGTCACCCGGACGGACCTCGACGGTGCGGCGGCGGTCGTCGTCGGCGAGTCCAGGATGCGGCTCTGGCGTCAGCGGGACACGGCACCCGACGCCTCGTCTACGCTGGTCGCGGCGCCCGTTCCGCATCCGGTCGCCGGAGGAGGATCGTGGCCGCACGGGCGACCGGGAGACCGGCGAAGAAGACCGGCGTCGTCATCGACCAGGTCGGGTGGGAGCAGATCCGGCCCGCCGCCGTGATCCTCGTCAGCGGGCCCGAGCAGTTCCTCGCCGACCGCGCCGTCCGGCAGCTCCGCGACCAGCTGGTGGCCGAGGACCCCAGCCTCGAGGTCAACGACCTCGAGGCCGACCACTACCAGCCGGGCGAGCTCATCACGCTCGCCAGCCCGTCGCTCTTCGCCGAGCCGCGGCTGATCCGCGTGGCCAACGTCGAGAAGTGCACCGACGCCTTCCTGACCGAGACCCTCCGCTACCTGGAGTCGCCCGCCGACGACACCTATCTGGTGCTCCGGCACGGCGGGGGAGTGCGGGGCAAGAAGCTGCTCGACACGGTGCGCTCCGGAGCGGGCGGGGGGCTCGAGGTCGTCTGCGCCGAACTCAAGAAGGACACCGAGAAGCTCGACTTCGCGGCGGCCGAGTTCGCGAGCGAACGTCGCCGGATCACCTCCGGTGCCCTGCGCGCCCTCGTGACCGCCTTCAACGACGACCTCGCCGAGCTGGCGAGCGCGTGCCAGCAGCTCATCTCCGACGCGGCCGAGGAGATCACCGAGGCCACCGTCGAGAAGTACTACGCGGGTCGCGTCGAGACCAACGCGTTCAAGGTCGCCGACGCCGCCGTGGCGGGGAGGCAGGGCGAGGCCCTGGTGCTGCTGCGCCACGCGCTCGCGTCCGGAGCGGACCCCGTGCCGGTGGTGGCCGCGTTCGCGATGAAGATCCGCGGCATGGCGAAGGTGCAGGGCGCCTACGGCCCCTCCGGTCAGCTCGCCTCGCGCTTCGGCATGGCTCCGTGGCAGGTCGAGAGGGCCCAGCGCGAGGTCCGGGGCTGGAGCGAGGAGGGGCTGGGGCGGTGCATCGAGGTGGTCGCCGCCACCGACGCCGCGGTCAAGGGAGCGGAGCGCGACGCGGTGTACGCGCTCGAGCGCATGGTGACGACCGTGTCCTTGCGCGGCTCGGACCCGCGCTGACACCGGCCCGCTCTCGGGTGGCGGGGTCGTTCCCGCCCGGGCTGCGGCGCGCCTCCTGATGTCCTGCGGTTCCACCGTCGCTCCGAGGGGACGACGAAGGCCCCGTCTCGATCGAGACGGGGCCTTCGTACGGGGGCGGGCTCAGAGGGCGCCGACCTGCTTCGCGATCGACGACTTGCGGTTCGCGGCCTGGTTCTGGTGGATGACGCCCTTGCTGGCGGCCTTGTCGAGCTTCTTCGACGCGAGGAGGAGAGCCGAGGTGGCCTTGTCCTTGTCGCCGGCGGTGATCGCCTCGCGCGTGGCGCGGATGGCGGTCTTCAGCTCGCTCTTGACGGCGCGGTTGCGGTCCTGAGCCTTCTTGTTGGTTCCGATGCGCTTGATCTGCGACTTGATGTTTGCCACGTGAACTACTTTCTGGATTCTGTGTCTCGGACGGATGTGCGCCAGCCGAGCGTTCGAGCGACGTGCGTCGATCGACCCGGTGCTGCCGCCGGTGATGGCCACCGGAGCGGCTCTCGGCTGCGTTCGCGTTCCGCCACTGCTAGACGTAACGCGCAAGCCAACAGGCAACGTTACCAGCAGGTCGCGCGACTCTCAACGAGCGGCGGCTGGTCGGCGCGTCGCGTCGCCCGTAGTACCGTGCCATCATGCCGCAGCTCGCCCCGCACATGACCACTGTGCCCGCCTCGGGAATCCGCCGCGTCTTCGAGATCGCCGCGAAGCTCGACGACGTCGACATGCTCGTCGTCGGCGAGCCGGACGTCCCCGTGGCCCGGCACATCAGCGATGCGGCGCGTCGGGCGTGGGCGGACGACCTCACCAACTACACCCCGAACGGCGGCATCGCTCCGCTGCGTGAGGCTCTCGTCGCCAAGCTGGCCCGGGAGAACGACGTCCACGTCGACGTCGAGCAGGTCTGGGTCACCGTCGGCGGGACGCAGGCCCTCCACCAGACCATGGGGCTGCTGCTGGCCGCGGGCGACGAGATCCTGGTGCCCGATCCCGGCTACACGACGTTCACCATGAACGCCCACATGCTCGATGCCGTGCCGGTGCCCTACACGCTGGCCCCGGCGGCCCGGTTCGTCCCCGACCTGGCGGAGCTCGAGAACCTCGTCGGCGAGCGCACCCGCGCCATCATCGTCAACTCGCCCTCCAACCCGCTCGGCGTGGTCTACGACGAGGAGACTCTCCGGGGTCTGCTCGACTTCGCCCGTCGCCACGACCTCTGGGTGATCAGCGACGAGGTCTACGAGTACTTCACCTACGGCCCGGCGCACGTCAGCCTCGCGTCGCTCGACGACGACGACCGCGTGTTCAGCGTCTTCTCCCTCAGCAAGACCTACGCCATGACCGGGGTGCGGGTGGGCTACCTCGTCACGCCGCGCGGGCTCGCCGACACGATGCGCACCGTCCAGGAGGCCGCCATCAGCTGCGTGGCCGAGCCCGACCAGCATGCGGCCCTCGCCGCGATCCTGGGCGACCACCAGCCGGTGGCCGACGCACGCGACCACTACCGTCGCAACCTCGAGCTCGCGACGTCGCTGCTCGACCGGCGGGGCATCCGCTACCTCGAGCCGACCGGCGCCTTCTACCTCTGGATCGACGTCGGCTACGCGACGGGTGGGGACGTCGCCGCCTGGGCCGAGGGGTTCCTGCTGTCCGAGCGCGTCGCCGTGGCACCGGGCAGCGCCTTCGGTCGGAGCGGCGAGGGGTGGATCCGCGTCTGTCTGGCGTCGTCGCCCGAGGTCATCACCCGCGGGCTGTCGAAGCTCCCCGCCCCCGCGACGATGGACGCGACCGCACCCGCCGTCTGATCGGCCCGGCGGAGCGGTCCGCCCCCGCCGGGATCGGGGGGACAACCCCCTGTCACCGCCGACGAGGCGTTCCTAGGCTCGAGGACATGTCCAACGTCAACGACAACGTCCACACCACCTCGTCCTACCGCCCGGTCGAGACGGGCATCCGATCGCCCCTCGCCGTCTGGAGCCTCGTGCTCGGGCTCTCGTCCATCGCCTTCGGCTTCACCCTCTTCGTCCCCATCGCCGGAATCGTGCTCGGCGTGCTCTCCCGTCGCCGTGAGCCCGAGGGTCGGACGATGGCCCTCGTCGGTCTGATCTCATCCGCCGTGATGCTGCTCGGCTCCGTCGTCGCCCTCGCGATCGGACTGGCGGTCGTCGTGCCCGCCGGCGTGCTCGGCCTGCTCCACGGCCTCGCCGGCTGACCGCATCCCGCCCCGGCTGACCGCACCCCGCGCTCCGCACCCCGCGCCCGCCCCCGCCCCCCGCACCCCGCGCCCGCCGCCGCGTCGGCAACTCCTCACCCCTGTCGCGGTGGCGCCGCGGCCCCGCGGTGGTGCGGCCCCGTCGCCCGCAGGGGGCAGGAGTTGCCGACTCCGGCGTCCGCGCTCCCGGGGCCGGAGTCACTCGCAGCGCTCCGCTCGGACCCGACCCGGGGCGCAGCCGTGGGAGAATCGACGGAACCCCCGCCCGTCACCCCCAGAGGATCGTGTGAGCCCCCTAGCATCTCGAGCACTCGAGCCGGCGTCGACGCCGCCCGAGTCCCTCCGCAACTTCTGCATCATCGCGCACATCGACCACGGCAAGTCGACCCTCGCCGACCGCATGCTGGGCATCACCGGCGTCGTCGAGGACCGTGCGATGCGGGCTCAGTACCTCGATCGCATGGACATCGAGCGCGAGCGCGGCATCACGATCAAGAGCCAGGCCGTGCGCATGCCGTGGGAGCGCGACGGGAAGACCTTCGCGCTCAACATGATCGACACCCCCGGCCACGTCGACTTCAGCTACGAGGTCAGCCGCTCGCTCGCCGCGTGCGAGGGCGCCATCCTCCTGGTCGACGCCGCGCAGGGCATCGAGGCGCAGACCCTGGCGAACCTCTACCTGGCGCTCGAGAACGACCTCGAGATCATCCCGGTCCTGAACAAGATCGACCTCCCCGCCGCCGATCCCGAGAAGTACGCGGCCGAGCTGGCCGGTCTCATCGGCGGCGACCCCGACGACGTCCTCCGGGTGAGCGGCAAGACCGGCATGGGCGTCGAGGAGCTCCTCGACCGGGTCGTCGACCGCATCCCCTCGCCCGTCGGCGACTTCGACGCCTCGCCTCGCGCGATGATCTTCGACTCCGTCTACGACAGCTACCGCGGGGTCGTCACCTACATCCGCATGATCGACGGCACCCTGCACCCTCGCGAGAAGGTGCAGATGATGTCGACCAAGTCGACGCACGAGATCCTCGAGATCGGCGTCTCGTCGCCCGAGCCGACGCCCAGCAAGGGGCTCTCCGTCGGTGAGGTCGGATACCTCATCACCGGTGTCAAGGACGTGCGGCTGTCCAAGGTGGGTGACACGGTCACGACGTCGGCGAAGCCCGCCACGGAGGCGCTGGCCGGCTACGTTGAGCCCCTCCCGATGGTCTACTCGGGCCTGTACCCCATCGACGGCAGCGACTACCCCGATCTCCGCGAGGCGCTCGACAAGCTCAAGCTGTCCGACGCCGCGCTGGTCTACGAGCCCGAGACCTCCGTCGCCCTCGGCTTCGGCTTCCGCTGCGGATTCCTCGGCCTGCTGCACCTCGAGATCATCACCGAGCGCCTGGAGCGCGAGTTCGGGCTCGACCTCATCACGACCGCTCCCAGCGTGGTCTACGAGGTCACCACGGACGACAAGAAGACCGTGACGGTCACGAACCCGAGCGAGTTCCCCGGCGGGAAGATCGCCAGCGTGAGCGAGCCCATGGTCAAGGCCGCGATCCTCGCCCCGAAGGACTACGTCGGCGTCATCATGGAGCTCTGCCAGCAGCGTCGCGGCAACCTGCTCGGCATGGAGTACCTCGGCGAGGACCGCGTCGAGATCCGCTACTCGATCCCGCTCGGAGAGATCGTGTTCGACTTCTTCGACAGCCTCAAGTCGAAGACCGCGGGCTACGCGAGCCTCGACTACGAGCCCATCGGCGACCAGGAGGCCGACCTCGTCAAGGTGGACATCCTGCTGCAGGGCGAGACCGTCGACGCGTTCAGCGCCATCGTGCACCGCGACAAGGCGTACGCCTACGGCGTCCTGATGACCGGACGTCTGCGCGAGCTGATCCCTCGCCAGCAGTTCGAGGTGCCGATCCAGGCCGCCATCGGCGCGCGGATCATCGCCCGCGAGAGCATCCGTGCGATGCGGAAGGACGTCCTCGCGAAGTGCTACGGAGGCGACATCTCCCGGAAGCGCAAGCTGCTCGAGAAGCAGAAGGAGGGCAAGAAGCGCATGAAGACCATCGGTCGCGTGGAGGTCCCTCAAGAGGCCTTCATCGCCGCCCTGAGCGGCGACGTCGAGAAGAAGGACAAGAAGTAGACCGATGAGGCGCGCGACGCACACCGAGACCCGCACCACGTACGGCGAGGTGGGGGCCACCCAGGCGCCCGACCTGATGCAGTACCCGCCGAGCGGATTCACCCCCGCCGAGTACCGGACCCGGGTCGGGCACGGCGACGCCCGGTTCGAGGCCGCGTGGACCGCCACGATGACCTGGCAGATCCAGAAGCGCAGCGGCATCGAGGTGCGCGTCGACGACGTCCCCTCCGTGGAGGAGGGCGGGTACACGCCGGTCACCTTCGACGAGAACGGCGCGCCGGTCGATCCCGCCCACTGGACGCGCTCGCCCGACGAGTCCCGTTTCGCCCCCGACGGCACGCCGTTCCTCACCGCGGGCACCACGGCCACGCTGACGATCGAGGCCTACGGGCGTCGGGTCGAGGCGCCCGTCCGCGTCGTGTACGTGATCGACGAGCCCAAGCGCAAGGGATTCGCCTACGGCACCCTCGACGGTCACCCCGAGAGCGGGGAGGAGTCCTGGATCGTCGACCAGACCGACGACGGCTCGGTCTGGCTCTCGATCCGGTCGTTCTCGCGCCCGTCCTCCTTCCGCTGGAAGCTGGTCGAGCCCTTCATGCGCCGCACGCAGGCCCTCTACACGCGCCGCTACCTGCGGGCGCTGAGCCTGAACGAGCCGGGTCCGGAGCCGGAGACCGACCTCGGTGCGGCCGCCGTCACGGCCGCCGAGTCGCCCGAGACGGCGCCCGAGGATCCGACCCTCCGCCGGACGGACGACTGACGGTGCCGAGCACCCTCCCGCTCGGTGATCCGGCTCCCGCGGACGGCGAGCTGCCCTCGTCGGTCGTCGCCGGCGCTGACGACCGCAACTTCGGCGTCTACCTGCACGTGCCGTTCTGCCGGGTCCGATGCGGGTACTGCGACTTCAACACGTACACGGGCGACGAGCTCCGCGGGGCGCGTCGCGACGACTACGCCTCCCAGGCGATCGAGGAGGTGGCTCTCGGCGGCCGGGTGCTGTCGGGCGTCGGGCTGCCCTCGCGCCTCGCATCCACCGTCTTCTTCGGCGGGGGCACCCCGACGATGCTCCCGCACTCCGACCTGACCAGCATGCTGCACGCCGTCCGCGACACCTGGGGCCTCGCCCCCGGCGCGGAGGTGACCACCGAGGCGAACCCCGACTCCGTCGACGCCGAGTACCTCCTCGCCCTGGCCGACGCCGGTTTCACCCGGGTCAGCTTCGGCATGCAGTCCGCCGTGCCGAGCGTGCTCGCCACGCTCGAACGCACTCACGACCCCGCACGCATCCCGCTCGTGGTCGAGTGGGCTCGCGCCGCCGGCCTGGACGTCAGCCTCGACCTCATCTACGGCACCCCCGGTGAGACCCTCGACGACTGGGAGCGATCCCTCGACGCCGCCCTCGCCCAGGAGCCCGACCACCTCTCGGCCTACGCCCTGATCGTCGAGGAGGGCACCAAGCTCGCCCGGCAGATCCGCCGTGGCGAGGTCGCGACCCCCGACGACGACGTGGCCGCCGACATGTACGAGCTGGCGGACGACCGTCTGGCCGCCGCCGGCTACGACTGGTACGAGGTCAGCAACTGGTCGCGCGGCGTCGACCACCGGTCGCGCCACAACCTGGCCTACTGGCAGGGACACGACTGGTGGGGCGTCGGACCGGGCGCGCACAGTCACGTCGGCGGAGTGCGCTGGTGGAACGTCAAGCACCCGGCCGCGTATCAGCAGCGCATGGTCGCGGGCGAGTCTCCCGGGGCCGGGCGCGAGACCCTCGACGACGAGACCCGCCGTGTCGAGCGGGTCCTCCTCGGCGTGCGCATCCGCGAGGGCCTGCCGACCTCCGAGCTCGACGACGACGGCCGTCGTGCCGTGGCCGGGCTCATCGCCGACGGCTGGGTCGAGGGTCGGCCCGCGCTGCAGGGGCGTGTCGTCCTCACGCGCGAGGGCCGGCTGATGGCGGACGCGGTGGTCCGCCGCCTCCTCCCGTCCTAGGTCCCTCTCCTCCGGTCCGGAGCGGGGACGACGAAGGGCGCGTCTCCCCGAGGAGGCGCGCCCAGCGTGACGGGACCGCCGTCAGTTCTTGATGAACTCGAAGCTGAGGGGGTACTTGTAGTACTCGCCCGCTACCTATGTGGGATGTTGTTGGTGTGCGCGAAGCCCGGAAATGCAGGCTTCTGATGTCGGTAGGTAGTGGTCGGTAGAGGTACTGATTGGTACTTTCTGCGGACTCTGTGCGGACTGCGCAGCCTTGCACGGCACTGGCCGAGCTGGGACAGGCTGTGGAAAGACGTGAGCGCGGGACATAGTCGTCGTGCTAGGTGCTAGCTATGCACCGTGCCGTGACTCGAGGATCTGGGCCATGGCCTTGAGCGCGTCTTGCATGGGAGTCATCGAGCGTCTTCCTCGATACCGGCGAGACATGTCGATGCTTGCGTGCCCGACGATGTCCTTGATCACTATTTCGGGTGCCCCAGCTTCGTAGAGCAGGTCGATCGCGGCATGACGAGCGTCGTGCAGGCGCACGTGCGGGACACCAACCTGGTCGAGAAGTCGGTGCCAGTTCTTGCTGTCTATCCCTGGATCGATAGGTCGTCCCTGGGTGTCGCGTCGCCGACGGCCGGTGTCCATCGTCCACAGAAGGCCGTGGGGGTTGTGCTCCTGTTGAGCAGCCTCAATCCTCGCGTCGATCAGAGTTCGAAGTGGTTCTACAAGGGGGATGACGCGCCACCCGGCAGCGGACTTCGGGCGGGTGAGCCATAGTCCACCTGCGAGTTCGCGACGCTCATGACCGGCAGGTGCATCTACGAACCGTTCGGGGCATTCCGCCCCGCGTTGCCAGCCGCAAAATGACTTGCAGCCGTGCACCCAGGTGAGGCGCTGTAGTTGCCAGGAGAGGTCGAGTGTGTCGCTAATTCGGTCAAGCTCGAGACCGAGGAGCTCTCCCTGGCGCGCGCCGGTCAGGAGTGCTGCGGCCCACCGTGAACCGAGCCGTTCCCTGATTGCCTCTTTCAGAATTTGTTGGGCGTCGTAGACGGTCAACGTTGCAAGTCGATTCGCGTCTTTCTTGGGTGGCTTGGTCAGCCGTGCAACGTTTCGGTGCACGTAGCCCTCGCGGTATGCCTGGGTGAGTGAAGCCGAGAGGACGCGATGCGCCTGCAGTGCCGTTGCTCCTGACAGGCCTTTGTCGCGGACGGCGGCGCTAAGAGACCTAACGTCAGCTGCACTGAGCTCGATGAGAGGGACGTCACCTAGCGTTGGGAGAATCTGCCCTTGAATCATGCTCTTGTAGGTCGCAGCGGTTTTTGGCGCAACTTCCATTTTTGCGATGGCCTCGTACCAGTATTGGACCCACTCGCCCGTGCTGCCGCTCGTGTGGAGAGCTGGCATCGGAGGAAGAAGCGGCTGAACTGGGCGGCGTACTTTGCGGGCTTCCTCTGCGAGGGCGGCGTACAGCTTTCGTTGGCATTCGTCGGGGTCTTTAGAACGGACGACTCGGCGACGCCGTTTGCCATACCGATCTGGGTCTGTCTCGATAGACGCCTGCCAATACAGCAGCGGCTGGGTTTCGTCTTTAGGTACACGTCGAACTGTTGCTCTGCTCGTTCTTCTCATTGCAGCAGGCTGGTTCATGAGGCCTTGCACAGGTGCTTTGTTACTTCAGTCGACGAGATGAAGACGCCGAATCTGTCAAGTCTGATCTGTGCGTCACCACATCTGCCCTCTGCAGAGTATTGAGGTTACGCGCGCCAGCCTTTCTGAGGAGATGGTCCTGGCCGACTGTCGCCATCTCTGAGACTATCTAGCGCCCTCGTCACAATCCGGCGCGCTTGACATATCAGACACGAACTCATGTATCGTCAGGACATGCCTATCCCTCCTTCCGACTCATCTACTGGTCCGCGCCGACTTCTACGCGATGTCGTCTTCGACAAGATGCTCGCTGCGATCGTCGACGGCACGCTCGAGCCTGGCGAACGGCTCAACGACGATGAATTGTGCAACTGGCTCGGCGTCTCACGGACACCCGTCCGGGAGGCGATCGCGCAGCTCCACACCTACGGTCTGGTCGAGATCGAGGCGAACCGGTACACTCGCGTCGCCGCCCGGGACGATGTCGTCCACGCTGAGGCCGCCCAGTTCCTCGCCGGGCTGCATTCGCTTGCGAGAGAGTGGGGCACACACAACCTCGATGCTGCAGCACGCAAAAACTTGACGAAGATAGTCGAGACGGCCCGGAAGCAGCTAGTCGCGCATGATCTCGCTGGCCCCGGGACTCTTCTGGATGCGCAGGGTGAGCTGGCGAAAGCGTCTGGCAATGCATTGCTAGCTGGCACCGAAGAGCCGCTGCGGATCCGCGTGAACTTTCTCCGCCCACGAGACGCCGACGCCTACGATTGGGACGCCCTGAGTGCTGCCGCGGATGAGCTAGCAGTCGCCATCATCAGCTAGCACTGGAACGGGAACTGCCTGCCGAGGGTCGGGTGAAAAGCTGGTTCGTGCCTAGGTCCTCATCTTGTTCACCGGATACTTCGCAACCCTGGGTCACTGCCAGGAGAGATCAGGCGGCCCTCTTTTTTCGCTGCTTCGTAGCCAGGCTTTTCGATGTTCGACGCCCAGCGCGAACGTAAGGAGCCAGGACGGCCCTGAGATCGTCCAAGTGGGCGTCCGTCAAATCTAGTTCGTAGGTGGTGGCGTCGAGCTCAAACAAGACCGTGCGGCCCATCCCTCCTGGAATGACTGAGCCGTCGAGGTCGTCGATGAGCTGGGTGATGGTTCGTTGCGACATGCGTCCAGGCTCTCATGTCAGAGGGCGGCCTTACCCTTCGTGTCGTGGCAGTTCAACCCGACAAACGTTCCCGGCAAGCACGACTCGAAGCGGACGGCCACAACCTGACCGAGCGGTACCGGGTGGGCGTCTACACGTTGCAGGCGATGGCGATGTACACGAACCCGCGCGGTTACGAGATCCGCTGCGACCGGCCAGGTTTCCCACGTGGTTACGGCGTCTCCTACGACGCGCACGACGGGTGGGTTGTGTACGACGGTGACCAACGGTTCGCTACACGTATCGGACCGCTGGCATGCCTTGAGTGGTTCGCACGACGACACGGATAGCCATCGTTCACTACCGGAGAAGACACCCCGTTCCCTAAGATCCACCTATGAAGGATCAGGGTGAAGAGAAGCCAGGACGTAGCCGTCCGCGTTGGCTTCAACATGGCAACCGCAAATCAAGCGTATTTCTTGTGGGTGGAAGCCTCGTTGTTGGGGTGTTAGCTGGCGCAGGTGGGGCATTTGCTGTCGTCCCTGCGGCAACAGAGACAAGCGAATACGTCGCTCTTCAAGAGCGTATGGGGCGCACTGCTGACTCAACTAGCGCCAAAATTACCGACCAAAGCAAACAGATCCGTGAACTGGAAGAGGCTGCCGAAGCTGTTAAGGCGCAAGAGATTGCTGCCAAGGAGAAGGAAGCTGAACTTGACGCACGCGACGCCGCATTGGATGCTGCTGAGCAGGTAGTAGCGGACAGCAAGTTTTCAGATGGCATCCATCTCGTCGGCACCAACGTTGCTGCGGGCGTCTACTCTCTTGCGGACAGCTCCGACTGCTACTACGTCTGGAAGACAAGCACTGGTGCAGATGCCGACATCATTGACAACAACATTGTCAATGGCCCTGCAACTGTCACCTTGGTAGATGGTGACATTTTTGAGACACGTGGTTGTGGAGAATGGTCGAAAGCTAGCTAGCCCAAAGGAGTAAGCCCCCGCACTACCCGTAGAAGGTAGTGCGGGGGCGATGCTGTTTCTTGTCAGCTTTCGACGCTGGAGCGGGGCACTGACCCCAGGCCGACCTTTGTCAGCCACTGGTTGACGGCAGGGATAGCCATGACACGGGCCAGGGCCGTACTGACGGCGGCAAGTGTCGCAATAGAGCCGGTCAACCAGACGACGGCCGGTCCTGGCAGCACATCCTGCACGGCTTCGAGAACAGCGGGAGCCACGGCGGATACGCCGGCGAGCAGAAGCGCACCCGAGACGAGGACCTGTGCGCCTGTCCGCAGGGCCCGCTGTGTCTTGAACCAGATTTCCTGTACGCGGATGGTGTCAACGTGTGTCATGAGTTGCTCTCCTTCATGTCGCGTCGGATGTCCTGAACGGCAGCGTGCGGGTAGGACATCGCGAGGATCTCGGCCTGCTTGTTCAGCAGTTCCTGGGTCTTGTCGTCAAGGCCTCTGTCACCGGTACCAAGGGAAGACATTTCCCCTGCCCTGTCGACGACGGCCCCTACAGTTGCGTCATCGGCATCCTGTGTAACGAGCACCGGAGCCACAACTGAGGGAGAAGTCTTATGAACGACAGCTGGATTCTTATCAACGGCGAAAAAATTCGCTCGAACGCCAGGACCATCGTGCAGCTCACGACGGTAATTGCCTATCTCGCGCGCAAGAACATCACGCAGATCCTTGTCATTGAGGGGACGGACCAAGATGGTCGTGACATCCGTCAGATGGTTCTCGTCAACGCGGCAACGCAATTCTCCGCCCACGTCGGCGCGGAGACTGGAGGGGTCTTCATTCCGTCGATGACGCCCAACGTTGCTGAAATCTTCGCGAACATGGCCGCTGAGAACGCCGAAGACGACCAGACTGACTCCAGCAATCAGTAGTCGCTGCACGGGCGTCACGCGACGCCGTCCTTCGAACCAGTCGTTTCGACCGAATTGCCTACCGCGAGCGCTTCGACCTCGGAATCGAGGGCGTGCTGCACGCGCTGCGTTTTGAACCAAATCTCCTGGATGTTGCTGGTGTCAATGTGGGTCACTGGGGCTCCTTGTGCTCGTGGTGGATGAACGAGTTGAGGTCGACGTCCTCGGTGTCCCGAAGGATGGCGACGAGCGCGATGACGAGGCGAACAATCGCTATGAGGAGGCCTGAGTAGACGGCGATTCGGACGAACTCGACGCCGGGATACGGGGCGAAGGCGAGGTGGAGTGTGTTCATGGCGAGAACAGCGGCCAGGGCGAGCACCGCGTACATGAGGGACCGGCCTGGACTGGTCTTGCGCCAGTTGGAGAAGGAGGCGTAGATGATTACGAAGAGGATGGCTGCGACACAGGCCGCACCAGCGATCGCGTTTGGGATGACGTCGAGCCAAGCGATGCCGTTGCTGATTGGTCTCACTTGCGTGCCTCCATGGCGATGACGAGTGCGTCACCGAAGTTGTTCTTGATGCGGCGGCGTTCAAGAGAGTTCACGATCTGGCGCACTTCCTCCGTCTGCGACTCGACCTTCTCGAGGTCTGTGGTCGCGGCGCGCTTCGCTTCTTGCGCCTCGAACACGTCAGTGCGGGGTGGTGCCTTGCGTCTAAACGGCCACATCTGAACCTCCCGTCATGTGCGGGATCGTGTGTTCGTCGGGTACGGGTGGCAGGAAGTCGCGGTAAAACTTGTCCGCAATCCTGACGCCCGCGAGAAGTGCACCGTTCTGCTCGAGCGCCGCTTTCCGGCCTTGCTCTGAGGTGCCGTGTGCTTCTTTCCACTCGTCGCCGCGGGCACGTTCACGTTCCAGTTCGCGCCTATGAGTTGTGATCGGCACGAGCCTGCCCGTGATGATGAGTACCACCACGGCGACAACAATCGAACCGAAGCCGACTTCGGAGTAGTCGCTGAGAAAGGTCAACAGATCCATTTGCCCTCCCCAGGGTTAGGTGGAAAGGTCAGGCTTTGAGCTTGGCAATGCGTTTGCCGACACCGTTGCTGATGGTGTTAGCAAGAACTTCGACCCGAGCCTGCGACTTCTTGATCGTCTCGAGGTTGTTCACGATCGTGTACTTACCGGTCCCGATCGTTGCGGCCTCGAGGCGGGCGACGGCCTGCTTGGCCGTGTCCGCGTGGTCGCGTGCAGCCTTCGCATCTGCGGCAGCCTGCTTGAGGATCTTGCGGTCGTCTTCGGTCATGTCGTCGTCCTCCTGGGACTCTGGGATGGGGGCTGGTGCGGGTGATGTGACCGGTGTGCCTTGCTGGTGCCAGGGTTCGCCGAAGCCGCGACCGGTGTTGTCCCAGCCGTGCTTTTTTGCAACGCGCACCCAGATGAGGTGGTTGGGCGACAGGAACGACGTGTCGATGCCCGACCACAGGTCGAGGGCCTCGCCCAGACGGTGGCGGGCGTAGATGCTGCCCGGCACGGCGGCCGTCGCGACTCCTGTGCGCTTGACCCAGTAGCTGCCCTCGTACAGGACGCTGGTCGGGTAGTCGACGCGGTAGTAGCGCTCAAGGAAGATGCGGCGCTGCTCGGTGTCCGACCGGTATGCCTCGGCGACGTAGACCGGGCGGCCGGCCTCAGCACGGAACTCTGCTGCGGCGGCCTGGAACGGCGCGAGCAGCGACCGGGCGATGTACTGCGGGCCGTTGGTGATGACGTCGGCGGTGTTCGGGATGAGAACGAGATCGGGTGCGTCGCTCATGGTGCTCCTTCGGGAACGACGAAGGGCCCCACCAACCGGTGGGGCCCTTCTGGCGGGGTGCTACTTGGCCAGGGCGGCCAGCGCAGCGGTGAGGGACGTGCGCTCGGCGGACGACAGCCCGCGGGGGTAGATGATGATCTCCTCCACGTCGAGCTGCGCCATGCCCGTGTTACCGAGACGACCGACGTACATCGCGGTCGCACCCTCGGACCCGGCAGCACCGGCCGTGTCCGCGCCGGTGAGGCCGGCCACGGAGTTGTTGCCGTTGAAGACGCCGATGAAGACCTGGGTCGTCGTCGGCACCGCCGCCGGGTTCGTCAGGGACACGCCCGCGTTGATGACGAGCTTTCCGTCGGTGCTGACGAACAGCGACGACCGGGAGCCCGCGGACTGCCCCGCACCGACGATGCCGTTGTTGGCCGCCGTGCTGATCGCCCGCAGGCGTCCGAGCACGACAACCGTGTGCGGCTGCGTCCGCGTCGCGGCAAGGGACAGTCCGTCGGTGGTCCCGTTGAAGCGGACCACCTTCCGGCCGCCGTCGCCGATCGCGAGCGTTGGCGGCGTCCAGGTCGACTCGGGCTTGAGCGCGGTGCGTGCGACGCTCATGAACGCGCGGACGTCGGACCCGACGGTGAGCGGGATCTGGTCGGCCCGCCACCGCTCCGACCATCCCTCCACCGGCAGCGCCGGCAGCGCGGGGATAGTGACGCTCTTCGCCGCCAGAGACATGGGCGACATGATGAGCGCCTGCAGCATGTACCGGCCCTCGTCTTGGTAGATGCGGTCGTTGCCGTGGACGTCGTCCGCCATCCACCCCTCGGCCGAGGTCTTCTCGTACGACCCGTACCGGTTGAACAGGTCGACGAACGGGTACCGCAGCGAATCGAGGGCGGCGACGTACTGCGCCTCCCGGGCCGCTCGAGCAGCGACCGACGGGATCATGGACTTGAGGACGACCGATGCGCCCGCGGACTCGGCTGCCGTGATGAGCTGCCGGATGTTCGCGGTGTACGTCTCGACCGATGCCTGCGCGGACGGGATCGCGTCGTTGATGCCGAGGTCGATGATGACGAGGTCCGGCTGGTAGGCGGACATGTACGAGAACGCGTTCCACCCGTTCGTCACGGTGTTGTCGTGATACGCGACCCAGTCGCTTGTCGTCGACCCGGACACCGACGCGTTGCCGACGATGACCTTCTTCTGAGACGACAGCCGCGGCTCGATACCGACGATCGTGACGTTGCCGGCCGAGCCGGAGTTCGTGATCTGCACGACGTTGTTCCCCGACGCCGACCCCGCGACGACGGTCATCTTGCGGATCTCGCGGACGGACTGCGACCCGGTCTGCACCGTGTTCGTACCGCCGCCGGTCGCGACGGCGGTGAGCTGTCCGTACGTGGCGTTGTTCGACACGGCGTAGTAGATGTCGTACGTGTTCGCGTACACGCGCGGGTCGTTGTAGACCAGCGCACCCGACCCGGGGGCGGCGACGTAGTTCGTCTGCTTGCCGCCGAACCCGACGTAGGTCGCGCCGGCGGCCCACCCCGCGCCGAGCGTCCACCGGGTGTCGTACGGCTGCGCGGAGCTGTTCGACTTCGGGATGCCGAGCCCGTGCGCAGTCGGCACGACGAGGTCGTCCATGAGCTGCGCCAGGAACGAGGGCCACGACGTGCGCTGCGGGAACGAGTCCATGCTGGACCCGCCGACGCCCTGCCCCGTGCTGTCGCTGACGACCAAGATCCGGGCGTCACGGATACCGTCGCGGACAGCGCCGAGGGCGGCACCCCAGGGCCCGTTGTTGATCGTGTAGACGCGGCGCGAGTTCGACAGGATGGTGGGCTTGTCGAGCAGCGGCGCGAGGTCCAGCGCCTGCCCGGTCTTCGAGTCCTTGCCAGCGCGGATGTAGTCGGCGAGGCCCTGGTCCGTGGGAACGGCGGTCAGCCCGGGCAAGCCGCGAGCACCTTGAGGGCCTTCGGGGCCGCGGATGGAACCGAGGTCGACGATGGGCATATCTACACCTGCCTCTGGACTCTGCCAGTGATCGAGTTGACCCACACCAGGCCGACTGGCCAGGGCTTGGGTGCAGTGGGTTGCCAGGCAACATCTGTTGATGGTGTGGACGGGGCCTTGAGGAGATGCCCGATAGGTCCGCCGAGCTCTGGAACGTAGAGGCGCGGCTCGACGTAGTCGTTGTCGGGTGCTCCCGACACCGGGTCCAGCCATGCGATCCGGATCTGGAACCATCTGTCGTCCGCGGGTACGAGGTCGACCTCGAAGTACCCGCTGGTCCCAGGAGTGACTGTGACTGGGCGTGTGGCCATGAGGCGACCCCCGAAGACGCCAGCTCCCGAGGGGATGAAGGCAATCTCGGGGCGTAAGGGCGCAAGGGACGCGTACCCGAAGTCGGAGAGCGTGCCGGTGACGGTTGCCATGGGGGCCTCCTAGGTGACGCGGACGAGCGCGCCCGTGGCGTTGTGGACGAGGACTTGGCTGTAGCCCGATGCGTTGGCGGCTACCTGCTGCATGGCGAGGACCCGGATGCCGCCGGCTCGGATCACGAATCCGTCGCCTGTCGTGACGTTCACATTCGCGATCGTGACGAGGTCGATCAGCCCCGCGGCAGTAAGAGACATCGACTGGTCGGAGTAGAGGCCGCCGTTGCCGCCGTTGTACGACGGCCCGAAGTGCAGAACGCCGGCGCGGATACCGCCCTGGCCCTTGATCTCGACGTCGCCGGTGATGGTCGTATCGCCTCGGATATCCGTCTGCCCGTTCAGCTTCGTGACGCCGGTAAAGGTCACGTCACCTTGAACGATGAGCTCGCCGGTGACGGTGGTCTTGCCCTTGATGTTCAGCGCCCCCTCGATGACCATCGTGCCGACGACCGTGGTCTCGCCCTCAACGCGAAGTGGACCGATGATGGTTGTGTTGCCGCGGATGTCGAGGTTGCCCGAAACCGACATGGGGCCGGTGAAGTCCGCATTGCCCGATAGAACCAAGCTGCCTGTGACGCGGAGCTGACCGGAGACCTCCTCGAGACCTTCTACGTACAGCTGGCCGGAAACCCGGCCGCTGCCCTCGAGTAGGAGCGAGTCCTGACCCGCGATGCGTAGACGTCCTTCCGTGACGGATGTGTTTCCGCCCGGTGAACGGGTCTCGAGCTGTCGAAGTCGACGGAGAATGTCAGGGATCTCCGACGCGTTCGTGTTGTCGATGCGTCCCATCAGACCCCCTGCTTGAGTTGAACTTGGAGGGCGATCTTGTCGGTGAGGTCGCCGGAGTACCCGATTAGTCGGTAGTCGTGCCAGCCGTCTTCGATCCAGATGTGGTTCTTCGTGTACAGCCGGAGGGTCTGCCCCAAAACGAGGTCGTTCACGCCCGGCTTGTCGCCGGCCATGATGCTGAAACTCATCTGCTCCGTGGGCACGCGGAACGTCTGTAGGTCAGCATCGGCATGCTCCTGCAACCAGTCGAGGCGTTTCATCTGCCCATAAGGCTCGATGCGCTCAAGTGCGGGCTGCGCGGTCTCTGCAAGGGCTTTGCGTACGAGCATGTCGCGTTCCTGACCGTCGCCGATCGTGTAGACCATGTTCGCTGTCTTGGACCCGTCATGGACGATCTCGAAGTCGGTCACCCGTGGACGCTCGTCAGCTGTGAGATTCCACTCAAGGGTCTTGCCGTCGGTGAGAGCCCCGACACGGGCTTGCCACTCGAGTGTCTTGCTTGCTGACCATTGCTGCTGGAAGTCGATATCGGGTCCGCCGTAGGCGTTTTGCAGCTCCGTCATCTCGGTCTCGATGACTGGAAAGTTGTAGTCCCACCAGGTCCGAGTGTGGCGGCCTACGACATTGCGGGGTGGGACACGGACGGGGAGACCCCAGTTGCCTCTGATGCCCTGCATGCCTTGCCAGATGAGCCAAGAGACGAGCGATTCCAGCGTGTTGTTCCCGATGGTGAATCGGCCACCGCCCTCACCTTGGTAGCCGTTCTCGCCGAAAGTGAACCGACGTTTGAGGATCTCGCGTACCTCGGAGTGCTGGACGACAACGGTCCCGGCCTGCTCGTTCATGGTGCGCTGGGTGATCAGTCCTGCGTAGCGTGGAACAGCGTCCCATGACTGGACAAGCGTTCGAGCCCACGGCGCTGTCAGCGCTTTCCTCTGCCGCTGGAAGCTAGCCCGGTCACCCGTCACACCGATCTCACGAGTGACGAATGTGTGGGTGCCGCTTCCGATGCCGTTGAGGACTCGTGAGAACGATCCTGCGCTGGGGTAGAGCGAGTCCAAGCGTTCACCGGTGACGGTGTCACAGATGTCGAAAGTCCACATCAGATAAAGGTGTCCCTTACGAGCTCGGTTGCTTGGATGGTGCCGCCGTCAGGCACGATCCGCTGTGCGATCTGCTGTCCGGACGGAATGACCCACGTGTCGGCCTGTGAGGCAATCCCGAAACGAAGCTCCCCGCCGACCGTGATCTGTCCACTTCCTAGGTCGATCACGTGTGGCGCGGCGGGGGTGACGGGCTCCTGCACTTTGTAGACGGTGCTGTTGGGCCCGCCGATGGTGTAGCTCGGCGCATTGCCCGTCACCGTGATGAAAGGAGAGGCGTCGAAGTTCCCTCGGTGGTAGGCCGTCCACCGGCCATCGGCGGCGGATGTGAACTCCTGGGCCCCGCCGTACTTTCGCGGGTTGTGGAACCACATCTGGATCTGGAAGTCGGCAAGCTCAGGGTTCGAAGATCGCGGTGCGAACCGGGTCCTTGCGGCCAGACGGCCTGTAGCGAACTGGTTCCCGCTGTCACGTTGCACCAGCATGCGGCCGGCTCCACCACCGGCCAGCAGACCAGTCAGCCGACTGCCTATCTGCTCTGTGCTCGCTTGGCTCGAGCCGATGCATACACCGGACACTGACGCGACCCGGGCGGAGAGGAAGCCGAACGCGTCGAACGAACCGTGTGCGTTGGCCCGTTCGACTTCCGTTCGGCGTATGTCGACCCCGTCATCCCACCCGGTGAAACCATCCGGCTCGATGAGCAAGTAGTCACTCGCCGGTGCCGTTGACTCTTGCCCGTGGAAGGTCAAGCCTGCGATGTCGATCAGAAGCATCAGGCCCTCCGGAGCTGCCAATTGATGGTGTCGCCAGCGATCTGCCCGACGGTCGCCGCGTCCATGCCGTCCACAGCGTGGACATCGACCTGAACGGTGGTCTGTGTCGTCGGCCCAGAACGTCCGCCGGACAGCTGCTCGAGGTTCCTCGGCGACAGCGGCACCACGGCCTCGTCGTAACGTCCCTCGCCGACGATCGCTGGGATCCCACCGGGTCGGCGGGATACGATCCCGCCCTCGGCGAGCATCGGGATGTTAGGGATGGCGAAGCCGAAGCTGCCGCCGCCGATGCCTGGCACCCAGTCCGGGATGGCGACCGAGATGCCGTTCAGAGAATTGATGGCACTGTTCGCCAGTCCGATCACGCCATTGATGGACGTCCGGATGATCCCCACGACGCCGTCGAAGGCATTGCGGACAGTGTCGGCGATTCCACCGAATGCTGACGCGAAGACCGCCCCGACGGTGCTGACCGTGGAGACGATGCCCGACCAGATGCCGGCGAAGAACGAACTGACGCCGGACCAGATGCTGTTCCAGACTCCACTGATCGCCGTGATGACTGTGGTGATCACTGTCCGGACCGTCGTGATGTAGGCGGTGACGGCGAAGACGATCCCGGCCCAGACGAGCGCGAAGAAGGCACTGATGCCGCCCCAGACTGTGGACCAGACCGTCATGATCGTCGTCACGATCGTGGTGATGATCGTCTGCACCATGGTGATGTAGGTGGTGACTACGAACACGATTGCCGACCACACCGTGGACACGATCAGGCTGAGCCCAGTCCAGAAGGCGTTCCACAACCCGACCACGAATGCGACCACTGTGGAGATGACGGTCACGACCATGTTGATGTAGGTAGTCACCGCGAAGACGATGGCCGTCCACACGACCGTCACGATCGACACAAGGCCGGCCCAGAAGGTCTGCCACGCGTTGACGATTAAGTCGATGCCGATCGAGAACGCGTTCTGGATCCACGTCCACGCGGTTCCGAGGAACGACATGAACGAGGCCCATGCGTCCTGCCCAACCTCGGTCTGGGTGAAGAACCAGATAAGGCCGGCCACGAGTCCCGCGATCAGCGTGATGATGATGCCGATAGGGTTCGCGCGAAGGACGGCGTTGAATGCCTTCGTGACGACGATGCCGACCTTCTGCGCCGCCGTGACAGCTTTCTGAGCGACCGCCTGAGCGGTCAGTCCGATCGTGGATGCCGTGATGGACCCAGTCGCGGCAATCCTCGTAGCAGTCGACGCCCGTTCGAGACCCATCTGTCGGATCGTGGCAGCGCTGCTGCGATTCAGGGCTTGCGTGCGCGCGATGTCGGCCGCGATGGAAGCGATCTTGATGGGAAGGCCGATGACGGCCGCGGCTGTCGCCGCTACCTGCGCTGACCGGTACACGACGAACCCGGCGGCGAGCGCGAGGATCAGAGGTGTGAGCAGCTGCGTGTTGTCGCCGAGGTAGCCGAGGATCTCCGAGAACGACTCGAGGATCGGCACCAGCAGCGGGAGCCCGCTCGCGACGACTTCACCAGCCGCGCCGGCGATCTGCGAGAAGCCTTTACCGACCTGCGCGAAGAACGGCAGGAGCGGCTTGACTGCGCCGCCGATGCTGGTCAGTGACGTCGACATTCCGGAGAAGTCTCCGGACTGGGCTGACGAGAAAAGGTCGGTGATGGCGTCTCGGACGGTGAGGATGAAGTCGACGAATCCGGAGTCCTCGGTGATGCTGAATGCCGACCCGAGCTGGCCGGTGAAGTCGCCCTTGACGATCAAGTCGTAGAGGCCTTGGACGCCGCCGACGACTTTTCCGAAGTCGATGCGGTCGATCCAGCCTGCGAGGGCTGCCATGCCGTCGACGATCTTGGTGTTGAAGGTGTCGGCGTAGGGCTGCAGTGCAGTCGCGGCCCGGTCGACGGCGTTCATGATGGACGTGAACAGGGCCGGAGCGCCTGCGACGCCGCCCTTGAGGAACATGGCTCCGAGACGGCCGAGAGCGGCTCCGACGTTTGCCCAAGCGCCGCGGACGGTCTGGCCTGAGGCGAGGGCTGCGCCGCCGATGTTGTCCTCGATGACCTTGCGGAACGTGGCCGAGTCGACCTCGCCCTTCTGGACCATCTCGGAGAGCTTCTCGGCGCTGACGCCGTACTCATCCTGTAGCCATTGGAAGATCGGGATGCCACGGTCGGCGAGCTGGTTCAGGCTGTCGGTGTAGACCTTGCCGCTCGTCGTGGTCTTGTTGATGATGGAGCCCATCTCGTCAAGCGAGACGCCCGCGATGGTGGCGGCGTCGGCTGTCAGAGACAGGTACTTCGTCAGGTCGGTGCCGGGCTTGATACCGGCGGCGACCGCGGAAGCTGCGACGGTGGCTGCGTCACCGAGACCGAACGCGGTGCCCTTCACGGACGCTAGAGCGCTGTCCATGATCTTCGCGATGCCATCGACGTTGTGACCGAGGCCCTTGAGCTTGCCCTGGGCATCATCGATGTCGAGGAGCCGGTCGATGCCCTTCTTAGCGGCGACGCCGGCGATGGTCGCACCGATGGCCGTGACGGCACCGCCGATTACAGCGGTCGTTTTCACGGCCATCGACCCGACGGACTTGAGGAACCCGCCCGACATCTTGGAACCGACTGACGTGCCGAGGCTCGCCGGGTCGATCTCCTTCTCGATCAGCTTCCCGGCACCCTTGGCGACCGGGACGACACTCACGTAGGCGACGGCAGATTCGGTCGACATGCGTCATCCCCTGTTCTTCCGCAACACCTCCCGCGCTTCGGCAGGGGAGAGGGACGTCTTGCCCAAGCGGCTCGTGTTGTTGTCTTTCCAGGGGCGTGGGTACGGCTTCGGTTTCCGCTTGCTGTTCGCGGAATAGAAGGCGTCGATGAAGTCGGCGACGGCCATCCATTCGCGGCTGACGGGGTAGTCCCAGCCGGCGCGGGCCGCGTAAAGCACCGAGGATGGGTTCCGCGTGGCTACACGCAGAAGGCGGTCGACCTGTACGTGGTCGACCGCCTCACCAATGTCCTCAACGCGGATCCCGAGCTTGTGGAGCTCCCAGAGGAGCTCGTCGGGGTAGGACTCCGCTAGTTGCCGGAGTCCTTCGATTCCCCCAGGCCGACGTGCCCCGACCATGCTTCGAAGACGGGCGCGAGGTCTTCCATGTCGAGCACGGCCTTGAAGTCGTCGGGGACGACGAGGTCGTAGAACTTGTCGATGACCGCGATGCCGACCTCGCGCTTGTACGCGTCCTGCGCGTCCTTCGCGGGGTTGCGCGGGGCCTTCGACTGCGCCTGGATGGTCATGATCTCCGACGGGATGCGGCCCGTCAGGGTGTATGTGGGGCCCCCGTACTCGACGACGAGCGGCGGGCGGGACTTCGGCTTGATCTGGACAGGTGCGTTCGCGGGTGCGACGTCGGTCATGGTGTTCTCCTGGCTCGGTAGAAGATGCTCGGTGGGTGTGGCGGCATGCCGGGACCCGAGCGCCCCGGCATGCCGGTGGTTCACTTGGTGGGCGCGGACGCTTTCCGAGTGGTCTTGGGCACGGCCACCGGTTCGCCGGCCGGAGCGCCCTCGTCGGACTGCTCGCCGGCGGGGGTGGGCTCGACGGTCGGCTCGGTAGCCGTGACGTTGTCACCGGTGACGGGGACCCAGAAGTTCTTGTCCTGAGCCGCTCGCTGTTCTGCGGTGACCTCGCGGATCTCGTCCGTCTGCACGTGGCGGGTGTACATGCTCACTCCCCGTCGGTGGTGTCGAGGGCGGAGTACCACTTGACGGCGGAGTAGGTCTCGCCGGCGATGGTGACCGAGTAGCCAGTGACCGTGATCTCGTAGCCAATCGGCTCGCCGTTCGCGTAGACCTGGTCTCCGACTTCGGTGACTTCACCCGACGGGACCCAGATGCGGATGAGGTCGTCCCCGTCGATGACGTCGACGACGTAGGACTTGCGGCCACCGGTCTTGCCGGGATCGATCTTGATCGACCCGTCGGCGGCGACCGCGGTGCCGTAGTACGCCTCGACCGTCTCCTTCTTCGTCTCGATGAGGGTGCCGGTGTATTGGATCGACGACTCGGTCACGTTCTCACGGACGAGGGCCGAGTTCTGCCATGCACGGATCTGGTTCGTGGACCGGTCGCGAGTCTCGGTCAGACCGTCCTCGGACAGGTAGCCGAGGTCGGCCATGGTGACGGGCAGCTGACTGGTCGCGCTGGTGGGTGCGGTCGCCGTCGTGGGGCCGACGTACCACGCCCCCGTGACCGCGACGCGGACGTTCTCTGAGTTCAGGGCCACGAGGCCCCCCTTCCAGTAGTTGAGTGGCGGGCATGTGCCCCTTGCGTTCCCGGCTCGGTGGGAAGAGTCCCGGTGTTCCGGGCATGCGAAAGGCCCCGCCAGACGGCAGGGCCGAAGTGAGTGGTGGGTCAGACGAGGTTGCGGCCGCGATGCCCAACCTCGAGCTGAGCGGTCTGCTTAAACCAGCCATCCGCCGCGTAATCCTCGTTCGGACCTCCGTTGACGGCAGCGCGTGTGAATGGCTTCCCGTCGACCATCCCGCCGTTCCCTCGGCTGGTAGCCAGGGCCAGGACCAGGTTGATCAGGTCGACCGCTTCGAACTCGTCACGGCAGATGACGTCGACAGTGACGTAGCTGGTCCGCAGCGTGTCCGCTGTGCCGCCGCCAGGTGCGACCGTCAGGACGACCGCTCGACTGAGTTCGGATGACTTGCGGTTCGAGACCTCGACGTCGGATGCGAACGGTTCGTCTCTCTCGCTCAACATGAAGGTGACGCGGCGGATGAGGGCAGCGAGCACGTCAATGTAGATGATGCCGTCCACGGGGCTCCTAACGGGGAGTGGCGCTACCCATGACGGCGCGCATCGCAGCGACGAGGGCTGCACGGGTCTGATGCTCGAAGCTGTTCTCCGCCTCGACACGGACGCGAACACGGGATCCACCGCCGGCCGCTGTCGTCCGGATCGCACGCACCGATGCGCCAGGGACCTGCGCTGCGATCTGGGAGGCGTGACGAGTGAGCTCGGCTTCCATGCCAGGTGACGCCATGACCTGCTCACCGAACCCGCGCCGGTTCAGAACCACACGAGACTTAGCCATCGACGTACTCCGTCCGGGAGAGCTGCACGACGGAACCGGGATCCCAGTTCGAGAAGCCCGACGACCAGTCCGCCTCGCCGCCGTTCACCTCGTAGCGGGTGCCGCGAACCGTGAACTGGTCGTCAGCGCCGATGCCCACCTGCTCGTTGAAGTAGAGCGTGATGCGCGTGCTCGAGGTGTCGGCGTCCGTGCCGGTGACCTCGTCGCCTAGGTTCGGTGCGACGAGAACCGAATTGATCGGGTCGTCGATGAGCTCGAAGACAGGCTTGCCGTACCTGTCGAGCTCGGCAGTCGCTACCCGGTGGTGCCACGTGACGGTCTCGCCAGCCATCAGTACCCCTGGATGATCGAGCCGTACGAGCGGACCCGGAACGACCGGGCGACTTTGACGTCATCCGGTGCCAGGCGCGGGGCTGAACCCTGTGCCCAAGCTGCGTAAGTCTCCTGGACGCTGAACGGGCCGCGGGTCTCGCCACGCTGCGTGACACCGGCCTTGGCGCGCGGGTCGGCCTCAAGCAGCTGCGCAACGATGCCGGCAACCGTGAGGCGGGCCAGGTCCGGGACGGGGCCGCCGTGGCTGTAGTGGACACGGATGTAATCGCCCGTGGTGAGGCCAGCGATGTTGAGTCGCTGGCCGAAGAGTTCATGGGGGACGGGCTGAGCCTGCGCCCAGTCACCCGTCACCGAGATGACCTCGGCAACGGGCTTCTGGGGCAAGGTGACGGCACCGTCCGTGACCCTGAGACGGTTCCTGGACTCGCCAGCAGTGAACTGCTGACGGGCCTCGAGGCGGAACAGCTCAGAGGTCTTGTCAAGGTGCTCCTCAACGGAAGCTACCTCGGAGGCGGTGAGGTCACGGCCGAGAGCCGCCGAGACATCGTCGGTCGTTGCTAGTGCTTCGGCCATGACCTCGCTCCTTCCTTACGCGGTGGG
The DNA here is from genome assembly GCF_007988805.1 of Frigoribacterium faeni. GTDB lineage: Bacteria > Actinomycetota > Actinomycetes > Actinomycetales > Microbacteriaceae > Frigoribacterium > Frigoribacterium faeni. The sequence continues at coordinate 81,894 of NZ_BJUV01000004.1, read as the reverse complement.
CGCGGTGGTGCTGTAGGTGACCTTGATGGCGCGGACGAACTGCAGCGTCGGCTGGTTGTCGCCGTCGAGGACGAGTGAGCCATCCGCGTTGACCTTCGGGTCAGTGACCGGTGCCGCGCCAGTGAAGGCGTGGACGATCGAGCGGTCCCGGAGGTGGTCGCTGTCGTAGTCCCACAGCTGCGTGACGGCGAGACCGTTGCCGGCCGCGACACCACCACCCTTGGCGACACCGTTCGGGACCACCGGGGCGACGACCACCCATGCGATCGCCGACTCGTGGATGAAGTACGACGCGGTCGGGTCGAGCTCGTCGAGCTCCACGATGATGAAGCCGCCGAGGCGACCCACGACTCCGTCGCGCAGCGCCTCCGGCAGCCCGGACGTGTCGACGTCGAGCAGTTTGTCGTTCGAGGCGATGGCCTCGGAGATGTCCGCACCGACGATCCAGTACCGCCCGGTGGTCGGCACGTGCGCCTTCTGGAAGAGCTTGCGGGCGCGGATCGCGACCTTGCGGGGGTCGGACTCGAAGGGGTCGGCACTGTTTGGGTTGAACTTCACCGTGTTGACGAAGCTCGCACTCGTGAGCGCCGAGACCGTGACCGCTGCGATCGCGTTGCCGACCGCGTCGACCTGCGGTGCCTGCACGTCCCGCACGTAGTTGACCTCGTCGAGGGTCTCTTCCTCGGGCGAGAGCGCCACGGCACTGTAGATGTGCCGGTTCAGGGCGATCTGGATCTTGGTGTTGACGAGCTTGTCGATGACGATCGCGTCGTCGCCGCGCCACTCCTTCTCGCGAGCGACGAGGACGGCGGGGCGCTTGACACCGATGGTGTCGCCCTCGGCACCGCGGAAGTCCGCGACGCTGTACCGGGTGGTGAACAGGCCGGGGGCCTTGATGGTCTTGCGGAGCAGAGCCAGCGCGGTCTGCGCGAACTTCGTGCCCTTCGTGAAGATGTTGTCCGCCACGATTCCTCCTTAGTGGTGTGTTGTGGCCGCTTGGGTTCGTGGCGAACGCCAGCGGGGATTACGGCGTGGTTGCCGCCGCGACGATGTCGTCTGCCGACATCTCGCCGTCCTTGATGGCCGCACCGACCTGGCCCTGACCCTCAGCAGAGGGTGCAGCGGGCGGTGCGGGGACCAGCTCGAGCAGTTCGTCGGCGTGTGCTTCGAGCTCTTCGCGAGTGGAGCCACGGAGTGCGGACGCCTTGATCTTGCGATCGGCGAAGCCCTTCTCAGTGGCGATCTCCTCGCGGAGCTTGGCGGCGGCTTCCTTGGTCTCGCGTTCCGCGATGGCCTTCTCGGCTGCCTCAGCACGTGCCGTGATCTTCTCGATCTCGGACTTATTGGCCTCTTCGTGTTCGTCGAACTTCTTGGCCTTGTCGGCGTTCGACTCGGCCCGTGCCTCGTTCTTACGAGACAGGCCCTTCCACTTCTCGACCTCGGCGAGTGCCGCCTTCAGCTGCTCTTCTAGCGTTGCGCTCTCAGCGGCTTGCTGCTGCTGCGTGTCGTCGTCTGGCATCGTTATCTCCCGTTTCGGGTTGATAGTTGACCGTTTCGGTCAATCCCCACGGATGCGGGGAAGCTAATTGAGCGCTGCGATGTCCGGGGCGCTGGTGAACTTGTCGGACCGCCAGGCGAGGGTCGGTCCGAGCTCGCCGTGGTTGTTCACCACGATGAGGTCCGTGAAGTCACTGATCGGTTTGCCGGCCGATGACGTCTTGTCGAGGACGAGGTCTCGTGCGCCACGGTCAGTGCCGCCGAGTTTCCGGTCGATCAGCGCGTGTGTGCGCTCGAGCAGGTCGGGGTCGATGACCTGCCCGGGGTCCTTAGGTCCACGGATCGGTTGGACACCACAGTCGCAGCCAGGATGGATTGGCATGAGTTCCGACTTGTGGTACCGCTGCGTAGAGGCAATCACGCACAGGGCGCAGTTCTCGAGGCCGGTGATGACCCGTCGGTAGCCGTAGAAGCCTGAATCCTCGAGCGACCGTTGAGCCTGCCTGTTCTTCGCCTGCTGCAGCTCGGTTGACACGATGCTGACCATCCGGTCAAGCCCGTACGCCACGGCGGCATCGAACGCCGACCCGTTCGACAGTGCGGTGTACAGCGTCACCGCGCTTCGCCGGTACACGTCACGCGAGTCGACACCCCGGTAGCCGAGGATTGCGTCACGGTCGACCGTCGCGCCCCACGGTGTCCCCGTGAGCGCTGCAGCCTGACCGATATACGCGTTCGTCAGCGTCGCCGTAGCGATCTGGCCCGCCTGCACCTGAGGCATGATCTGTGCGATCAGCCGGTCGATGTCTGCATCTCGGTACGCCGGCGACGCATCCCACCGTGCAGCCGTCAAGGCAAGAGTCCGGTCACGGATCTGCGCCGTGGTCTGCTGGTGTGCTGCCGTCAGCTGCTCAAGCGTTGCCGTTGCCACTACCAGCCCCTATCAGCGTCGCCGCCAACAGCTGGTCGGTCGCAGCATCCGTCTCGTCCTGAGCGATCTCGTCCGGCGACGTGCCCATGATGTTCTGCTTGATCCACCGAGCCGACATGCCTGCATCCTTGGCCTGCTTTGCCGCCTGCGTCTTCTCCGTGAAGGAGACGTGCTCGGGCGGCATCCACAGCACCTCGACGGTCTCACCGTCGTCGATGCCCAGAATCCGGAGCGCCTCGAGTAGCGCGGCCGACATGGGGGCAGTCACCCGGGCGATACGGTTCTTCGCCTTCTGGATCTCGCCTTCCTTCGCGTTCGCGGCACCCTCAACCGACTGGTTCTCACCAGACGGGATGAACACCGAGATCGGCGTGCGAATCGCACCTGCGAAGTCGCGCGCATCGGCCTTCTCGCCCTCGAGCAGCGGGCGGATGTCGGTCTGTTCCGACTCCCACACGTCGATGCCCTCAGGCAGGTCCCACAGCGCACCCGGAGCGGGCTCGAAGACCTTCGCCCAGTTGATGTCGTTGCCGTCTTCGTCCTGCTCGGGCAGGCCACCCTTCATGGCGCGCTGCTTGAACGCCTGCATCGCGGTCACGACGAGACGCTGCAGCTTGCCGAGGTTGATGCGGTCGATGACGTCGATGTGTGGCTCGAACTCAGCCACACCGTCTTTGTTCTCGAGGACGTACACCGGGACACCGCCCGCGTACGTCTCGACCGTACCCAGGGGCTCCCAGTCGCCGGCAACGAGGCCGATGAGGGTGCCACTGATGGTCTTCGAGTCACGCACGAACAACTGTCGTTGGCCCGGCAGCCACACGAGTGCGTAGTCCTTGCCAGCATCCTGGTCACGCCACGCCTTGAGCGCCGCCCGAGCACGCCACGGCTGCGTCGGATCCGGTGCGGTGATGACCTGCTCAGGCATCTCCGACGTGATCACCGGGTCACCGTTGAGAACACCTGTCACCAGGTACCCGACACTCGTGGTCAGCATGTTCGAGATCGCATCGCCGAACACCACGTCGAGGCGGTTGTCCCGCCACACACGCCGTGCAGCGAGAACGCCCGGGCTCGTCATCGACGTACCCACACGGACACCGTTAGGGACCATGCGGCCACCCAGCGACTCACACGCCAGACCGCCGTAGTTGGTGCGTGCCTTCTTCTGGAACGCCTTCCACGTGGCCTTCGTGTTCGCACCCATCTCGGGCAGCGGTGCGTGACCGTTTGAGTACGACCGGTTCTTCGCGATGCGTGCCTGGCGGGCGTCGAGACGTGCCGCCAGTATCGGGAGCCATTCGGCAGGTGTGGTAGCCACAAGACCCCTTCTCAGTAGATGCGCCGCGCGCCCGTCTTCTTCTTTGTGAGCTTCGCGCCGAGGGCGTCGATGCCGGCCGCGTAGGCGAACATCGCGCCCCAGGTCGCGTCGATCTTCGAGCCGTCCTGGTCCTCGTCTGGCTTCTTCAGCACGTAGCCGGACCGGCGCGGGTCGCGACGCGCGTTGAGGAAGTGGGAGGTGAGCTCAGGCGAGCCGTCGTAGGAGATGTCTCCGGCGCTGATGGCCGACTCGAGCTGGTCGAAGGTGCCCGTCGTGCGGGCTAGGTCCTTCTGCCGCCACCGGATCGGTTCGTCGCGGGACATCCGGACCTTGAGTCGCTTCCCGTACTCGGCCTCCCACGTCTTCACGTGGCCCGCCCAGCCCGCGGACGGGTCCGCGTAGAACCCGACAACGTTGTAGTCCTTGAACGCCTGCCGGACGACCGCCTCGACATCGAGGACAGGCGGTCGCCAGCCCTCGCCCTTGGGCCCGTCGGGCTGTTCCCAAATGCCGATCTTGAAGAGGTGCTTCTGGGTGACGGAGTAGCCGACCAGGACCGTCGAGTCGGCGGTGCCGCGGCCGGGCTTGCGCCCTTCGGAGCCGTCGAAGCCGAGCGTGACCGGTTCGGTCTTCGTGATGACCTTGTCGAGGTTCTGAATCGCGCGAAGTTCGGGCTGCGAGACGAACGAGTTCGTCGCGTGGGTGATCTGGTTGAGGAAGTTCGCGCGGAGCGACTGGGGATCGTTGGACGTGTCGAGGAACGCCAGCATCTGCCGCTCGATCGGGGCCCAACCGGGCTCGCACGGTGGCTCGTGGATGACGCAGCCGTCGGGGTGATCCGAGCTGTCACCGTACGCGTACCGCAAGCCGTACTCGAGCGACGCGGAGTCCGTCGGATCGATGTCGGCGGGCGCTTCGCGGTGGTCGTAGTGGATCTGCCGCGCCTTGCTGAGGTCGACGTACTTCTTCGACTTGATCAGGTCCCAGTCCCGCGCCGATGCCTCAGCGACCGAGTTCTCACCCGGGGTGAACGCGTTCGGCGACTCGATCACGACGCCGGACGCCTTCGTCGAGTTGTCGCGGATGTTCTGGGCGAGGCGGATGCCGCCGTTGCCGCGGACCCACTCCTCGGTCTGGTCCATGATCGCCGCGACCTGGCCCGGGAGGCCCTTGATCGAGCGTCCCGACGACGTGCGGGGCTCGATCTTGCCGCCGGGGATCCCAATGAAAGTGTCCATCGGGTCGACGTCGAACTCGTTGACGAGCGCGTCTGTGCGCGCCATCTCGAGCATCGGGGCCCACGTGTTCTGCACCTGGTCGTCGGAGGTCGCGGTGATCGGGACGTTGATGATGCTCTTGAAGTCGGCCCAGGGGCGCGCGACGGGCTGCCCATCGGAATCCCAGCCGTCGGGGACGACCTCGAACAGTGCTTCGCTGATCCCGATCGACGCGAGGAGCGGGGACTTGCCCCACCCTCGGGGGCGCTGGATCACGGCGCGGGCCTTCACACGACGGTCGGTCGCCGGGTCGATCTCGTACAGACGCACCAGGAACTCGAGTTGTTCGCGCGAGACGACGTATTCCAGGTACTCGGCCATCTGGTCGGCGACGTGGTAGCCGAGCGTGGGGAACGTCTCGCCGTCGAGCGGTCGCCAGGGCATCAGTCTCCCGTCGCTTCCTGCGGCAGAGCAACGCCGCCGAACCGATCGCGCGAGCTCGAGCGGCGGGTGGCGGTCTTCGTCTCGGCTTCCTCGGCCTGCGCGAACGTGATCCGCAGGCGGGCACGGTCCTCGGGGGTTGCGCCGAACTTCGCTTCGCGCAGCCGGAGCTCGGGAGCGAGCTTGACGTTGCCCTCCCAGAACTCGGCGTGTAGGAGTGCTGTGTCCATGAGGAAGGACCAGTCGTTGAACGTGAACGCGGCGGCGAGCGGAGAGTCCCGCCACATCGCCCACCAGCGCACGGTGACCATCGGCCAGTCGACCTCGTCGCGCCAGGTGCCGTCCTCGTCGTCCTTCGCCTTGTATCGGGTCGGCAGCTCGGGCTGCTCGGCGATGATCGCTGGCAGGATCCGCATCGTGACGGGCTCGGCGTTGCGTCGGGCTCGCTTGTTCGCGGCCTTCGGTGCGGGTCCACGACCAGGCATCATGACCTCCGGAAGTGAGCAAGGCACCGACGCCGAAACTTCCCGGATGCCTCTAATCAGGCGGCTTAAACCGTTACAATGGGCAGGTGAGAACGTGTGAGTGGTGCGGTCGGTCGATCGTCGCGAAGAACCGGCAAGCCCGGTTCTGCTCGAGCAAGTGCCGCGTCTACGCGCACCGCAACCCGCTCCCGCAGGCGATGACTTCCGCCGGCCGCTGGGTTCGGCGCGATGCCCGGAAGGTGCCTCTGACGACTACCGGGACCTCGGCGAGTAGCACGGACCCGGCGACGTGGTCGACGCATGCCGAAGCTGCAGCATCGAGCGCCGGCGTCGGCCTCGGATTCGTGCTCGGTGACGGGTTCGCGTGCATTGACCTCGACCACTGTCTCGTCGACGGCGTCCCGACCGAAGCAGCGAAGGTCTTCCTCGAGCAATATCCGCGGCACCACGTCGAGGTCTCACCCTCCGGCGACGGGCTGCACATCTGGGGAACTGCCGAGCCCGGGCCTGGCCGGAAGGTCACCCAGCCGGACGGATTGCACGTCGAGCGGTACAGTCACGCGCGCTACATCACTGTCACCGGCCAGGTCTTCCAGCGCGGGCAGCTCCTGCCGCTGTAACGGTTTACGCCGTCAAGCGCGATCTGCGGGCCGATCTCGCTGCGGCTCGCCAACGCCTGCGCTGACGACCTTCGGCTGCGAGAAGCGGGCGTGCGAGCGGTGAGGGGGTGAAATCCCCAGACCCGTACACAGCCTTAGCCACAGCACCTCTACGCGCCAAGCCAGCCCGGGGGAGGGGGTGGAGCACCCTTGTGCGTGGCTGTGTCGGCGCGTGCGGGCAGATCGTGACGAGCGTGTGACCCGCCGTGTGGCCTGGCTCTTCAATGCCTTAGGCGGCGGCTGAGCGTGTCGTCGTTGACGTGCTCGCAGGCTGCGTGATTGCCGGCCGGTTCAGGTGGCTGGCAGTCGGTGGCGGGTGCGGTTGACGTGGCCTGTGGGTGTGGCACCTATCGAAGGCCGAAGTGTTTCTCTTGTGGCTTGCGTGCTGATGGTCGTGGCATGAACCGTCGTGCTTCGAGTGCTTCGCGTGCGGTCTTCTTGTCGTGGTGCCAGCGACACAGCCATTGCAGGTTCGAGAGGGCGTGGTTGTCGCCGTGCACGATGTGGTCGCAGTCAGTGCCGGCTTCGACGCAGCGTGTGCCGTCGCGCATGGTGGCTTGGCATCGTCCGCCTGCACGGTCGCGGGTGGCCGCTCGTCGCTCTTGCCAGTCGTCGGGTAGGCGTTCCTTGCGGGTGGATCCTGACCATTGCTGCCCCACGGGCTGCCCTCCCGGCATCGGTGTGTTACGGGGGTATCCGGTTAGCCGGGGAGTCCGGGTGTGTGCCCATCCGGGTTGTTAGGGAGTCTCGGTCAACCTGTCGACGGGGGGCCACGACGGTGCGTCCGCGGCGGCGCTGCACTGTGGCGCAACTGGGTGCGCGTTGTCGTGGATCCCTCGTCCGGGGTTCACTTGCCGCCTCAGTCGTTCGCGCTCGCATTCCGGTTCCAAGGCGCGTCCGACGCGGGGCGATCATCGGCCTTGCGTACCGCCTCCACGTCGTCACCACGAATCACGTCGATGAGCTTGCGCATCAGGAGGATTAAACGAACGGAGCTGTGAGCCACGAGACCGATGGCCAATTCGAAGAGCCAAGGCGCGAGCCATGTGCCTCCGCTTAGTGCTGCCACGCCGGCTGCCAGCGCCAGTCCTGCACCGACAAATCCGGAGGCTGATGTCGAAGTCCAGTTTCGCGCAAGGGTTTCGCCCGCCTCAACTCGGAAGCGTTGCCACCGGATGCTCTGCGGTGTGAGTCCGAAAATGATGACGACTCCAGCGAAGCTGCTCACTAAAGCAGCGGCACCGAAGAACGCCAGGTAGAGCGCTGACTGGACCCCGGCATCATACTGAATCATCGGTTCCCATATGTTGGGGACTGGTGTCAGCCATGTGAAGACGGCGTGGGCCAGGACCAGGACGAAGAGCGCGCCGTCCACGAGGATGGGGTGATCGACCACGTTCAGCTGGCTGCGCATCTGTGTTACCCCTTCGGAAGTCGTTCCCTGAACCTAGTGATGGCGTCGGACATTGCGCCGATAACGTCATCCGGAGTGAGAACTTCGTCCTCGGAGTCTCCGACTGCTTCTCGGAAAGTGACTCGGTCCATCACGAAATCAATCGGATCTTTTGATACGCCGGCCCCGTCGTCAGACGGTTGGAGCAGCGTCGCTTTCGCGTGCGTGTAGCTCCCCGACGAGATGACCTCGCGGACTCCCTCGATGAGGCTTTCGGCTCCTGCCTCCTCGGCGCGACTTCGGCCAAAGCTCACGGTGATCTCGACGGAGACTGCGCCTGCACCAGCGCCTGCAGCGCGCGCGACGGCCTGGCCGAGTTCGGACTTTCCCGGCAGGCGGTCTAGCCCCTCTGGATCAACCTTGAGATAAACCTTGGATGCGCCGACTGCGCTCGCCAACCTGTCGAGCTGGTCACGGTTGGTGTACGGCTCGAGAGCGAATGCGGTATCGCCCTCGATGAACTTGCCCACGGTTGAGATCCAGTCAGTGAGTGCTTCCCAGGTGGCCGCGCCTGAGGTACGTACGATCGCGACATACGCTGTGCCCGTCACTGGGACGATGTAAAGAGGTTCGACGATCGCGGCGATCCTGGCTCCCTCGTCGCCCTCGTCAAACTCGATGTCTGGCCAGTCAGCCCCAGGGCGTTGCTTGCCCACCCGGAGGTATCTGACGGCCGGCGAGATGGTTTCGGCCACTTCGCCTGTGAAGTGACGACGGTGGTAGTAGGTCTGCCTGTCTGGTTCGTCCAGCGACGCAACGTGTGCGAGGAAGTTACCCCACCAGTCCTTCCCGAACTGGTGTGCTCTCCCGTCCTTATCGATTTCTACCGCGCTGTAGAAGAAGACCGTGCGTGCCTTGCCTGCCATTGCCCCACCCCATGTTAATGAGGACTCAGCATGACACAGCATCGCTTTCGGAAGAGCGCTCGGTCTCAACTTTGGGGTCCTCGCCGCGCCGTGACCAGAGCAGGTAGCGATGATGACGAGGTTCCCCGGGCTCTCAGCGCAGTAAGAGTGTATGTCGCTCGGTCGCGGGGAAGTGTGTGGTGATGCGGGCGGGCAAGTTGCACCAATATGAGAGGTATGACTAGTGCCAACGCCCCGAAGAAACCGTGGCGAATTATGTTTCGGATGTACGGCTGGCTCGGGGACTCGGTTACCGCAGCCTTCTTTGTTGGCCTAGCGGCGTTCATGTTGTCGGCCGTAGCCCTTGCGTGGCCGAGCAATACGATCATCCCGGGCATCGTTCTCGTCGCGGTGGCGCTGGCCGGAGCAATCTTTCTAGTTGCTGTCCGCGTTGAAGCCTGGCGAGCGCATGAGGAACGGGAGGCTATCCACAAGGCTCTTGCCCTACTTCTCGACCAGGGGCGCGCGAACCGGTCGAGGTTGTTCCCGCAGAGCCTCGAGCTACGGGATGCGGCGCAGGACGTAGCAAACGATCTGGCCCCTGACCGGTACTAGGCGGCAGGTTCGGCGAACCGACGACGTCTCCGTTATGTGAAAACGCTCATTGCCTCGAGCCATCAGACCAAGCTGAGCGCCCGTGTCGTGGGCGTGACGGCTGCGTTCGGGGTTCTTGATGCAGCGCTCTCAATGACGGCTACCCGTGCCGTGCCCCTCATCAGCAAGTGCGTCCTGCTGGGTTTCAGAAGCCCTGCGCAGGGCGCTGGCTATCAGTATCTCGGCCATCGAGGGACGCGCTTGACATCATCTGCCTCTCGAGGGGGTTGCTTCGGTACGCAAGAGCGGCCAGGATCGCCGGGAGAAGTGCACGGCGACGTCCTGGTATCCAACCGCCGTCGTCCGCATATACCCAGCCATCGCCCACTCGATGGAACCTGATTCCAAGGAAACGGAAAGAGTACATGGGAGACTCCAATGGCTGAGAGAAGGCCGTCCATCCCATTGGCGTTGCAGCGAGCGGTCAAGGAGGAGTCCGGCTATCGCTGCGCGATTCCGACATGTAAGGGGACGTCCGCGCTCGAGATAGCCCACATCGTTCCGTGGGTGGAGGTTCGAACTCACGAGTTCGAGAACTTGATAACCCTGTGCTCTGTGTGCCACACCATGTACGACTTGGAAGGCAAGATTCCCCGCAAATCGATCCAGCAGTACAAGGCAAACTTGGCATTGCTTCATGGTCGCTACGGGGAGTTCGAGCGTCGGCTTTTAGAACAGTTCGCTCAGACCAACTCAAGCTCGGTCCAACTCAATACGGGCCGCGAGCTAGACCTTTACTACTTGCTACGCGATGGTCATCTCACGGCAAGAGCCGACAGTGGGGGCATGTTCATCGGTGGGATGCCGGTTGCTCAACTCGTGACCTATTCGTTGACATCGAGCGGCCAGGCTCTCGTCAAACGCATGAAGGCTGGCTCGCCACTGAGCTAGCTGCCCTGTGCCCCTCGACGGCAGGTAATGCAGCCTGCCGGATGGATGGAAGGCAGCACGAGGATGAGCCGGTGGGCGCTTGCAAACCCACAGCCTCCGGACGATGGTGCAGCTCGTCCGCGGCGACCCCTATGCTCAGTGAATGAACGATTGGCTGCCCTGGGTGCTTGCGCTGCTGCCAGTGGCCACGTTCGTCGCTGGTGTTATCGTCGAGCCGCTAAGGGCTGCAATCGCTCGCCACTTCGCCAAAAAAGACGAGGCAGCCAGAAGAGCCCTCGTTGCAGCGGAAGAGGACGCTGAGCGGCGACGACAACAAGAGATTGCGCGTGCCGAACGTCAGCGGTCAAGCGGTTCGCGTATTGCGCAAGAGGTCTTTGACATCCTCGACAACTTCTTGGCTATCGTGAACGGCCACCAGGCCACTTATCCGTTGTCATCAACAAGTCTCAACCGTCTGATTGGTGGCCTGCTCGAACGAATTCCAAGCCCGCAGGTCCGGAAGGATCTTAGAAATGGCCTCGACATCTTCTATGGGAGCCAGGCCACGATCGATCTGCTCTGGTCTGGTGATTCCATACAGTCGCTGCACGTTGATGTGTTGCAAAAAATGCGGACGGTCGTGGCTGGGTATCTGAATGAGGAGCAGTCGGATGAGGTGCTCTCGAACGATCTCAGCACTGGCGCGGACTTCTGCCGTGAGGCACTCACCGAATACGAGAAACAATTCGACCGATAGCAAGGGGAGCCGTCATGGCATTCACAAAGTATGATCTGCTGGCCGCGTTAATCGAGGCACAGGGTAAGGAATCAACCGACGAGGTCGGCTGGCATTACCTGCTGATGGGAGTGGTGCATCGGCTCGGGGAAGGGTATGGCAGCGAGGAAGCGCTGGCTGACGAGTTGTTCAACTTCCTTGCCGAAGCAACGGTTCCGGCGCAGTCAGAGGAGCCGGCATTGTCCGGAAAGCAGTAGCCCGCCCGAGGTAAGTACCGCGGGCGGACCTCTTGCTTGAGCAAAGCTTAACAGATATTTGAACAGGCCCTAGTTTATGCGGTCCGTGTCGCACCGCGTGTCTTCATGCGCAGCCTTTTTTCTCGCCAGAGGTCGAGGAGATCGTCGGTCTTGACGTAGACGCCACCTGCGAGCGTGACTGTTCTAAGTCCCTCGGCGATGTATCGGTTCAGTGTTTGCGGTGTGATGCCAAGTTCGAGTGCTGACTGTCGTTTCGACCACCATTCGGACTTGGGCTCAGCGTGTTCCTCGCGTAGTTCGTGGAGCAGTTCGCGAACGCGGCCGGCCTTGATAAACGACGCTGCGTCTTCGGTGTGTTCGCACTTGGAGCACCGGAGCTCGAACTGTTCGACGCTGTTGCCGGTCCAGGTAGCGCCGAATGCGTACTGGTCGCAGACGGGGCAGGGGCGATCGAGGACACCACGGGGTGGACGGGGTGCGCGGGGGAACCGGCCGCGGAGGTCGCGCATCATGTCGGCGACGTCTTCGAAGTAGGTCATGCCGGTGTCGTGTGTGGTGATGAGGTCGTGTCGGGCGAGCAGCCAGAGGGTGGCCTGCTGGGTGAGCGCTCCGGCACCTTCGGGGGTCGTGGATGCGCGGAAGCCAGTGATCTCGCCGTCTTGTGCCCAGTGGACCTGCATGGTCGAGGGCGGGGCGGTCTGGTAGACGCCCGCCCAGTAGCTGACCCAGTGCAGGAGTCGCGCAAAGACGTCGTCGGTGTCGTCGACTGCGTCGGCTCTTAGGGGAAGTGGTGCTGTCCTTGAAGCCGGTCGAGGCATCCCGTCGCTGGCCCCGCCGAGTCCGGGTGTGATGAGTGTGCGGACGTAGGCGATGAGTCCCGGGGCCTCGACGAGGCTGCGGCGAGCGCGGGCGGTGGCGAGGTGGAGGTACTGGTCGGGTGTGAGCTCAAGTGCGTCTGGCTGGTTCATCGGGTAAGTGACTCCTTGCGGGGCATCTCGAGTCGGATCTGCCCAATAGGGTTGAAGGATGGGGTGTGATAGTTCGCGCTTGGTTCGCGCGTTGGAAGAGGTTTCGCGTCAGCTGGAACAGCAACCGAGTTGGTTCGACTGGGTCTCGCTTGTCATGGTTCCGGCCATTGTCGGTATGGCGTCGTTGGCTATCGGTTTTGGTGCGTGGCGAGTGGCTCGTCAGTCGCATGCTCTTGCGAGGCAGATGCGTGAAGAGAGCGAAGCGGCTCGTCTTCGCGCGGAGCGGCAGGATTTCGCCGAAGATGTGAGCGACTACATCTTTCGGGCCTACCGGGAACGGGCCGCGAATCAGTTGGCTTCGTCGAGCGCCGACAAAGCGGCGACGCTGACGGCGAAGGCCTTTGCCATCGAGAGCCCGAATGCGTTGCTGCTTGTGGCAGCCGTGCAGAGACCATTCGCCGAGGCGGGATCCAGCTCGATGGACGCACTCGGCGGAGCCCTCGTGGCGCGGAATCGCGCACAATTAACGCTAAGATTTTGGGTAAAGGATCCGTCCAAAGTAACCGAGCTCGAATATGAGCAAGAACATAGTTAGTCAGAGCATGTCCTTCCGGTCGTTGTCCTCAAACGGTTGATTTTTGACTCTGATTTGCACGAAAGATCATTAGATCTGCCGCAACTTCTTGCTCTATGCCCCTACGCCTCATGCCGGCATCCATGGCATTTCGCCCTCGACGCCGCGCCGGAGGCGTGTGGGCCAGTTCCGGACGTCTCGGTCGCCGCGCCAGTGGACAAGGGTGGCCATGTCGTCGTCTTCCTCCATGGCGCGGAGCCCGAGTCCGAACTCGGGCCAGCCGAGGAGTTGCGAGGATCCGCGTGGCCTGAGGTCGCGCTCACCGCCGAGTGATTTGGCGTGCCCGGCATGCGCTTCCATGAGCAGGGCGACTCCGCGTTCGCGGAAGCTGTCGAGCGCCATGATGAGCGGTGCTGCGTCGTCGTCGTTGTTCACGGCTCCGTCGAGCAGTTTGTAGAGCGGTCCGATGTAGAGCACTGAGGGCTTGAACTCGTCCATCAGCTTGTGCACGTTGTCGACGTCGGCCTGAAGTTTGAAGTTCAAGCGTGTGCCGGCGCTGACGAGCACGTTCTCGCCGGGCTTGCCGCGGCCGTGTTGGCCGGTCAGCGCGGTGACGTACCTGGTGTTTCGTGCCCACTGCCGTTCGGTGTTTTCTGCGTCGATGACGAGAACGCGTCGGGGTTCGATGCGCTCCGTGACGCGGAACGGATGGACGCCGGCGGCGATGCTGATGGCGAGCTGGCGAGTCAGGTAGGACTTGCCAGCGCCTTCGCCTCCGGTGAGGATCAAGCGATCCTGTACCTCGAGCAGCCCCTCGACGAGCCAGTCATACGTGACGTCCATGGCGAGGATGTCACGGAGCAGCTTCGGGTTCAGGGCGACGGCGTGTGCTGCGGACTGACGGTTCCGGGCTTCGGTCTTTGCTCGTTCGTATCGGATCAGCCCTTCGACTTCACGTTCGAACTCGGGGTCGATGGTCTCGACGGGAGCGGGGAACTCTTCGGTGTGGAACTCGTCGAGGGTGTGGCCGCTGCCGATGTGGTCGGCAGCGTCCTTGCCCTCAACGGCAGTGAGCAGCTTGACGGATGCGGCCTTGCCCATGAGGATCCCGGCGACCTGCTCGGCGTGTTTCATGCCGGCATCGTCGAGGTCACGCACGATACGGACATGCTTGCCGTGCAGCGGCGTCAGGTCGAACATGTGGGCTTTGCCCGCGCCCATGGCCGTGCACGTTGCGGTTGCCCCTGCGGCTTCGAGCGCGTGGACGTCCTTCTCGCCTTCGACGAAGAACACGACGGACGCTGCGGCCAGCTTGTCGGCGCGGTAGAGCTGGGTGCCTTTCGTGTTCCCGCTCTGGCTAAATTTCTTAAGCGGGGACCGGTGCACCTGCCTACTGTCGCCGTAGGTGTACGTAACCCCTTTGGGCTCATCGAACAGGTCAGCCATCGACAGGCCTAGAGCGTCGAGAACCGTGTCGGTCGGGTCAGAGTGCGAATACAGCAGCACCTGCCCGCCGATGTCGGTCAGGGTGACGGACAGGTCAGCGTTGGAATGGCCGGGTGCCTGGATCTGTGCTGTCTTGCCGTTGTTCTTCGTGCGCAACCCCAGCCCGTTGGCTGCGTCGATCACGCGGTCATATGCCTTACCCATGTCGCCTCCCTTCGGCGTTGTCCAACGCCTCGAACAGCAGCCCCGACAGGCGTACCGCTTCTCTCCTCTGGCGGTCGCACTCCTGGCGCGCCTGGTCGCGTTCCTCCCGCGCGACGCTCAGCGCCCGGCTCACGCCCTCAACTCCGGCAGGTCGGTGTCCGGCACGGATTCGATGACATCGACCGCCCAGCGCTTGCCCGCGGGCGGTGCGGGGTGAACGCCGTGAATCTCTTGGTGGCGCTGTCGAGCGATGCACTTCTGCTGGATCAGGTGTCCCGGCTCGAGGTAGATGCCAGGGTTGTTGCGACGATGCGCGATGTGGGCCTGTTCGGCATCGGCATAGCTCATGTCTGCAAGAACGGCCTGCCACGCTGCAACGGTCAGATCACTGACCGTTCGCGAGTCGATGGCTGCTACCTGGATCAAGAGCGCTTCGGTTTCCATGTGGTTCATTGGGGGATCCTCCGTACTTGCGGGTGAAGTTTTCGAAAGCGACATCGGCAGCGGTCCGCTTCTGTGCGCGGGGGGCGGGACGGGTTGCATCTGACGCGCTGCGTTGCTGTGCGTAGACGGCCTCCTGTTTCAGCCAGTTCGTGAATGCGGCGTTCCAGTTCTTGAGCCGTCTGACGTTCCGGTTGGCGTGCTCGATGAAGCGCGCTGCCTGGCGGTCGACGTCGATGTGCAGCGACGTCGCTTTGTCACGGTGCTTCTGATTCGGTGCCCAGTTAGGGCGGATCAGAAACCCTCCGTCGTCCGATTCATCGGGCGACAAAGGTTTTTCTGTAGATGTAGCTGTAGATGTAGTTGTGCCGGACCCCCTGTCCGACGGGGTAGGGGAGGGGGTCCTATAGGGGGTGGGGGAGGGGGTGTCGTCTCCGAACAGGGGCGACGGGAGTTCTTCGTTAGGCACTCTCAGTGCCTGTGTCCGTATGTCGATCTGCGTTCCCTTGAGGAGCGTCGTCAGCTCGCTTCGATCCCACGGGTTGAACTTCTTGGTGATGCCATCCGGGTACTCAGTGCGGAGTCGATTCGCCTCGTGCGCGATCACTCCAAGTAGCAGCGGAGACGACACCGCGGCATAGTCCCGCTTGATCGTGGCGAGCATGTTCGGGTTGGTAAGGATCCCGTCGTGCCGGAAGAACGACCGCACCAACACCTCTTCGGTGTCTTCGTCGAGCACGAGGAAGAACGAGTTAGTCAGCTCCGCGACGAGTTCGCGCAGGACGGCTTCAGTCATCGTTGTGGTGACTCTCAAGATGCGCCGGGGACGCCAGTCAGCCACTCCAACGGCGTTCAGTGTTCCGTGTGTCAGGACGTAGTTGTAGAGCCACTGCGCACCGAAGCTGAGCTGTCGCCAGTCGTCGTCCGACCAGATATCGGTGCGGATGTTGGCGCGGTCACGTGGCATCGGTTCGCTTACCTCCCTTGGTGACTGCGTTGGCGAGGTTGGCGGCGGCGTACTCGAGGTGCGTCGCGACGGACTCGGGAGTGATGCGCCCGGCGGCGGCGTGCATCGCGAGTTGCAGCACGCTCTGCATGGCGAGTGCGATGCGGTAGCCGTGGCGGCTGGTGTCGACGCCGATGTCGGCCATGAGGTCGCCCGGCAGGTAATCGCGGCTGCTGGACTGGATAACTTTGGACAGGGCGTGGACAGCGTTCTGCAGTTTGTTCCCGCGGCTGGCGTGTTCGCTGCTGAGGCAGGGGAGCAGGGCGATGGCTTCGCTGGCGGTGTCGGCTTCTTGGGTGCAGCCGTTGTCGCACCATGCGGCGGCGCGGACGTCGGCGGTGGCAATGCGGCCACCGATCAGGCCGTGGGCGGTAGTTGCGACGGTCATGCTGCACCTGCCTTCGTGGTGCCGGCGGTGGCGAACACGTCGCTGAGGTTGAGGCCCAGCACGCGCTGCAGGATCACGGCATCCCACGTGGACAGGCGCAAGCCGGCGAGGGCCATCAGCAGGCGACCGGGGGTGAGGTCGTTCTGACGTTCGATGGCACGCAGGTCGGCGATGTGCAGGTACTTCGCTCTGGCGGCTCTGCGCAGCTTGCGGGCGATCGTGAGGCGGTAGGCGACGGAACGGAGGATTGCGGCGGGGGTAGGTGCGTTCACGGGTTGACTCCAAATGCTGAGAGCAGCGCGGGGGCTGCGGCGTTGATGAGTAGCAACACGCCGACGACGGTCCAGAGGTCACGCACTGCACGAGCGGCGCGTGTGAGCGGCTTGATGAGGTGCGCCTGTCGGCGTTCGCTTCGCGTCAGATGAGACGTCATGGCGCGTGCGACGTGCTGGCTGTGAGGATCGTCCTCAGCAGGCGAAACACGACAAATTCGCTTGGGGCGATAGTGGCGGTCTCAACGCCGCCGATGAATGCGACGGTGTACCCAGAGCTTCGGGAAACGTCGTGGGTAGAGAGCCCGTACTGTTCGCGGACTTGCCGCAGCATGGGACCGACGGGGTCTCCGCCGTTCTTAGCTGGTTGGTCGTTGCGGATTCGAGCCTCCGGGACGGGCCTCGGTGGAATGCCTCCGCCGGTTCGTATGACGACGGACCTCATGCGGCACTCGTCGTGAAGCTCAAAACTTGGTTTCGAGCGTTGCATTTGGATATGGTGGCCATGTGAAGACATCCCTCCGGGGATAGGGCCTCGGCGGTGGTAGGACACCGACCGGGGCCATTCGTATGTTCTGGTGGTTGCACGTTGTGATCGCTTAGCTCGTGTGCGGGCACCTGCTTCTCAGGCCATCTGTGCGTCATGCTCTTCGACAGATCCCGACCTCTTGGCTAAGGCCTCGACGTGTTTTCGTCGCTTCGCCCTCGCTAGGCGCAGGGCGAAGTCGACTCTGTTGCCTTCCTTGAAGTGGTGAAAGGGCAGGCGATCCAGGGCGCGACAGCTAGTGACCTTGTGGGGCGGGTCGTCGCGGCTCGCTCGGGGATAGGGGAGAGCTACTTGCTACGCGTCCTGGAAAGCGGCCTCGATGTACGCAGTCACGTCGTCTTCGCGAAACATCACTCGGCCCGCAACCTTGGCTGATTTTGGACCGGTTCCGGCATGCCGCATATAGCGCACCGCTGCCGGCGTGCGTCGAAGTAGTGCTGCCACCTCTTCGATCGTCAGGAGCTTGGACATGTCTTGCCTCTCGCGTTGGATTCGATTAACAAATCGAGCTGATGACTATCGACCATACATGGGCTTTCGTAATCCGTCCACATGCGATTCAGAGCGTGTTGGAAATTATGGTCGTTTGCCATATGCTGGTGGACATGGCCATCAGTGACACTCAGATCGGACGCAACCTCGCGCGACTACGAGGTCAAATGACCCAGAAAGAACTCGCGGAAGCAATGTCCTCTCGTGGGTGGAAGTGGTCTCAGACCACGGTGCATACCGTCGAGCAGGGTAAGCGGCCACTCCGCCTGGCAGAGTCTGAAGACATCAAAGAGATAATCGGCACGGCATGGCCACTGACCCTTGCCGACGGCGACACGGCCCTCGTGAGCGCATCGCGTCGGATGAAGGACGCTCATCAATCTCTCGAGGAAGCGATCGAGCTTTTTCTCGATACTCAAGAGGAAATCAGCGCCATCCTTGGGGACGGCGAATCGGATCGCGTCCGGGAGCTTATGGGTGGCTGGCTCGACCTCACGGTCGAAGCCACCGTTGAGCACGTCCGTAAGCGCAGGGCGCTGCAGAATGAGGCCGAGAACGCCCTCTGGGATGACAACAAGGCTGAAGATGGCAAGCATCCAGAAGCGCCCTAGCGGCAAATGGCGAGCCCGCTACCGAGATGAGCAGGGCAAGGAGCACTCGCGGCACTTCGACCGGAAAGTGGACGCACAACAGCACCTCGACAAGGTGACCGCTTCGCTGCTGACGGGGACCTACGTTGACCCGCAGTCGGGCAAGGTGACGCTCGAGTCCTTCTTCGCAGACTGGTCTTCTCGGCAGGTGTGGGCACCTGCAACCTTGCGCACGGCCCGCAATGCCGTCAAGGGGTGCACGTTCCGCGACGTGCCGCTCGACCGCGTGCGCCGGAGCCACGTCGAGTCGTGGGTTAAGGCGATGACGCTGACGATGCAGCCGTCAACGATCTCCACTCGGATGCGGTTCATCCGTGGGGTGTTGCGGGGAGCAGTCCGTGACCAGGTGCTTGCGGCGGATCCGTCTGCGGGCGTCGTTCTGCCACGTCAGCGCCGCGCTGAGCACCGTATGAGCATTCCGACGAGCGACCAGGTGGGCTGGCTGCTAGATGCCGTAGAGGAGGCTTACAGGCCGTTCATCGCTGTATGCGCGTTCGCGGGTCTTCGCATTGGCGAAGCGGCTGGTCTTCAGGTCGGCGACATCGACTTTCTGCGACGGACCTTGCATGTGCAGAGGCAGGCTCAGAACAACGGGGGAGTAACTGAAGTGTCGCCGCCGAAGTCGGGGTCCGAGCGCGTCGTCTCGATTCCCGACGAGCTGGTGACGCTGATCGCGCAGCACCTCGAGCGGTTAGGCACGTTCGGCGATGACGGCTGGCTGTTCCCCGGTGCACCCCCGACGCCGGCGAGCCTCCGGTACTGGTTTGGTAGGGCAGCTGCAGCTGCAGCGGCAGGGGTCACAGGGATCAGCCCGCACGATCTGCGGCACTACTTTGCTTCGGGCCTCATTGCCTCCGGCTGTGACGTCGTGACCGTGCAGCGTGCTCTCGGACATGCTCAAGCAACGGTCACGCTCAATACCTATGCGCACCTCTGGCCGACCGCTGAGGACCGAACGAGAACGGCTGCCGCGGGACTCATGCGGGCCGCGCTCGAGCCTCTTGCGGACCC
The DNA here is from genome assembly GCF_007988805.1 of Frigoribacterium faeni. GTDB lineage: Bacteria > Actinomycetota > Actinomycetes > Actinomycetales > Microbacteriaceae > Frigoribacterium > Frigoribacterium faeni. Next base: position 62,529 of record NZ_BJUV01000004.1, on the reverse strand, counting down.
CTTGCGGACCGGCGAGTCCGCGGCAGCCGCGGAAGCCAGTAAGTAGGCGGGCTACGCCTTGATGAACTCGAAGCTGAGGGGGTACTTGTAGTACTCGCCCCTGTTCGCCGCCACCGCGGCGATGATCGAGAAGATGACCACCACGACGCCGGCGGCGAAGCCGGTGATGGCGCCGATGACGATGACCGACAGCAGGCCCGAGGCCACGAGGACGATCGCCATCGTGATCTGGAAGTTCAGGGCCACGCGGGTGTGCTCGCGGATGAACGGGCCGCGGTCCTTCAGCACGAGGTAGCCGACCAGCGACGGGACGAACCAGAAGAGGATGCCGCCCAGGTGGATGAGCGTCGCCCAGAGCTTCTCGTCCTCGGGTCGCATCGGCGGGACCTGCTGCTGGCCGCCGTAGGGCTGCTGTCCGTACCCGGGCTGTCCGTGGCCGGGCTGGCCGTAGCCCTGCTGCCCGGAGGGCTGCTGGCCTCCGGCGCGGGGATCGTTCGGCTGCGAAGGAGGGGTGTCGGTCATGGCTGCACCTGTTCCGGGGGGTCGTGAGGGATGGGGGGCCGGCCTCGCGCCTCCTGGGCTCGTCGGCCGGCTGACCCGGACGGCGTGGTCCGGTCGTTGCTCCTCCACACCCTAGGGCAGGCGGACGCGCCGGGAGTAGGTCCCGTGTCGGAGGTGTCGTAGGATTGGCAGTCCGGCACGTCGAGTGCCAAGTGGGCCCGGTGCCGGGGCGGTGGTCGTCACCCGGTGCGGTCCGGTCGAGATGAGAGGTGCATCGTGGTCTCCGAACGCGGACTCGAGGTGCTTCGTGTCATCGTGCACGACTACGTCGCGTCCCGGGAGCCCGTCGGCTCGAAGTCGATCGTCGAACGACACCAGTTCGGCGTCTCCGCCGCGACGATCCGCAACGACATGGCCCTCCTCGAAGAGGAGGAGCTGATCACGGCCCCTCACACGTCGTCGGGGCGCGTGCCGACCGACAAGGGCTACCGGCTCTTCGTCAACCAGCTGGCGGACCTCCGCCCCCTGACGGCTGCCCAACGGCAGGCCATCGAGACCTTTCTGGGCGACTCGACCGATCTCGACGAGGTCCTGGCGCGCACGGTCCGTCTGCTGGCTCAGCTGACCAATCAGGTGGCGCTCGTGCAGTACCCGTCGTTCTCGCGGGCCCGCGTCCGACACGTCGAGCTGGTGAGTCTCGCGGCCACGCGGGTCATGACCGTGCTCATCACCGACAGCGGCCAGGTCGAGCAGCGTCTCGTCGAGCTGCCCGCGCCGGTGGACGAGGCCTTCCTGTCCGAGCTCCGCGCGTCGGTCAACGCTCTGGTCGGCGGGGCCGCGCTGAGCGACGCCGCCGTGTCGCTGGCCGATCTCCCCTCGCGATTCCGCCCCGATCTCGCGGCCGTCGTGGGGCGGGTGGTGGCCAGCCTCGTCGAGCAGCTCGCCGCCGGGCGTCAGGACCGTCTCGTCATGGCCGGGGCCGCCAATCTCGTCCGCACCGGAGACGACTTCAGCGGCAACCTCTATCCTGTCCTCGAAGCCATCGAAGAACAGGTCGCGCTGCTGCGGCTCTTCGGCGAGATGCAGCTCGACGCCGTCGACGTGGCGGCCAGCATCGGCCGCGAGAACGCCTCGTTCGGTCTCGCCCAGACGTCGGTGCTCGCCAGCGGATACACGTCGTCGGGCAGCGAGATCGCCCGCATCGGCGTGCTCGGCCCGCTGCGGATGGACTACTCCTCAAACATGGCGGCGGTGCGGGCTGTGGCCCGGTACCTGTCGTCGACCCTCGCCGAGCGCTGACGCCGGCGGGCCCCGCTCGACCCTTCCCCCCAAGACACCCCCCCAGAACGACACCAAGAGGCAGACGAAACCAGTGGCAGATCATTACGACGTGCTCGGAGTCGACCGGACGGCGACGCCGGAAGAGATCAAGAAGGCGTACCGCAGACTCGCTCGCGAGCTGCACCCCGACGTGAACCCGAGCGCCGACGCCTCGGAGCGCTTCAAGGACGTCACCCACGCCTACGACGTCCTGAGCGACCCGCAGCAGCGGGAGCGCTACGACCTCGGTCCGCAGCCCGGCTTCGGCGGCGGGGGAGGGGGCGCCGGCTTCGGCGACATCTTCGACGCCTTCTTCGGCGGGGGCGGAGGCGGACAGCGCCAGGGTCCCCGGTCACGGCGCGAGCGCGGACAGGACGCCCTGCTCCGCCTCGAGGTGGAGCTCGACGACATCGTCTTCGGCACCCAGCGGGACATCGAGGTCGACACGGCCGTGCTCTGCGAGACCTGCAACGGCTCGTGCTGCGCGCCCGGCACCTCGCCCCAGACCTGCGACATCTGCAACGGGTCCGGTCAGATCCAGCGGACCGTCCGCTCGCTCCTCGGCAACGTCATGACCTCGAGCCCCTGCGGCACCTGCCGCGGATACGGCACGGTCATCCCGAACCCGTGCCCGACCTGCCAGGGTCAGGGTCGCGTCCGCGCGCGCCGCACGATCCCGATCGACATCCCCGCGGGGGTCGACACCGGTCTCCGGCTGCAGCTGCCGGGCCAGGGCGAGGTCGGCCAGGCGGGAGGCCCGAACGGCGATCTCTACCTCGAGGTCAAAGTGAAGCACCACGACACCTACAGCCGCGACGGCGACGATCTGCTGGCGACCCTCGAGGTGCAGATGGCCGACGCCATCCTCGGCACGTCGACGACGCTGACCGGCATCGACGGCGAGGTCGAGCTCGAGATCAGACCCGGCACGCAGAGCGCCGACGTCATCACGGTGCGCGATCGGGGCATCACCAAGCTCCGCGGAACCGGCCGAGGCGACCTCAAGATCGGCGTCCAGGTCGTGACGCCGACCAAGCTCAGTCACAAGGAGCGCGAGTTGATCGAGAAGTTCGCCTCGGGGCGCAAGAACCAGGGTCCCGAGCTGTCGCAGTTCCAGCAGGGTCTCTTCGGCAAGCTCCGCGACCGGTTCCTCAACTTCTGATCGTGGCGCACTCGTACCTGGTCGAGGCCCTCGACGACGCCGCGATCGGCGGCGAGGTCGTGCTCGGCGGTGCCGAGGCCCGGCATGCGGTGACGGTCAGCCGGCTCCGCGTCGGCGACCCCCTGCGGGTGGGCAACGGCCGGGGCCTGGTGGTGGACGGCACCGTTCAGGAGGCGCGGGCCGACCGGGTGGTGATGGTCGCCTCCTCCGTGACGCGCCACCCGCGCCCCGACGTGACGGTGGCGCTCGTGCAGGCGCTCGCCAAGGGCGACCGCGACGAGCTCGCCGTCCAGGCGGCGACGGAGCTCGGCGTCGACGAGGTGGTCCCGTGGTCCGCCGCGCGCAGCATCTCGCGGTGGGAGGGCGCCAAGGTCGAGAAGGGGCTGGCGCGCTGGCGTGCCATCACCCGCGAGGCCACCAAGCAGGCCGTCCGTCCGTGGGGTCCCGTCGTCGGAGGTCTCGTCGGCACCAAGCAGCTCGCGGCGCGTGCGCGAGACGAGCGGATGCTCGTCCTCGAGCCCACGGCGTCGACGCCGCTGTCGACGGTCGACCTCGGAGGCGCCAGCTCGGTGCTGATCGTCGTCGGACCCGAGGGCGGCGTCTCGCCCGGCGAGCTCGAAGCCCTGGAGGCCGCGGGGGCGACCCCGGTCCGGTTGGGGGATTCCGTGCTCCGCACGTCGACGGCGGGCCCCGCGGCCCTCGCCGTCCTCAGCGTGCGGCTGGGGCGCTGGTAGGCCGATCGGTGCCCGGCGCGGTGTCGGTCGTCGCCGGTACCATGGTGCGCATGTCCGATCAGCAGAGCACCGAGACCGAGCCGACCGTCTTCAGTCGCATCGTCGCACGCGAGATCCCGGCCGACATCGTGTTCGAGAGCGACACCCTGATCGCGTTCCGCGACATCGCCCCCAAGGCGCCCGTGCACCTCCTCGTCGTACCGAAGACCCAGGCCTACCGCGACGTCGTCGAGCTGGCCGACGGCGATCCCGCCCTGATGGCCGAGATGGTCGCCACCGCCTCGACCCTGGCCCGCGACCCCGCGGTGTTCCGCGACTCCGACGGCCGGGAACACACCGGCGGGTCGTTCCGTTTGATCTTCAACACCGGCGAGTCCGCCGGTCAGACCGTGTTCCACGTCCACGCCCATGTCTTGGGCGGTCCCCTCCAGGAAGGCACCCTTGCCCACTAGCGACACGCGCTCCTCCGATCCCCGCGGCGACGACGCCGCCGACAGCGTCCGGGTCGACCTGCAGGTCGACGGGGTCGCCATGGTCCAGCTGCTCGGACCGCAAGACCGTCTCCTGAAGACGGTCGAGAAGCAGTACCCCGACGTCCGGGTGCTCGTCCGGGGCAACGAGGTCGTCCTCGAGGGTCCCTCGGCGTCCGTCGGGCGAGCCCGGGGCCTCGTCGACGAACTGGTCGCCATGGTGCGGGGCGGGCACGACCTCGCACCGTCCGAGGTCGAGACCTCGGCGCGGCTGCTCGACTCGGGGCAGCAGACGCCGTCCGAGATGTTCGGGCAGCCCATCGTCTCCGGTCGCGGGAAGGCGATCCGGGCGAAGACACCGGGCCAGCGTGAATACGTCGACGCCATCGACGAGCACACGATCACCTTCGGCATCGGCCCGGCGGGCACCGGCAAGACGTACCTGGCCATGGCCAAGGCCGTGCAGGCCCTCCAGCGCCGTGAAGTCCAGCGCATCATCCTGACCCGGCCCGCCGTCGAGGCGGGCGAGCGGCTGGGGTTCCTGCCCGGCACGCTGACCGACAAGATCGATCCGTACCTGAGGCCGCTCTACGACGCCCTCAACGAGATGATGGATCCCGAGATCGTCCCCAAGCTGCTGGCGGCGGGCACGGTCGAGGTCGCCCCGCTGGCGTACATGCGAGGCCGCACGTTGAACGACGCGTTCGTCGTCCTCGACGAGGCGCAGAACACGACGCCCGAGCAGATGAAGATGTTCCTCACCCGCCTGGGCTTCGGCTCGAAGATGGTCGTCACGGGTGACGTGACGCAGATCGACCTGCCCACCGGCGCCAGCGGTCTCCAGCTCGTGACCCGCGTGCTCGACCGGATCGACGACATCCACTTCTCGCGTCTGACCAGCGACGACGTCGTCCGTCACACCCTCGTCGGACGCATCGTCGACGCCTACACGACGTACGACGCGGAGCGACAGGCTCAGCGCTACTCGCGAGACGAGGCGACGCCGGCGTCCGAGCAGACCAACAGAGCCGACCGGCGAGCCGCGGCCCCGCGTGACCGACTGCCGAAGAGAGGAACCCGGTGAGCATCGAGGTCAACAACGAGTCCGGTGTCGAGGTCGACGAGGCCGCCGTGCAGCGGCTCGCCACCTTCGCACTCGACCAGATGCACGTCCATCCCGAGGCCGAGCTCGCGATCGTCTTCGTCGACGAGGCCGCCATGGAGCAGCTGCACGTCCAGTGGATGGACGAGCCGGGCGCGACCGACGTCCTGAGCTTCCCGATGGACGAGCTGCGGCCCGGGACCGAAGAGGACCCGACACCCGCGGGGCTGCTCGGCGACATCGTCGTGTGCCCCCAGGTGGCCGTGGCCCAGGCGGCGACGGCCGGTCACAGTCCGCTCGACGAGATGCTGCTGCTGACCTGTCACGGCATCCTCCATCTGCTGGGCTTCGACCACGCCGAGCCCGACGACGAGCGCGAGATGTTCGGCCTGCAGCGCGAGATCCTCGCGGCGTTCGCCGGCGCAGACGAGAGACGGTGACGCCGTGATGGTCACCGTGTTCGTCATCGTGGCCGTCGTGCTCGTGATCGTCGGAGGGCTGCTCGCGGCCATCGACTCGGCGCTCGGCGTGCTGAGCCGCGCCGACCTCATCGAAGAGGCCGACGAGTCGCCTCGCAGCAGGGCCGCCCTGCTCGCCGTCTCGGCCGACATCGGCGCCCACGTCAACGCCGTCAACTTCGTCCGGATCGTCGCCGAGACCTCGGCCGCCGTCCTCGTGTCGCTGTCGTTCGCCTTCGCGGTCGAGCGGTGGTGGGTGGCCCTCCTGCTCTCGGCGCTCATCATGACCGTGGTCTCGTTCGTCCTCGTCGGCTCCAGCCCGCGCAGCGTGGGGCGCGCCCACGCCCGCGGCCTGGTCGTCGCGACGGCGCCCCTGGTCCGTCTCGTCCGGGTCGTGCTGGGGCCGATCGCGGACGCGCTCGTCGCCCTCGGCAACCGCGTGACACCGGGCCGTCCGCGCAGCGCGTCGTTCTCCTCCGAGGAGCAGCTGCTGAGCATGGTCGACGAGGCCACCGAGCTCGACGTACTCGAAGAGGACGACCGCGAGTTGATCCACTCGATCTTCGAGTTCAGCGACACGGTCGTCCGCGAGGTCATGGTGCCCCGCACCGACATGGTGACCATCGACGCGACCGCCACGGTCGGGTCGGCCATGAGCCTCTTCCTCGGTCGGGGCGTCTCGCGCGTGCCCGTCGTGGGCCGCGACAACGACGACGTCGTGGGCGTGGTCTACCTCCGCGATCTCGCGCGTCGCCTGCACGAGCACGCGGGCGACGACGACGCGCTCGTCGGTTCGCTGGCGCGTCCGGCGGCCTTCGTCCCCGAGTCGAAGAAGGCGGACGAGACCCTGCGGCAGATGCAGCTCGACAAGAACCACCTCGCGATGGTCGTCGACGAGTACGGCGGCATCGCCGGGCTCGTGACCCTGGAAGACCTGATCGAGGAGCTCGTCGGCGACATCAGCGACGAGTACGACCGCGAGGTCGCCGCCCACCGCGAGGTCTCCGACGGGGTCTTCCGGGTGAGCGCGCGGATGCCGGTCGACGAGCTCGGCGACCTGTTCGGCCTCGAGCTCGACGACGACGACGTCGACTCGGTCGGCGGCCTCCTGACCAAGACGCTCGGTCGCCTGCCCGAGAAGGGCTCGGTGGTCACCGTCTCGGGGCTGGTGCTCACCGCCGACCGCACCGAGGGGCGACGCCACGACCTGATGACCGTCCTCGTCGAACGCAGCCCGTCGGTCGCCGACCCGGCCTCCCACCCCACCATCGAGCGTGACGACCGCACGGTCGTCTCCGCCGCGAACCGCTCCACGAAGGACACCGCATGACCGCCTCAGCCGACGCGACGTCGCCCGCCGACCCCTCCCGTCCGACGCCGGGTTCGACCTACCGGGCCGGCTTCGTCTCGTTCGTCGGGCGTCCCAACGTCGGGAAGTCCACCCTGACCAACGCGCTCGTCGGCCAGAAGGTGGCCATCACGTCCTCGAAGCCGCAGACCACGCGCCGGGCCATCCGCGGAATCGTCCACCAGGCCGACGGCCAGCTCGTGCTCGTCGACACTCCGGGCATGCACCGTCCGCGCACGCTGCTCGGCGAGCGACTCAACGACGTGGTGCAGACCACGCTCGGAGACGTCGACGTGATCGGCTTCTGCGTACCCGCCGACGAGAAGATCGGGCCCGGCGACAAGTACATCAACGAGCAGCTCGACGCGTTCCCTCGCGCGAAGAAGGTCGCCATCGTCACGAAGGTCGACACGACGTCGCGTCCGGCCGTCGCCGAGCAGATCCTGGCGGTCAGCCGTCTGCGCGAGTGGGAGGCGATCATCCCGTTGTCGGCCGTCACCGACGTCCAGCTCGACGTCCTCGCGACGGAGCTCATCAAGCTCATGCCGTTGTCGCAACCGCTGTACCCGGCCGACGCGGTGACCGAGGAGGTCCTCGAGGACCGAGTGGCCGAATACGTCCGCGAGGCGGCCCTCGAGGGCGTCCAGGACGAACTGCCGCACTCGCTGGCCGTGACCATCGACGACATGGTCGAACGCGACGACAAGGACCTGCTCGAGATCTACGCCAACCTCTTCGTCGAGCGCGACAGCCAGAAGGCGATCGTCATCGGCAAGGGCGGCCAACGACTCCGCGAGGTCGGAGAGCGTGCGCGAGCGCAGATCGAGCCCCTCGTGGGCAAGCAGGTGTTCCTGTCGATCAGGGTCAAGGTCGCGAAGGACTGGCAGCGGGATCCGAAACTCCTCGGACGCCTCGGCTTCTGACGAGTCCGACACACGAGACGACGAGGTCCCTCCACAGGATGAGGTGCCTCGTCCGGTCGTCGCGGGTGCGCCTCCTGCTCTCGTCGTGCCCTGCCGAGGGCCCTACGGTAGACGAGTGATCTTCCGCCGCCTCGCCCCCTACCAGGTGGTCGTCGACGTCGTGGCGGCCGTCCTGCTCTGGCTCGCGGCCTTCACGCTCGCCGCCTACGACTCCTCCAGCGCCCTCATCGCGCTCGGCCTCGCCGTCGCCCTGGCGCTCCGACGGCTGTCGCCCACCCTGTCGCTCTCGCTGGCCTGGGTCGTCGCGATCGTCGAGATGGTCACCCGTGCCACGCCCGACGTGAGCAACCTCGCCATCTGCGCCATCCTCTACACGGTGGCCGCCTACGGCAGCGACCGGGTCAAGTGGGCCGGTCTCGTGTCGGTGGGTCTCGGGGCGGCGGTGGGCACCTTCTACCTGACGTTCGTCCAGAGCTCGATCTTCGGCGTGTCCTACGACGTGAGCGGCATCACCGACGTCGTCACGATCCTCCTGCAGGTCGGCATCACGTTCCTCGGCCTGCTGGCCCTGCTCGGGCTCCCCTGGGCGGGCGGACTCCTGGCCCGGTCGCGGTCGGCCGAGCGCACCAGCCGAGAGGCCCGCCTGGTGGCGGAACGCGAGACGATCCGGGCCGAGGGCGAGGCGGCGCGGGCCGAGCGCGAGGCGGCTCGGGCCGAACGCGACATCGCCGTCGAGCAGGAGCGCAACCGCATCGCCCGCGACATGCACGACGTCGTCGCCCACTCGCTGGCCGTGGTGATCGCTCAGGCCGACGGGGCGCGGTACGCCGCGAGGGTCGATCCGACCAGCGTCGACGAGGCCCTCTCCACGATCGCGTCGACCGCCCGTGAGGCCCTCGGCGACGTGCGCGTGCTCCTCGGACAGCTCCGGCACAGCCAGGGCGAGACGCCGCAACCCGCCCTCGGCGACCTCGACCGTCTGCTCGATCAGATGCGCGCCTCCGGCCTCGTCATCGATCGTCGCGTCGTCGGCGAGCCCCAGCAGCTGGGCACGAACCGTCAGCTGGCGGTCTTCCGCATCGTGCAGGAGTCGCTGACGAACGTCCTGCGGCACGGCGCGGCCGACCACCCGGTCGATCTCCTCTTCGACTGGCGGTACGAGTCCCTGCATGTTGTCGTGAGCAACATCGTCCGACCCGTCACCCGTCCGGTCTCGACACCGTCGTCGACGGAGGAGCGCCGGGGCGGGCACGGTCTCGACGGCATGAGAGAGCGCGCCACCCTCGCGGGAGGTTCGCTGACCACGCAGAACGCCGACGGCCGATTCGTCGTCCACGCCATCGTGCCGACCCTGGCACTCACCCAAGAAGTAGGTCTCGCCCGATGACTCCCACGCCGATCCGCGTCGCCCTGGTCGACGACCAGGCCCTGTTCCGAGCCGGCATCAAGATGCTGGTCGGCTCGCAGCCCGACCTCCTCTTCGTGGGCGAGGCGAGCAACGGCGAAGAGGGCGTCGCGATGGTCGCCGAGACGACGCCCGACGTGGTCCTGATGGACATCCGCATGCCCGTCATGGATGGCATCGCCGCGACCTCGGCCGTGCTCGCGCAGGCCGAGGCGGCCGCCCGCAGGGCTCCGCGCATCATCGTCCTCACGACGTTCGACCTCGACGAGGCCGCCACGAGAGCCATCCGAGGAGGCGCGAGCGGCTTCGTCCTGAAAGACGCCGACCCCGAGTTCCTCCTGGCGGCCATCCGCACGGTGCACTCCGGCAACGCGGTGATCGCCGCCTCCGCCACGCGAGAGCTCTTCGAGCACTTCGACGGTCGCGGTTCACGCACGGTCCCCGAGGCGTTCCGCACGCTGACCACGCGAGAGCGCGACATCTTCGATCTGGCCGCACGTGGACTGAGCAACTCCGAGATCGCCGCACGCGAGTTCCTCAGCGAGGCCACGGTCAAGACCCACATCAGCCGCGTGCTGTCGAAGCTGTCGCTCCGCGACCGCGTCCAGCTGGTGGTCTACGCGTACGAGCACGGTCTGGCGCAGTGAGCGCGACCGTCTGAGGCCCGCATCGAGGCCGGCAGCGCGCCTCCTCGGTCGCCCCGTCGCCATCGACGGTGCTAGCCTCGGTGCGTGCTGTTCGGTCTGCTCCTCCTTAGCTGCCGCGACGAGTCCTAGCCCAGGCCTCCCTCGTCGCGGAGTTCGTCGTCGGCTGACCATCCACGCGCTGACACTCGTCAGCCCGCCCAGGAGCTCGAGACCATGAAGAACAACCAGACCGCGTCGGCGATGCCGATCCACAAGTACCGCCCGTACCACGAGCAGATCGCCGTCGACCTGCCCGATCGCACCTGGCCGTCGAAGCGCATCACGGAGGCGCCGCGCTGGTGCGCCGTCGATCTCCGTGACGGCAACCAGGCGCTGATCGACCCGATGAGCCCCGAGCGCAAGCGCATCATGTTCGACCTCTTGGTCGGCATGGGCTACAAGGAGATCGAGGTCGGGTTCCCGAGCGCCTCGCAGACCGACTTCGACTTCGTCCGCAGCCTCATCGACGAGGGCGCGATTCCCGACGACGTCACCATCCAGGTGCTCACGCAGGCGCGCGAGCACCTGATCACCCGCACCTACGAGTCCATCGCCGGAGCCAAGCAGGCGATCGTGCACCTGTACAACTCCACCAGCGTGCTGCAGCGCGACGTCGTCTTCCGCACGGACCGTCAGGGCATCGTCGACATCGCGCTCGAGGGCGTCCGGCTCTGTCTCGAGGCGGAGAAGACGATCCCCGAGACCGCGGTCTTCTACGAGTACTCGCCCGAGAGCTACACGGGGACCGAGCTCGAGTTCGCGCGCGACATCTGCAACCAGGTCATCGAGGCGTTCGACGCGACGCCCGAACGGCCTGTCATCATCAACCTGCCGGCCACCGTCGAGATGGCCACCCCCAACGTCTACGCCGACTCGATCGAATGGATGCACCGCAATCTGGCCCGGCGCGACAGCGTCATCCTGTCGCTGCACCCGCACAACGACCGTGGAACGGGCATCGCCGCGGCCGAGCTCGGCTACCTGGCCGGCGCCGACCGCATCGAAGGGTGCCTGTTCGGCAACGGCGAGCGGACGGGCAACGTCGATCTCGTCGCGCTCGGCATCAACCTCTTCACGCAGGGGATCGACCCGCAGATCGACTTCAGCGATCTCGACATGGTCAAGCGCACCGCCGAGCACTGCAACCAGCTCCCCGTGCACGAGCGCAGCCCGTGGGCGGGCGACCTGGTCTACACGGCGTTCTCCGGCTCCCACCAGGACGCCATCAAGAAGGGCTTCGAGGCCATGGCGAGCACCGCGGCCGCTCGCGGGGTCGACGTCGACGAGCTCGAGTGGGCCGTCCCCTATCTGCCGGTGGACCCGAAGGACCTCGGTCGGAGCTACGAGGCCGTCATCCGCGTCAACTCGCAGTCGGGCAAGGGCGGCGTCGCCTACCTGCTCAAGGCCGACCATGCGATCGACCTGCCGCGCAAGCTCCAGATCGAGTTCAGCGGGGTCGTCCAGGCTCGGACCGACACCGAGGGCGGCGAGATGACGAGCCCGCACATCTGGTCCATCTTCCAGGACGAGTACCTGCCGGCCGCCGACACCGACGACAAGTGGGGCCGCTTCGAGCTGACCCGGACGAGCACGTCGAGCGACATGTCGGGAGAGACGACTCTCGAGGTCGATCTGAGGATCGGCGACGACGTGGAGTCGACCTCGGGCCGAGGCACCGGCCCGATCGCCGCGTTCATCGCGGTGCTGGCCGACCACGGCGTGCAGGTGAAGCTGTACGACTACGTCGAGCACACGCTGAGCGCCAGCGGCGACGCCCAGGCTGCCGCCTACGTCGAGCTCGACGTCGACGGCACGCGTCTCTGGGGCGTCGGCATCGACGCCGACATCTCGACGGCGTCGCTCAAGGCGATCGTCTCGGCAGTCAACCGCGCCCTGCGTGCGACGAGCGGGGCTCGCCGGCTCGCCGCCGTCTGACGACGAGGCCGCCGCGTCCGGCGCCATGACGTGGGCGGCCGTCGTCGGCAACTCCTGCCCGGTGCTGCGCGGCAGACGACGTAGTGCGGCTCCGGCGGCCGCGGGGCAGCACGCGCCAGGAGTTGCCGACCCGTGTCCGCCCCGCGCCGCTCTGTGTCGACCCGGAGTGCCCGACAGCCCGAGCGGGGCGTGCGGGCGTTCGGGTCGTTCCGCGGGCGGCCGTCGTCGGCAAGTCCTGCCCGGTGCTGCGCGGCAGACGACGTAGTGCGGCTCCGGCGGCCGCGGGGCCGCACGCGCCAGGAGTTGCCGACCGAGACGGGCGACGGGGCGGGCGGGCGTGCGGATCGTTCCCCGCGTCGCCATCGTCGGCAAGTCCTGCCGGGTGCTGCGCGGCCGACGACTCCATGCGGCTCCGGTGGCCGCGGGGCAGCACACGCCAGGAGTTGCCGACCCGGGCGGGCGGCGCGGCCCGCCGGGCCCGCCGGGCCCGCCGGGGCGGCCGAGTGCGCACTCAGCGGGGGCGCCGCCAGCGCGGAAGGCGGCTGAGCGCCCGCTGCTCGGGCAGGGTCCACCCGAAGCGCACCGCGAGCATGCGGATGACGAGCGTCACGGAGGTGCCCACGATGGCGGCGACGGCGACCGGTGCACCGAGGGCGACCGCGACCACGAGGACGATCGTCCCGGCCGCGGCGGCGACCGCGTAGAGCGACCCCACGTGCATCATCGCGATCGTCAGGTTCATCAGGAGATCCCGTAAGACGGAGCCGCCCACCGCGGCGATCACCCCCACGAACACGGCGGGGATCTCGGGCAGCCCGAGCGACAGCGCCTTGGTCGTCCCGATGGCGCCGAGCAGCCCGATGGTGAGGGCGTCGAGCACGGTGATGAGGCCGGCGAGCCGGTCGAAGACCCGCTGCAGCGCCATGCCGAGGATGGCCGCGAGCACGGCGACCGTGAGGTACCAGTTGCTGGTCATCGCCCGCGGCACGACGCCCAGCAGGACGTCGCGCAGCACGCCGCCGCCCAGGCCGGTCGCGATGCCGATGATCGCGATGCCGAGGAGGTCGAGGCGGCGGTCCTTGAACTCGGAGGCGAACATCGCCCCTTGCAGGCTGCCGATGCCGACGGCGAGAAGATCCACCCACAGAGGTACGGCGAAGGCTGTGGCGTGCATCCGACGTTTGTACCACGCGGGGGATACTGGGGGAGTGCCCGTCTACCGTGATGAATGCGTCATCCTGCGCACCCACAAGCTGGGCGAGGCCGACCGCATCCTCACGATGCTCAGTCGCAACCACGGCAAGATCCGTGCGGTGGCCAAGGGCGTGCGGCGCACGGCGTCGAAGTTCGGCGCCCGCCTCGAGCCGATGATGGTCGCCGACCTCCAGCTCTACGAGGGCCGTTCGCTCGACATCGTCCAGCAGGCGGAGTCGCTCGGTTCGTACGGGGCCGTCATCGCCGCCGACTACGCGAGCTACACCGCCGGCAGCGTCATGGTCGAGACGGCCGACAAGCTCACGGAGGCCGAGGCGGGCCTGCAGCAGTACCTCCTCCTCGTGGGCGCGCTGCGGTCGCTGTCCCGGGGCGAGCACGCCCCGCAGCTCACCCTCGACTCGTACCTCCTCCGGGCGCTCAGCGTGGCGGGCTGGTCGCCCAGCTTCGGCGACTGCGCCGTGACGGGCGCGCCGGGGCCGCACACGGCGTTCGTCGTGCAGCTCGGCGGCGTGGTGGCGGACTCCCACGCGCCTCCCGGGGCTCCGAGGCTCTCGAAGGAGGCGCTGGCCCTGTTGTCGGCGCTGCTGACCGGAGACTGGGCGGTCGCCGAGAGCGCGCCCGAGCACACCCGCAACCAGGCCAGCGGCGTCGTCGCCGCCTACACCCAGTGGCATCTCGAGCGCGGACTCCGCTCTCTGCAGCATGTCGATCGCGAGCCCGGAACCCGGGCCCTCACCGCGTCGCAGGCTCCTGCGCCGCCGTCCCTCTCGGCGACACCCGCCGGACCCCTCTCACCCCCGAAAGCGCATCCGTGAAGAAGACCCACCGCGACGCGGCCGATTTCCGTCCCCTCGACTGGACGGGCGTCTACCCGCCCGCCCTGCCGAAGGGCGCCGTCCCCGGTCACGTCGCCATCGTCATGGACGGCAACGGACGCTGGGCCAACGGCAAGGGCCTCACCCGCGTCGAGGGGCACAAGGCCGGCGAGATGTCGCTGCTCGACGTCGTCGCCGGAGCGATCCAGATGGGGGTCAAGCACCTCAGCGTCTACGCGTTCTCGACCGAGAACTGGAAGCGATCGCCCGACGAGGTGCGGTTCCTGATGGGCTTCAACCGGGACGTCCTGCACCGGAGGCGCGACCAGCTGAACGCCTGGGGCGTGCGTGTCCGGTGGGCCGGCCGCCGACCCCGCCTGTGGGGATCGGTCATCAAGGAGCTGATGTTCGCCGAGGAGCTCACCAAGGGCAACGACGTCCTGACCCTGACGATGTGCGTCAACTACGGAGGCCGCACCGAGATCGCCGATGCGGTGCGGGCCATCGCCGACGACGTCGCCGCCGGCCGGCTCAAACCCTCGGGGGTGAGCGAGAGGCTGATCCAGAAGCACCTCTACACCGCCGACCTGCCCGACGTCGACCTCTTCGTGCGCAGCTCGGGCGAGCAGCGCACGAGCAACTTCCTGCTCTGGCAGTCGGCGTACGCCGAGATGGTGTTCCTCGACCGGCTGTGGCCCGACTTCACGCGCACCGACCTCTGGGAGGCGGTGACGACCTACGCCGCGCGCTCGCGCCGGTTCGGCGGGGCCGTCGACGCCCCCACCGCCTAGCGTTCGACGGAGGGGCCCGGCCGTCGGTCGGCGGCGCCCGGTCGCCAGCGGACGGCGCCCCGCCGCAAGTCGGCGGCGCCCGGTCGCCAGCGGACGGCGCCCCGCCACCGGTCGGCGGCGCCCGGTCAGAACTGGATGTTCGCCCCGAGGAAGATCCGCTCCGCGGGCCAGAGGAACTGCAGCGTGAGCGGCCCGTCCGTGTCGCGGTGGAACCAGGCGTTCGCGAAGACGACCGACTCGCCCGGCAGCAGATACCAGGTAGCGGCGTCGGCGGGGAACTGCGCGTCGAGCTCCGTCTCGTAGCCGAGCGAGGTGAGCAGGTCGCGGCCCGCGAAGACGTCCTGCGTCGCGAGGTCGTTGCCGTACGACGAGTAGTCGGCGCTGAGGTCGGTCAGGTCGAGGCGTCGTTGCGAGTTGTTGGTGAGCACGTAGGCCGTCGCCTGGACGGCCGTTCCGACCGGGAAGGGGTCGGTCCCGTCCGGTCGGGCGTAGATCGACGGCTCGGTGGTCGTCAGCCGGCCCACGTCGTAGATGTAGATGGTCAGGTCGCTGTAGTTGACCTGGTTCAGGAGGGTCCCGCCCGGGGCGAGCTCGTCGGGCGAGGACCCGCCGCCGGTGCCCGGGGCACCGGTCACCTGGGGCTGCGGGGGAGCGGAGGAGGGACCTCCCGCCGCCCCGCCGTCCACGGGAGACAGGGCGTCGAGATCCGCGAAGCAGCCCGTGAGGCCGACGAGCGTCGTCACGACCACCGCCGCCGAGGCGAGCACTCTTCTGCGCACGGATCGAACACCTTCCCGAAGTCGTCCGGTCAGCCTAACCCTCGTCCTCCGGACCGCCGCCCAGGGCGGTGAGCCCGTGGAGGCGCGGGTCCAGCGCCCGGATCGCCTCGGTCACGGCACGGACGCTCGGCACCCGGCGCGCTCCCGGGCGGTGGACCACGCCGATCCGCCGCCCCATCGACGTCGGGAGCTCGACGACGCGGACCCCCTGCGGCATCGCGGCCGCCTGCAGCGAGAGCCGGGGGAGCAGCGCCACGCCCATCCCGGCCGCGACGAGCCCGAGCACGGCCAGCGCGTTGTCGGTCTCGAGGACGATGTCGGGCGCGAACCCCGAGGCCGCGCAGCTCGCCAGGAGGTGCCCGCGGCACCGGGGGCAGCCGCCGATCCATCGGGCGTCCGCGAGGTCCGCGAAATCGGACCCCTCGCTGAAGGCGTGGTCGTCGGGCACGACGAGCACCGTGCGGTCGAGGTAGGCGGGTTCTTCGTGGAGCCCCTCCGGGACGCGCTCGGCGAGCCCGGCTCCCGGATGCGTGAAGGTGAGCGCGACGTCGGCGGTGCCGTCGCGCAGCAGCGCGAGCGCCTCGGGCGGCTCGGCCTCGACGTAGGCGACCTGCAGCCCGGGGTGCCGGCGTCGCAGCCGCGACAGCACGTCGGGCACGATCGTCGAGGAGGCGCTGGGGAACCCGGTCAGCCGCACCCGACCCGAGGCGGCCCCGCCGAGCTGGTCGAGCTCCTGCCGCGCGGCGTCGAGCGCCGCCTGCACGTGCACCGCGTGCTCGGCCAGACGCATCCCGGCCTCGGTGAGCCGGACCCCTCGGCCGGTCCGCAGGACCAGGGGATGCCCCATCCGGGCCTCGGCCCGCCGGAGGTGCTGGCTCACGGCGGGCTGGCTGTAGCCCAGCCGGGCGGCCGCGGCGGTGATCGTGCCCGCGTCGGCGAGGGCGCGCACGACGCGCAGCGTCTGGAGGTCGAGGTCGTCGCTCATCCCCACACCATAAGCGACGGTTATGGAAAGCCCACGACACTGGTGCTTGTCGTTCGGTGAGCGTCTCGTCAGGCTGGAGGCATGTCCGACTCGACCCGCGCCTCCTGGTCTCCCTCGCTCGACGAGGTCGCCCGGTCGTTCGCGCCGCGCACCGGCTATCTGGCCGCCTGCACGATGGGCCTGCCGATGCAGGCCACGCTCGACGCGCAGCGGCTCGATCTCGAGGCCTGGCGAACGGGCCGGACCTCGCCGGTCGACTACGGAGGGGTCGTCGAGGAGGCACGGGGCGCGTACGCGACGCTGGTGGGCGTCCCCGCCTCCCGGGTCGCGATCGGCTCGCAGACGTCGGCCATGGTCGCCGTCGTGGCCGCAGCCGTCCCCGACGGGGCCGAGGTCCTCTGCGTCGAGGGCGACTTCAGCTCGATGGTGTTCCCGTTCGCCCAGCAGGCCCACCGGGGCGTCACCGTGCGCAGCGTGCCACTGGGCGAGCTGGCGTCGTCAGTCACGGACGCGACCTGGCTGGTGGCCTGGTCGACCGTCCAGTCGGCGACCGGGGCGTGCGCCGACGACGCCGCGATCGTCGCCGCGTCGCGCCGTCACGGGGCGCTGACGCTCTGCGACCTGACCCAGGCGGCCGGCGTCCTGCCGGTCGACGCGGGTCGCTACGACCTGACCGTGTGCCACGCCTACAAGTGGCTCTGCAGCCCGCGCGGGGTGGCCTTCCTGACGATCGCCGAGTCGGCGGCGCCGAGGCTGCGACCGGTCCAGGCGGGCTGGTACGCGGGGGAGTCCGTCTGGGGCTCGTGCTACGGACCGGAGATGCATCTCGCCGGCGACGCCCGCGCCTTCGACGTCTCACCCGCCTGGCCGGCCTGGGTCGGCGCCCTTCCGGCTCTGACCGCGTTCTCGGGGCTGGACGTGTCCGAGGTCTGGGCCCACGCCTCCTCGCTGGGGGATCTGCTCTGCGACGGGCTCGACCTCGACCGTCAGGGGCAGGCGATCGTCACCTGGCCGGACACCGGCGGCGACCTCCCCTCGCTGGCCGCGGCGGGACTCACCGCGTCGGGTCGCGCCGGGCGGGTCCGGGTGGCGTTCCACCTCTGGAACGACGAGGACGACGTCGCCGCGGTCGTGCGGGCGCTGCGCCCGTAGCCCGCCGCCCTCCCGGCTAGAGTTGCCGGGTACCTCGGCCGACCGGGCATCCAGCTCGGGCCTCAACACAATCGGAGCATCACACGTGGCAGCACCCAACCGTCTCGATTCCGTCATCGCCCTGGCCAAGCGCCGAGGCTTCGTCTTCCAGTCGGGAGAGATCTACGGCGGTTCGCGCTCGGCCTGGGACTACGGCCCCCTCGGCGTCGCTCTGAAGGAGAACATCAAGCGCCAGTGGTGGCAGACCATGGTGCAGGGTCGCGACGACGTCGTGGGCCTCGACTCGGCCGTCATCCTGCCGCGACAGGTGTGGGAGGCATCCGGGCACGTCGACGTGTTCAGCGACCCCCTGGTCGAGTCCCTGCACACCCACAAGCGCTACCGCGCCGACCACCTGCTCGAGGCGTACGAGGCCAAGCACGGCCACCCGCCCGAGAACGGCCTCGCCGACGTGCGCGACCCCGACACCGGGCAGCCCGGTTCGTGGACCGAGCCGCAGAACTTCTCGGGTCTGCTCAAGACCTTCCTGGGTCCGGTCGACAACGAGCAGGGGATGGCCTACCTGCGACCCGAGACGGCGCAGGGCATCTTCACGAACTTCGACAACATCCTGCAGTCGTCGCGCATCAAGCCCCCGTTCGGCATCGGCCAGATCGGCAAGAGCTTCCGCAACGAGATCACGCCCGGCAACTTCATCTTCCGCACCCGCGAGTTCGAGCAGATGGAGATGGAGTTCTTCGTCGAGCCCGGCACGGACGAGGACTGGCACCAGTACTGGATCGACCAGCGCTTCCAGTGGTACGTCGACCTCGGCATCGACCCCGAGAACCTCCGTCTGTACGAGCACGCCGCCGAGAAGCTCTCGCACTACTCCAAGCGCACCGTCGACATCGAGTACCGCTTCCGCTTCGCCGGCGGCGAGTTCGGCGAGCTCGAGGGCATCGCCAACCGCACGGACTACGACCTGCGGACGCACGCCGAGGCGTCCGGGAAGGACCTCTCGTACTTCGACCAGGCCAAGAACGAGCGCTGGACCCCGTTCGTCATCGAGCCCGCGGCCGGCCTCACGCGATCGCTCATGGCCTTCCTCGTCGACGCCTACACCGAGGACGAGGCGCCGAACGCCAAGGGCGGCGTCGACAAGCGCACGGTGCTGAAGCTCGACCGACGTCTGGCGCCCATCAAGGTCGCCGTGCTGCCGCTGAGCCGCAACGAGCGGCTGTCGCCGCTGGCTCGCGAGCTCGCCGCCGACCTGCGCAAGTACTGGAACATCGACTTCGACGACGCCGGGGCCATCGGCCGGCGGTACCGCCGCCAGGACGAGATCGGCACGCCGTTCTGCGTCACGGTCGACTTCGACTCGCTGGACGACGACGCGGTGACGGTGCGAGAGCGCGACACCATGGAGCAGCAGCGCATGCCGCTGGCGCAGCTGCGCGGCTACCTCGCCGAGCAGCTCCTCGGCGCCTAGCCGCCCCGAGGCGCGCCGCGGCCGCCTTGCACCGCTGCCGCCCTCGGCGCCGTCGCACTGCGGAGGTGCGAGCGGCCGCGGCGCACGGCTCCACGCTCCGTCGGCAACTCCTCCAGCGTGCTGAGTTCAGCCCCTCGGTTCCGGCGTGTCGGTGAGCCGCGGCGCTGGGCCCCTGAGTTGCCCGCGCCGACGCGCACTCGGCCGATGGGTTCCTGCCGACGGGCGGTGCGGGCCTCTCATCCGTGCGAGCCGACCTCATCCGCCGCGCCTCGGGTCCGCACCGGTCGGCAACTCCTCCCTCCTGCGGCGCGACGTCCCTGCCGCGCGGCGTGTCGCTGCCCTCGGCGCCACGCGTGAGGAGTTCCCGGCCGGCCGCGATGTGGACGTCGACGACGGCCGACTCCTTCCCAGCCGATCGTCGACCGAGTCCCGTCCACACCGCGCCTCCCTCCTGTCGAACCACTCGGGATCGTGTCGGTCATGACCTCGATTGACGAACTCGTCTTCGCCGCGGGCGGCCTGCTGCACAAGCGCGATCTCGTGGCGCACGGAGCCACCGACCGCCATCTCACCGTCGCCGTCCGATCCCGCCGGGTCCGGCGACCGCGACGTGGATGGTATTCGACCTGGCCGCCCGACGACCCGCGTTTCGTCGCCGTCGCCGTCGGCGGTCGACTCACCGGGGCGTCGGCCCTGCGGCAGTGGGGGGCCTGGTCGTGGCACGAGCCGCCCATCACCGTGTCGGTCCCGGAGACCGCGTCACGACTGCGACGTCGGAGAGGCGTCCGCGTCGTCTGGGATCCGCGCGAGCTCTCTCAGCGGGGGACGACCTGGTCGGTCGACCCCCGCGATGCCCTGGCTCGGGCGGTCACGGAGACCGAGTCCCTCGAGGACGCCGTGATCCTCGTGGATTGGGCTCGCGCGGTCGGACTCGTCGCAGACGACACGGACGCCGCCGAGGTGCTCTCACGGCGACGCGCGGATGCAGCGGGACTCGTCGCCTGGAGCGACGTCGGTGTCGACAGCATCCTCGAGAGCGCTGCCGGTACCCGCCTGCGGCTGCGCGGGCATCACATCGAACGTCAGGTGCCCGTCGGACCGGGAGGCCACCGCATCGACATGCTCGTGGGTGGCGTGGTGGGTCTCGAGACCGATGGTCGCGAGCATCATGAGCACCGCTTCGAGAAGGATCGCGGGAAGGACGCCAGGATCGCGCTGGAGGGTCTGGTCCCGTTTCGGGCGAGCTCCTCGATGGTCCGCGAGGAGTGGCCGTTGGTGCTCGCCGTCGTCGACGCCCTGACGGCGACTGCGGGTGGCCCGAGGATCCTGCCGCGCGTCGAGAACTCCGGTCGGCCGAGGGTGCTCGGGCCGCGCGGTCGCCGAAAATGGCGGTTGTCGGTGTTGCGTCGCCGCAAGGTGCAGGAGTTGTCGCCGGGGGCCGTGTAGAGCGCGCCTGAGTGGGCGGCAGCGCCGCGTCGAGCCGGACGAGCAGGGCGGAGCAGGGCGGCAGCGCCGCGTCGAGCCGCGCGAAGCAGGGCGGTGGGACGAAGCGGAGCCGGCGGCCGGGCGCGGTCGGCGGGTACGCCCCACTCGCGTGGGAATGCCGTGGGCCGGAGCGCGGTTGCCGAGGCTGTGACTGAATCGCAGAACCCCGTCAAGGTCGACATCTGGTCGGACATCGCCTGCCCCTGGTGCTTCATCGGCAAGCGGAAGTTCGAGGACGCCGTCGAGCGCTACGGCCGCCCCGTCGACATCGAGTACCACTCGTTCGAGCTCTCGCCCGACACCCCGGTCGACTTCGAGGGCGACGAGGTCGACTTCCTCGCCAAGCACAAGGGGATGCCCGCCGACCAGGTGAAGGGCATGCTGAGCCAGGTGTCGGGCATCGCCGCCGAGGTCGGACTCGCCTACGACTTCGAGCACCTCCAGCACACGAACACGGTCAAGGCGCACGAGCTCCTGCACTTCGCGAAGGCGAACGGGCGTCAGCGCGAGATGAAGGAGCGCCTGCTGTCCGCCTACTTCGAGGAGGGTCGCCACGTCGGCCGCATCGACGATCTCGTCGCGCTGGCGGCCGAGGTCGGGCTGGATCCCGAGGAGGCGCGTCTCGCTCTGACGGACGCGCGTCACCTCCCCGACGTGCGTGCCGACCAGGCGCAGGCGCAGGCCTACGGAATCACGGGTGTCCCGTTCTTCGTGCTCGACGGCCGATACGGCATCTCCGGTGCGCAGGCCCCCGAGGCGTTCCTCCAGGCTCTCGAGCAGGTCGGCTCGGAGGCGGACCGATGACCGACGCCCCGGCCCCCGGGTTCACGATGCTGGGTTCGGCCGACGCCGTCGTCTGCGACGGCGACTCCTGCGCCCTGCCGTCGACGGCGGATCGGCCGGCGACCACCGACGGGCCTCGGACGGCGGAGACCGCCGCCCCGCGCTCCTGACCCGAGGAGGCGCGGCGTCAGTCGCTGATGTCGGCCACGATCGCGTCGTATCCGGCGAGCAGCTCGTCCGCCGAGACGAAGGCGCTGTAGCCGTGCTCGCCCGCTCCGAGCGCCACGCGTCGCCCGACGATGCGGTCGTCGGCGTAGACGGGCCAGGCGGTGCTGCTGCCGATCGGCGTGATGGTGCCGCGTTCGTAGCCGGTCGCCTCGAGCGCCGTCTCGGGGCGGGGCATCGAGAGCCTGTTGACGCCGACCACGGCGCGCAGCTTGGGCCACGAGATCTGCCGGTCGCCGGGCACGAGGGCGAACAGGAACGCCCCGTCGTGTCTCTTTACCACGAGGCTCTTGACGATCGACGAGGGGTCGATGCCCAGCAGTCCGGCCGCGGCCTCGAGCGAATCGGCGGCCGGCCGGGCGACGATCTCGACCTCGACGCCGTGGGCAGCCGCGTCCGACCGGACCCGGTCGAGACCCGCCGCCCGGACCCCGTCGAGGCGGGGGCCGGCGTCGCCGTCGTCCGCCGGACCCGTGCCCTCTGTCACCCTGCCGTCACTCATGGGAGAATCGTATCGATGTCCATTTCCACTCTGCCCTCGCCCGGCCTCTCGATCGGCCCGATCGACGTCGCGTCCCCGGTCGTGCTGGCGCCCATGGCCGGGATCACGAACACGGCCTACCGTCGGCTGTGCCGCGAGTACGGCGCCGGTCTCTACGTCAGCGAGATGATCACGAGTCGCGCTCTCGTCGAGCGCACCCCCGAGTCGATGCGGCTCATCCAGCATCACGAGTCCGAGACCCCGCGCAGCATCCAGCTCTACGGCGTCGAGCCCAACACGGTCGCCGAGGCCGTCACGATGCTCGTCGCCGAGGACCGCGCCGACCACATCGACCTGAACTTCGGCTGCCCGGTTCCGAAGGTGACCCGCAAGGGCGGCGGTTCGGCCCTCCCCTGGAAGACCGGGCTGTTCCGCGAGATCGTCGAGCGCGCCGTGGCCGCCGCCGGCGCCGTCCCGCTCACCGTCAAGATGCGCAAGGGCATCGACTCCGACCACCTCACCTACCTCGAGGCCGCTCGGGCGGCCCAGGGCGCCGGCGTCGCGAGCATCGCCCTGCACGCCCGCACCGCGGCCGACTTCTACTCCGGCACCGCGGACTGGTCCGCCATCGCGACGCTGAAGGAGACCATCTCCGACGTCCCGATCCTCGGGAACGGTGACATCTGGTCGGCGGCCGACGCCCTCCGCATGGTCGACGAGACCGGCTGCGACGGTGTGGTCGTCGGCCGTGGCTGCCTGGGCCGCCCCTGGCTCTTCGGCGACCTCGCCGCGGCGTTCCGCGGCGAGGACCTCAAGGCCGAGCCGACGCTCGGCGAGGTGGGCCGCGCGTTCCGACGTCACGCCGAGCTCATGGTCGAGTTCTGGTCGGGCGACGAGGGGCGGGCGTGTCGCGACATGCGCAAGCACGTCGCCTGGTACTTCAAGGGGTACCCGGTCGGCGGCGAGGTGAGGGCCGCTCTCGCCCTCGCCGACTCCCTCCAGGAGATTGACGATCTGCTCGCGACGATGAACCCCGACGAGCTCTACCCCGGCGAGGCCGCGGAGGGTCCCCGGGGCCGGGCCGGGAGTCCGAAGCGGCCGGCCCTGCCCGACCGCTGGCTCGAGAGCCGCGACCTCGACGAGGCCTTCAAAGCCGAGCTGGCCGCCGCCGAGCTGCATCACAGCGGCGGCTGATCGGCCACCGCCCGACCGGCGCGACCCCGGCGGCCGAGCCGACCCGCGCCTCCCGGACCATCGCCGCGGAACCACCGGCGCCGAACCGCCGCCGCGGAACCATCACCCCCTCCGACCGAAAGGCCCCGGTGCCCACCGAGACCGCCCTGAGCACCTCCGCCGGGTACGAGCCCGCCGACTCCGACCGCTGGCTGCCCGAGCAGCACTCGAACCGTCGCAGCGACTTCGCCCGCGACCGGGCGCGGCTGCTGCACTCCAGCGCGCTGCGCCGACTCGCGGCGAAGACCCAGGTGCTGAGCCCGACGGCCGGTCTCGACTTCGCTCGCAACCGTCTGACGCACTCCCTCGAGGTCGCCCAGGTCGGCCGGGAGCTGGCGACGAGCCTCGGTCTCGACCCCGACGTCGTCGACACGGCCTGTCTCGCGCACGACCTGGGGCATCCGCCCTTCGGGCACAACGGCGAGAAGGCGCTGAACGACTGGTCCGTCGGCATCGGCGGCTTCGAGGGCAACGCGCAGACGCTGCGGCTGCTGACCCGCATCGAGCCGAAGGTCATGGACGACACCGGACGCAGCTACGGCCTCAACCTGACCCGCGCGAGCCTCGACGCGAGCTGCAAGTACCCGTGGCCCGCGGCGCAGGGCGTGCCCGATCCGGGCGGCCGCATGAAGTTCGGCTTCTACGACGACGACACCGAGGCCTTCGAGTGGCTGCGCGCCGGAGCGCCCCGCCGCCGCCGGTGCATCGAGGCGCAGGTCATGGATCTCAGCGACGACATCGCCTACTCGGTCCACGACCTCGAGGACGCCGTCGTTAACGGTTACGTCGACGTCGCGACCCTCGGATCGCGTGAGGGCCACGACGACCTCGTGACGGCGATGCACGAGTGGGTGGGCGGCGAGCTGAGCCGGGACGAGCTCGTCGAGGCCTTCGACCGCCTCCGCGCCCAGCCGTTCTGGGTGGACTCCTACGACGGCGGCCGCCTCGACCAAGCCCGCCTGAAGAACCTCACCAGCCAGCTGATCGGCCGTTTCGCCGGAGCGTCCACGCAGTCGACGCGGGAGTCCTACTCCCAGTCGAGCCTGACCCGGTTCAGCGCGAGCATGGTGGTCCCGCCCGAGGTGATCGGCGAGATCGCCGTGCTGAAGGGGATCGTCGCGGCCTTCGTCATGACCCACGGCACCCGCCAGCCCATCTACCAGCGGCAGCGCGAGCTGCTCACCGGTCTCGCCGACGCCCTCTGGTCGGCCGGACCATCCGAGCTCGACCCGGGTTTCGCGGCCGACTGGGCGGACGCCGGCGACGACACCGCCCGTCGTCGCGTCGTCGTCGACCAGGTCGCGTCGCTGACCGATCAGAGCGCGATGGCCTGGCACGACCGACTCGTCGTCGCGTGAGGCCGGTCGACGGCGCCCACCGCGGGCTCGTGGCGGACCGATCCGAGGAGGCACGTGCCGCCTGTGCGGAGCGGCCTGGACGGTCAGTGGTCCGATCTAGAATCATCCCGTGCCCGGCCTGATCAGACGCGACGACATCGACGAGGTCCGGTCGCGCACGAACATCGCCGACGTGGTGTCCGACCACGTCACGCTCAAGGGCGCGGGCGTCGGCTCGATGAAGGGCCTCTGCCCCTTCCACGACGAGCGCAGTCCCAGCTTCCACGTCCGGCCTCAGGTCGGGCGGTACCACTGCTTCGGCTGCGGTGAGGACGGCGACGTCTTCAGCTTCGTGCAGAAGATGGACCACACGACCTTCCAGGAGGCCGTCGAGCGCCTGGCCGCCCGGCTCGGCTTCGAGCTGCACTACGAAGACGGCGGTCAGGCGAGCGACCACGGCAACCGCGCCCGGCTGATCGCCGCCCACGAATCGGCCCGCGAGTTCTTCGTCGAGCACCTGACCGGGGCCGACGCCGACCCGGCCCGGCGGTTCCTGGGCGAGCGCGGGTTCGACCCGGCTGCGGCCGAGCGCTTCGGCGTCGGCTTCGCCCCGAAGTCGTTCGACGCGCTGCGCAGCCACCTCAAGGGCCGGGGCTTCACCGACGACGAGCTCGTGACGGCGGGCCTGCTCAGCCACGGCGACCGGAGCCCCTACGACCGCTTCCGCGGACGCCTGCTCTGGCCGATCCGCGACGTGACCGGTTCGACGATCGGGTTCGGCGCCCGACGGCTCCTCGACGACGACAAGGGCCCGAAGTACCTCAACACCCCCGAGACGCCGATCTACCACAAGTCGCAGGTGCTCTACGGGCTCGATCTCGCCCGCCGCGACATCTCGAAGGGCAAGCAGGTCGTCATCGTCGAGGGTTACACAGACGTCATGGCCTGCCACCTGGCCGGGGTCACGACGGCTGTCGCGACCTGCGGCACGTCGTTCGGCGTCGACCACATCAAGCTGCTGCGGCCGATGCTGGGCGACGTCGCCGGCGCCCACACCTCGGCCGGCGGCGAGGTCGTCTTCACCTTCGACCCCGACGAGGCCGGTCAGCGTGCCGCGTCGCGCGCCTTCGCCGAAGAGCAGCGCTTCACGGCCCAGACCTTCGTCGCGGTGGCGCCCGACGGCCTCGACCCGTGCGACCTCCGCCTGAACCGCGGCGACGACGCCGTCCGTCGTCTCATCCAGACGAAGCGACCGCTGTTCGAGTTCATGATCCGACGGGTCATCGACGACTTCGATCTCGAGACGGTCGAAGGGCGCGCCGGTGCCGTCCGCGCCGGGGCCCCGGTCCTCGCCACGATGCGCGAGCAGTCCCTGCAGCGCGGCTACGCGCGCATGCTGGCGAAGTGGGTGGGCGTCGACACGGAGGAGGTCGTCGCCGCCTATCAGGAGGTGGCCCGGACCACGGCGTCGCAGGCCTCGATCGAACGCGCGAAGCCCGCCAACGTCTCGGACGGTCGTCAGTCGATCACGAGCCTGCCGCCCGTTCCCGACGAACCCGAGGGGCCCAGCCTCCTGACGCTGCCCTCCGATCTGACCACCCGCACCGAGCGCGACGCCCTCATGGCCATGCTGCAGCAGCCGGCCGCCGTCGGGCTCCCGCTCATGCAGCGGGCCGCGCGCGCCCGCCTCGAGAACAGCGCATTGAGCGTCGTCCGCGACGCGATCGGCGTCAGCCTCGAGCGGCTCGAGGCCAGCGACTGGCTCGACACGGTCCTCGATCAGACTCCCGCGCCCTTCGACGCCCTCGCCAAGGAGCTCGCGGTCGCGCCGATCCTCGAACGTCCGGGCCGCGAGATCACCACCTACTGTCGGGGCATCGTGTCGTCGCTGGTCGAGCGCGACATCCTGCGGGAGCGCGCCGAGCTGATGGGGCAGCTGCGGCGGACCGACGCGAAGACCGAACCCGAGCGCCATCGCGAGGTCCAGCAGCAGATCGTCGCGCTCGAGGCCGAGCGCCGGGCCGTCCGACAGGAATGAATGCGCTTACCCCGTGCAGCACCGCGATTCCGCGGTTCCGCGGCGGGACGGACCACCTGGCAAGTGTTCATTGCGGGCCTGTAAACACTTCCGCGTGGAGTAGGGCCGCGAGTCCGGTGTGTGTTACCAATGGATCCACCCCGAATGAGGCGTGAACACAGCCGCGCCCGTGGGGTCCCTTGCACACAGAGAAAGAGGTAACCGGATATGACATCCGACTCCAAGCTCGGTCGACGCGCTCTCGCCGTCGTCGGTGGCGCCGCTGCCACCACCCTCATCCTCGCCGGCTGCGCCTCGGGCGGTGACGCCGAGAACGCCCTCGACGGCATCAGCATCGGCACGACCGACGTCATCACGTCGCTCGACCCCGCCGGATCGTACGACAACGGCTCGTTCGCCGTGCAGAACCAGGTGTTCGGGTTCCTCATGAACTCGCCCTACGGCAGCCCCGATGTCGAGCCCGACCTCGCCGAGTCGGCCGAGTTCACCGACCCGACCACCTACACGGTCACGCTGAAGCCCGACCTGACCTTCGCGAACGGCAACGCGCTGACATCGAGCGACGTGAAGTTCACGTTCGACCGCCAGCTGCAGATCGCCGACCCGAACGGGCCCTCGTCGCTGCTGGCGAACCTCGCCGGCGTCGAGGCGCCCGACGACACGACCGTCGTGTTCACGCTCAACGGCGCCGACCAGACCTGGCCCCAGATCCTCTCGAGCCCCGCCGCGCCGATCGTCGACGAGGACGTCTTCTCGGCCACCGAGCTGACCTCGGCCGACGACATCGTCTCCGGCGACGCCTTCTCCGGCCAGTACTCGATCACCGACTACTCCGAGAACGAGACCATCGCGTACGCCGCCAACGACGCGTACGACGGCGTCCTCGGCGCCGCCAAGACCGACTCGATCACGGCGACCTACTACACGGAGGAGACCGACCTCAAGCTCGCCGTCCAGGAGGGCGACGTCGACGTGGCCAACCGCAGCCTGAGCCCGACCGACCTCGCCGACCTGGCGACCGACGACTCGCTCACGGTGCACAACGGACCCGGCGGAGAGATCCGCTACCTCGTGTTCAACCTCGACACGATGCCCTACGGGTCCACGCAGCCCGACGCGGACGCCGACAAGGCCCTCGCCGTCCGCCAGGCGATCGCCGACACGATCGACCGCGACGCCCTCGCGAGCGACGTCTACAACGACACCTACACGCCGCTGTACTCGGTCGTCCCCGACGGCCTCACCGGTGCCACGAAGCCGCTCGAGTCGCTCTACGGCGACGGCGACGGCGGCCCCGACGTCGACAAGGCCACCGAGACCCTCTCGGCCGCCGGCGTCGAGACGCCCGTGACGATCGACCTGCAGTACAGCCCCGACCACTACGGTGCGTCGAGCGACGAGGAGTACGCGCTGATCCAGACGCAGCTCCAGGCCACGGGTCTCTTCGAGGTCAACCTGCAGTCGACCCTCTGG
Organism: Frigoribacterium faeni; assembly: GCF_007988805.1. Lineage (GTDB taxonomy): Bacteria > Actinomycetota > Actinomycetes > Actinomycetales > Microbacteriaceae > Frigoribacterium > Frigoribacterium faeni. Next base: position 34,222 of record NZ_BJUV01000004.1, on the reverse strand, counting down.
GACACCTACAGCACCGAGCGCCGTGAAGACGCGTACCCCGTGTACCAGCTCGGATGGTTCCCCGACTTCTCGGACGCGGACAACTACCTGTCGCCGTTCTTCACGAAGGACAACTTCGTCGGCAACCACTACGACTCGGCCGAGGTCCAGGGTCTCCTGGCGGACGAGATCGCCGAGTCCGACGAGGCTGCCCGCACCGAGATCATCGGTCAGATCCAGGAGGTCGTCGCGAACGACCTGCCGACGCTGCCGATCCTCCAGGGCACCCAGGTCGTCGTCTCGCAGAGCGACGTGCAGGGCGTCGACGACACGCTCGACCCGTCCTTCAAGTTCCGCTACGCCGCGTTGAGCCGCTGAGCACGAACGTGATCCACGACGTGTGACGCACGAGGGGCGTCCCGCCATGCGCGGGACGCCCCTTCGCGCGTCGCCCGTCGCCCCATCCCTGAAAGGCACCTGACGTGACGTCGCTCATCGAGGCACCCCTCGCGAGTGAGCCGCCCACCTCCGACCCCACCGCGCGACGACGTCGTCCCGGTGGAGGATTCGGTCGCTACCTGGTGGTCCGCGCGCTCCTCATCATCCCCACCGTCTTCATCCTGGTCACCCTGGTCTTCTTCCTGATGCGGGTCGTCGGCAACCCCATCACCGCCTCCGTCGGCGGGCGCCTCACCGAGGCGCAGCTCCAGGAACGGCTCGCCGCCGCCGGCTACGACCGGCCCATCATCGTGCAGTACCTCGAGTACCTCGGCCAGATCGTGCGTCTCGACTTCGGGACGACGGCGACCGACAACCGTCAGATCAGCGAAGTGATCGTGACGTACGGCACGGCCACGGTCGAGCTCGTGTTCTACGCGCTCATCATCGCGCTGGTGATCGGCATCCCGCTCGGCATGCTGGCCGCCTACCTGCGCGACCGGTGGCCCGACGCCGTGCTGCGCATCCTCGCGATCCTCGCTTACGCGACGCCGGTCTTCTTCGCGGGTCTCCTGCTCAAGCTGACCTTCTCGGTCTGGCTCGGCTGGTTCCCGCTGGGCGGTCGAGCCTCGACGCGGGTCGGCATCGCCCTCGGGAGGATCGAGGACCCGACGGGCATCTACCTCGTCGACGCCCTGCGGACGGGCAACAGCACGATCATCGTCGACGTCCTGTCGCACGCCGTCCTCCCCGCGCTGACCCTCGGACTGCTGACCGCCGGGATCTTCCTGCGCCTGGTGCGCACGAACGTGATCGGCACGCTCGGCTCCGAGTACATCGACTCGGCCCGCTCGCGTGGCGTGTCGGAGCTCCGCCTCGTCCGCAAGCACGCGCTCAAGCCCGCCCTGATCCCGATCATCACGGTGATGGGGCTGCAGATCGCGATGCTGCTCGGCGGCTCGGTGCTGACCGAGACGACCTTCGGCTGGCGCGGTCTCGGCTTCCAGCTGCAGCAGTACCTGTCGGCGCGCGACTTCATCGCCGTCCAGGGAATCGTCGCCGTCCTGGCGGTGATCGTCGCCGTCACGAACTTCCTGGTCGACGTCATCGCGGCCCTGATCGACCCGAGGGTGAGGTACTGAGCATGAGCGCCACCACCAGCACCGGCGTGCTCGCCGACCGTCGCGCTCCGCTCTGGAAGCGCCTCCCGATCATCGCCCAGCTGCGCCGCTCCGTCGGTCTGCAGCGCGGCATGCTCGTCGCCGGCGTGGTCATCTGCGCCGTGTTCCTGCTCGCCGCCGTCTTCGCCCCGCTGATCGCGCCGTACGGCTTCGGCCAGCTCGGCGACGACTCGGGCACCTTCGCGCGTCAGGCGCCGCCGTCGGCCATGCACCTCTGGGGCACGACCGTCGGAGGCTACGACGTCTTCAGCCGCGTCGTCTGGGGCACGCGCACGGCCATCGCGGTCGTCGTCGTCGCCGTGGTGCTCTCCATCACCATCGGCGTCGCCCTGGGGCTCGTCTCGGGCTACCTCGGCGGCTGGCTCGACCGCGTGCTCGTCGTCGTCGCCGACGCCGTCTACGCGTTCCCGTCGCTGCTGCTCGCGATCGTCGTCTCGATCGTCATCAGCGGCGGTCAGTCCAGCCTCTGGGGCGGCATCGTCTCGGCCGGGATCTCGATCACGGTCGTCTACGTGCCGCAGTACTTCCGCGTGGTCCGGGCCGAGGCCGTGCGCCTGAAGGGCGAGGCGTTCGTCGAGTCGGCCAAGGTCGTCGGCAGCAGCACCCCCCGCATCATGTTCAAGCACGTGCTCCGCAACGCCACGCGCAGCCTGCCGCTCATCCTGACGCTGAACGCGTCGGAGGCGATCCTGACCCTGGCGGCCCTCGGGTTCCTCGGGTTCGGCATCGGCCCGACGTCCGCGGCCGAGTGGGGCTACGACCTCAACCGGGCGCTCAGCGACACCGCGAGCGGCATCTGGTGGACGGGCGTGTTCCCGGGCGCGGCGATCGTGCTCATGGTGCTCGGCATCACCCTCGTGGGCGAGAGCCTGAACGACCTCGCCGACCCGCGCCTCCGGACGCGACGACGCGCCCGCCGCAAGACGAACGACACGGTGCCCACGACGGCCACCACCGAGGAGGTCCCCGCGTGAGCGACACGACTGACACCGCCGGACTGCCCGCCGAGGCCGGCCGAGGAGGCGCGGGCCCGGTCCGTCACGCCGGCCACGGTCTGCCCCGTGATCAGCGCGACGTCGCGGTCGGCATCACCGACCTCGAGGTCACGTTCGCGACCGACGGCGGCGAGGTCGCCGCCGTGCAGGGGGTCACCCTCGACGTCCGCGCCGGAGAGGTCCTCGCGATCGTGGGGGAGTCCGGCAGCGGCAAGACCGTCACGGCGAAGACCATCCTCGGTCTGCTGCCCGAGACCGCCACGGCGTCCGGGGCGGTGCTGCTCTCGGGGCAGAACGTGCTCGAGGTGAGCCCCGCCGCGCTCCGCGGCCTCCGCGGCCGCGACGTGGCGATGGTCTTCCAGGAGCCCTCCACGGCGCTCAACCCCGTCTACACGGTGGGGTGGCAGATCCTCGAGGGCCTCCGGGCCCACGGCAAGGTCGGTCGCGCCGAAGGCCGACGTCGAGCCGTCGACATCCTGCGCCGGGTCGGCATCCCCGAACCCGAGAAGCGCGTCGACTACTACCCGCACCAGTTCTCGGGCGGTCAGAAGCAGCGGGTCGTGATCGCCATGGCGCTCGTGCTGAACCCCTCGGTCATCGTCGCGGACGAGCCGACGACGGCGCTCGACGTCACGGTGCAGGCCGAGATCCTCGATCTGCTCCGAGACCTGCGCGACGAGTTCGGCACCGCGATCGTCCTCATCACCCACAACATGGGAGTGGTGGCCGATCTGGCGGACCGGGTGGCGGTCATGTACCTCGGCAAGGTGGTCGAGCAGGCGTCGTCCGGCGAGCTGTTCGCCGCACCGAAGGACGACTACACGCGTCGGCTGCTGGGCTCGGTGCCCCGGCTCGAGCCCCGGGGCGATCAGGTGCAGGCCGCCGAGGCGGACCGCGACGTCGTCGTCCGGGCGACGGGTCTCGAGATCGAGTACCCGGGCCGGCTGGGGCGACCCGGATTCCGCGCCGTCAAGGGCGTGGACTTCTCGATCGCCCGGGGCGAGGTGCTCGGCCTCGTCGGCGAGAGCGGCTCCGGCAAGACCACGATCGGCCGGGCCATCGCCGGCCTCACCACCGTGACCGGCGGCTCGCTCGACGTGCTCGGCATCGAGATGAACGGCGTGCACGAGCGCGACTTCAAGCCCAAGCGGGCCGAGATCGGGTTCGTGTTCCAGGACCCGGCGTCGAGCTTCAACCCCCTGCTGACGATCGCCGAGTGCGTGGCGGAGCCGCTGATCGTCCACGGGCGCGCCGGCGATGCGCGTGCCGCTCGGAAGCGGGTCGACGAGCTCCTCGAGGCCGTCCAGCTGCCGAAGGCGTTCGGCGACCGCTACCCGCACGAGCTCAGCGGCGGGCAGCGGCAGCGGGCGAGCCTCGCCCGGTCGCTGGCGCTCGAGCCCGCGCTGCTCATCGCCGACGAGCCGACCAGCGCGCTCGACGTGTCGGTCCAGGCGCGCGTCCTCGAGCTGTTCCGTGAACTGCAGACCGATCTCGGTTTCGCGGCGCTGTTCATCAGTCACGATCTGGCCGTCGTCAACATGCTCGCCGACCGGATCGGCGTCCTGTACCACGGCGACCTCATCGAGAGCGGCCCGAACGACCAGGTGCTGGGCGCGCCCCGGCATGCGTACACGCAGCGTCTGCTCGCCTCGTTGCCCGTGCCCGACCCGGTCGAGCAGGCGGCCAGACGAGAGAAGCTCGCCGAGCTCGACCGCGCCGCGGCCGAGGGAGCGGCCTGAGATGGCCGTCGACCTCGACCTGGGCGAGCCCGTCGTCACCGACGATCTCTCGCTCGAGTACCCGGCCCGGACGGGCCACGCGGCGGTCCGAGCGGTCGACGGCGTCACGCTCTCGGTCGCGCCCGGCGAGATCCTCGCGGTGCTCGGGGAGAGCGGCTCGGGCAAGTCGACCCTGGCGATGGCCCTGGCCGGGCTCGCGGGCTCCGAGCGTCCCACCGAGGGGCGTCCGCGGATCGTCGGGGGAGCGGCGCGCGTCTTCGGGCTCGACCTGGTGAGGTCGTCGGCTCGCCGCCGGGACCGCCTCTCGGGCACGGTCGGCTACCTCGCCCAGGACGACGGCGAACGGCTGAGTCCCGACCTCACGGTCGGCGAGACCATCGCGCAGCCGATCTACCAGCGCGACAAGCGGTTCGACCGCACCGAGGCGGGCCGGCTCGTGGCCGACCTCATCGACGCGGTGCACCTGCCGCTCGGAACGATGCTCAAGCAGACCTGGGAGCTCAGCTCCGGACAGCGGCAGCGGGTGGCCCTGGCGCGATCCCTGGTGCTCGAGCCGCGCCTCCTCGTGGCCGACGAGCCGGCTCGCGGGGTCGACGTCCTCGTCCGACAGGCCGTGCTCGACGTCATCCGGAACCTGCACAGCGACCGGCGGTTCTCCGCGGTGGTCGTGACCTCGTCGGTGTCGGAGGCGCGGGCCATCACCGACCGCGTCGCCGTGATGCGCTCGGGCCGACTGGTCGGGCTGGGCACCATCGACTCGGTGCTCCGCGACGGGGTCGACCCGTACGTCAAGGTGCTCTCCACGACGACGCCCATCGACATCATCCGGCCCGACGAGCGGGATCGGTCGTGAGCCCGGCGTCGGGCGGGCCGGGCGCCGCCGAGCGCGGTCACCGGTCGACGGCGCCGACCACCGCGCTCGACGCCGAGCGGCGGCCGACGCCCGGCCCGGTGAGCCTCGCGCCCCGCGAGAACGCGCGGTTCGTCGCGGCCGTGGAGGACGCCGGGGGCGCCGTCGTGCCGCTCGGCGACGAGACGCGAGGCCTCGTCTGGCTGTCGTACTCCGACGTCGACGGGCTCGACCGCGCTCTGCGCGAGCACCCCGGCATCGAGTGGGTCCAACTGCCCTACGCGGGCGTCGACGCCTTCGCGGACATCCTGGCCCGGCACGCCGATCGTCCGCGACCGCTCTGGACGAGCGCCAAGGGCGCCTTCTCGGAGCCTGTCGCCGAGCACGCGCTCATGCTCGTGCTCGCCCTGTTGCGCGTGGTGCCCTCACGGGTGCAGGCGAGCGCCTGGCAGACCGAGCAGCGGGGCATCTCGCTGTACGGCAAGCGCGTGGTCATCGTGGGAGCCGGCGGCATCGCCCTCGAGCTCGTTCGCCTGCTCGCGCCCTTCGAGACCCGGGTGACCATCGTCCGGCGCGGCAACACCCCGGTCGACGGCGTCGAGACCACCGTCACCGTCGACCGTCTCGACGAGGTGCTGCCCGAGGCCGACGTGGTCGTGCTCGCCGCGGCGGCGACGCCGGGCACGTCGAAGCTGCTGGACGCTCGACGGCTCGCGCTGCTGAGACCAACCGCCGTCCTCGTGAACGTCGCCCGGGGCGACCTCGTCGACACGGACGCGCTCGTCGACGCCGTCCGGGCCGAGCGGATCTGGGGTGCGGGCGTGGACGTCACGTCGCCCGAGCCGCTGCCCGAGGGGCACCCGCTGTGGGGGGACCCTCGCGTGATCGTCACGCCGCATCAGGCCGACACCCCCGAGATGACGGCTCCGCTGCTCGCCGAGCGCATCCGCCGGAACGTGCGGGCGTTGAACGGGGACGGCGACTTCGCCGGCGTCGTCGACCCCGCGCAGGGCTACTGAGGCGGCCCCGGGCGCGCCTCGAGCCGGACTCCGGACCGGCGGCGCGCCCGGGGCGAGCAGGTGGTTCGAATCGGCTCGGAATGTTTGCTAGAGTTGAGCCCGCTGTTGAGAACCTCGGTTCGAAGCAGCTGCCATTCCTCGATAGCTCAATTGGCAGAGCAGCCGGCTGTTAACCGGCAGGTTCTTGGTTCGAGTCCAAGTCGGGGAGCGAAGGCCCAGAGGCTCCACCCTCTGGGCCTTTTTTCATGCCCTGATACCGAGGAGGCGCGCTCCGGGGTCACCGGTCGCGCGCCTCCTCGACGGGTCGGGTCTCAGCCCTCGGGGTGGTCGACGCCCGGCAGCCAGGTCCGGCCCGGGGCGCCCCAACCGGCCTTCTTGACGGCCTTGGCCGCGGCCTTGTGGAACGGGTGCTCGAGACGGTCGGCGTAGAGGACGCCGTCGAGGTGGTCGTACTCGTGCTGGAAGATCCGAGCGAGCCAGCCGTGCGCCTCGATCTCGTACTCGTCGCCGTCGAGGTCGGTCGCCCGCAGGATGACGCTCTCGGCGCGACGCAGGGGGAACCGCTCGCCGGGCACCGAGAGGCACCCCTCGGACTCGTCGTCGTCGTCGAGCGGCTCGATCGAGAGGGGGCTCTGCCAGAGAACCGGGTTGAGGGCGACGCCCCGCCACTGCTCGCCGTCGTCGTCCGTCCACGAGTAGACGAACAGACGCAGGCCGACGCCGACCTGCGGGCCGGCGAGACCGACCCCGGGTGCGGCGTCCATGGTCTCGAACATGTCGGCGACCAGGGTGCGCAGATCGTCGTCGACCTCGACGACGGGGGAGGCGGGGGAGTGCAGCACGGGATCTCCCGTGATGGTGATGGGACGAACGGCCATTCGTCCAGACTATCGAGAGGCGGAGCGCTACCGTGGACGGCGTGAGCCCGAACCTCAGCGATCTGACCGAGCAGGTCTCGTTGACCCCGTTCCAGGCCCTCGGTATCCCCATCGCGCTGATCGGCGCGGTGTTCCTCTCGATCGGCGCGCAACTGCAGCACCGGGGCGTGGCCAAGGTCGAGAACCGGTTGGGCGCCTCGCGCAGCGGGATGAGCGTCCGGCAGATCCTGGCGCTGATCGGTCGGCCGTCGTGGGTCATGGGCACGCTCATGCTCGGCCTCGCCGTCATCTTCCAGCTGACGAGTCTGCGCATCGCTCCGCTGCTCGTGGTCCAGCCGCTCGGCGCGGTCGCCCTCGTGATCACCGCCGTGCTGAACGCCCGGTCCACCGGTCGGCGTCTCACCGGTCGGGTGAAGCGCTCGATCGCCATCTGCGTGGGCGGGATCGGGCTCTTCGCCACCGTCGCGGCCTTCACCGCGATCGAGACCGAGATCACGACGCGGCAGCTGATCACGGTGCTGGTCATCCTGCTCGTGGTCGGAGCCGTGCTCGCCGTCGCGTTCGTCGCGCTGCGCCATCGCCGCAGCGCGCTCTTCTACATCATCGGCGCCGGCGTCCTCTACGGGTTCGTCGCGACGTTGGCGAAGGTCGTGCTGAACCGGGTCTTCGCCGGCAACTTCGACTGGCTCAGCATCGTCTGCATCATCATGCTGATCGCCGCCGCCGCGCTCGGCGGCTACTTCGTGCAGAACGCGTACTCGTCCGGCTCCCCGGACCTCGTCATCGCAGGCCTCACGGTCGTCGACCCCATCGTCGCCGTCACGATCGGCATCGTCGTGCTGGGCGAGGCGGCCAACGCGCCGCCCGTCGCCGCCGTGCTCTTCCTCGTGGCCGGCGCGATCGCGGTCTACGGCGTGTTCCAGCTCGCCAAATACCAGCCCGCCAAGCGAAGCTGAGCTACCGTGGTCTCCCGCGGCGGTTCCGAACCGTCCAGGCCACCGAGAACCACGAGCACAAGGACGCCACGAGACGTGACACCCGCCCCGAAACCCACCGGCTCGGCCGGCCCGTCCGACGCCGGCTCCCGCCTCACGGTGCTGATCGCGGCCGACACGTTCCCGCCCGACGTGAACGGCGCCGCGAACTTCGCCGAGCGCCTGGCCGTCGGTCTCGCCGGTCGCGGGCACGACGTGCACGTCATCTGCCCGGCAGCCAGCCGGCACCACGGCACCTTCCTCGAGGAGCACGACGGGCAGACCCTCACCGTGCACCGCCTCTACTCGACCCGCTGGCCGCTGCACGACTGGCTGCGCTTCGCGACGCCGTGGCGTGCGGAGTCCAACGCCGAGCGCATCATCGATCGGATCCGCCCCGACGTGGTGCACATCCAGTCGCACATCGTGATCGGGCGAGCCGTGGTCAAGGTCGCGAACCGCCGGGGGATCCGGGTGATCGCGACGAACCACTTCATGCCCGAGAACCTGCTCGAGCACACCGGCCTCCCGCACGCCCTGCGGGCCACGGCCGTGCGTCTCGCCTGGCGCGACGCCGCCAAGACCTACACGCACGTCGCGGCGATCACCACCCCGACGAAGAAGGCGGCGACGTTCCTTGAGCGCTCGGTCGATGTGACGGGTGTGCTGGCGGTCTCGTGCGGCATCAACGCCTCCGATTACACCGCCCGCGACGATCGTCCCGCCGGCAACGAGGTCGTGTTCGTCGGGCGGGTCACGGCGGAGAAGCAGATCGACGTCCTCCTGCGAGCGATGACGCTCATCGACCCGGCACTCGACGCGCGGTTGACGATCGTCGGCGGCGGCGATCTCATGAAGCAGCTCCAGCAGCTCACGGTCGACCTCGGCCTCGCCGCCCGGGTGACGTTCGCCGGCTATCTCTCCGACACCGAGCTCCGACGGCGACTCACCGACGCGACCGTCTTCGCCATGCCCTCCATCGCCGAGCTGCAGAGCATCGCCAGCCTGGAGGCCATGGCCTCGGGCCTGCCGATCGTCGTGGCCGACGCCATGGCGCTGCCGCACCTGCTCGATGACGGCGTCAACGGCTACCTGTTCCGACCGGGCGACAGCCGCGACCTCGCCGCGAAGCTCACCCGCGTGTTCGAGGCGAGCGACGACGAGTACCTCGCCATGCGGCGGGCCAGTCTCGCCGTCATCGAAGGGCACGACATCCAGCGGACCGTGAGCGTCTTCGAGTCGCTGTATCGTGGGGAGCCGGTGGCCGAGGCCGCCGACGTCCCGCCGACCCGCGCCTCCTGAGGTCGCCGGCGAGACGAGGGGCGGTAGCTCAGCCGGTTAGAGCAGTCGACTCATAATCGATCGGTCACGGGTTCAAGTCCCGTCCGCCCTACCAGCCGTGCGACTCGGCGACCGCGCTGTCGTGCGCCGCGCGACACGGCGGCCGCGGATCTACCTGCGCCGACGCCGGTCGTGTCACCATGTCTGCATGTTCACCCGACGGACACGAGGCACACCGGCCGACGACGATCGCGACGACGACCGGGGATGGGCCTCGGACTCGGGCCCCCTCGACGGCGCCAGTGCCGTCTCGCCGCGGCTCGGGATCGGCGCGCAGGTCTACGTCCTCGACTCCGACGAGGACCCCGGGAGCCCGTGGCCGTACGGCCCGACGGGCGTCATCGTCCGGGCCGGCGGCTCGGCATGGCAGGGCGTGTCGGCGATCGGAGGGTCGGCGCGCACCTGGCTGGTGGAGTTCGCGTCGCCGCAGCTCGACCGCGACGGCGACGGCCCGGTCACGTCGGCCTCGGTGCCGGAGAAGTACCTCCGCCTCGCCCCGCCCGTCGAGTAGCGCGCTCCGCCCCGTCGCTCTGCCGACCCCTCTGCCCCGCCGGTCCCTCTGCTCCGGCCGCACCGCGCGCCCTTCGGGCTGACCTCCCCCGTCGGCAACTCCTCCCTCGTGCGGCGCGCGGGCGTCGCTGCCGGCGTGTCGCGCCGTGCGTGCGGCAGCCGCCAGGAGTTGCCGTCCGGGGAGGCGGCGTCATAGCCGTGTGCGTCCGTCGGCGGCGCCGGGGGACCGGTGGAGCGGCCGACATTCCCCGTCGGCAACTCCTCCCTCGTGCGGCGCGCGGGCGTCGGTGCCGGCGTGTCGCGCCGTGCGTGCGGCAGCAGGCAGGAGTTGCCGCCAGCGGGGTGACGGAAGAGCGCGGTTCGCGGAACGGATCATGCGGAGGGGCGCCCGCGTCCCGCCGCGGAGCCGCGCGAGGGTGCGCCGGCAGCGGAGCGCAGCGGGCAGCGGCGTCGGGAATGTTCCCGCGCGCCCCGCCGTTCCCCCAACTGCATGCAAACGTATGCACTTGAGCTAAGGTGGTTCCCATGCAGTTCGGAATCTTCTCTGTCGGCGACATCACGACCGACCCCACGACCGGTCGCACCCCGACCGAGCACGAGCGCCTGAACGCCATGGTCACGATCGCGAAGAAGGCCGAGGAGGTCGGCCTCGACGTCTACGCGGCCGGCGAGCACCACAACCCGCCCTTCGTGAACTCGAGCCCGACGACCCTCCTGGCGTACATCGCCGCCCAGACCGAGCGCATCGTGCTCAGCACGGCCACGACGCTCATCACCACGAACGACCCGGTCAAGATCGCCGAGGACTTCGCCCTGCTGCAGCATCTCGCCGGCGGTCGCGTCGATCTGACGCTCGGTCGCGGCAACACCGGCCCGGTCTACCCCTGGTTCGGCAAGGACATCCGTCAGGGCATCAACCTGGCCATCGAGAACTACGCCCTGCTGCACCGCCTCTGGCGCGAGGACGTCGTCGACTGGAAGGGTCACTTCCGCACCCCGCTGCAGAGCTTCACGGCGACTCCGCGCCCGCTCGACGGTGTCGCGCCCTTCGTCTGGCACGGGTCGATCCGGAGCCCCGAGATCGCCGAGCAGGCCGCCTACTACGGCGACGGCTTCTTCGCCAACCACATCTTCTGGCCCGCCTCGCACACGAAGCAGATGGTCGAGCTCTACCGCGGCCGTTTCGAGCACCACGGCCACGGCCGCGCCGACCAGGCGATCGTCGGGCTCGGCGGTCAGGTCTTCCTGGCGAAGAACTCGCAGGACGCGAAGCGCACATTCCGCCCCTACTTCGACAACGCCCCGGTGTACGGCCACGGCCCGTCGATGGAGGACTTCACCAGCCAGACCCCGCTCACCGTGGGCAGCCCCCAGGAGGTCATCGACCGCACCCTCGGGTTCCGCGACTACGTCGGCGACTACCAGCGCCAGCTGTTCCTCATCGACCACGCCGGCCTGCCGCTGCAGACGGTGCTCGACCAGCTCGACATCCTCGGCGAGGAGGTCGTGCCCGTCCTCCGTCGCGAGTTCGCGACGAACCGCCCCGCGCACGTGCCCGACGCCCCGACGCACGCCTCGCTCGTCGCGGCCGCACGGGACTCGCAGCCCGCGGAGACGACGTCCGACGCGGCCCTCGCCGCCCCGACCCGCTGAGCCGAGGAGGCACGCCATGAGCACCAAGAAGATCGTCGTCGTGTCCGCGGGGCTGGGTCAGCCCTCGTCGACCCGCCTCCTGGCCGACCGTCTCGCCGAGGCGACCGCTCGCACCCTCCTCACCGAGGGAGTCCCGGCGGACCTCGAGGTGATCGAGCTGCGCGACCTGGCGCACGACATCACCGACGCGATGCTGACGGGGTTCCCCTCGGAGGCGCTGGCCGCGGTCATCGAGGAGGTCACGGCGGCCGACGGACTGATCGCCGTGACCCCGGTGTTCACCGCGTCGTACAGCGGGCTGTTCAAGTCGTTCTTCGACGTGATCGCCAACGACGCCCTGACCGGCACCCCGGTGCTCGTCGGGGCGACGGCCGGGACGGCGCGGCACTCGCTGGTGCTCGACCACGCGCTCCGACCGCTCTTCTCGTACCTCCGGGCCGTGGTCGTCCCGACGTCGGTGTTCGCCGCGTCGGAGGACTGGGGCGGCGGCGACGAGACGACGACCGGTCTGCCCGAGCGGGTGACCCGCGCCGCGGGCGAGTTCGCCGCCCTGGTGTCCCGGCACGCGACGGAGCGGGTCGACCCGTTCGAGTCCGTCGTGTCGTTCGAGCAGCAGCTGAGCCGGCTCGCGGGCGACGACCCGCTCTGAACGGGCGGCGGGCATGTCCGGCCCGCCCGGCGCGTTGACCTCCTCAGCGATCCGTCGGCGCGACCAGTCGGCGCGACTCGTCCGACCCGCCCGTGACCGCGCCACCCGAGAGGACCCCGGCATGACCGACACCACTGCGAGCGACGAGCTCGACCGCTTCCACGCCCTGCGTCACGACCGCGTCGCCGGGCCGACCGGGCCGTTGGCACTGGTCAACACGCAGTGGGTCGACGGCGAGCAGCCGATCTGGGGCGTCCCGGGCCTCTGGGGTCCCACACCGGTCGGCGTCTCCGGCCTCCGCGTCACGGCGACGCCCTCCGACGGCATCGTGGTCGACGGCGATCCCGTCGACGGGTCGGTGCTCGTCGCGGGCGACGACGCGATGACGCCGAGCTCCATCCGCTTCGCCGACGGTCGGAGCGGCACGATCATCGCCAACGACGACCACACGTCGTACGCCCTGCGGGTGTGGGACGCCCGCTCGGAGGCCATCGAGGCCTTCGGCTCGATCGACGCGTTCCCCTACGATCCGAGCTGGGTCGTCTCGGCGGAGTTCGTGCCGACCGCCCCCGGCACGCAGGTCGACATCCGCCACCAGAACGATCTCGACCTCAGTCGCCCGAAGCCCCTGCCGGGACTGATCCGGTTCCGCCGCGACGGGGTCGACTACGAGCTCGCGGCGTTCCCGAGCGGCGATCGCGATCGACTCCAGCTCGTCTTCGGCGACACGACGAACGGCGACAGCACCTACTCGGTGGGGCGGTTCCTGTTCCCCACGCCCGGCTCCGACGGCACGATCGAGCTCGACTTCAACCGGGCGGTGCTGCCTCCGTGCGCCTTCTCGTACAACTTCAACTGCCCGATCCCGCCCGCGCAGAACCGTCTGTCCGTGCCCGTCGAGGCGGGGGAGAAGAACGTGCTCGATCGGGACGGCGCCCTGCTGCACTGAGCGGGCCGGAGCCGAGCGACCGCGGAGGCACGGCGTCGACGCGGCGGGCCCGCGCGAGGCCGGGCGACCGTCCTCCGGTGTCGGTCGCCGGTGGCATGATCGTCTGGTGTTCATCGTCCTCCGTCGTCTGCCCGACGGCGGGGCCGAGCTCACCCCCGTGGGCCGGCCCCAGCCCGGGACGGCTCCGGTGGTGGGCGAGTCCGTCGTCGTGGACGAGGCCGATCTGGCGATGGCCGTCGCCACGCGCGAGGTCGAGACGTCGCCGCGCTGGGTGTGGGACGACACCCGGCGGTGGTACCCGCGCCTCCTCGGCCTCGGGGTCCGCGTCGCCCGCTGCGTCGACCTGCGCCTCTGCCACGCGCTCCTGCGCGGCTCGGAGGCGACCGTGGGCAGCGAGCTGCACGGCGCGGCCGCCGGCCCCTACGACGTCGCGCAGGCCGGCGTCGACGACGTGGCCGGGCTGTTCGAGGTGGTGCCGGAGTCCCTCCCCGACCCGGTCGGCGAGTTCCTGCGGCAGCGACGGGCCATCGAGTCGAGCCCCGGTCGGGGCGGGCTCGAGCTCCTCACGACGGCCGAGTCGACGGGTGCGCTCGTCGCCTGCGAGATGCATCACCGGGGCATCCCGTGGTCCGCGACCGTCCACGATCGCCTGCTGACCGAGGCGCTCGGCCCGCGGCCCGCCCGCGGCGGGGAGCGTCCCGTCCGGATGCGCGACGACGTCGACGAGATCCGCGCGGCGCTCGGGGCCCCCGACCTCAACCCCGACTCGCCCGCCGACCTGCTCAAGGTGCTGCAGCGCGCGGGGTTGGGCGTCGCCTCGACGAGCAAGTGGGAGCTCCGACGGCACGAGCACCCCGTGGTCGAGCCGCTGCTGCGGTACAAACGGCGCCAGCGCCTCCTCGTCGCGAACGGCTGGGCCTGGCTCGACGCGTGGGTGCGGCAGGGCCGGTTCCGACCCGACTACGTTCCCGGCGGCGTCGTCACCGGGCGATGGGCCACGAGCGGAGGAGGCGCGCTGCAGCTCCCGAAGGCGGTCCGCGCCGCCGTCGTGGCCGATCCCGGATGGACCCTCGTGGTGGCCGACGCCTCGCAGCTCGAGCCGCGCATCCTGACGGGGCTCTCGCGCGACGTCGCGATGGCCGCGGCGGGGGACGGCGACCTCTACGAGGGCATCGTCGCGAGCGGTGCCGTGGCCACCCGGGCCGAGGCCAAGGTGGCCATGCTGGGCGCGATGTACGGCGCCACGCAGGGTGAGAGCGGCCGCCTCGTGCCGCGCCTCGCGCGGCGGTTCCCGAAGGCGATGGAGTACGTCGAGGCCGCGGCCCGGACGGGCGAGGCCGGGGGAGTCGTGAGCACCCTCCTCGGCCGCAGCTCGCCGAGACCGGGCGAGGCGGTCGCCGCCGACCTCCCGCCCGAGATGGATCGCGGCCCGGTCGGTCGGGACGCACGGGCCTGGGGCCGGTTCACGCGCAACTTCGTCGTGCAGGGCACGGCGGCCGAGTGGGCGCTGTGCTGGATGGGCGCCACCCGCGCGGCCCTGCACGAGCGGTTCGCCGGGCGCGGCGAGGGCGCCCCGCACCTGGTGTTCTTCCTGCACGACGAGATCGTGGTGCACAGTCCGGCGGACGTCGCCGACGAGGTGGTCGCGATCGTCGAGCAGAGCGCTGTGGCGGCCGGGCGGCTGCTCTTCGGCGAGGCCCCGGTGCGGTTCCCGGTGACGGTGGCGGTCGTCGACGACTACTCCCAGGCGAAGTAGCTCGCCCGACGGTCGGCACCGCGGACCATTGGCAGGAGTTACACAGTTGTGATGCGGCCGGTCCGTCTGCGATGATTCAGGCAGCGGACCCGTCCGCGCATAATTTCAGACAGCACGAGAAGCCACCGTTTCACTCGTTCACCAGGTCGATGGGGAAGTCGCACCTAACCGAATGGAGGAATCGTGGCTGCTGCAATGGCTCGGGGAGTGCTCTATGTGCACTCGTCCCCTCGTGCACTGTGCCCACACGTCGAGTGGGCTGTCGGTCGTGCCCTCGGGCACGCCGTCAACTTCGCCTGGGTCGACCAGCCCGTCCTCGGCGGTTCCCAGCGGACCGAGTTCTCGTGGCAGGGCGAGGAGGGCGCGGGGGCGCGCATCGCGTCGGCCCTCCGCGGCTGGGAGCACCTCCGCTACGAGGTGACGGAGGATCCCGACGCCGGCCACGACGGAGGTCGGTGGATGCACACGCCCGACCTCGGCGTCTTCTTCGCGCAGACCGACACCGTGGGCAACACGGTCGTCCCGGAGGATCGCATCCGGTACGCGATGGAGATCGCCGGTTCGAACGCACTCGAGCTGCACCGTGAGCTGCGTCTCGCCCTCGGCCAGGCCTGGGACGACGAGCTCGAGCCGTTCCGCTACAGCGGCGAGGGCAACCCGGTGGTCTGGCTCCACAAGGTCGGCTGACCGGACGGCCGCGACGCCGGGAGACGAGGAGGCGCGGGTCGGGTGATCACCCGACCCGCGCCTCCTTCGTGGTTCAGACGGAGCGGAATCCGACGACGGCGTTGTGGCCGCCGAAGCCGAACGAGTTGCTGAGGGCCACGATCTCGCCCTCGGGCAGCGCGCGGGGCTCTCCGACGACGACGTCCATGTCGATCTCGTCGTCCATCTGGGTGACGTTGATCGTCGGGGGAGCGACGCGTTCGTGCAGGGCCTTCACCGTGAAGAGCGCCTCGATGCCGCCGGCACCGCCGAGCAGGTGCCCGGTCGCGGCCTTGGTCGCCGAGACGACGAGCTTCGGGGTGTGCTCGCCGAAGACGCGCTTCATGGCGTGGTACTCGGCGATGTCGCCCACCGGGGTGCTGGTCGCGTGCGCGTTGACGTGCACGACCTGGTCGCGGTCCACGCCCGCGTTCTCGAGGGTCGCGATGACGGCGCGGGCGGCCCCGTTGCCCTCGGGGTCGGGAGCGGTGATGTGGTACGAGTCGCTCGTGACCGCTCCGCCGATCAGCTCGGCGTAGATGCGTGCGCCGCGGGCGAGCGCGTGCTCCTCGGTCTCGAGGACGAGCGCCGCGCCTCCTTCGGCCAGCACGAAGCCGTCACGGGTGACGTCGTAGGGCCGCGAGGCGGTGGCGGGGTCGTCGTTGCGCTTGGACAGGGCCTGCATGGCGGCGAACGAGGCGAGCGGCATCGGGTGGATGGCGGCCTCGGAGCCGCCGGCGATGGCGATGTCGGCGAGTCCGGACTGCAGGTGGTCGTAGGCCATCGCGATCGACTCGGTGCTCGAGGCGCAGGCCGACACGACGGTGCGGGCTCCGGCGCGGGCGCCGAGGGTCATCGAGATGGCGGCGGCGGGACCGTTCGGCATGAGCATGGGCACGGTCATCGGCAGGACGCGGCGCGGACCCTTCTCGCGGAGCGTGTCCCAGGCGTCGAGCAGGGTCCATACACCGCCGATGCCGGTGGCCCAGTCGACGATGAAGCGCTCGGGGACGACCTCGGGGGCGCCGGCGTCGGCCCAGGCCTCGCGGGCGGCGGTGAGGGCGAACTGGCTCGAGGGGTCGAGGCGCTTGGTCTCGCGGCGGTCGAGCACGTCGGCGGAGGGCACGCGGGCCTGTCCGGCGATGGTGACGGGCAGTTCGTATTTGGCCACCCAGTCCTGCTCGAGGGTGGTGATGCCGGACTGCCCGGCGAGCAGGTTCTGCCAGCTCTCGGTGGCGGTACCGCCGAGCGGGGTGGTGGCACCCAGGCCGGTGACGACGATCTTCTTGGTCATGACGATTCTCCTGAAGGGGCGACGGCCCGGTCGGGTCGGTGACCCGGGAGCCGGACGGCACCGTGGACGTGTGCGCCCGGTCGGCCCTCGCGGGCACGACCGGGCAGCTGACGTCTAGTCCTGTGCCTTGGTGATGAAGGTGACGGCGTCGCCGACGGTCTTGAGGTTCTTGACCTCTTCGTCGGGGATCTTGACGTCGAACTTCTCTTCGGCGTTGACGACGATGGTCATCATCGAGATCGAGTCGATGTCGAGGTCGTCGGTGAACGACTTGCCCATCTCGACCGTGTCGGTCGCGATGCCGGTCTCGTCGTTGATGAGCTCGGCCAGGCCGGCGAGGACTTCTTCGGTGGACAGTGCCATGGTGTTGTTCTCCTTGAGGGGGTGTCGGTTGACCGGGGTAAAGCCTATACAGGCCGAGGGGGTGGGGCGAGGCGGCGCGCTACGGGAGCACGACGACCTGGGCGCCGAAGACGAGTCCGGCGCCGAAGCCGATCTGCAGGGCGAGCCCTCCGCTGAGCTCAGGGTTCTCCTCGAGCAGGCGGTGGGTGGCCAGGGGGATGCTCGCCGCCGACGTGTTGCCGGTGGTCGCGATGTCGCGGCCGATCACGACCGACTCGGGCAGCCGCAGCTGCTTGGCGAACTCGTCGATGATGCGCATGTTGGCCTGGTGCGGCACGAACGCCGCGAGCTGGTCGGGCGTGACGCCCGCGCGCTCGAGAGCGAGCTTGGCGACCTTGACCATCTCCCAGACGGCCCAGCGGAAGACGGTCTGGCCCTCCTGGCGGAGGGTCGGCCAGGCGACGTCGCCGGCGCCCTCGCGGTACTCGACCATCGTGCTGGTCATGCCGATGGCGTCCCACTTCGAGCCGTCGGAACCCCAGACGGTCGGGCCGATGCCCGCACTGTCTGCGGGGCCGACGATCGCGGCGCCGGCGCCGTCGGCGAGGAGGAACGAGATGGTGCGGTCGGTCGGGTCGATGATGTCGCTGAGCTTCTCGGCTCCGACGACGAGCACGTACTCGGCGAGCCCCGACTTCACGAAGGAGTCGGCCTGGGCGATGCCGTAGGTGAATCCGGCGCAAGCGGCCGAGATGTCGTAGGCGGCGGCCGGGTTCGCGCCGACGCGCTCGGCGAGCAGGGAGGCGACCGAGGGGGTGGCGACGCCTCCGCCGATGGTCGAGACGAGGACGGCGCCGATCTGGTCGGGGCGGATGCCGGACTTCTCGATGGCCTCCTTCGCGGCGGTCTCGGCGAGGTCGACGACCTTGACGTCCTTCCCGGCGCGACGCCGGGTGATGACGCCGGTACGCTGCTGGATCCACTCGTCGGAGGAGTTGATCGGCTCGATGATGTCGGCGTTCGGGACGACGTTCTCGCCTCGGGCGGCGCCGAGCGCGTAGATCCGGGTGAACTGCGCGCCCGTGTTCTGGTTGAGCTGGGGGGTGGTCATGCTGCTCCCTCGATGAGGTCGACGGCGGCCTGGAGGTCGTCGGGTGTCGTGACGGCGACCGAGGGGACGCCCCTCAGCGCACGCTTGGCGAGGCCGGTCAGGGCGCCGGCCGGCGCGAGCTCGATCAGTCCGGTGACGCCGGCGGCCGAGAACGACTCCATGGTGGCGTCCCAGCGGACCGGCGACGAGACCTGGCCGACGAGCAGATCGACGAAGCGTCCTCCGTCGGCCACGACCGTGCCGTCGTGGTTGGTCCACAGCGTCAGGTCGGGATCCGCGGCCGGGACGGCCGACGCCGCGGTCCGCAGGCGTTCGACCGCGGACTGCATGTACCGCGTGTGGAAGGCGCCGGCGACCTGGAGGGGGATGACCCGGGCCCTGGCGGGCGGCGTCTCGGCGAGTGCCGCGAGGGCGGCGAGCTCGCCCGCGACGACGATCTGGCCGCCGCCGTTGTGGTTGGCGGGCGAGAGGCCCAGCTCGTCGAGCCGCGCGAGCAGCTCGGCCTCGTCGCCTCCGAGGACGGCGCTCATGCCGGTCTCGACCAGGGAGGCGGCGTCGGCCATGGCGCGTCCGCGCTCGGCGACGAGGGCCACCGCGTCGGTGTCGCTCAGCACGTGGGCGACGGCCGCGGCGGTGAACTCGCCGACGGAGTGGCCGGCGACGCCGGCGACCTTCGCACGGTCGACGCGGGAGAAGAGCGCGTGGGAGGTGAGGATGCCGGCCGCCACGATGAGCGGCTGCGCGACGGCGGTGTCGCGGATGGTGTCGGCGTCGGACGTGGTTCCGTGGGCGACGAGGTCGACCCCTGCAGCGTCGGAGAGCGACGCGAGGCGGTCGGCGAGCTGGGGGTCGGCCAGCCACGGTTCGAGGAATCCGGGTTTCTGGGAGCCCTGACCGGGCGCTACGACAACGATCACTGATCCATCATGCCGCGCATGCGCCTCTGTCCGGTGTAGCAACTCGACCAAAGATCCGGTCGAGGCTTGTCGGTTGTCTCAACCGCGGAGCCGAGGAGGTGCGGGCCGGGTCAACGACGACGACCCACCTGGCCGTCGTGGTCGGCGATCGAACCGAGGATCAGCGCCGACTGCAGGATGAGCGCTTCGCGGGCTCCGGTGGCGTCCCAGCCGATGACGTCCGAGACGCGTTTGAGGCGGTAGCGCACCGTGTTGGGGTGCACGAACAGCTCGCGTGCCGTCGCCTCGAGCGAGCGGCCGTTGTCGAGGTAGCACCAGAGGGTCGTGAGCAGCTCGGTGGAGTGGTTCTTGAGTGGCTTGTAGACCCGGTTGACGAGGGTCGAGCGGGCGACGGGGTCGCCGGCGAGGGCCCGCTCGGGCAAGAGGTCGTCGGCGAGGGCGGGGCGCGGCGCGTTGCGCCACGACCGGGCGACGGCGAAGCCGGCCAGTGCGGCCTTGGCGCTCTTGGACGCGTCGACGAGGCTCGGCACCTCGTGCCCGAGGACGAGGTGCCCGTCGCCGAAGCCGGGCTCGAGGGCCTTCGCGATGTCGGTGAAGGTCGGTCGTGGAGCGGTGCCGGCTCCGCTCGCGCCGGTCGTCGGGGTGGCGTCGTCGGCGGCCTGCTCGGCACGGCCGATCACGAGGACGAGCCGACTGCCCTGCACGCCGATGAGCACGTCGGCGCTGAGGTGGCGGGCGGTGCGCCGGAGCGTGTCGACGTCGAGCATGCGGGGCGCCGTGCCGACGAGGACGGAGACCTCGCCGTGGCCGTGCCAGCCGAGGGCGGCGATGCGGCTGGGCAGTTCGTCGTCGTACTCGCCGCTGAGGATGGAGTCGACGACGAGCGCCTCGAGTCGGGCGTCCCAGAGGCCCCGGGCCTCGGCCGCCCTGGCGTAGACGTCCGCCGAGGCGAAGGCGATCTCGCGCGAGTAGAGCAGGATCGCCTCGCGGAGCGAGTCGTCGCCGTCTTTGACGCGCTCCTCGACGACCTCGACGGTGACGCGGATGAGCTGGAGGGTCTGTTGCAGGCTCACGGAGCGGAGGAGCTCGCGGGGCGCCGCGCCGAACACGTCGGCGGCGATCCACGGGGTCGACCGGGGGTCGTCGAACCAGCTGATGAACGAGGTGATCCCGGCCTGCGCGACGAGACCGACGGCGGAGCGCCGCCCCGGGGGCATGTCGCCGTACCAGGGCAGCGTCTCCTCGAGCCGCTTGATGGTCGCCGTCGAGAGTTCCCCGGAGACCGTCCGCAGCCACGCGAGCGTGCGCTCTTTCGTGGCCGCGGACGGTTCCATCGGCGAGGCCGGGACCCGCTCAGCACTCACGACGGGGTCAGCTCTCCCCGCCGGCGGAGCCGCTGGTGCCGGCCGTGACGTCGTGGAGCTGGTACCGGTCGATGGCCTGCTGCACGACACCGGGGTCGACGTCGCCGCGGCGGGCGAGGGCCTGCAGCGTGCGCACGACGACGGACGGGCCGTCGATCTTGAAGAACCGGCGGGCGGCGGCGCGGGTGTCCGAGAATCCGAAGCCGTCGGCGCCGAGCGTCAGGTAGTCGCCGGGCACGTACTCGCGGATCTGATCCGGCACGGCCGCCATGAAGTCGCTCGTGGCGATGAAGGGACCCTCGGCGCCGCGGAGCTTCTCGGTGACGTAGGGCGTGCGCTGCTCGGCACCGGGGTTGAGGAAGTTGAACTCCTCGGCCTGGAGGCCGTCGCGGCGCAGCTCGTTCCACGAGGTGACGCTCCACACGTCGGCGGCCACGTTCCAGTCGTCGGCGAGCAGCTGCTGGGCCTCGAGGGCCCACGGCACCCCGACGCCCGAGGCGAGCAGCTGGGCGCGGGGGCCCAGGTTCTCGGCGCTCTTGAGCTTGTAGATGCCGCGGACGATGCCGTCGACGTCGACCTCGGCGGGCTCGGCGGGCTGCTGCATCGGCTCGTTGTAGACCGTCAGGTAGTACATGACGTTCGGGTCGGCGTGGGTGGGTGCGCCGTTCTCGTCGGTGCCGTACATGCGGTCCATGCCCGACTTGACGATGTGCCCGAGCTCGTAGCCGTACGCCGGGTCGTACGAGACGACGGCGGGGTTGGTCGAGGCGAGCAGGAGCGAGTGCCCGTCGGCGTGCTGGAGGCCCTCGCCGGTGAGCGTGGTGCGACCGGCGGTGGCGCCGATGATGAACCCACGGGCCATCTGGTCGCCGGCGGCCCACATGGCGTCGCCGGTGCGCTGGAACCCGAACATCGAGTAGAAGACGTAGACCGGGATGAGCGGCTCGCCCTGCGTCGAGTACGAGGTGCCGACGGCGGTGAAGGCCGCGAACGCGCCGGCCTCGTTGATGCCGACGTGCAGCAGCTGGCCTTGGGGGCTCTCCTTGTACGCCAGGAGAAGCTCGCGGTCGACCGAGGTGTAGTGCTGACCGTTCGGGTTGTAGATCTTGGACGTCGGGAAGTAGGCGTCCATGCCGAAGGTGCGCGCCTCGTCGGGGATGATCGGCACGATGCGGTGGCCGAAGTCCTTCGAGCGGAGGAGGTCCTTCAGGAGGCGGGCGAACGCCATGGTGGTGGCGACCTCCTGCTTGCCGGAGCCCTTCTTGACGACGTCGTACGACGTCGACTCGGGCACCGAGACCTGGGTGTACTTCGAGCGGCGCTCGGGCACGTAGCCGCCGAGCGCGCGGCGGCGCTCGTGCAGGTACTGGATGGCCTCGTCGTCGTTGCCGGGGTGGTAGTACGGCGGCAGGTAGGGGTTCTCGTCGAGCTGGGCGTCGGAGACGGGGATGCGCATCTCGTCGCGGAACTGCTTGAGGTTGTCGAGCGTCAGCTTCTTCATCTGGTGGGTCGCGTTGCGGCCCTCGAACGACGGGCCGAGGCCGTAGCCCTTGACCGTCTTCGCCAGGATGACGGTGGGCTGGCCCTTGTGCTCGGCGGCCGCCTTGAACGCGGCGTACACCTTGCGGTAGTCGTGGCCGCCGCGCTTGAGGTTCCAGACGTCGTCGTCGCTGTAGTCCTTGACGAGCTCGAGGGCGCGCGGGTCGCGGCCGAAGAAGTTCTCGCGGACATAGGCGCCGTTCTCGGCCTTATAGGTCTGGAAGTCGCCGTCGGGCGTCGTGTTCATCAGGTTGAGCAGCGCGCCCTCGGTGTCGTTGGCGAGCAGGGTGTCCCACTCGCGGCCCCAGACGACCTTGATGACGTTCCAGCCCGCGCCGCGGAAGAACGACTCGAGCTCCTGGATGATCTTGCCGTTGCCGCGGACGGGTCCGTCGAGGCGCTGCAGGTTGCAGTTGATGACGAAGTTCAGGTTGTCGAGACCCTCGTTGGCCGCGACCTGGAGCTGACCGCGGCTCTCGACCTCGTCCATCTCGCCGTCGCCGAGGAACGCCCAGACCTGCTGATCGGAGGCGTCCTTGATGCCGCGGTTGGTGAGGTACTTGGCGTTCTGGGCCTGGTAGATGGCGTTGATCGGCCCGAGACCCATCGACACCGTCGGGAACTGCCAGAACGACGGCATGAGGCGCGGGTGCGGGTACGAGCTGAGCCCGCCCGACGCGTGCGACTTCTCCTGTCGGAACCCGTCGAGCTGGTCGGTGCCGAGACGGCCCTCGAGGTAGGCGCGGGCGTACATGCCGGGGGAGGCGTGGCCCTGGAAGAAGATCTGGTCTCCGCCGCCGGAGTGGTCCTGGCCGCGGAAGAAGTGGTTGTAGCCGACCTCGTAGAGGGCGGCCGACGAGGCGTACGTCGAGATGTGTCCGCCGACGGAGACGCCGGGGCGCTGGGCGCGGTGCACCGTGATCGCGGCGTTCCAGCGGATCCAGCGGCGGTAGCGCCGCTCGAGCTCCTCGTCGCCGGGGAACTCTGGTTCGTCTTCGGGGGCGATGGTGTTGACGTAGTCCGTCTTCGGGACCATCGGCACGCCGAGGTGCAGCTCACTCGATCGAGTGAGCAGGCTCTTCATGATCTCGCGAGCCCGCTCGTGCCCCTGGGCCGCCACGAGGGAGTCGAGCGACTCCCGCCATTCGGCGGTCTCTTCGGGATCGCGATCGGTCGTGTCGACCGTGTACGGGTCCTGGTCGTTTACCGTCACCCTTGACCTCAATCAATCTCGTGGTGTTGATAGCACCGTGTGTGGGTCGCACCCTGTGTGGTGGACAGACAGATGCCAGGTCTCACGCGCCCGGGTTCCGAGCGAGACTCCACCTGACCACACGAGTCTAGTGACCATCACCGACAGAGGCTCGGCGCGCCCTGGGAGAACGCGCTTGCGGCGGGTCGTGTGCGGCGTAGTATCACTGATCGTGTTTGTCGCCGGCCGCCCGGGCCGACGCGGAAGGATCGCACCATGGCACTGGAGAACGACATCCAGGCTCCCGACTTCGATTTGCCGAACCAGTTCGGAGAGCACATCCGGCTCTCGGACTTCCGTGGCGTCAAGCCCGTGGCGCTGGTCTTCTTCCCCCTCGCGTTCTCGAGCACCTGCACGAAGGAGCTCTGCACCCTGCGCGACAACCTCGCGATGTTCCAGGACCACCGTGTCGAGCTGCTCGTCGTCTCGGTCGACTCCAAGGCCACGCTGCGCGCCTTCGCCGAGGAGAAGGGCTACGACTTCACGCTGCTCGCGGACTTCTGGCCGCACGGCGAGGTGTCGAAGGAGTACGGCGTGTTCCTCGAGCACAAGGGCTTCGCGACGCGGGCCACGTTCCTGATCGACATCGACGGCGTCATCCGCGAGCACTTCGTCACCGAGCCCGGCCAGGCCCGCTCGCTCGACGACTACCGCGCCTCCCTCGACGCCCTGGTGCCCGTCACGGTCTGAGGCGACCTCGACAGGGAGGCGCGACCCGCGCCTCCTGAACCGCTAGCCTTGTCACGACCCGCCCGGTCCATCCGGCGCAGGGGCCTTTAGCTCAGTTGGTAGAGCGCCACGTTTACACCGTGGATGTCATCGGTTCGAGCCCGGTAGGGCCCACAGACGAACCGATGCGGTCATGGGAGCGGGCTCCGGCCGGCCACGACACCCTGCAGCGCCGCCCACTGGAGCAGCATGATCGTCTTGCCGTCGACGATCCGTCCGTCGGCGATCATCGAGAGCGCCTCGGTGAACGGGAGTTCGAGGATCTCGATGTCCTCGCCCTCGTCGGCGACACCGCCGCCCACTCCGGTCCGGTCGACGGGGGAGTAGGCGGCCGCGAAGAAGTGCAGGCGCTCGGTGACCGAGCCCGGGCTCATGTACGCGTCGAAGACGTGGGTCAGCGCGCCGACCTCGACCCCGAGCTCCTCGCCGGCCTCCCGGCGGATCGCGGTCTCGGGGTCGTCCTCGTCGAGCAGACCCGCGGCGGCCTCGACGAGCATCCCGTCGGGGTGGTCGTTGACGTAGGCGGGGAACCGGAACTGCCGGGTGAGCAGGACGGTCCGGCGCTCGGGGTCGTACAGGAGGATCGTCGCGCCGTTGCCTCGGTCGTACGTCTCCCGCTGCTGGGTCGACCACCGCCCGTCGCTCCCGCGCACGTCGAAGGTCGTGCGGCGGAGGACGTGCCAGCCGTCCGAGGTGACCTCGACGTCGCGGACGACGACGTCGGGGTTCCGGTCGAGCTCCCGGCCCGTCCGGTCGAGGCCGGTCCGGCCGCGGGAATCGGGCAGGGAGGCTCCTCGCGAGTCGGTCATCCCTCGACCGTAACGCGCCGATGGGCCAGGATGGGGCCAGGACGTCGGCAGGGGGCTGGAATGGACGGACGAGCACGGACGCCGGGCGACGGCGCGGAGGTCGAGAGCGCGGAGGTCGAGAGCGCGGCGGCCGAGCGCACGAAGACGACCGGTCGGGGCGTCGGCGTCGCGGTCGCCCTGACCTTGCCGGTCGCCCTCGTCGTGGCGTGGATCGTCCAGCTGTCGGCCATGCTGTCGAGCGAGTTCGGGCCGACCGAGGAGCGGACGGGCGGGCTCGGCCTCACCGTGTGGCTCGTCGTCGGCGCGGCGATCGGCGTCGGGGTGCCGCTGGCCGTGCTCATCGGGCAGGTGCGCGCCCGGCGCCGCGACCCGTCGCTCTCCGGCGTGGCCCTCGTCGCGGCCACCCTGGTGCTCGTGGTCGGACTCGCGACCTGCGGACTCGTCGTCGTCGTGCAGATCTCCGCGGCGACGGCGGACCTGTACCGGACGGCGCAGCCGCCGACCGCGGCAGAGCAGCGGTACACGGGCGACGAGGCGGGCGTCGAGCTGCGCGCCCTCGGCGACGACACCGTCCGAGCGCTCGGCGGCGACCCGGACGAGGGCTTCGGCAACGACGGCTCGAACGGCCGGGCGTGGAGCGAGGAGTGCCTCCTCGACAACGACGATCCCGGGGTCGTGTGGAACTACTGGTACCACGCGGACAGCCTCGTCGACGCGTCCGGCGACCCCCTGCTGCCGGACGGGGTCGACGTGCTGCCGGGCACGCGCACCGACCTCGACGGCGTGCGCGAGCTCTGGTCGGGCGAGGGGATCGGGGCCGAGCAGGACCAGGTCGACTTCGAGCAGGTCGTCCCCGTCGTCGACTGGCTCGAGCGGTGGTCGTACGTGCGGGCCGGCCCGACGGTCGACATCACGACGATCTGCCTGGTGCCATGACGGTCGGGGCCGGTCCGGCACGAGGGGGACCGATCGGCGCGCCCGTGGGACGGAGCCGGGGTATCATCGCCGCCGTGACCACGCGCCTGCCTCGAGTCCTCTCCCGCACCTCCCTGGACGCCGTCCGGGTGCCCCTCGCCGCGCGGCTCGTCCTTCCGCGGGCGGCGGTCCCGGTGTTCCTGCGGGCGACGGGGGCGAACCGGACCTTCGTCAGCGAGGCCGGGGCGCGTCGGCGCATCCGACGGGCGTCTCTCCGGCCGGCACCCTACGGCCCGCCCGCCGCCCTCCGCGACGACGTCCGCGTCGACGTCGAGCAGCGCGGCGGCTGGCCCGTCTACACGATCACGCGGCGCGACGGCGCCTCGCGCGGCACCGTCGTCTACGCGCACGGCGGCGGCTGGGTCGGCGAGATCGTGTCGCAGCACTGGCACCTCGTCGCGCAGCTCGCCGCCGAGGCCCGCACGACGGTGGTCCTGCCGATCTACCCCCTGGTCCCGTACGGCACGGCCGAGGAGGCGCGGGTCGGTATCCTCGACCTGGTCGCCTCGGCGGACGGCCCGGTCGCCCTCGCGGGGGACTCGGCCGGCGGTCAGATCGTGCTGTCGGCCGCCCTGTCGCTGCGGGACGCGGGCGTCGTCGTCGCACGCACGGTGCTGATCGCCCCCGCGCTCGACCTGACCTGGGACAACCCCCGCATCCCCGAGGTGCAGCCGACCGATCCATGGCTCGGGACGCCCGGCGGACGCGTGCTCGCCGAGCACTGGAGGGGCGACCTCGACCTGCGCGATCCCGTCGTCAGCCCCCTGTTCGGCGAGTTCGCGGGACTCGGCCCGGTGACGGTGTTCACGGGGACGCGGGACGTCCTCAACCCCGACGCGCACCTCCTTCGCGACCGCGCCGCCGAGGCCGGCGTCGAGCTCGAGTGGCACGAGGGCGAGGGCGACGTGCACGCCTACCCGTTGCTGCCCACCCGATCGGGTCGCGCCGCCCGCGCGCAGATCGTCCGCACCCTCCGTCGCTCGCTCGCGACCTGAGCCCGGCGGTCGATAGTCGGTCTCGGCCGACGTCGTCGAGCCGCC
This sequence comes from Frigoribacterium faeni, assembly GCF_007988805.1. Classification (GTDB taxonomy): domain Bacteria; phylum Actinomycetota; class Actinomycetes; order Actinomycetales; family Microbacteriaceae; genus Frigoribacterium; species Frigoribacterium faeni. The sequence goes on along the minus strand of NZ_BJUV01000004.1, from coordinate 7,234 downwards.
GGGGCCGGGACGCCTCAGCTGCCCGGCTTGGCCAGTTCGCCCGTCACGTACTGAGCGCGTCCGAAGCCGAACGACCAGTCGACCGGGGTGTTCTCGACGAAGCCGATGACGAGGTCCTCGCCGGCGACGCCGACCTCGGCGAGGCCCGAGGCGAGAGCGGCGAAGAACGCCTGCTTCTCGTCGGTGGTGCGACCCGCCTGGGTGAAGATCTGGATGACGACGACCTGCTCGGAGCGCTCGATGCCGAGCCCGACGTCGAGGGCCGTCAGCCGGCCGACGGGGTGCTCGGTGACGATCTGGAAGCGGTCGCGCTCGGGGAGGCCGTAGACCTCGACGAGCGTGGCCATCAGCGTGTCGCCGATGGCGGCGATCTGCTCGTCGGTGCGGCCTTCGACGAGATCGATGCGGATGAGCGGCATGGGAGTCCTTTCCGGCGGGGCGGGGCGAGGGGCGTCGCCCCGGGACATCATGCGCCCGTCGACCTCCGGGCGTCCGGGGAGCCTCGTCGGGGTGCGCGCGGCGTCACTGCACGGCGGCCGTCAGCCTCGCCACGTTGTCGAGGATCTGGAGTCCGGCCGGTCGCGACAGCCAGGCCGCGAGGGTGACCTCGTGCGAGCGCGAACGGTAGTCGTTCTCGATCAGGCGCACCTGGTCGACGAACCGCGACCCGCGGACCATCAGCGACACCTCGAAGTTGAGGCTGAACGAGCGCATGTCCATGTTGCTCGAGCCGATCACGGCCACGTCGTCGTCGACGGTGAAGTGCTTGGAGTGGAGCACCGTCGGCTTCTCGTAGAGGAAGATCCGCACGCCCGAGCGCAGCAGGGTCTCGTAGTACGAGCGCTGGGCGTGATAGACGAGGAACTGGTCGGCGACCTCGCACGCGAACAGCTGCACGTCGACCCCGCGTTCGGCCGCGGTCGTGATGGCGTAGAGCATGGAGTCGTCGGGCACGAAGTAGGGGCTGGCGATGATCAACCGCTCCTGCGCCCCGTAGACCAGGGCGTTGAACAGTCGCAGGTTGTTCTCGCCGTCGAACCCGGGCCCGCTCGGCACGACCTGGCACTCGAGGGCGTCCTCTCCGCTGCGCTGCTCGATCAGCGGCTCGGCTTCGGCGTCCGTCGGCAGCTCGTCCGTCTCGCTGTACCAGTCGGTGATGAAGAGGGCGTTCAGACCGATTGCCGCCGGCCCGTCGAGGCGGACCATGAGGTCCTTCCACTGCAGTCCGCGACGCATGTTGCCGCGCTTGTTGTAGCTCGGGTCGGTCATGTTCTGCGACCCCGTGAACGCGACGTCGCCGTCGACCACGACGATCTTGCGGTGGTTGCGCAGATCGGGCCGGCGCCACATGCCCTGGGTGGGGTGGAACGGCAGCATCTCCTCGAAGCGGATGCCCGAGTCGCGGAGCCACTGCCGGGTGACGCGGCCCTGGGGGTTGCGGATGGTCGCCCAGTGGTCGTAGAGCACGCGCACCTTGACGCCGCGGTCGTGCGCCCGCTTGAGGGCGTCGAAGAAGAGGAAGGTCGATTCGTCGCGCGTGAAGATGTAGAACTCGACGTGGACGTAGCGGGTGGCGGCGTCGACCGCCTCGGTCATGGCGGCGATCGACCCGGCGTAGTCGGGCAGCAGGGCGGCCGTGTTGCCGGGGATGAGGGGCATGGCGCCGAGGGTGCGGTTCAGCTGCACCACGGTGCCGAACCAGGGGGGCTGGGTGACCGTGGCGGCCCGGTTGTCGAGGCCCTGGGTGTTCTCGAGGATGAGGTCGTTGATCTCGCGCTGCTTGTCGCGACGGTCCTGCGGCAGCTTCGACGATCCGAGCAGCCCGAAGAGGATGCTGCCGGGGATGGGCGCGACGAAGATCGCCATCAGCCACGCCATCGCCGAGCTGGGGCGGCGGTTGCGGGGCACCGCCACGACGGCCACCACCCTGATGAGGATGTCGACCACGAGGACGACGGTGGGGAAGGCCTTGAGGATCCTGCGCCAGGTCATGGGTCGATCCTGGCAGGGCCGACCGACCTGCGTCCGCGGCGGTCGACGATTCGATCTTGCACTCTGGTCCGAATGGTGCAATTATGCATCTCGGGCAACCGCCCGCGGCGACGTCGCCGACCACCACGGACGCGACGATCGAGCAGGAGGCGCGCGATGACCGGCACCGCCGCGCACGACACCGAGACGGTCGGCAGGGCCCAGCTCCGACGCCTCCGCGTCCGCGCCGATCTCGTCGCCGAGGCCCGGCGGCTCACGGCCGACGTGGGGCTGGCGGGCTTCACGCTCGACCAGCTGTGCTCGACCGTCGGCATCTCCCGACGCACGTTCTTCAACCACTTCGCCTCGAAGGACCACGTCGTGATGGGCGTCTCGCTCGACGACGACGAGGACGACGCCCTCGAGAGGTATGCGTCGTCGCGTCGCGACCCGCGCCTCCCGCCGCTGTCGACCGTCTTCGACGACCTCTCGGTGCTGGTGGTGCTGCGCATCGAGCAGATCGGTCTGACCCGCGAGCGGGCGACCGCGTTCCAGAAGGCGCTCGAGCGCGAGCCCCGGCTGTTCGGCGCGATCCTCCGCGAGGGCGGCGAGCAGAAGCGGCGCATCCTCGCGGCCGTCGCCCGACACGAGGGACTCGCCCCCGACGACGTCCGGGTCGACACGGCGGTCACGCTCGCGACGGCCCTCGTCCAGCGGGCCGTCGAGCAGTTCTTCTTCGAGATCGACGATCCGGCCGCCCGCTTCGACGACGTGCTCGCGCGCTGGTTCGACCAGGCCCGCACGCTCTTCTCCCCACCGACCACCGACACCGACCGAGAGGCCCGCTGACACCGCCATGACCACGTCGACCACCACCACGAAGGGCGATGCGCCGTTCCTCCTCACCAAGAGGCGGATCTGGATCATCTTCGGCGCCCTCATCTCGGGCATGCTCCTGTCGAGCCTCGACCAGACGATCGTCTCGACGGCCATGCCGACCATCGTCGGCGAGCTCGGCGGGGTCGAGCACCAGGCGTGGATCACCACGGCCTACCTCCTCGCGACGACGATCGTCATGCCGATCTACGGCAAGTTCGGCGACGTGCTCGGCCGACGGAACCTGTTCCTGGCCGCCATCGCGATCTTCACGCTCGCCAGCATCGGCTGCGCCTTCGCGGACGACTTCTGGATGTTCGTGGTCTTCCGCGCGATCCAGGGCCTCGGCGGCGGCGGGCTCATGATCCTGTCTCAGGCGATCATCGCCGACATCGTGCCCGCCTCCGAGCGCGGCAAGTACCTCGGCCCGCTCGGCGCCGTGTTCGGCCTGTCGGCCATCGGCGGACCGCTGCTCGGCGGGTTCTTCGTCGACCACCTCACCTGGCAGTGGGCGTTCTACATCAACATCCCCGTCGGCGTCGCCGCGTTCGTCATCGCCTGGATGGCGCTGACCCTGCCGAGCAAGAAGGCCACCAAGAGGATCGACGTGCTGGGCGTGGTGCTCCTCTCGGCGGCCACCACGTGCCTCATCTTCTTCACCGAGTTCGGCGGTCAGGCCGACCACGGCTGGGGTGCGGGCGAGACCTGGGTCTGGGGTGCGGGCGTGCTCGTGGCCGTCGGTCTCTTCGTCGTCGTCGAGTCCCGTGCCGAGGACCCGATCATCCCGCTGTCGTTCTTCCGCAACAAGGTGTTCGTCCTCGCGACGGGGATCGGCTTCGTGCTGGGCATCGGCATGTTCTCGGCCATCGCCTTCGTGCCGACGTTCCTGCAGATGTCGTCGGGCGCCTCCGCGGCGGTGTCGGGGCTGCTGCTGGTGCCCATGATGGTCGGTCTGATCGGGACCTCGATCCTGTCGGGGAACCTGATCTCGAAGACCGGCCGATACCGGGTCTTCCCGATCGTCGGGACGATCCTCACCGGCATCGCGATGCTCCTCTTCACCACGCTGACCGCCGACACGCCCCTGTGGCTGATCTGCGTGTTCCTGTTCGTGTTCGGCGCGGGGCTCGGCCTGATCATGCAGGTGGTCGTGCTCGTCGTGCAGAACTCCGTCGACGCCGCGAACGTCGGCACGGCGACCAGCACCAACAACTACTTCCGCGAGGTGGGAGCCGCCCTCGGCGTGGCCGTGTTCGGCGCCATGTTCACGAGTCGTCTCACCGAGAACCTGACGACGGTGTTCCGGGACGCGGGCGCGTCGGCCGGCGACGCGGCGTCGGCCACGGCGACGCTCGACCCGGCGACGCTCAACCAGCTGCCCGAGGCGATCCGTCGTCTGGTCGTCGAGGCGTACGCGGACTCGCTCGCCCCGGTGTTCCTCTACCTCGTGCCGTTCATCGCCGTCGCCCTGGTGCTCGCGATCTTCCTGCCGCAGATCGCGTTGAGCGACGTGGCCGGCATGGTCGCCCGCGGCGAGGCCGTGTCGGGCGCCGAGGCGGACGAGCTCGAGGCCGCCGCCCGCGGTCGGGCGACCTCGGTCGCGAGCGAGTCGGCCACGGCGGGCGCGGTGGCGTCCGGCGCCCCGGTGGCGCCCCCGGCCCGGGACGAGCCCGACGCCCGCTCCACGCCGGACTCCGGTTCCGGCGCGAACCGGTAGCCCGAGGGTCCGACCGCCACGACAGGCCGCCCACCGTCTCGGTGGGCGGCCTGTCGCGCGTGGCGGGTGCGGCGGGCGTGGCGGGTGCGATGTCAGGGGCGCTGGTGAAGCGCCGTCCGGGCGGTGGTCCGCACGGACTCGGTCAGGGCGTCGAGCGCGGGGGAGCCGAGGGTCCAGCGCTGCCAGAACAGGGCGACGTCGACCGGGCGGTCCGGCGCGAGCTCGACCAGTCCGCCCGCGTCGATCTCGGGCATCGCCTGCGCCTCGGGCAGCATGCCCCAGCCCAGCCCCAGGACGGCCGCGCGTGCGAAGTCGGCGGACGCGGGCACGTGGTGGCGCGGCGAGCGGGGGTCGTACCCGACCGCCGACCGGACGAAGTCGTGCTGCAGCTCGTCCGTCCGATCGAAGACGAGCATCGGGGCTCCGTCGAGGCGCGAGACGTCGGCGACGCCGCCGAGCCAACGGTCGCGGTAGCCGGGGCTGGCCACGGCGCGGTAGCGCATCGTGCCCAGCGCCTCCGAGCTGCAGCCCTGCACGGCCTCCCGCGTCGAGGTGACGGCCGCGAGCACGTCCCCCGATCGCAGCAGCGCGGCGGTGTGCTGCTGGTCGGCTCGACGGAGGTCGAAGACCACCGGGAGCTGCGGCGGCATCCCGGCCAGCGCCTCCAGGAACCACGTCGCCGACGAGTCGGCGTTGACCGCGATCGCGAGCGTGGTGGGGCTCGCCGAGGGTTCGGCCCCGCCCAGCTCGGAGAGGGCCTCGGCCGCGAGCAGGTCGACCTGTCGGGCGTAGCGCAGCACCACGTCGCCGGCCGCCGTCGGGGCGACCGGCGTGGACCGCCGGAGCAGGACCTGCCCCGACGCCCTCTCGAGCTGCTTGATGCGCTGCGACACCGCCGACTGCGTCATGTGCAGACGGCGGGCCGCCGCCTCGAAGCCGCCTTCGTCGACGACCGCCCGCAGCGTGTCGAGCTGATCCATGGTGAAGCGGGTCATAAGCAGAGCTTATGCGGCATCGCGATCATGACCTGGAGGAATGGCCCACCGGGCCTTAGCGTCGTCGACGTGCAGCTCACCTCCGTCCTCCCCACCGCCCTCGTCGGCTTCGGCACGAGTCTCGCCCTCATCGTCGCCATCGGCGCCCAGAACGCCTACGTGCTCCGGGTCGGGCTGACCGGCGTGACCCGGATCGTCGTGCCCGTGGTCGTGGTCTGCGCCGTCAGCGACGCGCTGCTGATCAGCGCCGGGGTCGCCGGCGTCGGCGCCCTGGTCACGGCCCTGCCGGAGGTCGTCGTGGTGGTGCGGCTGGTGGGTGCGGCGTTCCTCCTGGCCTACGGGGCGTTCGCCGCGAAGCGCGCGATCCGCCCGGTGGGGGTGCTCGTCGTGGACGGTTCCGCCGTGGCTCCGACCGTGAGCGTCCGCTCGGCCGTCCTCACCGCTCTGGCTTTCACCTGGCTCAATCCGCACACGTATCTCGACACGATCGTGTTCCTCGGCTCGGTGGCGAACCAGCATGCGGGCGACCTGCGCTGGTGGTTCGCCGGGGGAGCGGTGCTCGGCAGCGTCGTCTGGTTCTCCGCGCTGGGTCTGGGCTCGCGCCTCCTGCGTCCGGTGTTCGCGAGGCCCCTCGCCTGGCGGGTGCTCGACGGGATCATCGCGGTGGTGATGGCCCTGCTCGGCCTGCGGCTGCTGCTCGGCGCGTAGCCGCGCGGCATCGCTCCGGCTCGTCTCCCGAGCGCCGCCGCCTGACCTCGGCCCGGTCGCTACAGTGCTGCCATGGTCAGCTTCGCGGACAAGCCCGTGCTCGACGTCACCGTCGACGAGTGGCGCGAGTACCTCGAGGGCGAGCCCGACGCGGGCGGCGTCCGGCTCACCCTGCGGAAGGTGCGCTCGACGGCACCGGGCATGACGTGGTCCGAGGCCCTCGACGTGGCGCTCTGTCACGGCTGGATCGACGGCCAGGGCAGCAGGCTCGACGACGACCACATGCTGACCGCGTTCCAGCCCCGCCGGAGGAACAGCCCCTGGTCGCAGATCAACCGCGAGCACGTCGCCCGGCTGATCGACGAGGGGCGGATGACACCCGCGGGTCAGGCGGAGGTCGACCGCGCCAAGGCCGACGGCCGGTGGGACGCCGCTTACCGGCAGAAGGACGCCGTCGCCCCCGACGACCTCCAGGCCGCGCTCGACGCCGACCCCGCGGCGAGCGCGTACTTCGCGTCCCTGACGAAGACGGAGCGGTTCCGCGTGTTCTTCCGCCTCGCCGCGCTGAAGCGGCCCGAGAACCGGGCGGCCCGGATCCGCGACGTGGTGGTGGCGGCCGCCCGCGGTGAGCAGCACTACCGCTGAGCGCGCCGCTCCCCAGCCGGGGGCACCGGGCCGAGGAGGCGCGGGTCGCGTCAGCGCCCTGAGCGAGCCTTCCCCAGTCGGGCGCTGAGTCGCGCCAGCCCGAGCAGGGCGAACGCCAGCACGGCGAGCGCGAGGATCAGCGCTCCGAGGTAGAGCGCGACCCCGCCGTAGCCGCCCTGCACCGCCGGGTCGAAGAACGGGTAGGGGTAGAAGCCGATCACCGCGCCGCGGACGAGGGAGTAGACGCTGTACACGACCGGCACGATCAGGCCGATCGTCCCGGCGGCCCACGGCAGGCGGCGTCCGACGGGCAGCACGAGCC